>CAYQVD010000007.1:0-50639 GCA_964421125.1 uncultured Bdellovibrionales bacterium
AAAATGGAAGAAGCTGGTGCAACTGTAACTTTGAAATAAGTTTTTAGAAAACTTTTAGATAAAGAGAGCATCCCCGTTTAGGCGAGGATGTTTTTATGTAAGTAATTAATTACGTAATTATGTGTACATGCATTAATTAACAATTTTTTGTTTTTTTGAGAATGATGATTTCAAGTTTTAAAGGCAGTTATTTGTGACAGTAATATGAAATAATATTTTTTAAAATTTATCCGCGTAAGGACGTACATCCTTACGTGTGAAAGTAATTTTTTTGTTGAATAAAGTTTCAGTTTTTTGTCTTTCTAGATTAAGATTGGGACCAGAATGTAGCATGTGGAATTTGACAAAACTGTAAAAATATGTATAATTATAAATTAAATGTAAGCTCTTTAAAATCAAGTAAAAGGTGTGATTTGCCATGGTAGAAAGGAGTTTTTGAGAAGACTTTTTTCTGCTGTGGCGAAACCGTGGTTGGTTTTTAGCTGGAAGCAAAAAATCCTAATAGCTAAGTCGGAGTGAAAATCTATATTTCACAATGAGGAGGCGAAGGAGTAGAAAATGAAAAAGACGTTGAATTGGAAAGAAGTTGGGCGGTTTTTTTCTGTATTAATCAGCGTATTCACGATTATTCGTGATACGCTAAAAAAAATGGAGGTCGGGGTTGAGATCCTCGAATGGTTGATTTGGGGGGATGGCAAGGAATTTTTTAATAAGACCTTAAAACAGCTCGGAGAGAAGTTCCTCGAAACTCAACTTGTCAAAATGTTGAGCGGTACTGCTGTTATGGTTAATCTCGACGCTCCGATTAAACTTCCTTTTAATGGAGCGGAGATTGAATCTCAAATCGGTAGTGGTTGGGTGAAAATTGAAAAACGCTTGGATGGATTGTATATAGATAACCGAAAGGTCAGTCTGTATCTATCCGAGCGACAGAAAAACGGCAATACTATTAAGGGATATGAACTTCGGGAGGAGCTTACGGGGAAACTCGTGTTGCATCCGAATATTTTGGATGCTATTCTTGATCACTCATATCTCCTCCCGGAAGATTGGAAGAAGGATGAGAAGGGAGATATTCGGTTCATTTTCTTCTGGGCCGTTATTTTCCGCTCTCCTTCGTTTGACAATCTCTACGTTCGTTATCTGTACTTCCACGACGGTTGGTGGAATTCGAACTACTACTGGCTTGACAATGACTGGGACGATAACGACCCCACTGCGTTGTGCGCAAATTAGATCTTTGTGCTAAGCTTATTAGTTCTTCGGAACTCTGAAACTTAGCTCTTAGAAGCGAAAAAAATGAGTCTTGTGTTGTATTTACACGAGACTCTTTAATTTTGTGCTATAATAAAAAAGGTAGTAGGAAAATATGTAAGCGATCAGGCCTGCCTGAAGGTAGATAGGGTTTTTTACTTCCGAATCCAGTATCCATACAATCCAGAATATTTTTAATCAAGGTTGAAAATAGCGTGATGTATGCAAACCTGTCCGCAATGTTACACGATAACTTTGCAGGTGGGAACTTTAAAAAAATGAAGATACTTGGTATAGAGTGCTAGGGCATTTTAGATGTCGAATAAAATTCAACTCGGAGAGTATTCTACGGGTGGTGATATTGGTGGCATTCTGTACGTTTCCGCAATCCTTCGAATGACAATCTCTACGTTCGTTATCTGTACTTCCACGACGATTAGTGGAATTCGAACTACAACTGGCTTGACAATGACTGGAACGATAACAACCCCACTGCGTTGTGCGCAAATCTTTTCATTTCTCTCTCGCTATTTTTTATCGGGAGAGTTTTTCTTTTGAACACTACCGCTCCAACCTCCAAGATTTCTGCCGATCTCATTTAATTTTTCTGATAGTTGAATATATTTTTTATCATCTAATGATTTTGTTTCCCAGAGAATGTTGAGAAATATTTTCAATACATCAGATTTTCTGATCGCCAATTTTATATATGGCACTTTTTCTTCTGGTTTTGAAAAACTGGCAACAGACACGGATTCTATCATTTCCATAAAAATCCTATCTACTTTTTGCCCTAATGTGTATCTATGAATTTTAGGTAAAATTTGATAGTATCCATACCATAATAAATACAAACTTTTTATTTTTTCAAATACTGCTGGTAGCTGAGGATGGGTGAACATAATTGTAAGGGTTAAAAAATAATAAAATGAAAAAACAATTTAGTGGAAATTATAATGATATTATTTGTTTAGAAAATCTACTTTTAGCATGGCAGGAATTTGTTTGCGGAAAAAAGAATAAAAAGGATGTGCAAGAATTTTATTTTCGTCTGATGGATAATATCTTCTTGCTTCACAGCGAACTTTTTAATCATACCTATTCTCACGGTGGTTATCAAGCCTTTAAGATCAATGATCCGAAGCCCAGGGATATTCACAAAGCGAAAGTTTGCGACCGACTTTTGCATCATGCAATCTACAGAATTCTGTATCCATTTTTTGATAAAACTTTCATTTCTGATTCATATTCTTGTCGAAACAACAAGGGCACACATAAAGCGATTGATAAATTTCGAGAATATTTTTACAAAGTTAGTAAAAATAACACTAAGCTTTGCTGGGTTTTGAAGGGTGATATTAGAAAATTCTTTGCCAGCATTAATCAGGAAATTTTAATCAAAATATTAAAAGAATATATTCTGGATGAAAAGATTATTTGGCTTTTAGAAAATATAATTAAAAGTTTTTCATCAAAAAGGAATGAAAATGTTGGATTGCCACTTGGAAATCTGATCTCACAGTTATTTGTAAATATTTATATGAATAAATTTGATCAGTTTGTGAAACACAAACTGAAAGCAAAATATTATATTCGCTATGCTGATGATTTTGTAGTTTTGTCTGAAGATAAAAAAGAATTAGAAATCTTATTGGAGAAAATAAAAGATTTTCTTTGGAGTAAATTGAAATTAGAATTGCATTCAAATAAAACTTTTATCAAAACATTTTCTTCAGGTGTTGATTTTTTAGGAATAGTTAATTTTCCTGAGCATAGAATCTTGAGAACAAAAACTAAAAAACGAATGCTGAAGAATATTTATCAAAATAGAAAATGCTTAAAAGAAAAAATAATTTCTGAAGAAAAGTTTAATCAAAGTTTGCAATCTTATCTGGGAACGTTAAAACATTGTAATGGGTATAAGATTGAGAAGAAAATAAGATTAACTTAGTTAGCAATGATTTTGAAAGACTTATAATAAAATACACGTAAGGACGTACGTCCTTACGTGTGCTGAAGTGTTTTTTGGAATCATTCTCTCAGGCTTAGGTTTTAGACAAATCCTTTCTTCTTTTTATTGAACAATCTTGTTGAAATATAGGCTGACATCGGCGATCCATTTGCGGACTCCTTCGGGGGAATGGCCGGCGCAAGTTGAACCGCACTTCCAAACGATCATTTTTTTTGGGGAATCAAGTTTTTGACCCTTGGCAAGTTCTGTGATTCTAGCGGAGATCACTTGGACGGCTTCATCTGGGGTGTCGAAGCAAGTGTAGTTGTCATGAGTCACTTTTTCTCCACCTCCACGATATCCCCAATAGTTGAAACAGTCTTCTCCGTTCAGGACTGGAACTCTTTTGCCCCAATTGCTTTCTTTTTTCGCAATACTAACAACAAAGGCGGCGATTCCAATATCTTCTTTCATGAGAGCCGGAATCATTTTTTCCATTGGGTAGCCTTCGAGCATTTCAGCTATTTGTTTTTCAGCGGCAATTTTATCTTTATTTTCAAAATCAAGCCCATCTAATACTTTTATGTTTTTATCGAGATTGTTAGCATTCATAATCAAAAAAAACATTGCTATCAAAATGATAAATGAGACAAATGTAACTCGATATTTTTTCGCTAATCGTATTGGCATTTTTTGTTTTTCTCCTAATGGATTCCTGCTTTCGCAGGAATGACAGTTGAGTTTGTTTAATTTGATTATAACATACATTTTTGTTTCTTGACATTTAGTTTTTTGGGGAGTATTATAAGAATACTAAAAAAACGCCGAGAAGGCTGTTTTTTAAACCAAGATTTATGTGCTATCATTTAGCTAATAAGTCTAATAAAAAAAATCATGAATAAAATTTTCAGTTTTATTAAGGAGTCCAAGGAAGAACTTAAGAAAGTTACCTGGCCGACTAGACAGAGAACTATTAATTACACTATTACTGTAGTAGTAATCAGTCTTTTAGTTGCATTGTTTCTTGGAGTTTTGGATATGATTTTTTCAATGTTGATGGAAAATTTTATTATTTAGTAATCTTTAATTTTTTTATAATATGTCAAAGCAAACTGAAGATCATGGAAAAGCTTGGTATGTTCTGCATACTTACAGCGGATATGAGGATAATGTTGCAAGAAATTTGCGACAGAGAACTGATTCCATGGGAATGCAGGATAAAATTTTTGAAGTAATGGTTCCAAAGGAGAAGAAAATTAAGATTAGAAATGGAAAAAGATTTACTGTTGAAGAAAGAATTTTCCCTGGTTATGTTTTAGTAAACATGATTGTTACTGATAGTTCTTGGTATGTTGTTCGAAACACTCCTAATGTGACTGGTTTCATTGGTCTTGGAATTACTCCAACTCCAGTTGATCCAGAGGAGATTTTGTCTATCAAGGGGAAAACAGGAGACAAGGAACCGAAGTATAAGATTGATGTTGCGAAGGGAGAGTCAGTCAAAATTACGGATGGTCCGTTTAAGGGATTTGATAGTAAAGTTGAAGAGATTGATAATGAGAAAGGAAAGATAAAAGTTTTGGTTAATATTTTTGGAAGAGAGACTCCAGTTGAATTGGACTTTCTTCAAATTCAGAAGATTTAATTTATTTAATGTAATTCAAACATATGGCTGGAAAAAAAGTAACTACAGTTGTTAAACTTCAAGTTAAAGCAGGGCAAGCAAATCCGGCTCCTCCAATTGGACCTGCTCTTGGTCAACACGGATTGAATATTCAAGATTTTTGTACTCGATTCAATGAAGCTACAAAAGAAATGATGGGAGATGTTGTCCCAGTTGAGATTTCTGTTTATGAGGATCGAAGTTTTGATTTTATTTTGAAAACTTCTCCAGCGGCAGAACTATTGAAAAAAGCTGCAGGTATTAAAAAAGGAGCAGGGAATCCTTTGACTAATAAAGTTGGAAAAGTAACAAAAGCACAGGTTCAAGAAATCGCAGAAAAGAAAATGGTGGATTTAAATGCAAATGACGTTGAGGCTGCCATGAAAATCGTTGAAGGAACTGCAAGATCTGCAGGAATTGAAGTAACTGAGTAATTAATTTATAATAGTGGGAGAATGACTTATTATTAAGGCGTTCGTAATCACCACACACAAAAATTATGAAAAGAGGAAAAAATTATCGAAAAGATGAAGAGGGCTATGAAAAGGGAAATACTTATGGGATCGATGAAGCATTAGGAATTATGGAAAAATTCTCAAAAGCTAAATTTGATGAAGCCGTTGAGGTTCATGTTAAATTAGGAGTTGACCCAAAAAAGTCCGACCAACAAGTTCGAGGGTCAGTTGTTCTTCCAAATGGAACAGGGAAAGATGTGAAAGTGGTTGCTTTTACAGAAAGCCAAGAAGCGGAAGCAAAGAAGGCTGGAGCTGAAAAAATAGGAGAAGAAAAGTTGATTGAAGAGATTGCAGAAAGTGGTCAAATTGATTTTGACGTTGCAGTGGCTTCTCCGGAGATGATGCCAAAACTTGCTAAGATTGCAAAGATTCTTGGGCCAAGAGGTTTAATGCCAAGTGCAAAGAACCAAACAGTTGGACCAAAGCTTGAAGAAATTATTGAAAGTTTGAAAAAAGGAAAGGTAAATTTCAAAAATGATGACAGTAGTAATCTTCATCAAGTAATTGGACGACGTTCTTTTGAAAGCAAAAAACTTGAAGAAAATTATGAAGCATTTAAGACGGAATTAATGAAAAATAAGCCACCTGCACTTAAAGGTAAATATATTCAAGGAATTTCAATTTCTTCAACGATGAGTCCTTCAATTAAAGTGACTTTGTAGATAATTCCCCTTGACTCTTTTTTGCCTTAAGAAGAGGAACAAGAGGATTTTTCAGATTATTAATTATAAGATTAAATCAATGTCTCAAGATAACCTTATTAAATTTCAATGCACAGAATGCAAAGAAATTAACTATTATTCTCAGAAGAATGTTAAAAAGCTTTCTCAAACAAAACTTGAATTGAAAAAACATTGTTCGAGATGCAAGAAGCACACAATTCATAAAGAGAAGAAGAAGAAATAGAGCTTAATTTCAAATGACGAATTCCAAATGCCAAATCAAATTCTAATGCCAAATTTTTAATTTTGGATTTCAATATTGATTTGGCATTTGTTATTTGAAATTGTTTTTGCTATATTATATTGGCATTATATTTATAGAATATTATTTTTGCTTCCGTTTTTACAGGGATAAGCTATAGTGAAAATCTATTGATAGTAGAAGGTTTTTCTGGAAACTGGATTCCCGCTTCTGCGGGAATGACAAGGAGGGGGGGTGTTGTTTTTAAAAAATGCGGGTGTCGTATAGTGGTAGTACGGAGGTCTCCAAAACCTCTAGCGGGAGTTCGATTCTCTCCACCCGTGCATAGTAGGAATGACTGAGGCAAAAACCTCGGTTTTTCCTTTATCTGCAAGTGTTTTTGAAGGTTCGAACGCTTCATTTTCAGCCTTTGCTAGAGTTAGGCACTTTTTGAAGGCCTCTATTGAATTTTTGTTTATAACAGTGAGTTTCCTGTCAGAAATAGTTAGGTTCGACCCAAATGCATGCAAGGCGTCTATCTTCTCCTCTGTACTGCCATTCTTTATGATGTATGCTATCTCAGGCATTAGATCAAAATCTTTCCTTGCTTCGTCCATCCAGTTGATATTGGTTTCTGATATTTTTAATTCTATCAGAGATAGTTTTTGGCGTAGCTCGTTTTGGATGTTATCATGGTAGGCATTTTCCTCAGTGCTGTGATCATTTGATATACGAAGCATTATTAGTTTTTTTTGCTTATCCTCAATCACTTTCTTTTCTTGCTCTAGATTTCTTTTTATATTGATTGCATCTTCAAGCTCAGAGTCCTTTACTTTTTCTATATTTGTAATACACCAAGCAGAAAGCTCCTTACTTATTAACAATTTTTGTTCCATATCCAACAAAAGCTGAGTTTCAAGACTTCTTTCTTCAATAGTACTTCCAGGACAATTTGTTCGGTGTTTTTTATTATTTGTACAATAGTAATATGTGTAATTAAGTATAGTTGGATTCTTCATTTTTTCAATAGTTAAATTGCAAGCTGGGCAATGATTTTTATTTAAAGAATGAAATTTGTGTTTACAGACTGGACAAATCATTTGAAATTTAAAATCGGCAGAAAGATGTCCAGTGCAAGTTCCACACCTAGCAAAATAATTGTAAACTGCTTTTCGGTTTGTAGTTCTTGGTGCTCCTTTTTTCCCAAGCAAACTTTGAATTTTCCAATAATCATCTTCTGAAATCATGGGCTCAAGATCTTTGCATTCGTATCTAGTTTTTTCTCCATTACTACTTTTAAAGAAGAATCCTGCGTGGATGGGATCTTTAAGAAATTTATACATATAGGAAATGGCAATAGGTTTTCCTCCTTGTCGTTTTCGTTGTTTTGTTTTAAGTCTAAGTTTTTCATCGGCGTATATTTGGAGTTCTCGCACGGAGTATTTTCCAGAGAGGAATTCTATTAGCAATTTTTTTACCAATGGGTATCGTACTGGGTCTTGGATCCAGCCACGATTGCCTTTGTCCTTTGATTGGTCATTGAGATAGCCTATATGTGCTACGCCACTAAGAATTCCTCTCTTTGCTTTGCTTACAAGAGCTCTTTTCACAGCTTCACTATTATCATCACTACTTTTCTTTGAAATACTGAGATCAAGGTTTAGGAAAAACTTATCGTCTGAATTATTTGTGAATATTTTAGTCGGTGTTTTCAATTGCTTAAGTTTACCAGCGTCTAGTAGGTAGATAATCATCCCAGCATCGACTGGATTTCGGGATAGTCTATTGGCATTCCAGACAAGAATAGAATTAATTTTGCCATCCATAATATTCTTCACGAGATCTGCAAAAATTGGTCTGCCAGGCGAGTGAGCTGATTGTGATTCCCCTGGGAACTTTATGCCAACATTAAGAGACTCTTTTTTTATTATATCATCAAGAACTGCTTGTTGATCTAATATAGACATCGTTTGTTTATCTTCTGCTTCTGATGATGACTTTCTGCAGTAAACACCGTAAACTATTTTTTCGTTTACATTTTTCATAGAATTATCATTAATTATTTATTATCCTTAGAGTGGTAACTTACTATTTAAGTATTTCGATTTCAGAACAACTGCTGTTGCCTGAAGCAGGGAAGAGCCAAATTCATTTAATTCTTTTTTTGTGAATGTGTCCGCATTGTTTCCAATAGAAAGTCGGAGCTTTTCTCTAAGCTCAGATAATTCTTTTTCATTTAATTTCATAAGGGATGATCGCCTCTATAAATGAAACTTTAGATTTTTCTTTTGTATTTAGCATTATAGTTGCGTTCTGCTAACTAAGACACATATGATTTAGTTTTATGCCTTAGATGCACGACAAGAAAGTTATGAGTCGACCGCACAAGTCATGCCTGATTATTGTATACAATAATACAGATAATGCTGATAATACTGATATAGAATAAAAAAATCTCCAGTTGTGAATACAGCTGAAGACAGATAAGACTAAATATATTGAAATTGACTAAATATGCAAATAAAAATACTTTCCTAATAGATATAGTACACCCTTATTTTGATTTTGTCAAGTGACTGCAATATAGGGATAGTATAAAGAAGGGAAATTTGTCGTACAACACATATTCTTGCGACTTTCCATTTTTGTCAAAATAATTATGAAACGTGAAACAGTTGAGTAATTATTTTGTTACAAAACTGAGTGTGTCTGCAAAATATTAGTTGTACGAGGGGAAGAGAAAACAAATCCTTAAGAAATATGAAAGATTTTTCTCTGAACCCCTTGCTCTTTTCCCAGTCCTTTTGAGAGAGTGTCTTATTCAATAAAAAAAGCGATTCCTACTAATGGAATCGCTTTTTCTTATCAATTACTTATCGTTACTTGATAATTCTTTTATAAGTTCGTTTGCATCTTGATCACTAGATGTTGATTCGAGATAGTCCAACCATTGATCTCTTTCATAATCATTCTGGGTATTAGTAAAGATTAACTGTAAGATAGCAGTTCTTTTTTGGTTAGACATAGAATTTTGCCAGTTGTTTGTTATTGTTTTCATATTTTTTTATTAGGTTTAGTCAGATCCAAATTAAAAATCGTTGCAAATCCCGTTGGACGGCTAATTGTTTTGATTTTATTGTTTCTGTCTTTTTCATCAACACTTGCTAGTCTCTTGAAGATTGATACGCCTTTTCCTTTTGCTCCGACCAATTTCAGATCTCTATCTCTGGCTTGCAAGAAAGTCAGCCATTCATTGGATTTATACTTGTTAATTTCCTTTTTGTGTTGCAATTCGTCTTGGTTTCGACCTTGATATGCTTCTCTAGTTATATAATTAATTTGCTCTTTCATGGTTTTGTTAATATTAATTGATTAAATGTCTTTTAGGCTATCTCTCATTAAGATTTTCCAGTTCTTGTCTTTCTAATTCTCTTTCTATCTCTTGAAGCTCATCATGTTTCGATTTAATGTAGCTTTCTATTGATCTGTTGATTTGAGCGGCGATAGGCCCCTCATCTGCATACTCTCTTAACTCGAAAAGATGCTTGATGTATTGAGGCTTAATTCTGAGTGAATACATGATTTTATTGTTACTAATTAAAATTTAAACAAACTCTACTCTTCAAGATGGTCTTTATCCATCAGCAAAATATACCATCATTTTGATTGGTCTTAATGATTATGCTCTTCGAGTCGTAATCAAAGACGCTAAAGGTAGTATGGCAATATTGATTGCTGGGGGTGCTTTCGGGTACCACCCCTACATCGTTTACGATGAGGGTAAGGTACCCTCACGGAGATTTTCCTGTAAAAAATACTTAATCTTTTTAACGTTTATGTTCCAACTGGCTATAATTTTTTTTATAAAAAGTTTCAAAGTCGATATCTTATTTTGAAAGCTATATTTCTTTGGGCATGATGTACTCTTGATAGATGTCATGGAAACCTCCGATAAATCGTTATGGGAAAAAAGACTTATTGAAAGATAAGCGATTTTATCGTCTGCTTTCAGAACAATCTAAATATATCGATCCTGAAACAACATTCATTTTCTATATGGGGTTAGTATCGTTAATTGGAGATGAATTAAGAAGGCATAAAATAGTGAGGCTTCCTCATCTGGGAGATTTTGCTCTTGTAATGCAAAAGCCAAGGCCAGCTTGGACAGGAAAGATTCATGCCGTAATTGGATTTAGAGAAGTCTTGAAATTTTATCCAAAGGAAAAATTGAGAAGATATTTTAATAAAAAACAAGGAAGTCCAAGATGTATTGAGATTTTACCTCCTCCAGAATTTAAGTAGCCCCTTTTTATTGAAATTTTGTACCAAACTTTGCCGTCTGGAGGGGAAATTTATAAATATTATTAGACCCTCTTGACAAGCTATTAAAATTTAATATGTCGATTTATCTAGCATTTTTTGACATGTAGATTTTTCATATGTCTTTTTTTGCTTTAAATTAGCCATTTTTTGTAAAACGATAAACTCTTTGGGACTATGTTTAAATATTTATATAAGCTAGATATTTTCTAGCAGGGAGTCCAAGCAAGGTTTCAACTACACCTCTTGGAAACCTTCCTACTAAGCAATTAGTAGGTGGGCTCCCAAGGGGTTTTTATTTTTAATTAGTTTCTAAAAAAAGTTCGTATGGAAAATAATTCCAATGTGGACTCGATTACAGGGAACACTTAATGAAACATGATAAAACTAACCGACACAAAGTTAATCCTGACAGGATCTATACTTGAAGTGCATTCATATATGAGTAGACCCTTGGCTTATGGTGGTTTCGCTATTAATCACAATGTAGAAAGAAAGAAAATCATAGTTATTGATGAAGAAAGTGAGCAACGAAAAATAGAATCTAGAAAAAGATCTCTGCGAAGAGCTGGATCAATTCTCAGGAAGTTGGTGAATACTAATTCTGGAAGATGGAAGAGTGAGGAAGGAGTCCCATACGACCCAATATTTGTAACACTTACCTTCAGAGACGATATAAGAGATGTATTTGTGGCTAATAAACATTTCACTAGCTTTATCCGTCAACTAAAATATTTAATTTCTGGTAGAGCTAAAAAATGCAATTTGAAATATTTAGCAGTAATTGATTTCCAAGATGCTAATCGAAACGGTGTAGTTCACTATCACTTGGTTTTCTTCAATCTTAATAACAAGAATCTTTTATCCAAGGCTTGGAAGCATGGATCTGTTGATATAAGAGAAGTAAAAGAAATTGAAAATGTAGGACTATATATGTCAAAGCAGTTGTCACAACACTCCAAAGATACTCGGTTAGATGGTTATAAGAGATATTTTTCAAGCAAAGGATTACTGAAACCAATTAAAATACTGGATCAGGATAAGGCAAGAAGCATCATTAAACTTATACCAAGTGAATATGTTAGTAATATAAGTCATTTTGATGGTTTTCAAGGAAGTGTTAAAAACGTGCAATACAAATTAAATAACAATGAAACACTTTTCGACATAATCCCAGAATTAAATAATATGTTATGAACAATAAATACTTAGTTGAAGAATGCTTTTGTCTAACTCCAAAAGACGTTACTAGAAATCTTACTCAGAGACCAGATGTCAATTATTGGTTTGATGATATTGATGGTGGAACTTTTTTGTTTATTAGCGTAGCTGGACATGAGCCACAGAAAATAGCTTGGGAGTTATCCATTGTGGAATTTGGAGAAAGGGCATATTTTTACTGTCCCTGTGGCCATAGGGCCGCCAAGCTTTATCTACCACCAAATAGTCATGAATTCAAATGCAGAAAGTGCCATAGCTTAAGATACGAAATTTCACTCATCAACAGAAGCTCTATGGCTGGTGACTCCATATATCATATGAAGCGGATGCAAAAGCTTGCAGACATTCGCTTGAATATGAGCAGAATATTTTATAATGGAAAATATACAAAAAGGTTTGAAAGATTCCTAAGGATGTGCAGTAGGGCTGGGCTAGATGATGTTGTGAGAGACGCAAATGCCCTGAGAGAGTTATTAAAACAGTAATCATTTCTACCAGTTCAATCTATTTATTATTCTGTAATCAGAAATAATGTTGCGAAAATAGACGGACATTTTATTTTAAAGCTATATATCTTAATTTTTTTAATCAATTTAATCAACAAATCTATGAATCAAGAAACAAAAGATAAGTTAAAGCTCATTCCGAAAGTATCGTGTTTTAAATGCAAGAGCACAATTAGTTATTTGAATCCAATGGATAAGTGTTTTGAGTGTGGGAATAAGTTCTGTTTTGTTCATATATACGGCAGTCAAATTAATGAGAAGATGTCTGAAAACGAGCCAGCAAGATCGGTTTGTGAAAGTTGTAGGACGAAACACGGATATCATTTGTTATAGAATGGTCTTATTTGCTAATACGTACCTATCTAGAAACGTTTTGAATGGGAAAATGGTGTCTAGATACTAATCAAGAAAAACAACAGCTAAAACCAGAGAAATGAGGCTCTGGTTTTTTATATTGAAAATTCATTTTTTAGCTTGAACAAAGAATGAGTTAGTGGTAAAATGAAAGTACATATAATCTAGTATTATATGCGAGAAAACAATTAAATAAGAAAGTAGCCTAAACTTGCTGGATTTTCAGTAAGCATGGCAAAAAGTCAGGTAATGCGTAAAGACCCCATCATAGGGTTTGCATTACCTGCCATATCTGGAAACGGATATGAGTGACTTATGTCACTACCTATGATGGGTTTTTTGGTGTAAGAATTGAAGATTAATAACATTTTAAATTATATGAAAAAATATTTTAGCTTTACAGGCAGAATTGGTAGACTGGAATTTTTTTACATAGTATTATTTTATAATATTTCTGCTTGGTTTAGTGTTTCTTACTTTATTGATTATTCAGGGCTAATTGCACTTGGTTTGATAATTATTGGTTTTGTTGGTTGGATATTTGCCTCTGCTGTTACGAGACGATTTCATGATTTGGATAATAGTGGTTGGAATGCTGTCTGGGTGGTTTCACTTATAGTATTGTATAATTTTTTGTTATTAGCTTTAATGCAAGGTAATTCAGATGCATTTGGTGTTTTCATCGCCGCTATAGCATTTATATTAATTATACCTTCTTTTAGGTTATTGTTTATAAAAGGCACAGTTGGGGAAAATAAATATGGGGAAGATTCCTTAACGCAAGATTCAGAGATAAAAATGGAAAAAGTAGTAGTTTCTAGTCCAATAGTACAACAGTCTGGGCATGTAAAAACCATTGAGCAAATAAATCAGTCTTCTGATATTTCTACTTTTTCAATAACGGATGGCGATAGACGCTTATTGTATTTCGCATTAGTTGTAGGTATTGCCATTGTTTTTTTTATAATAATAATTATTTTTATAGATCCACAAAGCAACAGCAATGGATCAAAGAGCTTAGCACCTTCTTCTGACGAATTGCCAAAGGGAGATCCAATTGAATTGCCGAAGGAGGAACCAATTACTAACCCTGTTTATCTAAAAAATCCTTCTGAATATTTAGTTGATCGTGAAAATATAGTTGAGGCAGAATGGCCAGTAGATTCGGAGCTATGGGTGGAAAAAGTTGAAGATTCAGCTGTGCTACTGGTTTCTTATCCTGTGGTTAAAGTCGGGCAAAATATTTTGATTGTAAGACAATTAAAAATACCAGCCTTGATGCAACAAAATTGGTATCCTGCTGTTACTGTCACTTCTTTTGAAACAATTAAATGTCTAGAAGACGAAGCGATGGGTTTTTTAAATAGGAATTTGTTACATGAGTATGTATATCTTATACATGATGATCAGCCATATACATATGTCCCTTCTGAGGCTCAGTTAAATTTTGATTCTGGTCATCAGCAATGGTTATTACAGATGATAGATTCTTATGGAAAAAATAAAATAAGTGTTGCCGAATTCGTTATTGCTAATGGTTATGGATCTTTTCGTTGGGGCGACAGCGGTTACAATTCGAAAGACTATTACGATACTAGTAACTATATAGTCATTAGCTTTGATGATAAAGATTATTTATCTTACTCTGCAGGTCATAGAAGAAAAAATTTATATGATCAGGAGGTTGTTGCCAAGCTTGCAAAGCGGGGATTTTGGGGAATATGTAAGTAAGTACAAAATTAAATTATGAATCATAAAGAGACTAAAATAAATGTAAAAAACATCAAGGCATATGCTTGTTATTTTTTATATGGCTGGATTTTTTTTGTAATCCTGTTAGTTATTTTGATCAAACTAAATGGATATAAGATGATAACGTATCCGATATTAGATTGGAACTTGCTATTTTTCGTTCCAGCTGTCTTGGCTCTTGTTATAATGCCATTGATTGCATTTGCAGTCAGGAAAGAATTTATACCTAAATCAAAAGCATATTTCAAGAGTCTTCTTTTTCCGCTCTATCTTTTTAAGTTGGCTGATTATAGGCCAGCTTATATTGAAAGATTAATTATTAAAATGAAGAATAAATTACTGTATACAATAGCTATTCTACTAATCCTTGTTATTACAGGTGGTTTTTATTATCTTCAAAAATCAAATAAACAAGAGCAAGAAAGGATAGTTGAGCAAGAAGAACAAGAGCAAGAGATTGAGCAACAAACACAAGAAGCATTTTCTTTTTCCTCAGCTAAAATCGAAGCAATTGATAAATTTATTAATAATATCAATAGCGATTATAAAGAGATTCCTTACGGCAATAGGTATAATTATTCTAGTAATCACGATAAGACTCAAACAATCTCAGTGGGTAGATATGATTTGAAAATAAATAACGCTAAAGACGTTGAAATAGCTGAGGGATCTTATGGGGTTTTGTCTATATATAAAAATGAGCGTTTAGAGAAGAAGCTTGATTATAAGTGGAGCATTTTTAGTGTCGATAGTTTTAAATTTAAAAGATCTGATTATTTTATTTTGCTCCGTTCTATGGGAGGATGCAGTTGGGGTATGAAAAAACAATTCATAGTTTATAAAAATGACGATTTTGATTTAGGAGATGGCACTTTGCATATAGGAAGAGAATTGTATTTTTTCAGAGCAGAAATTGAAAGAATTTTTGAAAAAAATGGTCAGGTATATTTATTAGTTGGTGATGGTGGTCTCATACCTGCCACTTTTGGTTTGCCAGATTATTTTCCAATTTTTTACAAAATTGATAGTGAATCTGGTGATATAATCCTTTCTAATGATGAATTTAAGGATTATTATAAACAGTTAGCTGGGGATATTGACATAGCAATTAAAAAAGCTAAATCAGCATCTAGTTTGGAGGATACTTCTGATGGATATTTCTATGATGTATTAGCATATAGCTTGATAGTTAAAATATTGTCTGGCAGTGACATTAATATAGCCAAAAATGAATTTATTGCAGACGGTAAATTTTTCTTTAAAGATGGGTATAGTACTAGATATGGAGAGACAGCAGAATCAGCAGCGGATTATCTTATTGAGCAAGTTACATTATTAGAAAGGTATCGAGAGGTGCCAGATAAGTTTTTATAAGTTTGTTTAGTAAGGGAAGTATTTTTAAATTTAATCTAATGAATACAAAGAAAATAATAATTATCGCTCTAATCTTAATAGCAGTCGTTTCTGTTGGTTATTATTTTGGTAGTTATTTGATGAAAAAAGAAACAATAGCAGTAATGCAGGAATCTGAAGAAACGGATTTGAAGTTTAGTTTTGATGATAATATAGCAAAAAATTATAAGGCTGTTGGTTATCATGAATCATCTTATAATTACAAGCTTAGTGATAATGAGATTATACCAACTGATAAGTATAGACTTAAGATTAAAAGTACTGGCGATTTGTTTGAGGGAGATATTTCAACTACATTTTCAATATTTAAAGACGGAAAACTGGTAAGCACTAACAACAATGACTTATGGGGTAGAATTGATGAGATTGGAAGCCTGAAGCTTAACAACGTTGATTATTATCTGTTGAAAAGTTATTCTGGTGGAGCTCATTGTTGCTATGCTTTGCAAGCCATAACTTTTGAAAACGATGACTTCCATTTAGGAAAAACTATTGATCTTCTTGAATCAGGAGAGCAAATGGGAAAAAATTATTTTGAAAAGGATAATCAGCTATATTTCATGGTATATAGTTCTGATCTTGTGGAGTTTCATACTTCTTATGCTGGCAGTATGTATTTCCCAGTCTTTTATAGAGTTGATAGCAATTCGGCTGATTTTGTGTCAGTCAATAATGAATTTGTAGAATACTATCAGCAATTGGTAGCGGATATAAATAATGACATCGAAGTAATCAAAACGAATTTGGTAGACAAGATTGATTTTAGCTCTGCCAATGTTAATGACTCAGCAGAGGAAATCTTTTCTTTATTAGCTCGCAGACTAGTTGTTGGCATATTGGCTAATACTAATATCGAAATAGCTAAAAAACAATTTGTTGATGATTGCAATTTATTTTTTAAAGACGGAATGATCGAAGGTCAAAAAGCCGAGGATGTAGCTAATGAAGCAATAAATAAGGTTGCAGAGTAGTTGAGATTGCATTAGAGGTTTTCATGCAGAAGAGTTTTAAAAAGTTGCTGTTTACAGTAATTTTTTGATTTATTAGGGGGAAAGGTTTAGAATATAGGTAGTGTATTAATTAATAAAAAGTAAGTTTAAAATAAAAATATTCTTACAAGAAAATTAGAGAATGGGAATATTTGGAGATTGACCAAATTTGAAAGACAATCAATCACAGTGACGATTTTGATTGAGATTACACAGGAATTTAAATGGAGGGAGAAATGAGGTGGTTAGAGGAGGAATTTTAATTAAGAATTGGAAGAAGTAAATTTATGAAAAATCTTACACAAAGTATACTTAATTACTTTGCAACTTTTACAGAAACAAAGTTTAATTTTAGGACGCTTATTAATTATAAATGGACTGAAGATGAATTTACATTAGATTTTTCTTTGTATCCAGAATTTCAATCAAAGTTAATTAATAAAATCAAAAGTGGTGATTTAGGGAATATTGAAATAAAATTGAATGATTATTCAATTGATTTATCTGGTGAAGACTTTTTATTTGAAATAAAAAGTCTTTTTAATGAAAGTTATAATTTAAAGTATCTTGATTCTTGCATAGAGAAGGAATGGGATTCCTTAAAAGAAGAGCACAAGGTTATTGCAGTTTCTGAAAAATCTGAAGCCACCATCCAAAACAGTGACAATAACAAGGAGATTGAAAGAGAGATTAAGGTTAAGGCATTAAAAGCTGGAATAAGAAAATATAATTTAGGTTTACGTAGAAGTATAGAAGAATTGCTTGTTAAATTACAGGATAAAACGATCAGAGAATTAAAAGAAGAGTATAATATTGTTAATTTCCCGACTTCTACTTTTAATTCTACAAATTTTATTCAAAATCATTTCGACAATCTTCAAAAGATTGCTTCAAAAGCTACCACTACTAAAAATTATTTTGAAAAAATTAATAAATATTTTAATGATGATAAACAGGATATAAAGATATATGACCTTTATCATAATATAGTTAAGTATCAAGCATTTACTAATGCTGGTACGCAGTATCTATTTTTTCATGAAGTTAAAAGAGAATGTGAGGGGGACAGCAAAGAGGGATTTCCTCTTTATTTCGTAGAAGTGGATTTAATTTCAGATGAAAAGAAAGCTACATTGCGAATTGTAAGAGATTTGCTTTTTATCAATACTCCTGCTATTAATTATTTTCAATTTCCTTCTGTTTTAACCACACCCAGGGCTTGTTGTTTTAAAGAAGCAGAAACAATATTAAATACTACAGAAGGTTTTTTACAAACACATTACGGTTTAAATGAGCCATTTATATTTACATCACAGTTTAAGCCAATAAAAGGTTCAAGCGAACAGTTTCCCGATATTAATTTTAGAGTAGGTATGCAGGTTGTGTCTAAGGAGAACAAAAAGATTCTAGATTATTCTGAACTTATTACGAATCCTGATTCGGGTAGTGCTAAAAAGTTTACAGAATTCATCAAGCAGTATATGGGTGGGAGTATTACGAATACAAGAGATGAGATTGATAATGAATTTAAAAAGAAATATCCGCCAAAAAATCCTGCAAGATATTTATCTGATATACCTTTGCCAGTAAATATTGCTCAGAAGAATATATTATTAGCACTTGCTAGTAAGAAAAATAAAGTAGTAGTTGTGGATGGACCTCCAGGAACAGGTAAGTCCCATGCTATTGCTGCAATTTCTTATTGGGCAAATCAAAATGATAAATCATTAATGATTACTTCGCACAAGAAGGAGGCTTTAGATGTGTTAGAAGGGATGTTAGTAAAGAATTTTAAGAATTTGCACCCTCAATCCAAACCATCCATTATGAGATTAGTTAAGGATTTTCCTACGGACAATAATCAGGAAATAACATTATCAAGTGCAGTTATTAATGCTGCCACTGATCGTGTTAGTGATTACAATGAAGACGCAATCGAAAAAGACGGTGAAGTTTTAAAAGAGAGGCTAGAAGAAGGTCTAGAAAGTGAAATTGCATCAGCAGAAGTTTATCAGCAAAAGATAAAGAACTTATTAAGTTTTGAAATATTAACTGAGAAGTTGCTTTCGAATAACATTTGTAGTG
This sequence comes from uncultured Bdellovibrionales bacterium, assembly GCA_964421125.1. Lineage (GTDB taxonomy): Bacteria > Patescibacteriota > Minisyncoccia > Moranbacterales > DUUL01 > UBA2193. The sequence continues at coordinate 18,927 of CAYQVD010000007.1, forward strand.
AGGATGAACTAAATATACCAAAAACAAAAGAAGATGTTGAAATTAATTTTCAAGATATTTCAGAGTTTGCTAATAATGAGGGGGTAGTAGTTTTTAAAAATTATAGCACTACTCAATTTTCTACTTTATTAAAATACAAAAAAGAAATACCAATTTTGTTAGAGTCTTGTGATGTGATGAATTCCGTCTCTAGGGATTTAATTGATTTTAAACCAACCATTGAAACTATTAATGAAGATTTTTATTCTTTGATAAATGAAGCAGGTTTAAATTTTAAAAAGGAAATTGCGATTAAGGATTTAACCGATAAGAACAAGTCTGGCGGTATTGGAGCGGTATTCAAGAAAAAGAGAAGCAAGGAAGAATTAGAAATGTTAATTAAAAATATAAACAGCTTAAAGAATTTAAAGGTAATTAGTTGTTTAGCTGATTTATTGGGTAAAGATAAGAAAGAAATTAATCTAAACGATCTTAGTGAAGGGCTTGTGAGGTATGAGGAATTTTTAAAATTACAAAATGACATTGAAAGAATAAGAAACTTTAGAACTGAACTAAAGATCACAAGTCTCGATAACGGAGAGCTTTATCAATTTTTAGAACAGGTAAATAATGTTATTACTAAATTAAGTAGTAGTCTCTCAGTTTCTATAGATAATATATTTAGTCATTACGGTAGTTTTTTAACAAAACTTGGAATAGAAGAGAAGGACATCCTAACATTTTCTAAGATAGTTGATTTGCCTGAAGAGGAAAAAGATATATGGGACTGGATAGAGTTGCATTATGCTCTCTCGGTTAATTCAAGTGAGAAAAAATTAAATATTGATGATTTTGATCAGTATTATAAATTACTTCAAAAAAAGACAGAGCATAAAAATGATGAGAGATTCAAGAATTTGAATAATTTTATAAATGAAATAGAAAAAATAAAAGTAACTCTCAGTAATAATAAGAGACTTTCTTTGGAGCAGACTAAGATTTTAACAGAAAATCTTTCATCTATTATTGCTGAACCAGAGGTGATATCAAAATACTTTCCAATGGAAAATGACATAATTGATATTTTAGTAATTGATGAGGCTTCTCAGGTTTCTATTGCAGAATCAATATCATTAATACTTAGAGCTAAACAAGTTGTTGTTTTTGGTGATGAACTTCAATATGGTGCGGTTAGTGCTGTGAATGTTAGTTCTAAGTATCAAAGTAATTATTTCCGAGATGTTATTGATGGTTATACTAAGGATTTTAATTTGAGTATTTCAGATAAAGATAAGAATGAATTACTAGAAGAGGTCAGTGCAGAAAAGGCAGAGGATGATTTGATTGTTGAAGATATTAATTTTCCACAAAATGAAGGAACGATTCATTGGATAAAAACATTTAATATTCGAACTTCAACGCTAAGTTTTGCAAAAGCGATTGCGAATTACAATACATCGCTTCGGGAACACTTCAGAAGTTTCAAAGAAATTATAGATTATTCTAATGAAGTTTTTTATAAACCAAGTCAGATTGAACTTATTGTAAATAGAATTAGAACTAAGCCAATAGAGGAAGTTCTTAAATTTGTTCATGTAGAGACAAAAGGTAATTCTGGTAAGAATGTTAATCTAGATGAGATAGATGCAATAAAAAATGATATTGAAGAAAGAATTCAAAATGGTTTCAAAGGTACAATTGGAATTATAACCTCATTTCGAGAACAGAAGTTAAGAACTGAGGAAGTTTTGAGAAAGACAATGAAAAATTATCGTGAACTTACTAAAGATCATAAACTTGTAGTTTGGTTTGTGGGTGATGTACAGGGAGAAGAAAGAGATATTGTTTATTATTCTTTTGTGCAAGATAAAAAACAAGAAAATGCTGATTTAAAAACTATTTATCCAGTAATAGGAGGAACTGCTGACACAATCAAGAGCTTGAAAATGCAAAGACTTAACGTAGGATTTAGTAGAGCCAAGGATACTATGGTATTTGTTCATAGTATGGATATAAAAGAGTATAGTGACACTAGACTTGGTGAGGCTTTAAAGTTTTATAGTGAAACACTTGAAAGGGTAAAGAAGAATGATTTTGTGGTAGATGAAAAAGATTTTGGTTCACCAGCAGAAAAAGAGCTTTATTCAATGTTACTTAATACAGAATTTGTTAATAAGAACAGTGAGAATGTAAAAATAGTATTACAGTTTGCTATTGGTGATTATCTTAAAAAGGAATTTGGTGCTAATCTACCAAAATATAGAACTGATTTTTTGATGACATTATCTAAAGGTGGGAAAGAACAATCTTTGATACTGGAATATGACGGAGTTGAGTGGCATACTAAAAATCCAGATGTGGTAAATAAGTTTAACTTTTCACAAGAGTATTTAGACTATGATGTGAATAGGCAAATTGAGCTTGAGAGCTATGGTTATAGATTCTTGCGTATAAATAAATTTACATTATTACCTGAGAACAAAAATGAAACTAAAATAGATGTTTTAAATAGGCTGCTTGAAGATAATTTTAAATAAAAATATGTCTAAAATAAGCTTAACTCCAGATGAAAAAGATATAATCATTGAATCACTTAATAATGATATTGAGCCACCAGAGGAGTTGTTCGCCAAGATTTATCCAAGGGTTGCTGATAAGGCTAATTTAAAGAAATTAAATAGGGCAAAGATTGCTACCCTTGAATATGAGGGCAAAAGAAGTGAAGCCTCGATATTGGCTGAGGCAGGTACTAGTATTGGATCTGCACCATTACAAACTGTAAGATGTTTTGGTGAAACAAAGAGTGATGAATGGAGAAATTTACTTGTACAAGGTGATAATTTGCAATTTTTGAAAACTTGTTATCAGAATACTGATCCGATGATTAAGGATAAGGTTAAGGGAAAGATAAAATTAATTTATATTGATCCTCCGTTTGCGACAAAAAGTGAATTTAGTGGAAAAGATGGTGAAAAAAGTTATGGTGACAAGATTGCAACTTCAGAATTTATTGAAGGTCTCAGAGAAAGATTGCTGTATTTAAGAGAAATTTTATCAAGTGATGGCAGTATATATCTTCACTTAGATCAGAAAATGAGTCATTATGTAAAAATTATAATGGATGAAGTTTTTGGAAAAAATAGTTTTAAAAATGAGATTATCTGGAAATATAGTGGTGGAGCAAGTTCAAAAAGATTTTTTGCAAGAAAACACGACACTATTTTTTTCTATACTAAGTCTGAAAATTATACTTTTAATCAACAATTCGAAAAATTTTCAGAGGCAACAATAAATAGATTTAACAAAATTGATAGTAGTGGTCATCGTTATAAGGAAAATAAAATGGCTGATGGTAGGGTTTATAACACATTTATGAATGAAAACGGAAAACCTTCTACGGATATTTTTGAAATAAATATTATTGTATCTAGCCATGATGAATCGGTTTATTACCCAACTCAAAAACCAGAAAAATTGCTAGAAAGAATAATACTAGCATCTACAAATCCTGGAGATATAATCTTGGATTGCTTTGCTGGCTCAGGAACAACCCCTGCAACTGCTGAAAAACTTCGTCGTCACTGGATTGCTTGCGATTTCGGTAAGCACGCCATATATACTATGCAAAAAAGACTACTTCGGATAGGAGGATCAAAATCACTGGTTGAAGAAAAGGATATAAATGAAAAAATTATTACTAAAATTGGTGATCCGTATAAGAAAGATTCAAAACCATTCTGCGTTGTTTCAGCTGGTGCATATGATTTCACAAAAATAATGGAGCTTCATAAAAACAAAGAAGCATATATTGATTTTGTTTTAGGATTATTTCAACTAGCTAGAGAAAAAGACTTATCAGAGAAATATAAATTAGTTAATATCCATGCAGAAAAAAATAACAACCCAGTGGAAGTTTATCCAGTTTGGGATGATGAATATTTGAAAAATATTAGAATAGATGATGATTATTTAAAAGGTATAGTTACTCAGTCAGGAGGAAAACTTAAAGGTGAATATCATATTGTAGTGCCAGAAACTTGTTTGGGGCAGATTAGCGATACAGTTGTAAGAAACACTCAAGGCGGTAAAGTGAAGTTTAAATTTTTTAAGTTTCCATATAAGATTCTTGAAGATGTTTCAAGAAATTTTCAGGTTGAAGATCAGCCTAGTTCACAAGCTAATGTAAATAATTTAGTTAAATCAACTGGTTTTTATTTTAATGAGGATGTAGAGATAGAAGTAGAAAAAACAAACGCAGGAATAAAAATTACTAAATTTAAAACTGATATTCTAAACAAGGAAGGTAAAAAATATAAAGAGCTTGAAGGACTAGCTATGTTGCTTGTTGACTTGGATTATGATGGGAAGGTATTTGATATGGAGCATACTGTGTTTGCTAAGGATTTGAAAGATGGAGAAATAAAAATAGATGGTGTTCAAAAAATAACAGCATTTATAGCTATTGATAAACACGGCAATGAAAGTCCCGTAACTAAAGTTAAGTAATTATTATATGGCTGGTAAAAATATAAAGAAACAATTAGGTAAAAAGGGACTCAGAATAAATTTATCGGAGCATTCTTTGGATATAAACATTCGTAAATGTGATTATGCAAAATTTAGTTTTAAGGAAATTGAAGATTATGTTCGTGCTTTGGCTGGGACAAGGGAATATCAGTACGAGGCGATAAGGCAAATAATGATTTACTTATGGGGCGGCGGCTATAAAAACATAGCAGAACTTGCTAAGGAAAATTATGAAAGTGATCATAAGATACAATTAAAAAATAGATATGTAAGCACTGAGGATTTAATATATCATTTACCACTTGCTGATAGATTGTCAGGCGTTGTTCATATGGCAACTGGTACAGGTAAATCTTTCGTACTTTTTGCGATTGCTCATCTTTCAATTGTAATGGGTTATACAAAAAGAGTTTTAGTGCTTGGTCCATCTTCTACTATTATTGAGCAGGGTCTTACGGATAAATTTAAAAATCTTATTAATTCAAAAGATATAATAAATAAATTACCACAAAAATATCAGAATATTCCAGTTGATATTATTAACTCTAATCAGGTAGCAGGAGATAATTCAATAATGATTGAGAATATCAATGCTGTTTTTAGTAAGGATAGAAATGCGATTGGTGATACTTTATTTAAAGATACAAACGAAGTCTTGGTATTGGGAGATGAAATTCATCATGCATACACACACTTAAAGTTTTCTGAAAATAAATTAATTTTAGATACAGAGGAAGGTAGGGAGGGCAAGGGTGATGGAAGAGATGAAAGATTATGGATGAGGTTTTTAAGAAAGGAGCCAAAAATAAAAAGACACATTGGTTTTACTGGGACACCATATAATCAAAATGAATATTTTTCAGATGTAATTTATAATTATTCCATCAAGGATGCAACCGAGGATAAATTTATAAAGAAAATTAATCCAATCATTAGAACGGAGAGAGATGAGGAAGGAGAGCTTACGAAGGATCAACGATACGAGTTTATTTTAAAAAAACACTTAGAAAATGAAGAAAAGTATTCATATAAAATTAATAATAAGGCAAGAGTAAAACCTATAACAATATTTATCTGTGCTTCTCAACAAAGTGCAAGCAGTAAAGCAGAGGAATTTATTAATTTTTTGGGTGAATATAATAATAGAAATACACGAAGGCAATTAGTACTATCTGAATTTGTAAATGAGGCAAGAGAAAAAGTAATTTGTGTCACATCTGATAGTACAACTAAAGAAGTGCAAGATCAGCTTGATAATGTAGAAAAACTAAGAAATAAAGTTGAATTTATTTTTGCTGTTAATAAGCTTTCAGAAGGATGGGATGTTGAAAATGTATTTCAAATTGTTCCTATGGAAGAAAAAGCTTTTAATTCAAAACTTTTAATTTCTCAAGTGCTTGGCAGAGGTCTCCGACTTCCAGAAAGAGCTGGAGTTCCAGCTACTCACATTCTCGGTAATTATCCTGAAGTTACAATAACGAATCATGAAAAGTTTGCTGATCACATAACAGAGCTTTTAGATGACGTCATTCAGTGTGATATATATTTCGAATCAAACACTTTTAAAAAAGAAGAAATTGAAGGCTCCAGAAGTAACCTTAATTTCAAGTTGTTTAATATGAACTATTTAGGTAGTCCAGTAATCAAAGATGCTCCAAAGGAAAATACGCAAATGGCACCAAAGAATTTATCATTAACCCCGTTTAAAGAAACCACAGATCTTCATGTAGTATTTAAAAATAATGACGGGAAATATCAGTTATCAAGAAGTCTTTTAACTATCGATCAAGTAGTGTCTGAAATATCAAGTAGATTTAAACTCCATTCATTTGAAAAAGCTCATTTTGATTTTGGTGACTTAGTAGTTGAGGGAAGAGTTCCCAACGAACAGGAAGTTGAAAAGATAATTCGAGATGCTATGAAGAAAGCAAAAATTAAGATAGACATGTTGTCTGATATTAATAGAAAACAAATAACATTGTATTTTAATCAATATCTTCCCAGGTCAAAAAAGAAGAGGGAGTTTGAGAACATAGAAGGAGATTTAAATACTATTACTACAAAAAAATTACAACAAATGTCTGTTCGTTCAAGCGAATTAGAAAAAGAGGTAGCAGTGTTTATTAGCGAAGATTTTGAAAACGAATTAAGTAAACACAATCAATTCGTTTTGGATTATATTAAAAAAACTAGAGAGAAAATAAAGCCAGCAGGTCAGATGAGTATGGACCAAATGTCCTTGGATGAATTCGTTAGAGATAATAGTGAGGTTATTAGAGTGTATGCGGGTGAAAGCAAGCCACCTTTTGTAGTAAATAAATCTAAATTAAAAACACCACAGGACATTGTCATAGTCAGTCACGCCCCTGAGAGATTGTTTGTATATAATTTAATTAAAAGTTCAGACTTTATTGATAGTTGGATAAAATCTCCTGATATGAGTTTTTATAGTATTGATTATGAATACTGGAAGAGTGGTAAGGATCGTACAAGAAGAAGTTTTAATCCAGATTTCTTTGTGAAGATAAATTTAGAAAAATATATTGAAAAAGTTAAAGCCAATGTTAACAGAGATGATCTAAAAAAATTAGAAGAATTGCAGGATAATGGAATACATACAATTATTAAAGTTGTAGAAATAAAATCAGATGATGACGATGATGAGACTACCCCTAAAAAAGCAGAATATGCACGAGAACATTTTCAAAAGTTAAACAACAGACTAAATGATACTAATATGGCTGATGTCGATAAAGAATTTCAAAAAGATATTAGACAACATTACACCTTTGACTTATTAACACCAAGAGTATACTTTTTATGGTTTGATGAATTAGAAAAAGGGGTTATTTTATAGTATTTGGTTTCTAAATAATTACTATAATTTGATAAATTATAGTATAAACTAAATATAAACCTTCAAAAATATGACAAAAATTGAAAGTGAAAATATACAATGTTCAAATTGTAAATATAATTTTTCAGTTGATACTTATGAATCAATTAATACTGAAATTAATCCAGATTTAAAAGAGAAGTTATTAAACAATGAAATAAATAAAGCTGTTTGTCCTAAATGCAAACAAGAAAATAAAATTTCCATACCAGTTCTTTATCATGATATGCAAAATCAAATAATGATTTATGTGCTTCCGTTTTCAGGGGAGGGGATACCCCAAAAAGAAAGAACTGAGTTGATCCCTCTTTTTATAAATAAACTTAAAGAATTTAGTCAGTTCATTGATGATCTTGAATATACTTATGATATTGTCTTTAGTATTAATGAGTTAAAAGAGAGCTTAAAAAAAATAGAAGCAAATGATTGTGATGATAAAATAAAAGATATAACAAAAAAAGTTTTAGGAAATAATTTAAAGAGCACCACTAATGATAAAACATCAGATAAAGACTTAGAGATCCTTAGAAGGAAACCGTATTTTAGATTTTTAAAAGTAATATATATAATTTTATTTTTTATTTCGATTATATTTTTGATTATTAAGATGGATTTTGGAGAAAAAGAAGGACATGTGATAAGAAATGTTATTGATTACGAAAAGAGTTCTATTATTTGCAATAATAATAATCAATATAAATTAATAGAATTTGATGATATAAAAAATGAAATAAATCATATAAAATTTTATGGTATAAAAGCAGATTATAAAGGATTTAATAAGTTAAAGAAAATTTGTTTTACAGGAGAGCTTTCTTCAAAAGATAACATTGAAAATTATTCAGTAAATTTTAAAATAAATTTCATATATAAAGATTTATGGGGTAATTTCTTTAAATTTTGGATTTTAAAGTTTTTTCTTTTCGTATTTTCGTTGATTAGTATTTTCGTCATTTTCGAAGTTATAAGACAATTGACTTACTATGTTTTTCTAGGGAAAATATATCTTCATCGAAGAATTGATAAGATAATCAATAGATAAGATTTACTTTATATATTACTATCGTTGAATAAAAAGGAGATTTAATAGAGTAATCTTGCATGAAACTAAAAAAATGATTTATACAAAAGAAATTGAAAAAGTTTCTTCTATTGCTAATAATCCTGTTAAATTCATTGTTTATAATGAGGATAAATTTCATCAGCCATTATCTAGTGAAGAAGATATAGCAGAATTTCGTTATGAGATGGGTAGTTTTGATAACTACGAAGAAGCAGTTTCTTTTTGCAAAGAATATTTAGATAAAACGTTTGATGAAATAGTTAATGATAGTGATGATTCAGAAAGTTATTTTAGAAAATATTGGTATCATCATGGCGAAGATTTGTTTATAGTACCTTCGCCTGAAAAGCATTTTTCTTCCAGTGATTATATTGAAGAAAAAATTTGTGAAAAATATAAAAATAAAAAGTGAGATTATTATTTTTGCAAGAAATGTAAACTTTAATTATAATTATGAACAAACTTGAGGAAGCAATTCAAATAGCGGTTGAGGCTCATGAAAATCAAACAGATAAAGGAGGGAGCGTCTACATACTTCATCCGTTGCGACTTATGATGCAGATGCCGACAGAGCAGTTGCAAATTGTGGCTGTTTTACATGATGTAGTAGAGGATAGCGATTATACGTTTAATGACCTTGAAGAAAAAGGATTTTCTAATGAGATTATTGAGGCATTAGAATCTTTGACTAAACGAGAGAATGAATTGTATGAAGATTTTATACTAAGGGTTAAGAAAAATAAATTAGCTGTTCAAGTTAAGATTGCTGACTTAAAAGATAATTCAGATTTAAAGCGGATTAAAAATCCAACCGAGAAGGACTTGGAACGAAAGGAGAAATATAAAAGAGCAATTGAGAATCTTTTAACCTGAAAATAGGGTGAGAGAAGATATAAGTTAATAATAATTAGATTTAAATAAATGTCACAAAAATACAGTGTTAATCAGTATCCAATTAGTACTTTGCTTAGCTGGGTTCAATCAAAAGAAATCGCAATTCCTGAAATTCAAAGGCCGTTTGTTTGGTCTACTACAAAAATAAGAGACCTGATGGATTCATTGTATCAGGGATATCCGATTGGATATATTATTGTTTGGAAAAATCCTGATGTAAGACTTAAAGATGGAACAAAGTCAACTGGAAAGAGAATTTTAATTGATGGGCAACAGAGAATAACTGCTTTAAGAGCAGCAATTTTAGGGGAATCAATTATTGATAAGGATTATAAGGAACAAAAAGTTCAAATTGCTTTTCATCCGATAAAAGAAGAATTTGCTACGTTGACTCCTGCAATTAAAAATGATAAATCCTGGATACCAAATATTTCAAAGTTTATGGCCATTGAAACTGGTCTTTTTAGTTCCGTGAAATCCTATTGTGAAATGAATAAAGAAATTCCGAGAGATATTGTTGAGAGGAATATAGAAAAATTACTTGATATAAAACATAAGCAGGTAGGTTTGATTGAGCTTGACGCAACGCTTGAAATAGAAACTGTTACCGAGATATTTATCAGAATTAATTCTGAGGGAGTAGTGCTAAGTCAAGCTGATTTTGCTATGTCTAAAATTGCATCTTATGATTCAGAAGATAATTTTGGTGTAAATTTAAGGAAGTGCATTGATTATTTCTGTCATTTAATTAAAGAGCCTAATTTTTATAAACAAATTAGTGAAAATGATGAAGAGTTTTTAAAGACTCAGTATTTTTCAAAAATTGATTGGTTGAAAAATGAAAATGATGATCTCTATGATCCAGATTATTCAGATGTTTTAAAGGTTAGCTTTACGAAGGAATTTAAAAGAGGAAGAATGAGCGATCTAGTTAGTTTATTATCAGGTAGGAATTTTGAAACAAGAGAGTTTGAAAGTGTTATTATGGATGAATCATTCCAAAAATTAAGTAATGGAGTTGTAGACTTTATAAACGAAACACATTTTAAAAGATTTGTAATGATAGTTAAATCTTGTGGTTTTATTGATAAAAATCTAATACGTTCACAAAATGTTATCAATTTTGCTTACATTCTTTATCTAACATTAAGAGATCAAAAATTTAACGATAGTCTTATTGAGAAATATGTACAAAAATGGCTTTTGATGTCTATTTTAACAGGTCGATATTCGGGCTCTCCAGAATCGACTTATGATTATGATATTAAACAAATAGATAAAATTGGAGTAGAAAAATATCTAAAGTCTATTGAGGATTCTGAATTGTCTGATGCATTCTGGAAGGTTGGTCTCGTAAGAGAGTTAAACAAAGCAACTGTTAATAATCCATTCATTAAAGTATTTTTTGCTTCACAGGCTAAGGCAAATGATAAAGGGTTTTTGTCATCAGATATAACTGTTGCTAATATGATTAGTCACAGAGGAGATATTCATCATATTTTTCCAAAAGCATATCTTAGAGAAAAATTTACATCAAGAAGTGATTATAATCAAATTGCGAATTATGTATATGCTCAATCTGAAATAAATATTAAAATTGGTAAAAAAGCACCAGCTGATTACATGAGTGAGGTCTTGGAACAATGCAAAGGTGGTGAGTTGAAATACGGAAGTATAACGGATTTAAAGGAATTAAATAAAAATCTAGAACAACATTGTATTCCTGGGAATATATTTGAGATGAAAATTGATGATTACGAGAAATTCCTAGAAGAAAGAAGGAAGTTAATCGCAGCTAAAATAAAAGATTATTACTTTAGTTTGTATCAGAAGGAGAGTAAAGATGAAGGTGATGATTATTTATTAACAATTCAAGCAGGGGAAAATGATTACGTAGAGCTTAAGTCATCATTGAAATGGAGTTACAATACTAATCAATTAGATAAAAAATTAGAAAGAGTTATCGCAAAATCAATTTCATCCTTCATGAATTCAGATGGAGGGAAGTTGTTTATCGGTGTGAATGATGATGGAGAAATACTTGGATTAGAAAATGATTATAAAAGTGTTAAAAATAATAATTCTGACGGATTTTTGTTGAAGTTAGTGGATGTTATTAATAATTATATTGGTAAAGAATTTCATCAATATATAATTCCTCAGATGGCAAAAATTGAAGACAAAGAAATTTGTGTAGTTGAGGTTTTAAATAGCGGAACACCTTCATATGTGAAAGACGAAAATAATAAAAAGGAATTTTATATTAGAGCATCTGCATCTTCTCAGTTAATGGATGCAAAAGAGGCAAATGATTATATAAAGTCTCATTGGAATAATATATAAATGAAACAATTTTCACACTCAAAATTACAAGTTTATGAGCGTTGTCCGTTGCAGTACAAACTGCAATATCTGACTAATCTAAAACCAGAGAGAGAGGACACTATCGAAGCTTTCATGGGAAGTCGGGTTCATGACACCTTAGAATTGCTTTATCGTGATTTGCAAAAAACTAAGTTGAATTCTTTGGAGGAACTTTTTAAATTCTATGAAGATATTTGGCTAGTTGAATGGATGGACGATATCGTGATTAATAATAAAGCATTCAAAAAAGAGCACTATTTTGATTCAGGTAAGAAGTGCATCCGCAATTATTATGAAAAATATCAGCCATTCAATCAGGATCATTCGATTGCCATGGAAAAGAAAATAAAGCTTAAATGGGGTGAATATGAAATCATCGGATATATCGATCGATTGGCTAGAGAAGAGAGAGGAGTTTATGTTATCCATGATTATAAGACAGGTGGAATGATGGAACAGGAATATGCGGATAAGGATAGGCAGTTGGCATTATACTCTATCGCAGTAAAACAGAATTTTAAAGAAGCTAAAGAGGTAAAATTGATTTGGCACTTTGTGGCAGTTGGGGAAGATGTTGTTTCCAGAAGAACTAACGCACAGCTCCAAGATCTTAAGAAAGATATTTTGAAGACTATTCGGACTATCGAGGAAGCTGAAAAGAACGATTGCTTTCCAGCGATTGAGAATAAATGTGAGTGGTGTGGATATTGGAAATATTGTCCCAAAAAGAAGCATTTATTCATGTTAGAAAAAATCCCTAAGAATAAATATCTAAAAGATAGCGGAGTTAAATTGGCGGTGAAATATATTGATTTGGCTAATCAGAAATCAGAAGCTAATCGGATTGCTAGAGAAGTTGTCGTCAAGATAAATTCTGAAATGGAAAAAGTCGAAGATGCAATATTGCAATATGCCAAAAAGCATAAATCGGATGTGTTGCATGGTGGCGAATATGAAGTGAATATAAATCGGAGCGAAGGTTATGCATTTCCCTTGAAATCATCTGATATGGAGAAATATGTAGCGTTGGAACAGTTACTTTTGGAAAGCAAGTATTGGAGTAGCGTTTCACAGATAGCAACTGGTAAATTGGAAAATCTTCTGGACGATGATCAACTTGATCCAAAGCTGAAGAAAAAGATATTGAAGTTAGCTGAGTATAGAAAAGAAATTAAGCTTTCCGTTAGGAAGAGCAAGACAATTGAATGAATTATTTGATTTTGTAATTATTCCAAAATAGAATAAAAAATAAAGTATTTTTTAAAAAATGAATAACAATATATCTTCTTATGATTCAGCTACTTCATCAAAAGAAGTTGCTGAGGAATTACAATATATAATTATTGAGTCGATTCCTGACATTTCCGATAAAAACCTTGTTTTTATAATCTCTATCGGTGAAAAAGTTTTTGAAGCTTCTTGGCATCTTTCAAATGTTTTTGGAGAAGATAGGGAAGTGCATGACAAAAGAGGTTTAATTGATAAGACCTATCTTGAAGCAGGCATAAAAGAGGCTCTAGAAAATGATGATCAGGAATTAGTGGATTGTTTGAAAAATCCTAACATTCCTTTTTATTTATCTTCTTGCAGGGTTGTTGCTTATGGATTTTCAAAAGAAGAAAAAAATGCACTCGAAAAAGTTAAAAATTCCGTAAGACGTTTAAATTAAATTATTAAACAGAACATTAATTTATGTCGATTCATTATCAAAAGCCAAATTATAAATGTGTGAAGTGTGAAGCTTTCTTTCTTCCATTTAAAAAAGGAATAAAATGTCCTAATTGTGGATTTATAGTTAAAGATACTGATTCGGAAGAATATTTAGACGTGATTGATAAAATAGTTTCTTCGATGAAAGTTCACAAAGAGATTCATGGGACATATTTTCCTGAAGTTTGGTTAACTGCGGGCTATATGGATTATATGCAAAGTTTTATTTATCGAATTTTTGATCAGATGGAAAAAGATAAACCTGAAGATGAAAGGAAATATTTCTTGGATTTATTGGAATCAATGGATTGGAGTAATCAAGAATATAGCAAAAAACATGTTAAGGAGATAACAACAGAAGTGTATAAGATTTATAAAACTAAGAATTTTTTGATTTAAAAAGCACTGAATCTATTAAAGAAATTGAAGAAATGATTTAATTACGTAATATAATACTTACATTTGAGTGAAATTAATTATTGATTATATTAATATGCAAAAAGAATCAGATAAGATAATGAGTGACGTTGAACCGTGGATTGAACATGGGCAAAAAGTGCATATTAATGCTATTGCAAAGGATGGCAAGTTTTTTGATACAAAGACGGGTAAAGAAATAGAATTAAAAGAAGGAGCAGAATTGAAAATGATTGTTCCTATACAGTATATTCCTGAAGAACAATTAAAAAATCATAACGAAAATAAAGAGAGGACACTTCTAAAAAAAGGATCAAACTTATATTTTAAATTCAGGGCTAATAACGAAGTTATTTGTTTTGATGTACTAATTCTTAATGATTTAATCTTAGAGTCAAAAGGTGATAAACTTGGAAGATTGAAGAATTGCAAGTGCATTGTTTCTAGTAAAAATGGGAAAATAAAAGAACTTAAAACAGATTCTTTGAACCAAGCTTTTACAAGAGCTTCTATTATAGTAAGACCTGAAAATCCTTCACATAACTGTAATGTTTTTAAATCATTTTATTATGAAGGAAGAACACTTGATTGTTTGCGTTAGTATTGAAAAATCTAAATTCAATTATTAATTAATGATGAATAAACTATGAAAACTATTAGAATTTTAATTTTAGAAGATGATTTGAGAACTCTTCATTTTCTTATTAGTCGTATAAATCAACTGGAAGATGAATTAAAAATAGGGGACATTGCAGTGACGGTTTTGTCAGAATACACTCAAGTTGAAGAATATATTAATAATACTAATATGGAATTTGATATTATTCTTTTGGATCGTGATTGCAAGGCTTGTGGATCATTTCATATCTTAGATTTTGAAAAAGTTGGATTGGATAAAATTATTTCTATTTCAGCAATTCCAGAATGGAATGAGGAAGCTATAAAAAGAGGTGTGAAAAAAGTAATCCTGAAAACACATGAAAATATTGAAGATTTTTCAGATAAAGTAATAGAGGAAATCAAGAAAATGATTTAATTATATTTTTTAAAATAATGAACAATAAAAACACTACAAAAAAAACAAAAAAAGGAAGGGATATTGAAGCATTAATTCTAGTGAATAAAATAAGACTGCCTCTTACAGACATAAAAGTAAAACTATCCTTGGCTATTGAAGGAGAGTATGGAGAAATTTCATCTAGGATGAAAAGTGAAATTGAAAAAATGCTTAAAGATAGCGAGGAAGTATTTCGTTTGTTAGAATTATTTCGAGAAATAAGAGAGGAGCCTAAGAGAAATAAGATAATGTTTTTTGAAGATGACAAGTTTATGGAGGAGGTTTATCAGAAAAAATTCACTGACAATGGGCTTGAAGTTCAATCGTTTAATGAGCCCTCAGATCATTTTTTGGAAGATATTATAAATTTCAATCCTGATTTAATTATTACTAATGGTGTTATGCCAAAAATGAGCGGAATGGAACTGTTAAGGGAAATTAAAAAAGATTCAAGAACAAAAAAATATCCAGTCCTTATTTTTTCTTCTCTTGGTGGTGATGATTTATTTAAAAAAGAATCTATTGAGTCAGGAGCAATTGATTGTTGGGCAAAATCTGATTATTCTCCAAAAGAAGTTGTTGAAAAAATAAAAGATTTATTGAATAAATAAATTGTTTAATTTTATTTTTAATAACAAAAAATGACCATTTAAATGGATATTTAAATAGCTATTTTTTGAAGCAATTTATTTAAAAACATGAGTATAATAATTTCAAAAAAGGATCAATGAAAAAGAATCCTAGCTTAATTGAATCCATTCAAGAATTCTTCAAAAACAAGAATGTTGAATTTAAATTAGCTAAAACAGAAAAAGGGCCATCAGCCACCCTTTTTAAGTTTAAGTTGTTGAATGCTATACTAGTAGATGATATAAAAAGTTATGAAAAAGAACTTTCTGAGTATTTGAATGGAAATAATGTAAGAATAGAAGCTCCAATTTTAGGAACTAGTTATATTGGAATAACCGCACAAAATGAAAAACAAGAATTTTTTTATGTAGAAGATTTAATTAAAGAATCTAAGGCAAAAGAAAAGGATTTAGTCATCCCCATAGGAAAAACAATTGGAAATAAAATTATTTATATTGATTTTTTTGATAACACTCACTTAGCAATTAGTGGATCTAGTGGATCTGGAAAATCAAATTTTTTAGTATATTTAATTAATGTTTTAACAAAAAGATTTTCTCCTGAAGAATTAAAATTAGTTCTAGCTGATCCTAAACTTGTCGAATTTTCAATATTCAAGGATTCTCCATATTTAATGAGACCAGTAATCCATAAGACTACAGAAGCATTATCATCGATCAAGGAGTTACTAGCAGAAATGGAAGTTCGTTATCAAATTCTCGAGGACACAAAAAATATAAATATATTTTCATATAACAAGACTTCTAAAAATAAAATGCCCTTTATCTTTTTTATTGCTGATGAAATTTCAGATTTTAGGTTAAGTGGCAAGGATAATGAAAGTAAGATAATAAGGGAAGGGTTGATTCATTTATTGCAAATGGGGAAAGCCGTAGGAATTAATATAATTATTGCAACTTCTCGACCTTGTGAAGACATCCTCCCTATACCTTTGCTTGTTAATATTTTCAACCGATTAGCTTTTAAAATGGCAACAGAAACTAATTCTAAATTCTTTTTGGATCGACTTGGTGCCGAAAAACTAACTGGTAATGGAGAAGGTCTTTTTTGTGAACTAGATGATAAAAATCTTAAAATAATACAAACACCATTATTCATTGAAGATGAAATAAATTTGTAATGCAACAACTTTAAATATGAATGATTTTAGTGATAACAATTTTTTTGTTAGCAAAATAAATCTTGATGGAATAGAAAATGAAGAAGCTCATCTTCATATACATAAAGCTGATAGTAAAGCGTATATGAAAAATTATTATGATATACCTGGCGCTAATGAGAATTATTGAAGAAATTGCGATGAGAAGTGAAAAATGGTAATGGTATTTTTTCTGATATTAATCTAATAATGACTCAAGCGTCTCTGACTACTGACGAGGAGCTGAGGGGCATTTTTAACAAAAAAGGTTTATAGAAATTTTACAAATATTTTTAAAAGAGTATGATTATAGTTAACTAAATATAATTTTGAAAATAAAAAGATGAATAAAATAATGAAAAAGGTATTTGTATTCGTTGCTGTTTTTTGTATATTTTTTTTAACAGAAAATGTACAGGCATCTTTTACTATTGTTGATTGTTCTGATGCTGGTCATTTGGTAACACTGGGTATTCCGCAAATAGAATGCGAAGCACTTGAGGCATTGTGGGATAGCACAGATGGTGAAAATTGGGAAAATAATAACAGATGGGATACTCTTTCGGGTGTTGACGAATGGACAGGTATTAGAGCCGATAATGGACATGTCGAGAGATTATCCCTTGATGAAAATAGGATGAATGGAACTATTCCATCTGAAATAGGAAACTTAACTGAACTAACTGAAATTGAGCTTCAAGAAAACAGACTATCTGGCGAGATTCCTTCAGAAATAGGACAACTGAGCAATTTAAAAGTATTGAATATTTCCGAGAATCTTTTTGAAACATTACCAGCTGAATTAATTGGTTTAAATAACCTAGAAACATTTCATATCGGAAACAATCGTTTTTCAGGTGAAATACCTGAAGTTATTTGTGAGCTGGCCTCATTGAAAAATTTATTACTGGATGATAATAATTTTACAAGCATCCCGTCTTGCATTGGTAATCTAGATAATCTTGAGTATTTATCAATTGAAGACAATACTTTAACAAAGTTACCTTCAGAGATTGGTAATATTTCATCTTTAAAAACTCTTTATCTTAGTTATAATAATATAACTCAAATTACCTCAGGATTAGGGACTTTGAGCAATCTGGTAAGGCTAGATTTATCAGATAATCAATTGTCTGGTTCAATTCCGCAGGATTTAACAAATTTAAATGTCTCAAAGCTTTCGAATTTAGAATTCCGTGATAATAATTTATCTGGTAGAGTTCCTGATTTTACCAAATTTATTTGGATGGATGAATTTGATATTAGCTATAATAAATTTGTATTTTCTGATTTTGAGCCTGAATATAGTGTTTATGAGGAAGAGTTTGAAGACTATTCTTATTATAGCCAAAGTAAAGTAGACACTGAAAGAAATATCACATTCAATCAAGACGAAGAATTAGTTATCACCCCAGAAGTTGCTATAAATCCATCTGGCAATGATCATTATCAATGGAGTAAGGATGGTGATGAAATAGTCGATGCGACTGATAGAATTTTCACAAAAGATCAAATTACCTGTACGGATGTCGGTGTTTATACTTATGAGATAATCAATTCAATAGTAGATGATGACGAGTTAAACTTAAGATCAGAAGAAATAACAGTTTGTACTGCTGATTGCGGTTGTGTGGCTAAAGACGATAGTGAAGATACGGTAGAGGAAGAGAATGAAGAGCTGAAGGACAACGTAGCAAGCCTAGAAGATGATGTAGATGACTTAGAAGATGATGTAGAGGATCTAGAAGACGAAGTGAAAGATTTAAAAGATAAACAAGATGATCTGGAAAGTGAGCTAGCTGGTTTAAAGGGAAATAGTGAGAATATAGCTAGAATTAATTCAGAATTGGTCGCAACAAATAATGTGATTAATGAATTAAAAGAAGAGTTAGCGGAACTGTATGAATCAAAAGGACAGACCGAAGGAGCATACGAAGAGCTTAAAAAAGAATTCGAAGAATTTAAGAGTAATACAGAGGGAAGATTAAAAAATTATGAACAAGAGCGTGCGAATGACAAACATGAAGATCCTCAAGTAAAAGGCGCACAAGATCAAAAAAAAGGTGTTTTTGGAAGATTCTTTTCTTGGATAGCCTTGCTCTTTATGGCTGATTAGGAAGGGGTATTTTCTTATCTTATTTATTCCAAAGTTGATAGTGTTATTCGGGTAATACAACTGCGTTGTGATTTATCGAACAACGATTCATAAATTGAATATGATCTGAAGGTTTTAATATCTCAAACTTTTGGTGTTCTTCCCTGAGATAAGAGGCTGCTATGCTATGCGTTGTACTAAGAGGAGTATTAATTTTCTCTGATATTTTTTAACTTCTTTTTTGTGCCGATTGAATGTCGAAGAGCTTGTTCTGCTTCTAAGTTCTTGCAATGTTGCTGGTAGCCCATTCTTGGGAAAAATTGATCAATGGGAAGAAAGCGTTGATCTTTGTAATTTATATGTGAATAAAACTAGATTATATAATGGTATTATGAAAAAATATCCCGAGAGTTCAAATGTAAATGATTTTATTGATGAGCTTTCTACGATAGCACCAAAAAAAACAGATATAGATACTGATTTTTCCAAAGATCGTGTGAAATTTACTCAGGACGAAGAAAAAATTGAATTTATTTGTACGGCAAATAATCCAGAACAATCATTTACTTTTATGGTAATGAAACAAAATGGGCAAGATTAGCTAATAGCATCGATCACTTTGGGCGGATTTTATTATATATTCTAGCCATAAAGCCAGTTTTAATTAAAGCAAAATACTGATATGGATTTTATGCAGATTGTCAGGATAAGGATTGCTCACACTTTAATTTTGAGGTAGCTAAGATTGAAATTGTTGAATAAAGTGGCAATCAAAAGTGACGGAATGTCATTAATAGCAATCCTGCCGCTATTTGATTGTATGGAAAGCTATCGTAGTATTTCAACTATTATAATCAGCTAATTCTTTTAACTTATGCTTTTCAAGAAGTAATTTCTCGATAATATAAGTTCGTACGTTTGATAACCCTCGGTGCAAAGTAATTTTTTTATTTGTTTTATGTAATACTAGGTGTTATAATTAAATTAATAAAAATGAAAAAAAATAAATCTAGTCGTAAAGCTGTTAAAAAAAGCTCAATACCGAAAGTATTGCAGGACATAATGATAGATACTAGTGGCTCTTAAAGAAAAAAGGAGCTCTACGAAGATATTGAATGACTTAAGGTATTGTAGTAAATAGTTATGAAAAAATTTATCTTCCAAGATAGCAGTTTTGTTGTGGCTACTATGGATAAAAATGACGAGCTTCACAAGGAGGCTGTTTTTGTTTTTCAGGAGCTTTGGAAAGACAGAAAGGACGTTAAAATTTTAATTCCTCCTCTTGGTATTTATGAGATAATAGTTACCTTAAAAAGGAAGGGGATGGATCATGATACTATAACAGAAAAGATAATGAAACTTATGCATATAAAAGAAGTGATAATATCTTCAGTTAGTGAAGTCTCAGCTTTTAAGCATAGTAAATTATTGCTTAAAAACAACAATCAAGAAGAGTCGCTGAGAACTAATGATTTTATGATTACTAGCCTGGGGATTGATTATGATGCTCAGATATTGACATTCGATAAAAAGATGTGGGAAAAAACAAAGAAAGTTTATCCTGATATATATTATTGTAAGGAAGAAGAGGAGATTAAAAGATTTATAAGTGATTTTAATCGTTAAGTTATAGGTTGAAATACTTTTCTTTTTATGTTAATCTTTAGGAAGATTTTTAATTAACATTTTATATGGAAATTTCAACGTTACAGGGGCTTGTTTATTATGAGACTTGGGGGAACGAGGGGATCGATTACTTGGTTGCGCTGGGGGTCTTTTTAGTTTTAATATTAGTTTTCTATTTTGTTCAGAAAATTCTTCTTAATAAAGTTAGAAAATTGACTGAAAAAACTGAAACTGATTTAGATGATTTTCTTTTGAAAGTTATTCAAAATATCAAGCCACCTTTTTATATAGCAGTCGCTTTTTATATAGCGGTTAACTTCTTGGTTCTGAGTGAACTAGTTGAAAAAATTATTTATGGGGCTTTCGTTATAGCAGTAGTTGCTCAAATTGTCTTGATTATTCAAAGGGTTATTGATTATGCGGTTAAGAAAAGAGTTGCAAAATTAGAAGGTGGCGGGAAAGATGAGGAGTCAATTATGAAACTTATTAGTCAAATTATTAAATTTACTCTCTGGGTTATTGGAATATTATTAATTCTTCAGAATCTTGGCATTAATGTAACTTCGTTGATTGCTGGCTTTGGAATTGGTGGTGTTGCTGTTGCGTTAGCTGCTCAGGCAGTGCTTGGTGATCTGTTTGCTTCTTTTTCAATTTTCGTTGATAAACCTTTTGGTGTTGGTGATTATATTAGTATTGGAACGGAAAGTGGAACCGTTGAAAAGATAGGAATTAAAAGTACAAGAATAAAAACTTTAGAAGGGAATGAACTTATTATTTCTAACAATGATTTAACTTCAGCTAGAGTAAATAATTTCAAACGAATGGAAAGAAGGAGAATTTCTTTTTCTATTGGAGTAATTTATGGAACAAGTGCCGAAAAACTTGAAAAAATACCAAAGATATGCAAGAACATCATCGAAGAAGTAGGAAAAGCAGAGTTTAGTAGAACACATTTTAAATCTTTCGGGGATTTTAGTTTAATTTATGAAATAGTTTATTTTGTTGAATTGCCGGATTATGATGTTTATATGGATGTTCAGCAAAAAATTAATTTTGGAATTTATAAAAAATTTGAAAAAGAGGGCATCGAATTTGCCTTTCCAACACAAACTATTTTTTTGAATAAGGAGTAAAAAAGGATTTAATATTGTTATTCATATACTTGTAATTTGTAGTAAATAAAAAAATGCCTGAAATTTTTGAAATCGAAGGTGGTCAAAAATTAAGTGGAGAAATTGAAGTTAATGGGGCTAAGAATTCAGCCTTGAAGATTTTGGCAGCTTCTTTACTTTCTGATGAAAAATGTAAAATAACCAACTTTCCTTTTATTGAAGATACAAAAAGGATAATGGAAATTATGGAGGAATTGGGAGTGAGAGTTGAGAAAAATGAAGAATTAAAGGAGGTTGAGATTGATCCATCTGGAATTAAAGGAACTTCACTAACTGGCGAATTGGTTCGAAAGCTTCGAGCTTCTATTCTTTTGGCTGGTCCATTATTGGCTCGATTTGGGGAGGTGGAAATTGATCATCCTGGTGGTTGTGTAATTGGTAAAAGACCAATAGATTTTTTTGTTGATGGTTTTAAGAAGCTTGGGGCAAGTTGTGAAGAGAATGATCAAAGTGTTAAAATTGTTTCTGGTAATAATGGATTAGTAGGAGAGGAAATAATTTTTCCAAAAATTTCAGTGACTGGGACAGAGTCTTTGATGATGACTGCAGTGTTGGCAAAAGGAAAAACTATTCTTAAAAATTGTGCTATGGAACCAGAAATTCCAGTTTTAGTAGAATATTTGAATAAGTGTGGAGCAAAAATCAGTGGAGCAGGAACTTCTACAATTATAATTGATGGTGTGGGGAAAATTAGTGGCGGTGAATTTGAAGTTATTCCAGATAGAATTGAAACGGGAACTTTTTTAATGATGGGGCTTGTAACTGATAGTGAAATAACAATAAAGAAATGTATTCCAGAACATCTTGGCTCTGTTCTTGAAATTCTCAAGGGAGCTGGCGCAAAATTTGAAATTGGAACAGATTATATCAGAACAATTTCTGGTTCTAAATTAGAAGCTACTTCTATCGCAACTCATGAATATCCAGGGTTTGCAACAGATCTTCAACCACCTTATACATTATTAATGACTCAAGCTAAAGGAATGTGCATGGTACATGAAACGATTTTTGATGGAAGATTGTTTTTTGTTGATCAGCTTTCAACGATGGGTGCTAATATTGTAATTTGTGATCCTCACCGAGTGATTGTTATTGGACCAGCTAAACTTTTTGGAAAGAAGCTTTCTAGTCCTGATTTGCGTGCTGGGATAACTATGTTAATCGCTGGTATGATTGCTGAAGGAAAAACAATTATTGAAAACATTTATCAAATTGATAGAGGGTATGAAAAGATTGAAGAAAGATTAGCCAAAATAGGTGCTAAAATAAAGAGGGTAAGAAATTAGAATGGGATTAGTTGATTTGATGCAAAAATAATTGTCTCTTTCGGTAACATAATTTTTTGCCTGCCTGCTGGTAGGCGAGTCAAAATTTATATCACCAAAAGATTAGACAGTTTAGGGTTTCTATGATTTAATAATAAAAAATATGAAAAAAATAAAAAAATTGTGTATTAGTTTTGCCAATGCTTATCGAGGTCTTTTGTATGTGATTGAAAAAGAGCAAAATTTTAGAATTGAATTGATAGCTGGAATTGCGATAATTACTACAATGATAATATTACAAGTGGAGCGATGGGAGGCTGTGGTTTTATTGTTTGCAACTGGAGGAGTGCTTGTTTTGGAAATGATTAATACTTTAGTTGAGAGAATTGTTAATATTTTTAAGCCAAGGATGCATCCTCACGCAAGAGTGGTTAAAGATATTATGGCTAGTGCGGTTTTTATTGCTTCTATAGGAGCAACAATAATTGGTGTTATTATTTTCTGGCCGTATATTTTTGGATAAAACAGGTTAATGAAAAGAAAGGAGGGGAAAATCGAGAATATTTTTATTAAAAACGCCTTTTTGGCGTTTTTTGTTTTTGTGATTTTTTCATCAGTGATAACCTTTGTTTTTTCTGCGGACGATGATTTAGATTTGGTGATTTCAGAAATAATGTATAGCCCAGAGAATGGTGGTAGTGATTGGGTTGAAATTTATAACTCAGGGAATAAAGATGTAGATATTGGAGATTGGAAAATAATTGATGAATATGATTTGAAAATAAATAAGAATGGTGATAAATATTTAAACTGTCACAGTATTAGTAAAAACGAATTTATTATTAAATCAAAAAAATATATTATTATAAGTGAGGGTGATGATGGAGATTTAAAATTAAAATCATTAGATCTTAAAGGTAGCGATAAGGATGCAGTGAGAATTAGTGATGATGATTGTGGTAGTTTTATATATGAATTTGAATATAATCCTAAAAAAGACGAGGAGGTGGAAAAGGGTTATTCTTTAGAGTTGGATGATAATAAGTGGAGAGAAAGTTATGTTCTAGGAGGAACTCCGGGAAAAGAAAATTCTAAAAAACTAGATCCTGTAATTTATGAAAAAACAATAAGAATAGATGAGCTTTTTCCTAATCCAAAAGAAAGTCCAGAAAGGAAATATGAATTTATAGAGTTGTATAACTATGGGAATGAAGATATTGATTTGGAAAATTGGAAGATAGAGGATGAGGGTAATAATGATTTTACTTTAAAAAATAGTGTTTTAGAGTCTAGTAAATATGTAGTTTTTTATAATACAGTTGCGCTTAATAATAATGGAGATAAAATTAAAATTAAAAATCCTAATAAAGAAGTTGTGGATGAGATGGAGTATGAAGATGCGCCGGAGGGTCAATCTTTTGCATTGAATGAAAAGGGAAAATTTCAATGGACTGATATTGTGACTCCAGGAGAAAAAAACCAATTTCCTAAGCCGATAAAATATTCTGATAAATTTGTTATTAATGAAATTATGCCAAATCCAATTGGATCTGATAATGAAGAGTGGTTTGAAATTTATTATTTTGGAGAAAACGAATATTTAATGAGTGGCTGGAAAATTCGAGATGCATCTGGAAAGGAAAAGGAACTAAGTGCTTCAATATTTGACTCCAATAATCAATATCTAGTTTTTAATTCTGAAGTATCGTTGAATAATAGCGAAGGAGATGAATTATTTTTATTGAATCCTAGAAATGAAATTGTCAGTGAAGTTAGATATCCCTCTGCAAAAGAGGAGGGAGTTTCTTGGTCAAAAAAAGAGAACGAAGAGTATGATTGGAGTAATATTGCAACTCCTGGAAAACAAAATGAATTTCCGATTGTGAAAAAATATTCCAAGAAAATAAAATTTAATGAAGTTCTTTCTAATCCTGATGGACGGGATGATGATGCGGAGTGGGTGGAATTATTTAATGAAAATGATTTTGAAGTTGATTTGTCGGGATGGAAAATTAAAAATTCAAAGGACAAAATTTTTGAAATTGAAAAAGGGGAGATTGGTGCTAGAAGGTTGTTGGTGATTTCGATTATGAAGACTTCTTTTTCGATTAAAAATTCAGATGAAAAATTAATATTACTTGATCCAAATGAAGAAAAGGTTGATGAGATTGAGATAATTGAGGATGCTTCAAGTGGATCTAGTTTTAATAGAGGAGGTGATAATGTTTGGTCATGGAGTAATCATTTAACGCCTGGTTCAAAAAATAAGATCAATCATTGGCCGTTGATTAAAGTTGAGATTCCAGATGATTTTTATGAAGGGATAAAAATAGAATTTGATGCTTCAAAAACAAAAGATGAAGATGGTGATGAGTTGAAATTTCGATGGGAATTCGGTGACGAGCATAAAAGTTATTTAGAAAAAACAACGCATGTCTATGAGGATACAGGTGAATATCTAGTTGTGCTAAGGGTGGATGATGGGAGTATTTATACATATAAAGAATTTCAAATTGAAGTTGAAAAGTATCCTGAGCGGGAAATACGAATAGTGAAATTTATTCCGAATCCTGTTGGGAAAGATAGTGAGAAAGAAGCTATTTTACTTAAGAATGAAACTAAGAAAAAAGTCAATCTTAAGGGATGGAGCGTAGCAACTGGAAGTAGTATGAGCAAGTTAACCAATCATTCGATTTATGAAGATTTTATTATTAAGCCAGGGAAGACTGAAGAGTTGACACGTAATGATTGTAAATTCAGTTTGCTTAACAAAAAAGGCAGAGTAATTTTGAGATATCCAAATGGTGAAACGGCAGACAAAGTTAAATATGAAAAAGAAAAAATTGAAGAAGGGGAGATTTTGGAGATTCAGAATGGTGAATTAATTTGGATTAAGGCTGGGTTGGAAATTAAAGAAGAATTGGTCTCTCAAGAAATGTCTGATAATACTGAAGAAAGCGTTAGTGTGCAAGGTGTTTCTTTTGAAAAGCAATTATTAAAAGCAGTTTTAAATGAAGATTTGCAATGTTGTGAAACTCTTCGGAAAATTGTGATTGATAATTGGAAATATCAAAATCGACATTGGCTAGCATTAAGTAAATCTATTTTGACATAAACTTGATAATAGTCGTTTTTATGGTGTATAATATGAGATATAAAAAATAGACTCTAGAAGCTTAAATAGCACTTACTTATGAAGAAATCAGAATTATTTTTTAGTGCGTTACAGATTCCCGTGGATTATGCCATGTTGGTTTTAGCTGGAATTGCGGCGTTTATGTTGAGAGGCAGTGAAAGCATCACAGGCTTGAAGCCGGTTTTGTATGAATTTAGCGTTAGAGAATATATGCAGATTATTTTAATTGTGGCTGCTTTTTTTGTTGTTGTGTTTGCGATTGAAGGACTCTATGTAGTTAAGTCTAATCGGAAGTTTTCCAAGTCATTTTATCGAGTTTCTAGGGCTGTTGTGATTGGATTGATGATTATTATAGTTGGAATCTTTATTGATCGTGATTGGTATTCTTCTCGATTTGTGATTATGGCTGGTGGAGTATTTGCTATTGTTTTTGTTTCTTTGGCAAGAATTTCTCTTGGTTATTTTCAACGCTATTTATTAATGAAGAAGGGTATTGGTATTCATCGACTTGTTTTAGTTGGATCGAATGGTGTTTGTGAGCTTTTTAGGAAGCAAATAAGTCGTAATAAATTTTTAGGGTATAAAATTGTTGGGGTTGTTGAAAGTGTTGATTTTGAAGAAATTAAAAAAATAAAAAAGAATAGAGGGATTGATGAATTGATTGCTTGTAGTCCTGGAAAGATAAAAAAAGATGAGTTGCATAATCTAAAAGAATATTGTATTCGTAGTAGAGTTTCTTTTAAATATGTCCCAACTCTTATTGAGACAACAAATTCTGATATTCAAATGTTTCTGGGGGAGCCATTAATCGAAATAAAGAATACTCCACTTGATGGTTGGGGTAAAATTATTAAGAGATTTTTTGATTTAGTGGGTTCTTTCATTGGGATTATTTTGTTTAGTCCTATTATGTTAATTACTGCCATTGTGACTTGGATTGATTCAGGCAGACCGATTGTCTATTTCAATCCTCGTATAGGTCATAAGGGTGAGTTTGATTTATACAAGTTTCGTTATATGAAACCTGAGTATAGTTATGGAAAACAATTTTCTGATGAGCATAATGAAAAGGCGATAAAATATTTGGAGAAATTAATTAGAAATCAATCAATAAAGAAGGGGCCGATTTATAAGATCAAAGATGACCCAAGGAAGACGAAGGTGGGAAAATTTATTGAGAAATTTTCTATTGATGAGTTACCCCAATTTTTTAATGTTTTGAAAGGAAATATGAGTCTCGTTGGTCCTCGACCACATCAACCAATTGAAGTTGATAAATATCGGGATCATCACAGGAGAGTATTGACTATTAAGCCTGGAATAACGGGGATGGCTCAGATTTCTGGAAGGAGCGATCTCGATTTTGAAGATGAAGTTCGATTGGATACTTATTATATTGAAAACTGGTCTCTTTGGATGGATATTAAGATTATTCTTAAAACTATCCCGTCGTTGTTTAGAAAGAGAAAGAATTAGCATTGTTCATTTTGGTAACATAAATTTTGAAAAAACTAAACTCGAGTATGAATTTTTTAGCTGAAATGGTAAGCTGGGGGGTATGAGAATTTTAAATTTTAAATTTAATAAAAAACGTCAGGTGATTTGTTACTTAACAAGTTACTTAACAGAATTGAAAGCATAGAAATTAATATATAATGTGTATGGATTTAAAATCAATTAAAAAAGTTTATTTCATTGGGATTAAGGGGTCGGGTATGGTAGCCTTGGCTCAGAATTTTAAGACTCGAGGAATTGAAGTGATTGGATCTGATGTGAGTGAAAAGTTTTTCACTGATGAGGTTTTGAAAAAAGCGGGGATTTTATTTAAAGAAAATTTTTCTGAAGAAAATATTTCCAGCGAGGAGAATATTGATTTAATTGTTTATTCATCTGCATATGATTCAACTAATCCGGAATTGAAATGGGCAATGGAAAATAATATACAATCTTTAAATTATGCGGAAACTTTAGGGGAAATTAGTAAGCAGAAATTTACAATTGCAGTTTGTGGAACTCACGGGAAGACTACTGTTAGTGCAATGCTTGCTGTTGCGATGAAAGAATTGGGACTTGACCCAACGGCGATTGTTGGTTCTAAGATAAATCAACTTGGTACTGGCGCAGTAACTGGCAAATCGGATTATTTTATTATTGAAGCAGATGAATATCAAAATAAATTTCAATATTATCATCCATCGATAGTTGTTCTAACTAGCGTTGATTTTGATCATCCGGATTACTTTGAAAACTTTGAGGAATATAAAGAAGTTTTTAAAGCTTTTATTTCAAAAATTCCACAACATGGTTTTTTGGTGGCATGGGGAGGAAGTGTGGACGTGATTGAGGTTGCTAAAAGTGCTAAGTGTAATATAATTTTTTATGATTTTTTCTCTGCGGCTGATTCAATTTATCAACTGAAGGACGATTTTAAAAAGATCGGAAAAGATAATGTTGATTTTTATACAGTGCCAAGAGGTCTTTCTCTTCAAGTTCCTGGTCAGCACAATCTTCTTAATGCTAGTGCAGTATTATCTTTGAGTAAAAAATTAAAAATGAATGAAGAAGACGTTAAAAAATCTTTAATTAATTTTAAGGGAACTGCTAGGAGATTTGAATTAGTTGGAGAGACTG
Organism: uncultured Bdellovibrionales bacterium; assembly: GCA_964421125.1. Classification (GTDB taxonomy): domain Bacteria; phylum Patescibacteriota; class Minisyncoccia; order Moranbacterales; family DUUL01; genus UBA2193. Next base: position 47,548 of record CAYQVD010000007.1, read on the forward strand.
ATGCTGGGGCAATGGTAATAGATGATTACGCTCATCATCCAGAAGAAGTTCGGGTGACGCTAAAAGCTGCTCGAGAGAAATATCCAGAGAAAAATATTATTTGTGTTTTTAAGCCTCATACCTTTAGTCGGACGGAAAAACTTTTAGGGGAGTTTTCTCAATGCTTTGATAATTGTGATAATTTAATTATCTTAGATATTTTTGAGTCAGCTCGTGAAGAACAAGGGACTGTAACTTCTGCTGACTTGGTTGAAAAAATTAAAAAATTCAAGAGGTGGACGATGCATATTCCGACCAATGAAGAGGCTTATGAATATTTAAAAAAAGAAGCTGGTGAAAATGATATCATTATTGCTATGGGAGCAGGAGACACGGACGAACTGGCTAAAAGATTAGTTGAAAAGAATTAAATTTTTGACATGGAACATATATCTAATTTGGTAGAAAAGACTGGGGAAATTGCACGAGAAATTATTGAAAATCTGAATAATCAAAATGTTGTTTTGCTTCAGGGAGAATTGGGAGCGGGGAAAACAACTTTTAGTCAGAATGTTTTGGAATTTTTGGGAGCGAAGGGACCGTTCACTTCACCAACTTTTGTGATTATGAAAAAGTATGAGGTGTCCAAGTCAGGATTTGAAAATGTCTATCATTTTGATTGTTATCGGATTGAGGAGCAAGACATGTTGGGATTAGGATGGGAAGAAATTGTTAGTGACCCGAAGAATTTGGTTTTAGTTGAATGGCCAGAAAGAATTGAAAAAATATTACCAGAAAATAGTGTGCGGGTTTCTTTTAAGATTAAAGGAGAGGATCAAAGAATAATTAATGTTGATTAATAATAAATAAGTAATTAAAAAGAAAATGGAAATTAATAGACACATAATCAGAGGTTATGACATTCGTGGAGTTGTTGATAAAGATCTTAGTTCGGAAATTGTTGAGCATTTTGGAAAAGCTTATGGAACCTATATTAAGAATCGGCATAATGATATCGAAAAAGTGGTTATTGGTTATGATTCTCGCTTAACCAGCGTTAAGTATAAGAATGCTTTTACTCAGGGAGTAATATCAACAGGACTTGATGTTATTGATATTGGACTTGTTCTTGTAGGAACTGTTTATTGGGCTCAGTATCATTTTAATACAAAAGGTGCAGTAATGATTACTGCTTCTCATAACCCTAGTGAATACAATGGTTTTAAATTGGCTAATGATTTTTCGGAGGCGATGATCGGTGATGAAATAAATGAGCTTGTTGATTTAGTGGAGAAAGAGGAGTATATAAAATCAGAAAATTTAGGGAAGATTAATGAAATTGATATTAGAGAGGAATATTTTAATGATATAATTGAAAAAGTGCAGTTTGAAAAGAAATTCAAGGTTGTTGTTGATGCAAGTTGTGCAACAGCAGGCGCAGTCATCCCTGATCTCTTGAGAAGAGTTGGATGTGAAGTTATTGAAAGCAATTGTGAGCTGGATGGAAATTTTCCATTGGGGGTTGCTGATCCAACTGAGATGATTGTTGCAGAAAGATTGCGGGATAAGGTGCTTGAAACAGGAGCTGATATTGGATTTTCGTATGATGCCGATGGGGACAGAATAGGAATCGTTGATGAAAAAGGTGGAATTATTTGGAACGATGTTTTGGTGGCACTCTTTGCAATTGATATATTAAAAGATCATCCAGGAGAAAGAATAATGTACAATACTCTTTGCTCCAAGATTGTTGATGACACTATAATTAAATATGGCGGACATCCTTTCATGTGGAGAACTGGACATGGTTTTTTGAAAAAGAAAAATCAGGAAGTGAAAGCCCCTTTTATTGGTGAGCTTTCCGGGCACTTTTTCTTTTCGGCGGATTTTTACAATCATGACGATGGATGTTATGCAACGCTTCGTGTGTTAAGATATCTTTCAAGGACAGGGAAGACTTTAAGTGAAGAGATTGATAATTTGCCTGAATATATTTCAAGTCCTGAAATTAAGTTGTATTGTTCTGATGAAAAAAAAGTAGAGCTAATAAAAAAAATAGCACCAATTTTAGAGAAAGACTTTAATGATGCAGAAGTTATTGATGATGAAAGAGCCGGGGACGGAGTCCGATTGGAGCTTGAAGATGGAATGTTCGTTGTTCGTTATTCACAAAATGGTCCTTACATTACAATTAAATTTGAGGGGAAAACACAGGAGCGTTATGATGAGTTGAAAAATTATCTTAATAAATTGCTCCATTCTTTCGAGGAAATTGAATGGGATAATGAAATTAAGGTTAATGCGGAGTCATTAGAATAATAATTTTTTAAATTAAAAATATGAAAATTGGAATTATTTCCGATGTCCATGATAATGGACCAAATCTCTTAAAAGCTATAGATGTTTTTAAGAAAAAAGAGGTGGAGACCATAATCCATTCTGGTGATTGGGGATCTCCTGGAGCAACTTGGCTTTACATGAATAATTGTAATATCAAAACAATCTCAGTTTTTGGGAATAACGATAAGGATTTATATCGCTTTTTTACTTATAAAGAAAAGTATGGTTGGGATAATTTAGAATATCATGGGGAGTTTGCGGATCTAGACTTGGAAGGAAAGAAGATTGCTGTTTATCATGGAAATGTTGGTGAGATAACCGAAGCATTAGTGCTTTCAAAAAAATGGGAGGTGGTGATTTCTGGTCATAATCATGTGCCAAAAATAGAAGATATAGACGGTGTTCTGCATATTAATCCAGGAACAATTAATTGTTTGCGAGCTGGGAAAATTGAAGAAAATTTCACAGTTGCGATTTATGATTCAAAAGAAAATAAAGCGGAAATTATTAAGTTATAAAATAGAAGAGGTCGGTCTTCGTAGGTCAGTTTCAATAAATAAAAAAGTGTTAAGTAACTTGTTACTTAACACTTTTTGTATGAAGGTGTGAGATGATTTTGAAGTTTTTGTGGGAATTAAATAAAAAATAAAGAGAAAAGGCTTTCAACGAATTTCGTTGAAAGCCTTTTTCTTATTTAAATAAGAGTAGCTTCTTTATTTTTCAAAAAGAAGTTTTTTGTCGCCTTGGATATTTTGGGAGAATTTTGGGTCACG
>CAYQVD010000008.1:0-50184 GCA_964421125.1 uncultured Bdellovibrionales bacterium
CGAGCTGGGTTCAAACCGTCGTAAGACAGGTTGGTCTCTATCTGCCGTAGGCGTTTTATTGCTTGAGAAGATTCTTCCCTAGTACGAGAGGACCGGGAAGAGTAAACCTCTGGTCTATCAGCTGTCACTGCCAAGTGCATCGCTGAGTAGCTAAGTTCATTCGGGATAACCGCTGAAAGCATCTAAGCGGGAAGCCTACTTCGAGATAAGGCAATAATTGTTCTTCGGAACATGAGGTTTCCTGGAAGACTACCAGGTTGATAGGCTCTAGGTGTAAGTACGGCAACGTATTTAGCCGAGGAGTACTAATAAACCATTCTGAGTATTTTTTTCGTTGCTTTTCTTGGTATTTGTTGAAATTTGTATTCTTGAAATCCGAATTTCTTGAATATCAAGGGAGCATTTCGACTAGTAAATAATAGAGATGAATAATGTCATTGACAACATCAATATGTATAGAGTAGAATTGTTTTAGGATATTAATTTATTAATTAATTCCGTAGGGACGTCCCTGAAAAGAAAAGAGGACGGCTTGAGCGGGGGAAAGCCGTTATGACCAACAATAGTACTGTTCAATTAGCACTAATGATTTTCGGAGTTATTATTTTTTGTTTTTTAATTTTTCTATTTTCATCTCCTGTTATTAAAGCTTTTTAGTTTTTTTAACAAAGAGAATAATAACTAGATTATAGTATCTTGGTGATTCTAGCGAAGGGGGTACACCTGTTCCCATCCCGAACACAGAAGTTAAGCTCTTTAGCGCCGATGGTAGTTTGGCTTGAGCCAAATCAGAGTAGGTCGTCGCCAAGATAGTGTAATTTAGTTTAGAGCTCATCTTGAAAGTCCATTTTTTACTGAAATTTTAAAGTTTCGTGACGAAGGAGATTTTCAAGATGAGCTCTTTTTTTATTTCCAAATTATTTAATAAGTGTTAAAATATCTTTATTGATTTCTAAGATCAAAAATACATTATGTTAGATATTACTTCTCAGGAATTTATGCAGCAACTTCCTTACTGGGGTTATCCAATAATGTTTTTATTAATGGTAACTGAAGGAACTGTGATAACAGTTGTTTCAGCTTTTCTGGCATCATTGGGATTTTTTGATATTTTTATTGTTTTTTTATTAAGTCTTATTGGTGATATCGTTAGTGATATCGTTATATATTTTATAGGATATTTTGGGGGGAGAAGATGCTTGAATTTTGTTGATCGAAAATTTAGATATAATGGCTCTGTAGTTGTAAAGATGGAAAAAGCTTTTAGGGAAAAAGGTGCGAAGATAATATTCTTTGTAAAATCTACAACTGGACTTTGTTTTGTTACATTTATATTAGCAGGAGCAAGTAAGATGAAATTTAGAAAATTTCTCATGTTTTCATTTTTAGGTGGAATTTTTTGGAGTTTATTACTTGTGATTTTAGGGTATTTTTTTGGTTATGCAGCTGAACAAATTAGTCAATATGTCAAATATGCTGGCTTTATTGTTTTTGGTATCGCTGTTTTAACAGTAATTTTATTGATTTTGATCGGGAAATGGCAGGCCAAGAAATTTATTAGAAAACAATCTTAGATTATTTGTTTTGAATATTAAAAAGATGTATAATATTATTAATAATAAAAACTAGATAATAACTTTTATGGAAGATAAGAATAGAAAGAAGAAAAGACTTAAGATTTCGTTAATTTATTTTGCCGTAATCTTAGTAATTGGATCTGTTATTTATTTTATTGTTCAGCCTAGGCCTTCTTGTAAAGATGGGATTCGTAATCAAAATGAACAAGGTATTGATTGTGGTGGACCTTGTTTTACATGTATAGAAGAAAAAATTCCGGTTAATTTGGATGTATTAAATGTTGAAGTTGTTCACGATATTGATAATAAATACGATGTTGCTATTAGAGTTAAAAATCAAAATGAAATTTTTGGAGCATCTGGAATTAAATTTAAGGTGATATTTGAAAATGAAAATGGAGAAGAAATTGCTAGTCGTGATGAGTATAAGGATTATTTTATTCTTCCCAAAGAAGAGAAATATTTAATTGTTCAAGGAATTCCAATCGAAAATAGACCAACTCAAGTAAGAGTTGAAGTTCAAGACGTATCTTGGGAAGAGTTTGCTCAATATGAGGAGCCTCGACTTATTATTCTAGATGCTAATTATAAAGAAAAGCCAGAAGATGGAGGTTTTTCTAAAGTTACGGGTATTTTAGTTAATAAGTCTGGAGTTGATTTTGAGACAATTAAAATTAATGTTATAATTCAGGATGAGAATGGGAAATTGTTAGCAACTAATTATCAAATAGTAAATACGATTCGGGCTAACGAGCAACGTAATTTTATAATGTTTTTCTCACATGAATTTCCTGGTTCAGTTGCTAATACTAAAATTGAGCCAGAGACAAATGTTTTTGATTCAGATAATTATATCAAGATTCATGGATCAGTTGAACGATGGGAGCCGGATGAAAAATAGCTTATTAAATTATTCAAAAACTGCCCTAGGGCAGTTTTTTAATCTTAGTAAGTTTTACTATTTTAGAAACTCAAAATATTTTAATGTTAGGATAATGTTTGGAGCGAGATTTTTATTTTCTAGTTCTTCAAGAGGAATCCATTCCCATTCTTTGATGTCTTTTCCTGGAGATATTTTTCCTGTATGGCTAGCTAGATAATGAACAAGAATTATATCAAGGGCTCCTTCAGGAGTTTTTTCTTTTATATGAAGCAAGAATGGTTTAGGATTTATAATTTCCATTTCTATTCCAAGTTCTTCTTTTGATCTTCTTTGAGCGGTCTCTATGAGAGATTCAGATTCTTTTGTTTTTCCACCACAAAATTTCCAAAACTCATCCTTATAATCTTTGTCTAATAAGACCTTGTTATTTTCTATAATAACTGGCCCGGAAGCAATGATTATTTTTTGCATGTTTTTAAGTTATGAATTAAAGTTTTTTAATCATATAGCCGTCTTTTAATTTATAGCCAAGCTTTCGATAATATTTTTGTGCGCCGATTCCAGAGATTACTACAATTTTATCAAGTTTAAATTCTTTTTTGGTAATTTTTTCGGCCTCTAGCATTAACTTTTTGCCAAGACCAATGTGTTGAGGGGAAATTTTGTCTTTTTGATTAATTTCAGTCATTTTTCCGTAGGTATGAACTTCTCTGATTATAGCGGAATCTTTTAGAACAGGAAAATATTTATAAACTTCTGGATTTGTCTTGTTTGAAATACGAAGCCTTAGGAGAGCGAAGAGCTTCTTCTTGTTTTTACTAACATATTCTAAAAATATTTCTTGTCCATTACTTGCTGAATAACCAATTCGGTTTAGAATAATTTTTCCCGCCTGCATCGCTATGCTATGCTTATTTTGAACTCCAGAGGATAGTTTAAGAGATTTATTATTGTTATCTAAAATATTCAAAGAGTGAAGCATTGCGGGCAGGTCATCTTTTAGGTATGTTTCTCTAATTTCTCGACAGCGGATGCAAGGGCAATTTGATTTTTTAGCGATCATTTGACGCAAGTTTGAAGTTTTTGGGCCAGCTTGAATTGATTCAGCTGGAACATCTCGAATTAAGCGAGCAATTCTAACGTATGGTGGAATGATTTCATTTTTAACGCGTAAAATAAATTTTGTAAATTCTTTTTCGTTAAGTGGTTTATATTTTTTATTTTTCCACATTCTATAAAGCGGACTTTCCTTAATAACTACGGTAGGATAAATTTTTAACATATCTGGTTGAAAATCGGGATTAGAAAAAAGTTCCTGAAACATCTTGAAATCTTTTTTAAGAGTTGAGCCTAAAAGACCGGGCATAATATGATAATTTATTTTAAATCCAAAATCTTTAAGTAATTTTGTAGCTTCAATGGTTTTTTGGACATTATGACCTCTTTTATTAATCTTCAAAACATTGTTAAAAATGCTTTGCACACCAATTTCCACTCGAGTGCAACCTAGTTTTCTAAAATTGACTAATTCTTTTATGTCGATATAATCTGGTCTTGTTTCCAATGTTAATCCAATGATACGACGCTTTGTTTTTTCATTTCTTTTTTGTTCATATGACAATTTTTTAAGACTGTTTCTTTTTTTTGAAAACTTTTTACTTTTATAATCATTGCAAGCTTTGAAGCATTGAGCTATAAAATTAATTTGATATGCTTTTGGAAGATATGAGAATGTTCCACCCATCACAATAAGTTCAATTTTATCAGTTTTGTGTCCATTGAGTTCTAATGCTTCAATTCTTTTTTGAACTTGATTATATGGATTAAATTTAGCTGAAATTGCACGCATTACCGCAGGTTCATTACTTAGATAACTTTTTGGTATTTCTTTTTCAGAAGGACAGTAGATGCATTTTCCTGGACACGGATATGGTTTGGTGAGAACAGCGATAACTGCTACGCCAGATTGAGTACGGATCTTTTTAGTGAAAAGTGCTTTTTCTAAATTAATATTTTTCTTTATTTCTTTATTAGTAAGCATTTTTTCGTAATCCTTTCTGATATCAGCGTTGGTTGGGAGAGGGATTTTAAGTTCTTTGCAAATTCTTTTCTTGAGCTTTAAAAAGGTCTCCGGATTTTTTATTTCGGATTGAGTTGCTAGTTTTATAAAATTGTCATAGGATTGATCTATATGAATCATAATAGAGAACAAGAAATTTTAAATGATTTAGAATCTGGCTATGATGAAATGGCCGATAAATTTTCTGGCACCAGAAAATATTTTTGGAGAGATGCTAGATTTATATCTGAATATGCAAAGAATAGTGATAAAGTGCTAGATCTTGGGTGTGGCAATGGGAGATTACTGGAAATTATGAAAAATAAAAAGATTGATTATTTTGGAGTAGATGTTTCTCAAGAATTGATTAATATTGCCAAAGAAAACTATATTGGTGATCAAATACAATTTGATAAAATATCTGATTCATCAAGCCTATCATTTCCGGATGATTTTTTCAATGTTATTTTCTCAATTGCCGTTTTTCATCATTTTCCAAAAAGCTATAGTCTTAGGGTTGCCAAAGAGATTTTTCGAACGACTAAGTTTGGTGGAATTGTTGTTATTAGTGCTTGGAATTTATGGCAAAGCAAATATTTAAAGCATTTAATTGAGCCAAGAATTATTTTAAAGAAAATTTTTCAAATTGGAGAATATAAAGGACTTGGAATGAAAGACGTGTTGATTCCTTTTAAAAATAATCAAGGAGAACGTTTTAATCGCTTTCATCATGTTTTTAGTGAGCGGGAATTGGCGGATGTTTTTAGAGAAGCTGGATTTGAAATTGAGAAAAGTTTCATTCTTAATAATAAAAATATTTTTATCGTAGGGAAGAAGAGGTAGTTTTTAAATTTAGATTAATATAGTAACTAAGATATAGACAATATACTTTTTTGCAACGCCATTAGAATGGCGAGATGCTCGAAAACACATTATCTACACCTTAATTGTGAGTTGCTTCTAAACAGATATAAACGGTTTATTTGTCATTCCTGCGGATGCAGGAATCCATTAGTTAAATGATATTGAAGATTGAATAAAAGATAAAATATATTCATTTTTTTTACTGAATTTAATTTTGCTTCAAGTAGCTTAAAAGCTAAAGATAATAATCTTTCAATGATTCTGTTTATCTTCTCGAAACTATTACGTTCAAAAAATAAATATATTTTATCTTCCTTTATTTTTTTACTGAGACCGTCTTTTTAATTGATGAATTTTGATTTTTTAATCTGTGGACAACTTTGTTTCATGTTTACTTGACACTTTTTGTGGAGTCATTATACTTATAGGGTATTAATTCAAAGGTATGAATAGTAAGCAAACTAAATTTTACGTGTTTTATTTTCTGGTGTCTATTTGGACAACCGGGTTTGGTTTGCAAGACAAGGGATTATAGAAAGAAGAAGGAAAAGCAAAAACGTAAACCAAAACCGGATCTAGCAAAAGAAATCGGTTTTTTGTTCTTTAAAACATTACAATGTCACGAAATTTTCTTAATTTTTCTTGAGAATGTTTCGTGGCATTGCGCAGTACCTCCAAATCGGATGGCTTAAAGTCTTGCCAAGGAAATCTTTTGATAAAAATCCTTAAAGGATAAAAAAAGAAACTTCTTTGAATCAGGATGATAAAAGTCCAGTGGTGCTACAAAAATTGGCTATAATTTCTTATTAAAGCAGAAGAGGAGTTCTCGATATGACAAAAAAGAGTATGAAAATTGCAGGATTACGGAAGATTAAAGATGAAGCCGTTAAGATTGGTGACGCGGTTTCAGTATCTCGCATCGGATCTCAGATCAGGGATATTCTTTGTGAAGAAGAAGAGATTCCAAGCGTTGAAAATGAGGTTGACATTTTAACCGTAATGTCTTCTTCGGGAAATCTGAGTCTTCCTCTTGCTTGTCAGAGCAATAAAAAATTAGCATACTTTTAGCCAATGAAAATCACCCGGAATTGAAACAAAGCTTATTTCAATTTCGGGACCATTTAAATTAGACGAATTTAATATATATATTAATCTATATTTAAATATAGATTTGACAATCAATATTAGATAACTATAATCAAGATATAGTTCAGAAATAGTTCAGAAAAAATTATGAAATTATCACTACAAAAAACTTATTACTTTTTCTTTTGGTATTTTGGTCTCTCAAGGAGATTAGTTTTTTGTAGCGCTAAAGGAAAGTAATAAGATATTTCAATAGCGATTCAAACATCTAGTCTCCTGCAAAGAGACTTTTTTTGTTCTTTAAACAATAACCTAGAAAAATAATCACAATAAAAATGGAGGTGGAAAGTGACACAATTAAATGAAATGGAGCCTGGTAAAGTTCTTGAACAAGTCTTACAAGTAAAACTGGATGAAATTAAAGAGAGAGGGATTGTTAATGTTGTTCATTTGAACGGGCAGAAGATAATTGCTTGTGTTAGTAAGGGATTTATAACTTTTATTGCTCAAGATCAGCAAAATTATGCATTGGGGTTAGCTTTGTTTGGTGAGTTGGGTTTTACTAACATGGAAAATCCGAGTCAGCAAACTTATGGCTACGTTGCGGTGCTTAAGCGGAATTGGTTACAATTTATTGCAGTCCAAACTTTGAAAAGTGTTGGGAGGGTTTTATGCAAGTTGAAAGTTCAGAGAAAAATGGGGACGGAAATGATCGAAGCAGAGAATCAGATAGTGAATCAGAGTCACCTGGCCCCTGGGGTGGTAGAGTAGATATCTCAAAGGGTACTCCGCCTGAAGAAACAAATTTTTCCTGGGACAAACAATAAAGAATTCAGTTTGAATTCTTTCGAGGGCAATGCAAGTTAAAACACTTGCATTGTCCTCAACAATTACATTTAACACAATTCATATAATATCGTCATTCTGAGCGAAAATTTAACATATTGCTTGAGATGGGAGTATAAAGGAGGTAGAGTTTTGGAGTTGATTAGTTAAGCCACTAGCATTTACTAGTGGCTTTTATTTAAATATTTGAGTTTTAGGGGGTTTCCATGCTATTATAAGCAATGTTATGTTTATTTAAGAAATATGAAAAAATTTAATTTAGATAAAAAGAATTTACAATCAATTATTTGGGGAGTTGTTTATTTTGTTATTGCATATAATATTTCACCATCGTTAGCGATTTTTGGACTTATTATTTATATAGGGTTTTTAATTTTTAAGAACAAACAAATGTTTAATTTCAATCAAGGGGCAGGAAGTGGAGAACCGATAATCAATATGGACCCATCTTCTTTTATGAAGAAAGGCAAGGGATTCGCTTGGGCAATTGTGATTATTGTTTTGCTTATAATCATTGTCCCAATGTCTATTGTGGTTATTGATGCTGGAGAGACCGGAGTTTATTCACTTTTTGGAAAAGTTAAGGATAAAGAGATGCGTTCTGGATTTCATCTAAAAAACCCTTTAGCTAAGATTGATAAAATTACTATTCGAACAGAAGAATACACTATGAGCATTGTTTCAGGAGAAGGAAACAAGATTGGCGATGATTCAATCGTTTCTCTTACAAAGGAGGGTTTAAATGTTGAACTAGATATGACTGTTTTGTATCATCTTGAAGAAAAAAGCGCTTCTGATTTATACAGCAATGTTGGTTTAAATTATGAAGAAAAGATTATTCGACCAGAAATTAGAAGTTCAATTCGTGAGATCATTGCTCAATATGAAGCAAAGGAAATTTATTCAAATAAAAGACAGGAAGCAGCACAAAGAATTGAGGAGGAGCTTGGGGAAAAGCTTAACCCTCGAGGAATTATTCTTGAAGATGTTCTCTTGAGAAATGTTAAACTTCCGGCTAATCTAGCTACTTCAATTCAAGAAAAGCTTCAAGCTGAACAAGAAGCTCAAAAATATGACTTTCTTCTTCAAACAGAAGAGAAAGAAAAGGAGCGAAAAATCATTGAAGCAGAAGGACAACGTGATGCCCAAAAGATTATTAACGAAAGTCTTTCTGATAAATACTTGAATTATCTTTATGTTCAAAATCTTGAGAATCGAGAGGGGACAATTTATGTTCCAACTGATCCATCAAGTGGCTTACCAATGTTTAGGAGTATTGGTCAATAATTAAATTTCAAAAACTACCTATTATCAACTAATAAAACTACTAATTACTAACTAATAACTAGTATGTCTGGACATTCAAAGTGGGCAAATATAAAACACAGAAAAGCATCGCAAGATGCAAAAAGGGGCAATATTTTTACTAAATTAGCTAAGGATATTGCAATTGCAGCAAGAGGAGGAGGAGATCCTACGATGAATTTTTCTCTAAAGTTGGTCATGGATCGAGCCAAATCAGCTAATATGCCAAAAGACAATATTGAAAGAGCGATTAAAAGAGGAACTGGAGAGTTGAAAGATGGCGTAGTGATTGAGGAAATTGTTTATGAGGGATATGGACCAGGTCAAATTGCAATGCTTATCAAGACTGCAACTGATAACAAAAACAGAACGCTTGGAGAGGTGCGGAATTTGATGCAAAAAAATGGAGGGAAAATGGTTGAAGGGGGTAGTGTCAGTTGGCAATTTGAACAAGTTGGAAGTCTTTTGATTGGTGCCGAAGGAAAAGCTGATAATCAGATTGAGATGGATATTTTGGAAAGCGGGGCAAAAGATTTTCGAGAAGCAGATGAAGATCATTTTATTTTTACAGCATCACAAGACTTACAAAAAGTCAGAGAATATTTTGAAAAAAATGAATATGAAATCAAAGACACAGGATTAATTTTTCTTGCGAAAGATACAATTGAAATTGATGAAAAGACAAGAATTAGTTATGAAAAACTTCTTGAAGCTCTTGATGAAAGTGATGATGTAGCAGATATTTATGATAATATTGCTTAGATGAATTCGAATAAAACAAAAAAACCTTTTAAAATCCTTGGTCTTGATCCAGGAACAGCCATAACTGGCTGGGGGGTTATTAGAGAAGAAGGCAAAGAACCGAAGCTTGAGGCTTTTGGTTGTATTGAGACATCAAAACACAAAGATGACTTTACAAGACTAAAGGAAATAGCAGAGGATTTAAATCATATAATTTCAAAATATAAGCCTGATGAAGTCGCAGTTGAGGATTTATTTTTTTTCAAGAATCTTAAGACTGCAGTAAAAGTTGCTCAGGCTCGAGGAGTTCTTCTCCTAACAATAGCTCAGCAAAACCTTATAGGAGCTGAATACACTCCACTTCAGGTGAAGCAAGCGCTTACAGGCTACGGGAGAGCCGAAAAATACCAAGTTCAAGTGATGGTGAAGAATGTTTTAGGACTAGATGACATTCCAAAACCAGACGACGCCGCTGATGCTTTAGCAGTAGCAATTTGCCATCAACAATCCCGAAGAATTAATCAGTTGAAAGGATAAATGAAAATTTTTATTACTGGAATTTCTGGTGGAGGAAAAACTACTTTAGCGAAGAAGTTATCTTTTTTTCTTAAAATTTCTAGCTTCGATTTAGATGATATTTTTTGGATTTAAAAATATTCACATAAAAGAATGGATAATGAGTGTATAATAGAACTTAAGAAGTTGCTTAATAAAAAAGAGTGTTGGATTATTGAAGGTATTTATGATTGGGGGAAGATTGCAACTAATCAATCAGATCTATTAATTTTTTTGAATTACAATACAAACATTGCAATATTTAGAGTTATTAAAAGGTGGCTTATTGATAATAAAAGAAAAAAGGAAACAATTAAAGAATTATTTAGTTTAATAAAATATATTAGAGAATATAGAAAAATTAGATTAGGAAGGCCTTACTCAACTTATGAGGAATAAGAAATAATAGTCTCTGGAAATGAGAAAAAATTAGTTAAAATAAAAAATAAGAGGCAGTTAAATAAATTAATGCAAAAATTTAAAATATGAAAATATATGTTTGTATTTTTTATTGGACTAGCGATCGTAGTCTGTTTTTTTGTTGGAGCGGGTTTGTAACCCAATTTATTTTCCCCTGAAAGTTGTTTTTATGAATCTAACATACTAGCAGTTGGTTCTCCAGGTGATATTGTGGTAAAATTTAGTTATTAAGTTATAAACAAAAAAAATGTTAAATAAAAAAGCTCTGTCATTAACTTTGATTGTTATTGTAGTAGCTCTTGCAATTATCATGTTGGTAATGATTATTTGGAATAAAAATCAGACAACATTAAAAAAAGAATTGACAATAACGAGAGACTCGACTAAAGAAAATCTAGAGATATCACCACCCTCTTTCTCTAAGTTTTCTAAATTTAGTAATGGCTATTCTTTTGAATACCCTTCATTTTTTGACTCAATAGAAATCTTAGATGAAAAAGAAATGATTAGATTCAATTATATTGACAAGGAAGGGATTGAAGTTTATCTACAAGTTGTTTCTGGATTAGCGAGCGAACAAGAAGCGGATAAAAAAGCCCTTATTGAAAGAGGATGGGAAGAAGGAAAAATAATGTCTTCAGGAAAAGAATATTTATTTAATGATCTTAATGAATCAAATCAAGAAGGAGTAAGTAATTGTTCATTCATTTATTCCTTTGATATACCTTATGATTCTGGAAATAAAATAGCATTTGTCACATACAAAGTTTCTCAAAAAGACTTAGATAATTGTAAAATTTATGACAACCCACATTATGACTATTACATAGACATATTTGATACAATATTTTCATCTTCAAGTCACACTTTATAAAAAACAGTTCTGACGTTATCCAATAAACGGAACTACTCTCAACCGACTTTATTTACCGAAAGTTGTTTTTATGAATCTAACATACTGATGTTATGGGCATAACAAAAACCCCGCAAGTGCGGGGTTTTTGTGTCTATATTTAAGTAATGAATTTAAGTTATTCGATTACCTCGATAGCATATTTCATTTCAGTCATAACACCTGGGATGAATAGCCAACCTTTTTCGTCAGTCATCATTTGTCCAACAGGAGTTTTTACTTTATTGATATAAGCGTAAAGATTTACTTGAGTAGCATCTTTAATTTTTTCTCCCTTTTCATTTCTAACTCTTATATAGAGATTGAATGGAAGATCAGCTGTTCGGTCACTGCTGTTGTACTTATATTTATATTTTCCTGGAAGAACACTTTCTGCTGTAAGAGTCATATTTTCGTCAGTTCTTTCATAGAGTGCTCGGAACCAATTGCTGTCATCAATTTTTGCATTGATTTTGATTCGAGCTCTTCCGTCTTTTTGGTGAACTGATCCACCATCTCTTTCAGCAATTTCCAGCTTATATTCTGTGTCAAGACTTAGGTTTTCAACTTCCAGCCAACCGTACTTATCAGTATCAACGGTTGTGATGAATGTTTTTACATCATTTGAGTTCTTATAATAAAGATCAACTGGGGTGTCTTCGTAAAGCTTTTTACCGTCCATGTCTCGCATTCTTAATTTAACAGCGACGTATTGAGTTCCTTTTACGTCAGTGTTGTCGATCTTTAGTTTATACCAACCTGGAGTAACGTTTTTAGCTTCAACAACACCGTTAGCGTCAGCTCTTGTTGTTAGTGCTCTAAACCAATCTCCACCTTTTTCAGCGTGAAGTTTTACTCTAATATCGTCCATGTTTACTCCGCTGTCTGCTAGTGCCATAGGGGCGCAAAAAAGCAGTCCGAGCAAAGAAAAAACGATGGCTTTTTTCATGATCATCATGATTTGTTTTATTAATTTTTATTATTTATTTAAGTTTTCGACTTGTTATTTATATTATAAAGTAACTTGAAAATATGTGCAAGTTTTTATTGAAAGATATCAACAGGCATTAACAGTCAGTTCACAGGGAAGGCTTGAGGTTGCTTTTTGTTGTGGTATAATAAGCTTTACTGGTTTAATAACTTTTACTGAAATAAATGGCGAATAAAAAAAATACTAAAGAAAAAAAAGAAGACGCCAAAAAGAAAACAAGAAAAACTTCTTTATATAATGATTCATTAAGAATGCCTCCTCAGAATATTGACGCAGAGATTTCCACTCTCGGTGCTTTGATGATTGATAAGAATGCAATAACAAGAATTGCTGATATTATTCAGCCTGATGATTTTTATAAAGAAAGCCACGAGAAAATTTATGAAGCAATTGTTGATTTGTATCAAGCTCAAGATCCGTTAGATATTTTAAATGTTTCTTCAAAGTTAAAGGAGATGAAGGTTCTCAAGGATGTCGGAGGAAAAGCTTATTTAACTGAGTTGGTGAACGCAGTTCCTTCTTCTTCAAATATTGTTTCTTATGCAAATATGGTTAAAAAGAAGGCTACTCTACGAAATTTAATTGAAGCTGCTTCTGAGATTGTTGAAATGGGATTTGAAGAAATTGAGCCAGTTGATGCAATTATGGATAAAGCGGAACAACGTCTTTTTGCAGTTGGACAGCGTACTGTAAAGCAAGAATTTTCTCCTATTAATCGTCTTTTGGAAAGCGCTTTTACAAGAATTGATGAAATGCATAAAGATTCTGGGAAATTTCGAGGAGTTCCAACTGGATTTGCTGATTTAGACAATATTCTTTCTGGTCTTCAAAAATCTGACTTAGTTATTGTTGCAGCACGACCTTCGATTGGAAAAACTTCTTTTGCCTTGGATTTAGCAAGAAATGCAGCCATAAAAAGCAAAATCTCAGTTGGAGTTTTTTCATTAGAGATGTCATCAGATCAGTTGGTGGATAGAATGCTTGCTGCTCAAGCTAAGGTGAATCTTTGGGGACTTCGAACGGGAAATTTAGATTCTGATAGTGAGGATGATGATTTTCAGAAAATTGGTGATGCCATGGGGGTTCTTTCGGAAGCTCCAATTTATATTGATGATAGTGCTACTGCTAATATTATGGAAATGCGGACAATGGCACGGAGACTTCAAGCAGAACACGGACTTGATTTGTTGATTATTGACTATTTACAGTTAATGGAAGGACGAGGAAATCGAAGTAATGAAAATCGAGTTCAAGAGATTTCTGAAATTTCTCGAGGATTAAAAACTCTTGCAAAAGAATTAAATGTTCCAGTTGTTGCACTTTCTCAGCTTTCTCGTGCGGTGGAAAATAGAAGCCCACAAATTCCAAAACTTTCTGATCTTCGAGAATCTGGATCAATTGAGCAGGACGCTGACGTTGTGATGTTTCTTTATCGAGAAGATCGAGAGAATCCAGAAACTGAAAATAAGAATATTATTGATGTAATTATAGCAAAACATCGAAATGGTCCAATTGGAAAAGTCTCTCTTTATTTTGATGAAGAAAATACATCGTTTCAGTCATTGGAGAAATATCAGGATGGAGATCAATAGAAATTTAAAATTTAAAGTTTGAAATTTAAAATAAATAATAAATGTTTAAATTTTTAAACAAAAAAAGAGAATTCGATTTATTTTTTAACTAAAAACTACTAACTAACAACTAAAAACTAACCACTTGTTTCCAAAATCTTTTCAAAAACTTATTCAACATTTTTCTTCATTGCCATCAGTTGGTCCAAAAATGGCTGAGCGGTTGGTTTTATATTTATTCAAACAAGATCGAGCTAAGATTGAAAAATTTGCTCAAGATTTGCATGAATTTGCTTCAAATCTTCAATTTTGTGACAGATGTTTCCATGTTTCAGAAAATGAACTTTGTGATATTTGTAGAGATGAAAAAAGGGATAAGCAAACAATTTGTGTTGTGGAAGATCCATTGGATGTAATTGCTTTTGAAAAAACTAGAGGTTATATGGGAGTTTATCATGTTTTGGGTGGAAATTTGAGCGTAATGAGTCCTGACGAAATTGGCCGTCTTAAAATTAATGAATTGGTTGATCGAGTGAAAAAAGAAGGAACACAAGAAGTGATAATTGCAACAAATCCGACGACTGACGGCGAAACAACAGCGCTTTATCTTGCTCGAGTTATCAAGCCTTTAAATGTAAAAATAACCCGCCTGGCTCGTGGTCTTCCAACCGGCGGAGACATCGAATATGCCGACGAAGTCACTCTTGGTAGTGCTTTGGAAGGACGGAAGGAAATGTGATCTAGCTATTAGTCTTTAGTGAGTAGTTGGTAGATGGAATTTTATAATTTTTGATTTTATAATTTTTAAATAAATATTAATTTTTAATTCTTAATGAGTCTCTGAATTGGAGTTAAAAAATTTGGTTATTGAAAATTATTTATAAAATTACAAAATTATAAAAATTTAAAAATTATCTTAATATGATTGAAATTTCTAAGGCCATTATAAAAAAAGATGATAAATATCTTTTAATAAAAAGAGCTAGTCATTCGAAATCTTTTCCTGGAACATGGGATTTTCCAGGTGGTAAAATTGATCCAGGAGAAACTCCGGGACAGGCGGTTGTAAGGGGGACAATGGAGGAAATTTCCTTTAAAATTGAACCAGAAGAAGAACTTAAAATTGCTGAATATCACGATGATGAATATAACTTATTGTTCTATTATTTCATCCCTGAAGTAATCTCTGGAGAATTAAAATTAAGCTCTGAACATTCGGACTTTATGTGGGTCACAGAGGAGGGAGCAAAAGAGCTCGAATTAAATCCTTGTGTCGAATTATTTTTTGAAAAATAAGAGATTTATATAAAAAAAGCTCCGCAGTTGTTGTGGGGCTTTTTGATATTTAATAAGATAAATAAGATTTTAATTTTTGAAATAAGGTTTTGATCTGCGCCAGATGACTTCGAACATGGCTGTCAAAGCCTTCTTTATTTTAATATTTTCGATGACAATACAAAGGCTATCCTCGGGAATTATTACGACGACTTTATTGAAAAATAAATAGAGCATTATATTGAAATCATCGAACATGGCACTAGTTCTAACTTGAATTTTGTGATCGCGAATGATAAAATCATTTTTTTCATGAGAAGGAATAATGGTACGAGATTTTATTCCCATTTTTTTCTTTTCAGCTAATAAATTTTTCCAAAAGTCATATCCCAAATTAAAGGCAGAATTAATATCGCCTTCAATAGTTAGGAGTTCATCTTTCTCGTTATTTAAAGTAGCAATTTCTTTTAATGTTTCTTTTAGTCCAGTTTTCGTGTTGTAGAATTTTATTTTATTTTCTGCAGAGTTTTGCTTCAAGATGTCTTCAAGCTGTGGCATAAGGGCATCCAGGAGATAGTATTGCTCTTTGATTTTTGATAGCAATTTTTGCGGATTTTTTATGCAATATCTTTTTCTTTTGCCGATTATTTCAACATCAATCAAGCCTTTTTCTGACATTTGATCAATAACTAAATAAAGGGAAGTTCGTTTAATTTCCGTGTTTTTTGATATTTCTTGTAAAAATTGAGGTCCCTCCTGGAGAAGGGATAGATAAATTTTTGCTTGATTGTCTGGTAACCCAATTTTTCCTAATTGTTCTTTTGTTATCATGAAAATGACGTTAAAAATGACGTTGTATTTAACTTTAAACCTTAAAAAGCTTTTATAAACAGTACATGAATCTTCTTAGTTTGTCAACGATTTTGACTAAATTGAAAATAAGAGGAGAATTTAAGGTGTTGAAAGAGTGGAACCTTGATAATTTAATAATTTATAAGGAGGTGTGTAATGGCATCTGTAATAGGAAACAAGGCGGGTATAAAAGAAAATTTAAAGGGAGTAAATTCATTAAATAAAGATGTTGAGAATCTTTGCAAGAAAGAGGATCTAAAAAATGGACTAGTGATTTGGTTGAAAAAAAGACACGCTTTTTTGTCGCCAAATTTACCAAACACTAACTGGGATGGTATAGCGATTATATCAATGGTTGATGAAAATAATTTTTATATATTATTTCCTGAATTTGGTATGGAAAAAATGGACTATATATTTAAAAAAGATGATTTTCCTCAATGCGTAGTAAATGAGGTGCATTATCTTTATATGTATTCTTATTCCATAGAAAAAATGAAAAGTGCTTTTAGAGAGCAGGAAATGAAAGCTGAAAAAGATATAAAGAAAAAAGATAAGGCAGTTAAAAATGTCAATAAAAAATTGAGTAGATTAAGAAAGGAACATGAAAATATGATAAAAATGGTTCTTAAAATTCAAAAAAAATAGGGTCAGGGGTCGGGAGTAAAGGAAAAAATAGATTTACAATCAAAAACCACGGGCATGAATCTTGCTCGTGGTTATTTATATTAACTAAGCCTTTGAAATAATATTTCTCATATCTTTAAGGCTTTCGGTGATCATGATTTGTTGGCGGGTTTTGCGGGCGCCTTCGAAGCTTTTGATGTACCAGAAAAGATGTTTTTTAAGTTCAGCTGGATTGGCAGATTCTTTGTATTTTTTAAATAATTCAATATGTTCAAGAGCAGTTCTGATAATTTCTTCTTTTGAGGGAATTGAATATTCTCCAGTTGCAAAAAACTCCTTAATTTGTTGAAAGAGCCAAGGGTCACCAAGGGCTCCTCGAGCAATTCCGATTCCATCGGCAGAAGTTTTTTCGAAAAGATCCTTGGCTACTTCTGGGGAAATTATTCCACCATTTATAAAAATCTTTTTTTCAGGAAACATTTCTTTGATTTTTTTCATGAGTTCAGTATTAACTGGACCAACAAATCCTTCTTCAAATGTTCTGCCATGAATCATCAATGTTTCCCAGTTCAGGTCTCCAACTTCTTTGAGAAATTCAATCGCAGTTTTTTCTTCAACCCCAGCCCTAATCTTTATTGAGATTGGAAGAGCAGAAGCCTCTATAGAGGTCTCTATAATTTTTCGGGATTTTTTAAAATCTTTCATGAGAGCACAACCACTTCCTTGTTTAAAAATCTTTTTTTGAGGACATCCAAAATTGATATCAATTCCTTGAGGGCGAGCAGGCTTGTCATCGGTTTTTTTTTCAGGAAGGGAAGATATGATTTTTACGGCTTTTTTAAAATGTTCTGGATCGTTTCCAAATAACTGAAGAATCATTGGAAATTCTTCAGGAATAGTTTTCACTAAATTAAAAGTTTTTTTGGAGTCGTAAAAAAGTCCAGTAGCACTCACCATTTCAGAATAGACAATGTCAGCACCAAGTTTTTTACAAATCAAACGAAAGGGAAGATCAGTGATTCCCGCCATTGGCGCAAGTGCAAGGATGGGATTTTTAATAGATTTTTTCACAATATTTTAATTGGCTTAAGAAATTTTTTTCGGTCTTTAAGATACAATATCTTTATTTTTTCACTGAATTTATCATTGCTTCGAATAGCTAGGCAACTAAAAACAGTAATCTGTTAATTACTATATACAACTTCTCAAGGTCATTGCGTTCAAAAAATGAATATATTGTATCTTATTTGATAAGTTTTATTTCTTGGAAACTTTTGGTCCGGATTCGGTGTCTTCAATAATGAAACCTTTTTTTTCAAGGATATCTCGAATTCGATCGGATTCTTCGAAGTCTTTTCCTTTTCTGGCAAGATCTCTTTCTTCAGCAAGTTTTTTAATGTTTTCCGGGACTTTGTTTGAAGGACTTTTCTTGAGTTTAAGTCCAAAGACTTTATTCCATTTTTTTCTCCAGAGATTTAAGATTTCTTCTGCATTTTTTTTGCTAATTTTTTTCTTATTAGTTTCAGTGATGAGTTTGTAGAGAACACTCAGGGCAATCGGAGTGTTGAAGTCATCATTCATGGCTTCTTTAAATTCTTTTTCAAAAATATCAAGATCAATTGTTTCATCACTTTTTTCAAGATTGATATTTTCAAGATTTTCAATCCAAAAAGTAATTCTTTCAAGGTTTGTTTTTGCCTGCTCAATAGATTCCTGATTGTAATTTATAACACTTCTATAGTGAGAGCTGATAATCCATAGACGGATTACTGAAGGGTCATATTTTTCCAACATATCCTTGATGGTTGTGAAATTTCCAAGTGATTTACTCATCTTGGCTCCATCGACATTAACCATATTCCATAAAACCCAATAATTTGCCATTTTTTTCTCTAAATAAGCTTCACTTTGAGCAATTTCATTTTCATTGTGAGGGAAAATATTTTCATTTCCTCCGCCGTGGATATCAAAGGTTGTTTGTCCTAAAAGATCACATGACATTACAGAACATTCAATATGCCAACCAGGATAACCTTCTTCTCCCCAAGGGCTTTTCCATTTTAAGAGATGTTCTTTTGGAGCATTGATCCATAGAGCGAAATCAAGGGGATTCTTTTTCTCATCATTCACTTCAACTCGAGCGCCGGAAAGTAGATCCTCAACTTTTCTTCCAGAGAGTTTTCCGTATTCAGGAAATTTTTCTACTGAAAAATAGACTGATCCATTTATCTCATAGGCAAAATCTTTTTTAATCAATTCTTCAACAAATTTTATTATCTGAGCAATATATTGAGTTGGTCGAGGAAAAAAGTTTGCTGGTTTAATATTCAACGCATCAAAATCTTCTTTGGCGGATTGAATATATTTTTCAACGATTTCCATCGGATCAACTTTTTCGCTTTTCGCTTTTTTTTGAATTTTATCTTCTCCGATTTCACCATCTCCTACTAAATGTCCCACGTCAGTGTAGTTCATAATGTATCGAACTTCATATCCAATATATTCAAGATATCTTCGAATTACATCCATTGAGACATATCCTCGTCCGTGTCCAAGATGACAATGGTCATAGACAGTCGGTCCACAAACATACATTCCAATTTTGCCAGTTTCAATTGACTTAAATTCTTCTTTTTCATTGGTGAGTGAATTATATATTTTAAGCATGAATTTTAATTAGGATTTACAGCCATTTTTTCTTTTTGAAGAAAGTAAATAAACAGAGCGCAATAAAAAGCATGAATCCAAGAATAATCCAGAATGTTATTGGTTCTTGGGCGATACTAAACGCTTTAAATGGATGCATGCTGAATATTCCAGTAGTAACAGAAAGAGCAAATGTTACAAGGGAAATTGCTGCAAGAAATCTCATGGTTGCGTTTATCTTATATGAAAGCAATGAGCTGTTTGTATCTTCAAGCGACTCAATAATTTCCTGAGTATTTTCAAGAGTGTTCCAAGCTCGAATATTTGTGCCAATAAGATCTTGGAAATAGTCATTAAGTTCATTTTCAAGAAGTCGATATTTTTTCTTAACAAGTGATTCCAGAATGCTTCTTTGAGGTTTTAAAATTCTTCGGAAAGCAAGAATATCTCTTTTGCTTGCTGAAAGTTCTCTCACCATTTCTTTTTCTTGATTATCAAAAATTCCTTCCTCAATTTCATCTATTTTTTCATTAATATGATCGAGTTTTGGAAAACAGGATGATATTAATTTTTCAAGGATAAAATAGAATAGGAATCCAATTGTTCCTGACATAGCTTTTTGTTTGATTTCATTGTTTTCATTAAAGAGCTTAATAACAGCTTTAAGAGGAATATTTGTTTGAGGATGAGCAGTGATTAAATAATTTTCTGTGATAACAATATCAAGTTCTCCTGAATAGGTCACATTCTTTTTAGTGTCATAAAGTGGAATATGCATTACAATATAGAGGAAGTTATCAAATTCTTCAGCCCGAGGTCTTTGTGAGGGAGTAATGAATTCTTCAAGAATTAAAGGATGGAGATTAAATTTTTCTTTAAGAAATTTAATGTCTTTCTTTTTTGGACTTTGAATATCTATCCAAGTAATGTTATTATGTTTGATAGTTGTCATGTTTTTGATAAGGCGACTCGAACGATTTAAATAACCACTCGAATGACCTAAGTTATTTATTTTTATTTCTTGTATTATAGCATAGAAAAACAAATTCGCTAGTTATGAAAAAAATATTATTAACATTAATAAAAATTTATCAAAAAACCTTGTCACGAGACACGGGCTGGCTTTCATATATTTATAGTGAACGAACTTGCAGGTTTCATCCAACTTGTTCTCAATATACCTATGAAGCAATTGATCGTTTTGGTTCCTTAAAAGGGAGTTGGCTGGGAATAAAAAGAATCGTTCGTTGCCATCCTTGGAGCGAAGGAGGGTTTGACTATGTGCCCGAGAAAAAGAAAGAAAATATCAAAAAAGACCATAAATAGGGTGCTTCTGGAATGTTTGGGAACTTATGAAAAGGTTATTTATTGTTTTTTTTAATGTAAATCATAGCAACAATTGCACCAAAAAGGTTTGCAATAAGGTCGATTGCAGTATTTTCGTATCCTCCAACGCCAGTTTCTGGCATAATCACAGTAGCAATAAACTCAATAATTTCATTGAGAGCTCCAATGCCAAGTCCGGCCATTATCACCACAATTGAAAGTGAAATCCACCCTTTATTTTTTTGAAGACTTGGTTTTAGTAGGTGATATATAAGTAGTGTGGCAATTCCAAATCCAACAAAGTGAACAAGCTGATCGTATTTGAAAATATTATATGGTTCACCAATAATTGGAAATAGCATTAAGCTGTAAACAGTTTTCCCGCCAATAAAAATTCCCCCACCAATCACATGAAGAATTGACCAGGCTGTGAGTCCCCAAAGCAAATCATTCGGGTAATTAACTTTTTTGTTGGTAAAAACTATTAATAGTAGAAAAAAGAGGATTACTCCGATATAAATCAAAAATTCATAGTTTTCTCTTGATAGAAAAATTATTATGAAAATAGCCAAAGCAATTGCGTTAATTGCCAGAATTGGAATTTGAGATTTTTTTATTAGCATTTTTTATTTTTATTGATTATATCTTAATTATATACTATTTTATTTAACTTTAGAAATCCTTGCATTTTTCTTGCTATATTTCTTTAAGTTGCTAAAATTATAAATCAAATAATTGAAAGTTATTAAGGTCTTTAATAATTTAATAACATAAACATAAAAGGCAATGGAGGTGATGATCGTATGATTAAGTTTTCAAATGATAGAGAGATTTCAAGTGTTATTATCTCCACGGCGCTAGGTTTTGGTGGAGATGGGATGTTCCCCTATATATTTCTTCCTCACTATCGAAGGTTATTGAGAATTGTACGATCAAAAGGGATTACAATCTCTTCAAAATCTTCAACTATTAATAAGCTAAGAGGGAGGTTTATTCTTTTTGATCCACGAACTTGGAAGTATATTCAACGATTGCCTGATATGAGCATGCTTAATTCTTATGGGCTTACTAATAATGGGGTTGATTATAATGCTCAAAGAATTGCTGTTGCACATAATGCAGGGTTCAATGTGATTCCTAATTTTTATCCAGAATTTTCTAAGGGACTGAAGTTTGCCATTAAAGAGACTTTAATTGCAATTAAGGTCTATCGGGTTAAGCTGGGCAATAGTTTTTGGATTCTGGAATTAGATGTTTCGTGCTTGAATTCAAATGAAAAAATTAATAAAAATATGAGGCAAGTACTTGCGTTAATTGATGTAATAAAAAAAGAGTGTCCTTGGTTAAAATTGATTATTAAAACTAGCGTTATCCATCCGTTGAGTTTCTATGGGGATCTTGAAAATGCTGGCGTTGATGTGGTTCATTGTTTTAATACCATCCCTCATGATCTTATTTTTCCGAATCAGATTTCTCCATTAGTGCATGTCGGTGGAGGTGGAGTTTCTGGAGGAGCAACATTTTCTTTTGTTTATGAAAAATTGCAAAAGGTTGTTGGTCTGACAAATCTTAAATTGATTTTAGGATGTGGCGTTAGTAATGCTACACGAGCGCGAAAACTTTTTGCGCTTGGTGAGCCAGAAAAAACATCTATTGCTATTTGTACTGCTTTTCTTCGGGATCCTAAGGAGGCAGAAAAAATTCTTAAGTTGAATTAAGATGAGGGAAGGGGGCGTTGAAATATGAATAATGTGATGGAGATGAATCTGGACGATATAGTAAATGAGTTAAGAAGGGCTCATTTTATTGAAGACATTACTCCTTTAATTTTATCAGTAATTAAATATTGGGAAATTAATCCAAGGTTAATTAATCTGGAAAGATTTAATAAACTTCAGGAGAGGCTTAAGGCGTTGCTTAATTAGAGTTAATAGAAAATGAGATTGCTTGAATTCAGGCAATCTCATTTTTCTTAATAAAGATTTATGTGGTTATTTTTTTAAAAGTTTAATTGATTTGATGGTGATGTCTTCTATTGGTTTGTCTTGGGCTTTGGTTTTTACGGCTTCAATTTTTTTAACAATTTCCAGTCCTTCAGTTACTTCTCCGAAATTTGTGTGCTTTCTATCAAGCCACGGAGTTTCTTCGGCGGTTACGATGAAAAACTGAGAACCATTAGTATTTGGTCCAGCATTGGCCATAGCAAGGGAACCGGCAACAAGTTTGTGATTATTGAATTCGTCAGTAAATTTATATCCTGGTCCTCCAGCTCCTGTGCCTTTAGGATCTCCTCCTTGAATCATAAATTCTGGAATAATTCGGTGGAATATGAGTCCGTTATAAAATCCTTCGTCAGCTAATTTCATAAAATTAGCAACGGTTTTTGGAGAATCTTCGTTATAGAATTTAATAGTAATATCACCGAGGCTTGTTTTAATTACAGCACTGTCATATTTTTCTGTGTATTCTTTAACCTCTGCTTCAGTTGGGGCAGTAGCAGTTGATTTTTCTGTGAGTGTGTTTTCCATTTTTTTATTTAGTTGTTTAGAACTTTCCTCAACGAGTTTTTTGACTTCTTCTGCTTCATTTTTGGTTTCTAGTGCTTTATCGCTTACGCATCCAGAAAGCGCAAAAATAGCCAGAAGCATAAACGAGATTTTAATTTTTGTCGACATTTTTACAGATTAATTATTAATTTTATAGTTTCAGTGAATTAAAAGATATACTATCTTTATCTTTTTCACTGAATTTATTTGTGTTTTGAAATATTTAATTAGCTAAAGAGAAGGTATTTGTTGATGTGTTATATCTTTTTTTTCAGAGTTTATGTTCGTGAAAATATTTTAACATATTTATCTTTTTTTTACAAAAACTTTGTATTTTTATGTTATTCAATGTTAATAAATTAAAAGCCGTCTGCAAATTTATAAATGCGACAGCTTTAATTTTTTAATGAAAGGATGAACTCCTCAGTGAGTTTTATGGTTTTTTTACTTACTAAGAAGCCAAAATGTCCTCCAGGGATATTAATTCCTTGTTGTTTTCTTACAATTTTGTCTGTGATTGAATAGAGGGAAAGAGTCGGAATCAGAGAATTTATTTTACAGTTAATCTCATTGAAATTTTTTCCGGATATAATTCGGAAAATAATCCTAATTAATATGTGTATTTCATTGGAACAATGTGGAGTTCCCATTGTAATAATTCCAGCAATTTTTTCAGGATTTTTACTTGCTAATATTTCAGCAATATTTCCTCCAAAACTCCATCCACTTAATACGACAGGACCTAGCTCAGAGTAAACTGAGTCAATAAGAAGAGACATTTCTAAGAAGACATCAGCTCTTCCTTTATTGATTAACCCGCCTCCCCAGCCAAAAGTTCTAGCTCCTTTCAGAGTGAAAACCTCTCTTAGGAAACTCGTAGCGTAATCTCCGAAAAGAAAACCAGGAATGAAAATGATCGGAGGAAGGTCTTGTCTTCCTTTTTTTCTAACTGATTCTCGAATTTCATTCACGAAATTCGGTGAAGCTTTTTGACGCTCTTTTAAAAAGGAGCGCGCTTCTGATGCAAGAAATAGCATAATACATCCTCCTTTTTTTGATTGATTTTTTAAGAACATTCTTTTCGAAACTATTTAAATTTTAGCATGTTTTTAAGAGAAAAAAAAGACTTCCGTGCTTGCTTTTTTTGTAAAATTTGATATTATTTTAATTCGGTTAAAGAGAGAATAATAATTCTCATTTTTGTTCATTTTTTATTGAAAGGAGATTTAATATGGCACAAATTTTGTATCTATTTCCAAAATTTTTAGACGTTGGTTCGTATGGAGCTGCTGTTAATGCTTTACATCTAATTCTTTGCATGCTTGGTTTTGGTGAGGAGTCTGATAATTATAAAATTGAGCGTGATGGTGAATATGGAATGGCAACTGTCAAGGCGGTTAAATTATTACAAGCATTTTTGGGATTCAAAGGGGATGAAATTGATGGTAATTTTGGGCCAAAAACACGGTATATGCTATTTGAAAAATATAAAATCGATATCGATGTCATGCTATTTAGTTCCAAATATGATAATTATACATTATGGTGTAGTCCTGATCATGAAGGTGCGATAAAGTGGGATGGTGAAAGGGAAACCACATAGAAATTTCATCTTGTATGATTTTAAATCAAAACGATCACTGATATTTAAAACAAAATCAGTGGTCGTTTTTTTATACAAAAATATAAAAGAAACCTTTTTTGAAAGGCTTCTTTTTATGATGAAGTATTATGAATAATTTTCGAAATTTTTAATTTCGTAATAATGTCTTTAGACATTTTAACATATTTATCTTTTTCTCCAATCACTAATTTCTACTTTTCCACGACCTTTATTAATGATGGATATCTTTTGTTTTTCTTTCCCCGTCCGCCATCGCGAGTCTGAGCTTTAAAAATAATTTTCTAATCTATTATTCAAAAATCTTCTTCCAAATCCTGTTTTAAAATACTTTTCTCTTTTAATTGCATCTTGCTTACTCAAGCATGCTTCATAATAAATCAAGACAAATGGACGACGACTTACAGTTGACTTCACTTTTCCTTTATTGTGTTGAATAAATCTATTTTTTAAATTATCCGTAAAGCCTATATAAAACTTGTTATCTTTTTTGCTTAATAAAACATAAGTATAAAACATGTTTTTATTTTAGTATCGCTCAAGCGAGGCGGGCGGGCATCCATATTTTTCAATTATTTCTTTGGGAATAGTTATTGAATAACTGTAGGTGCTGGCTTTTTTAAGTTTATGAACATTTTTTTGTTTCATTTTTTATATTTAATTAAATAAAAACTTCTATAGAGACTACTATAGTAGTCTCTATTTTTATTTTTAAATTGATCAGGTTTTTCGTCAATAGTAATAATTACTTTTTTATATTTGACTATTATATCATAGTTTCTAATAATCTAGAACCCTTTTTTTATTCATTTTTTAAATATTTAACTTTGCGATTATATTTTCAAATATTTTTTTAATATCTTTATCAAGCTCAATAACTGGAATCATCTTAACTAAAGCATTGACGAATGACTTACTGTAAGGAATTTCTCCTATTACAGCAATGTTTTCATTTTTAGCAAATTCCTTGATTGTTTCGTAATGTTTTTTATTTAAGTCATATTTATTGATTATAATACTACTTTTAATTTTAAAATGGTTTATAATTTCCAATGCTTTTTTCATATCATAAAAGCTGGAAGGAGTTGGTTCGGTGACTAGGATGCAGTGATCACTTCCTGAGACTGAAGCAATGACAGGACAGCCAACTCCAGCAGCTGAATCAATTAACATGATTTCAGAATCAGGTGATATTTCTTTTGCCTTATTTCTAACTTCCATGACTAATTTTCCTGAGCCGGATTCGCCAATATTTAGTTGAGATGAGGCAATGTAAAAATTATATTTAGTGTTGGTGTAACCAATTTTAGCATTATTAGTACTTTCTAATTTTATGGCACCAACGGGACAAATTATTTCAGCGATTCCACAACCTTCACAACTATGTTTTTTCAAATAGGGCTTGTTATTTTTCCAACCTATAGCATTAAAATAACATGCGTTGTAGCATTTTTTACATGAATTACACTTGCTTAAGTCGAATACAGCTTTTTGATTTGTAGAAATATTTTTCCATTCTATGAAATCTTTTTCTTTTTTTCCAAAAACTAAAGCTAAATTAGGGGCATCTACATCGCAATCGGCTAAAACAATTTTTTGTTTTTGAGACAAAAGAATGCTTAATGAAGCAGTAATACTGCTTTTGCCAACACCTCCTTTTCCTGAAAGAATTGTTACAGTTTTCATTTATTTATCACTTATATGAGTAGATTTATCTAATTTTTTTAATTTATTTTCAATAAAGTCATTAATTGCTTGGTTTATATTATTGGTTTTTACTAAGTAGATATCAACAAAGCTGTCTCTTAGTGTGTGAAATGATATTTCTCCTATTTTTTTAGTTAATAAAATGTTCACTTTTTCATTTAAAATATTTTTAGCGGTTGATAATCCTGCTTGGATTTCTTTTTCTGTATAAGTATTTTTTTTGACATAAGAAGAAGTAATTTTTTTGTTTTTCAAGGAAACAAATAGCAGGTACTTTGCTCTACCAAAATGATCAATAATTTCTGAATCTAATCCACGATCATCAGTTATTGGTATAAGTATTTTTAATGTATCTGGTTCGTAGGGTTCGATATGGATTGCTAGGGATTCAATTTCTGGGAATCTTTTTTTCACTTCTTTCTCGATTAAATCAGAAGTGTCATGTGCTCTGCTAACATTTATATTTCCTAAGAGTTTAATGCTTGATTCACCAAAAACAAAAAGACCAGATTGTCTTAGTTTAAGAGCACTTACTTCTTTAACATTTTTAATTTTCAAAATAGTTTTTTTGACTTTTTTTTCTAGTTCTTCGTCGAGATTAGCGTCCATAAGGGAATAAACTGCTATTTTGGCATTTTGATATCCAATTTTAATTATCATTAGAGATAGTCCCATTCCAATAATACTTTCAATATATCTGATATTGAAATAAGATAGTAAGATTCCACCAAAAATCACTAGTGAGGAGAGCACATCTGTTTTGGATTCTTGGGCATTTGCAATAAGACTTTGAGATTTAATTTCTTTACCAACTTTATCTTCGTAAATTGCTATAAAATATGAAACGAAAGAAGAGACGAGGGGAACCGCAAGAGCAATTAAGGGTAATTCTAAGGGTAAAGATGTCTCGAATAATTTTTTGTAGCTTTCTGTGAAAATTTCATAAGCTGCATAAAAAATAAACAAAGAAGCAATTAAAGTTGCAAAATTTTCTGCTTTATAATATCCAAAAGGAAATTTTTCACTATATTTTTTTTGAGAGATTTTGAGTCCAAACCATGATGAAAATATAGCTATTACATCTATTGCACTATGGATTGCATCAGCAATTAAAAGAAGGCTTCCGGATAAAAAACCAACAATTCCTTTAATAAGAGCAAGAAGAATCGTTGCAATAGTAGCTATTTTTGCAGTCTTTTGTCCTTTTTTTAAAATATCTTCTTTATTGGACATAGTTTTTTATTATTTTAATTATATTTTTATCTTGGATAGGCTTTCCAGCTGAGTATCTTAAAGCAATATCTTTTGAATAAGGAATTTTTGCAATTATTTGAGTATTAAATTCTTTAGCTAAAGAAGCAATTTCTTTTTTGTCTCCAATGTTGGCACGATTTAGTATAATATTAATATCTTTATTTATTTCTTTTGAAAGCTGTAATATTAATTTAAGGTCATGAGAACCTAATGGCGTTGGCTCGGTAACGGCAAAAATTTGATCGCATATTTCTAGTGCTGCAATAACTGGACAATGAATTCCAGCGGCAGTATCTATTATGATATAATCATAATCTTTTTTTCTTTGTGCGATTATCTTATTTAATGAATTAACGATAAATTCAGAAACTGGCTCATTAGTTTTTAATTCTCCAGATAAAAGGTCTATATTATGATTTGATCCAGTGTATATATTTCCGATTTCTTTCTTACTCCAACTAATCGCTTGATTGGGACATTTCAAGAGACAGGCTCCGCAACCATTGCATTGTTGCTGAGTGAAGATAGGTTTATTATTTTTGATTGAGACAATTGCTTTGGTTTTGCAAACTGTTCCACATAATCCGCATTGAGTACATTTTTGGAAATTCCATTTTGGGATTCTTTGTTCTATTTTTTTAAGTAATATTCTTTTAATATTCAAAAGTAAATGATCATTAGGGCAGTCTACATCAGCATCAACTAAAAGTACTTTATATTTTTTGGATAATTCATAAGCTAGGGCAGTAGCTACTGTTGATTTACCAGTACCACCTTTCCCCCCTGTTATCCCAATAACTTTCATAAAAGTTAGTTAATAATAAAGATTTTTTTATCTTGTCCTTTTGGAAGATTTATTTCATTAATCATTTCTGGAAGATCTTCTTTAATTTTTTCTAAAGTTTTTAAAATATCTTTTTCTCGAGAAACAACTGGAACGAATTTTTTCCTCATTCTTGTGATATTAGGCCCCATCACGAAAGCTACTAAAATAGAGATATCTTGTAGGACAGTAGAGATGCTTCTAGCTTTCTTAATATCTCCATGTTCCTCTTCATCTTCGGAGTTATTTTCTATTTTTTCTACAAATTCAATGTTTTGACTTTCTGAATCGTATTCATATATTAAAAACTTACTTGAATCTCCAAAGTGGTTATTAGTAAAGTTTTCTCCGTCATCAGTACCACAGGCAATTTTTAGTTTCATGAATTATGAATTATTTTTTATTACAATACAAGCATTGTGAATACATTCCATGTTATTTTTTTTGCAATATTCAATTGCTTTTTTACTTTCACTTCCTGGTTGCATCCAGACCTTATTAATATTTATTTTTTTTGCATCTTGCAAAATTTTCTCTGTTACAATTGGTGGAACAACAAAAATAATAACGTCTATTTTAAAATCAATATCTAGGATGTTTTGATATGTTTTTAATCCTAAAATTTCTTTTTCTTTTAAGTTTATAGGAATTACATTATATCCTGAATCTTTTAGGTCTTTAAGGACTTTGTAGCCATATTTTTGCTTATTTTTCGTAGCACCGACAATAGCATAAACATTATTTTTGTTTAACATTTTTTATAATTAGTGTCCACAAGAAGTATCCAATTTTTTCAAATTATCAAAATTATCTATAATTTCTTTTACAATTTTATATGGACCTGACCTTAGTTCTATGTTGTTTTTTGTAAATAGTTCGAGTGCTCTTCCTCCCATATCTTGAGCAAAAACAACCGTCGGATTCATGTTTTCAATAATTTGATCAACTGGAGATTTTTCTACGTTTCCATGGTCTAGATTGTTTTCTATGATTTTTAAATCTTTATTATTAAAATCATAAAGACCAAAATAGGGAGCATGACCAAAGTGAAGAGAAACTTCTGAGTTTTCTCCTTCATTGCTTAATAAGGGGATAAATAATCTTTGAGATTGATTGTCCATGTTATTTGGTGTCGTTAATATAATTATCCAGTGCTGTTTGTACTGTTCCTGAAGTTTTTATAATTTCAATCCCTAGTTGGTCTAATATGGCATTAGATTTAGGACCAACATCGTAGGTGAGTATGACATCGGCATCTAACTTGCTAACTTGTTCTGCGGCAGCTATGCCAGCGCCACTACCTTGTTCGGCTCCTGCGTTTTTTACAGACTTAGTATTTAATATTTTTCCATTTTCTACTTCAACTAATGTAAAAAATTTACATCTACCGAAGCGAGGATCTATTTCTGACTCTAGTCCTTCACTTATTGAAGGAATACAAATTTTAACGATGTTGTTTTCTTTGTTCATATTTTTTTGATAAATATTGATATTAAAAATAATAATGTGCTTGAAAGAATAATCAAAATACCGGCGGGTAAGGCAGTGAATTGAAAAATAGTTAAACCAATAATTGAGGCTAGCATTCCGAAGAATAAAGAAAGAATTACATATAATTTATTCGAACTAGATAAATTTTTTGCAGTAGCAGTTGGTATTGCCACTAGAGCAGCAGTAAGCAATGCGCCGACTAAATTGACTCCTAGTGCAACAACTATTGCGATAAGAATTAAGTAGATTAAATTATATTTTTTTATATTTACCCCTTCTATCTTAGCTAAGTCTTCCGAAACACTAATTAACATCATTTTAGGGAAAATCATTTTAGTTATTAGCATAACAAATAAACATAATAAAACGGTAATAAGTGTTTCTTGCCATCCTATAGTTGTAATATTTCCTACTAAAGCAATCTCGGCTTGTTCTATGGGTAAAAACAAAAAACCAATAGCTACTCCACTAGCAAAAACTATTGCGGTTAAAGCTTCGGTGGGTAATTTTGTTTTTACTTCTAATAACCATATTAAAAATATTCCTAAAATAATGAATGGAAAGGCTCCTAGGGAAATATTAAAGCCAAAAACTAAAGCCAAGGCAACTCCTGGTAGCGCTAGGTGACCAAGAGGACCAGCAGCTAATGCCATCTTTTTTTGTAACATTAATGCTCCAATGTAGCCCGCAGTACCACCAATAGAAATACCGCTTATTAAACTTAATAAAAATTGATTTGTCATATTTAGTGAGTGTGTTTATAGAATTTAATTGGCATATCGTAGAGTTCTTCTAGCATTTCTGGAAGCAAGACTTCTTTCGGAGTTGAATGACAAATATTATGTCTGCTTACACACAAAACATTAGTAGAGTATTTATAAACTATATTGAGATCGTGAGTAATTAGGATAATTGTGACTTTTTTTTCTTTCCAAATTTTATACAATAAATCATAAATAGTTTTTTCTCCTCCTATGTCAATTCCTGTTGTTGGCTCATCAAATAATAATACGCTGGGTTCATTAGCTAGAGCCCAAATTAGAAGCATTCTTTGAAATTGACCGCCTGATAAATCTCCAATTAATTTTTTTAAAATATTTTTCTTTAACCCTACTAATTCTAGTAAATTAATTATTTTTTTATTATTAACATTCTTTAAACTTAGAAATTCTATAACAGTTAAAGGTAAATCTTCTACCTTTAACTGAGTTAAGCTTTGAGGCAAGTATCCAATCTTAGCCTTTTTATTCCAGTTAATATTGCCTTTGTATTGAGAAATTAAACCAAGCAAGCTTTTTAGAAGAACTGTTTTCCCGGCTCCATTTGGACCAACAATAGTTAGAAACTCACCTTCATTAACTTTGAAAGTCAAATCGTTAATAACCTTTTCATTATTAAATTCAATGGTTAGATTGTTTACTTCTAGAATATTATTCACAATTTAAGCTTACTTTTTTAAAACAATTCATATAATGCAGTGCAATTATTTGGATTAATAATGAAAATATAATTATTGGAATACTATATTTATTTAAATAACTAAGGACAAATCCAAGTAAAAACATTGCTATTATGCCACCTGTCATGGACGCATTATAAATTGGAACTTCAAAGAATAGTGTAAAAATTATAAAAAATATTTTTTCATGAACTTGATTGTAGCATTTTTGTTTTTAAAAGAATAGTTATTTATCTTTTAAGATTTCTATAGTTAACTTTACCTTTTTTTTCATACCAACCTTTGGGACAAAAGATTCCATTACGTCTCCGAAAGTTTTTTCTTTATCTTCAAATCCAATGTGTTGGTATTCTTTATCGCCTAATTTTTCTATTCTATTGAAGAGACTTCCTTTTATTGTTTTTTTCATAAAAATTATTCTATTTTAATAAGAAAAGAGAAGTGAGACTCTTTTAATAGCGCTTTATTTATGGCTATTTTCTGCCTCTACCCATTCCTCTCCCTTGCCCAAATCCTATACCTCTTCCTTGACTATTTCCTTGGTTTCGTCCAAGACCTCTTCCCTGACCATTTCCCTGATTTTGTCCAAGACCTCTTCCTTGCCCTCCTTGACCACGTCCAAAATTTGTGTTTTGATTTTCATCTTTTTCTAATTTTGTACCGGTGTCTTGAGTTTCTTCTATTTGATTTGAATCTATATTTTTATCTCCAACAAATTTGATGATATTTATTGGACATGCCGTCATTGCTTCTTCTAGGCAGTTCGCATCATTATTTTTTATTACTGCTTTATTATCAATCATTTCAATTCCGTCTGGACAAGTTCTAGCACAAATTCCACAGCCAATACATTTACTTTGATCTATTTCTACATTCATGTTTTTATTATTTAATTTATTATTATCTTTATTGCTTTGCCGTTAATAAGGGCGTCTGACATTTTTTGGTAAGCTGTCGATAAAATTCTTTGAAAGGTGCTTTGAGAGGTTTTCATTTTTTTTGCACATTCAGTTTGGTTTAATTTTTCAATATTTTTCAATCTTAAACATTCAATTTCTTCAGCAGTTAATTCAATTTCTTCTAATATTCTCATTGGAATGCCACGAGGCTTAAAGTAGTCTACTGCAAGATCAAAATTTATATGTCTATTTAACCTTGGTCTTCCAGCTTTTCGATTGATAAAATAGTTGTCTTTTTTTATGTCCATGGTTAATGTAATTTATAGGGGGAAATAAGAATACTTAGTTTAAATTTTTAGCAAAATAGTATATATATGAATATATACCTATAATTCATTACAGTCAATAGTGTAACTTATTTCATATTAAAGGAGGGAATTTTAAGAAATCAAAAAAGCCTTTTAAAAAAGACTTTTTTGTGATGCGAGGACGACCGGACTCGAACCGGCGACCTATTGCGTGACAGGCAATCGCTCTAACCAGCTGAGCTACGCCCCCATATTCAACAGTTAACTTTTTACAATTAACAATTAAAAACTTACAATTAACAGTTTACAACTGATTCTTAATTAAGTTAATTGGAATTTATCCGCCTCTGGCGAATTTGGGTATATCTTCGCAAAACTTCTCTGTAAAACACTGCTAATCATACACGAGTTTTTTAAAAATGCAATAGATGGACATTTTTGATTTTTTGGAATTTTATTACAGGCTATTGTTTATTTTTTTGAAAGAAATAATTTTCTTTTGAGTACTACTATATGTAGCGCCTATTCGATTTTGGCGAAGCTTTGCAAGTAGAGTCTTTTGATTTTCTTGTGATAGCCGAAAATATTATTTCTTATTGTCTCAAATGGTAAATGATTTTCAGAGGGACAATAGGGGAATAAGCATGTTCTGTGTCAATGATATGGAATGTGTGTTTTTTTTAAATTTTAGTTTAATTATTAAATGTCATTATTGGCATTTTTTTGTAGGTTAAGATTAGAGTGCTAATAATAAAAATTCAAGTGATTGACGGAAGTGATCATTCGTGCTAGTATTTTTATTTGGCGAATGTATTTTGAAAATTAACAATTTTTAAAGGGAGAGGATTTAATTCTATGTTGAAGCCTGCATCGGAAAATGGGAAGCTTGAAATTGTTAGGGAAAAAATTAAAAAACATGAAATTAAAGTTGTTATTATAGAAAAAAATGACTTTTTATTGGTTTGTGGAGAGAAGAAAGAGGTCTTTAAGGCTCTTAATTGGTTTCAGAAAGAAAAGTTTTTTAGAGATGTTCAGATTTTTGTTTCTGATTTTGGAAAGCTAATCGAGCTTTCTTCCAAGGAAATTCATCAGGGATGGAGGGAGAAATTTCGAGATAAGACTAAAGTTGTTGATGAGGTTTTTAAGATTACTTTTCATTTTGAAGCTCAAATTAGAAGAGTGATTCTTTTTTTAGGATTAAACAGAACTCCTGCCAGAAATTTAATTGCAACAAGAAAAGGAAAAATAATTGCGGAATGTGTTCCACGACGAAAATCTTGCCAAATTTCTTTTGTCTTTTCGTCAAAAACAGATGGACATGTTAAGAATATAGTTTTTTTGCCTGGTTTAATGGAAATTGAAATAAAAAAAACAGCCTAATAAAATTGGGCTAGATTGAAGAATAAAAAAGGACCAGTGAATAATTCACTGGTCTTTATTTAAATACAAAAAATAAATCTATTTCTCTTTTCGTTTGGCTTGAATCCTTTCATTTTCAGTGAGATGTTTTTTTCGAAGACGAACAGATTTTGGAGTAACTTCAAGGTATTCATCTTTTGAAATTATTTCAAGTCCAGTTTCAATAGTAATCTCTTTTGGAGGAATAAGTTGAATAGCATCATCATTTCCAGCGGATCGCATATTAGTAAGTTGCTTTCCTTTAGTTGGATTAACAGCAATATCCTCTCCTCGAGAAGTGTTACCGATTACTAATCCTTCATAAACTTGGGTGGCAGCTCCAATGTAAAGATCTCCTCTTTGTTGAAGATTGAAAAGTGAAAATCCAAGTGCTTTTCCGCTAATCATTGAGACCATAGAGCCAGTTTCTTTTCGTTTAATTTCTCCGGCAAATGGACGAAATTCTAAGAAGCGATTGCAAAAAATTCCTTCACCCTTAGTATCAACAATAAATTGCCCTCGATAACCAAGAAGTCCTCGTGTCGGGATTTCAAAAAGCATTCTTGCAATTCCATTTTTTTGTTTCAGATCAATCATAATCCCTTTTCTTTTTCCAAGTTTTTCAATAATTGTACCAGAATGTTCTTCGGGTACTTCAATC
The DNA here is from genome assembly GCA_964421125.1 of uncultured Bdellovibrionales bacterium. Lineage (GTDB taxonomy): Bacteria > Patescibacteriota > Minisyncoccia > Moranbacterales > DUUL01 > UBA2193. Next base: position 34,684 of record CAYQVD010000008.1, read on the forward strand.
GTAGCTTCTTCGAATGGTTCAAGTTTTTGGCCGTTTTCTTTTTTGATAATTACTTTTGGTTGCGAAACTTGAATTTCATATCCTTCACGTCGCATGTTTTCAAGAAGAATTGCAATGTGGAGCTCTCCTCGTCCAGAAACTTCATAATGTTCATTTGAAGAGAAATCAATTTTTAAGCCGACATTAACTTCAAGTTCTCTTTCAAGTCTTTCTCTGATTTGAATGTTTGTTACAAATTGTCCTTCTTGACCAGCAAAAGGGGAAGTATTTACAAGAAAGTTAAGAGAAATAGTTGGTTCGTCAATATTAATATTTGGTAAAGGTTCTTGGTCAGGAGAATCGCAAATTGTTTGACCAATATAGACATCTGAAAGACCAGCAATCATTACAATGTCACCAGCCTCAGCTTGTTCAATTTCTTTTCTTTCAGTTCCATGAAAGGTGAAAAGTTTTGTTATTTTTCCTTGTGAGGTTTCACCGGTTGATTTTTTAATTAAAACAGTTTGTCCATTTTTAATAATTCCTTCATATACTCGAGCGATAGCAAGTCTTCCTAGGAAGTTGTCGTAAGCGAGGTTAAAAGGTTGAATCTTTAGAGAAGCTTTTGCAGTTTCCTCTTTTGTTTTTGATGCAATTGGAACTTCCTTAATGATTGTTTCAAGCAGAGGAGTAAGATCACTTGATTCGTCTTTCATTTTCATTTTTGCGATTCCTTCTCTTGCAATGGAATAGAGAGTCGTGAAATCAAGTTGTTCGTCGTTTGCTCCAAGGTCAAGGAAGAGTTCGTAAACCATTTCTACAACCTCCTCTGGTCGAGCGGCTGGTTTATCTATTTTATTTAAAACGACTATTGGTTTAAGACCAAGTTCTAATGATTTTTTGAGAACAAATCTAGTTTGTGGCATTGGACCTTCTTGAGCGTCTACAACAAGTATGACAGAATCAATTGCTCGGAGCACTCGTTCTACTTCTGATCCAAAGTCAGCATGTCCAGGAGTATCAACAATGTTGATTTTTGTATCTTTATAATTAATTGAAGTGTTTTTTGAGTAAATCGTGATTCCTCGTTCTTTTTCGAGGTCGTTGCTGTCCATTGATGAATCGTCGGAAATCATTCCGGTTTGTTTCATGAGGGCGTCGGTTAGGGTTGTTTTCCCGTGGTCAACATGAGCGATGATGGCAATATTTCTGATTTCCATAAATTTTTGTGTTAGTAGTGCTTATTATGTCTAGTTAAAGTTGAAAAATAATTATTTTCTTACTAAATAAAACTTCAATCTCTTTATATTTTCATTGGGAGTTTTCTTACGTTCGAAAATAATCATTTTTCAACTTTTGAAACTTTGATTGGTCAGTGCTTTATTCCTCAAAAAAAATAAACCCCACAGTATGGTTGACTTGCGGAGTTCTGCAAGATATTAGATGAGAAAAACACTAGAGTTATTATATATTTTTATGACTAATTGTCAATGTTTTTCTGTGGAAATAAAAAAAGAGCCTTATAAATTAGAATCAATTTATAAGGCTCTAGACAGGAAGAGTAAAAAAGGAGAGAGTCCTTGAATGTTTTTCCTGGGATGCTTTTAGCTAAAAGCTGGATGTGAATTAGAATAATCACTACCGGTTGAAAATTCTAATTCACACCACTGTTCATCAAAAAAGGAGTACTTCCAATATAGCAGTTTGTTTTATTTTGTCAATAGCTATGTTTTTTTTGTGAGATATGATATAATGTTTTTAGTAATAAGATGTAAATAATTAATTACGTAATTAAAATAAAATGAAAAAAGTTTTATCAATTGCAGTTGTTGCAATTGCAGTAGTCTTTATTGGAGGTTGTTCTGTGAATAAGAATGATGACAATAAACAACAATTAGATCAATTAGTTAATAAAAGTGATTCTTCTGAAAAAGACGATGGGATGATGGGTGGAATGATAGACCAACTTGCAAAAATTAAAAAGGGAGAAAGTATGAAGTGTGTTTATACAATTGATATGGGAAACGGTGAAGTTAAGACAGAATCTTATGTTCAAGGTGAGAAATTTAAATCGATTACTACGATGGATGTAGGTGAAGAAATGAAAACTTATGCAATTTTTGATGGTAAAAATCAGTACAGCTGGGTTGAAGGAAAAACTGAGGGATTCAAAATGAGCATGGATTGCATGGATGATATGGGAGATCTTTATGGGGAAATGGATGAAACAGAAGATGAGGATTCAAATGAGGTCATGGAAATAGATGATATGTTTGAAAATGCGATGGATATTGATTGTCAGCCAGTTGGTAAGATCGATTTTACAATTCCTAGTAATATAACCTTCGTTGATCAATGTGAGATGATGAAGGATCAAATGAAACAAATTGAAGAATTAGGAGGGGCTTTACCAGCAGGCTTTGAAATTCCGGTAGAAATGGAATAAGCTAAATTGTTTGAAATTAAACTACCTTGATTTAGATTGAGGTAGTTTTTTAATAATGAAATAAAATATTTTTATTAGTACGTATTTACATTGCTTGGCTAGATTAAGTTTTTTTAGTCTTTTTAACTGTTTACAAAATTGTTCTAGCATGCTATATTAATCCTTCTTATATTTTAGTAATTAATTTATTTTTAGACTATGAATCAAGACTTACAAAAGAGTTCTCGAAAGAGAAAACAAAATATAATTGCCATAACAATTTTAGTTGTAGGTACGATCTTAGCATTTATCATTTTTGGATCAAAAAATAAAGATAACCTTATTGAAGAGCCAAAACCGATTTTAAAAGAAGTCGAAATAATTAATCTTACACAAGGTCAACAATCGATTGCTTATTTAGAAAAAACAATTGAACTTGGTTCTAATCAGTCGGCAGAGGTGATAGCGGAATATTCTGGTCGAGTTACTGGGGTTAATTTTAATGTTGGAAATTATGTTACTGAGGGAAAAATTTTAGTAGAGTTTGATCAAAGTAATTTGATTAATAGCTCGAAAGTTTCTTTTGATTCAGCTCAAAGAACTTATGAATTAGCGAAAAAAGGGTTGAGCGATGCAAAGGATTCTGCTGAAAAAACAGTTGACCTTGCAGGTAATGAGATTGATCTTGCGAAGCTTCAATTGAAACAAGCAAAAGACAGTGATGATAATGATACAATTGATTTAGCAGAGGAGGGACTGAAAACTGCTAGAGATCGAGAGGATCAAATAGAGATTTCTGCTGATGCCGGAATTAATTCAGCAAAAATCCAACTTGAACAATCTAAACTTCAACTCCAACAAGCGAGGATTGGTTTTGATAAAACATTAGTAAAAGCACCAATTAGCGGATATGTGATTTCTAAGAAAGCATCAGAAAATGACTATTTAAATGCGGGTCAGTTAATAGCTCAAATTTCAAGTGGCGGAAAATTACAAGCAACCGTTTATTTAAATAAAGCTGAAGTTTCAAGAATTGTTAAGGATGATTCTGTAAAGATTTTACATCAAGGTGACGAGATAATTTTAGCTAACATAAAAGGAATTGCTGATATTGCTAGCAGTGATAACCAAAGATTTGAGGTATTGATTGAATTGGACTCAGAAAATCAAGACTTAGTTAATCAAAATGTAAGAGTTGAAATTCCATTAGAACTTGAAAATAATGGAGGATTTTTTGTTCCATTAAAAGCAGTTAATGTTGGTCAAAAAAGAAATGAAGTTTTTATTGTTAAAGATGGAAAGGCGATGTCAATTGAAGTCGAAATGGGGCAAATAGTTGGAGAGAAGGTAGGGATTCTAACAGGACTGAGAGACGGGGATAGTTTAATTGTTAGTGGTAATAGAAAAGTTCGAGATGGAGAAGAAGTAAATGTTGCAGAATAAAAAAAATAGAAATTTAATAATAGAACACTATGGATTTAGATTCATCTAATAATAATTTTCGAAAAGAAAGAGAAGAGCAAATTGAGAAAGCTAAGAAATTCGAAAAGTCTCCTTGGGTTTTTTTGATTAAAAAAAGCCGGCTAACTTACTTGATAATAGTCTTTCTTTTATTGTTTGGAATTTTAACAATTGGTAATTTGCCAAGAGAACTGCAACCAGAAGTGGAAATTCCTTACGCGATTATTTTTACTGGATATCCGGGGGCTTCTCCTGTTGATGTTGAAAAACAAATAACAGAAAAGATAGAGAATCAAATAACAACACTGAGTGGAATAAAAGAAGTTAATTCCACTTCTTCTTTGGGGACTTCAATGGTTACTGTTGAATTTAATGCAGATGAAAATTTAACTGATTCAATTAGAAATCTTAAAGATGAAGCTCGAAAAGTTCAAAGTGATTTACCAGAGGACGCTTTTGATCCAGAAGTCATTGAGCTTAGTCTTTCTGATCAGCCAATATTCATTACTGTTTTAAGTTCGAATCAATATGATATTTCGGATTTAAAAAAGTTTGCTGAAAGTTTAAAGGGAGAGCTTGAAGGAATTCCTTATGTTTCTGAGGCAAAAGTTGTTGGTGGATTAGATCGATTAGTAAGTATTGAGGTTGATCAAAATTTTTTAGCTCAGAAAGGACTTTCAGTATCTCAGATTATTACTTCTGTTTCTGCTAACAATGTGAATTTTCCACTGGGTTCAATCGAACTTTCTGATTCATCTTATTCTTTAAGAATTGAAGGGGAATTTAAAACTGCAAATGAGATTGGAAAATTAGTAGTAGGGAATGTTAAAGAAAAGCCAATTCTTCTTGAAGATGTTGCTCGTGTCGAGGACGGTTTTTCAGAAGAAGCTTCTATTTCAAGACTGTCTGTCAATCAACAAGCGCCCGAGGAGTCAGTTTCGATTCAAGTTTATAAAAAAACGGGAGGTGACATTACGAAAGTTGCAGAGGAGGCAAATCGTGTGGTCGTTGCTGGGAAGGGAATTGATTATCCCGAAGATGTAAATGCCACAATAACTACGAACAGTGCTGATTTTATTAATGAAAGCATCAAGACTTTAATGACTAATGGATTGCAGACAATTCTAATTGTCTTGATTTTACTTTTTTTGTTTTTAGGATGGCGAGAGGCTTTAATTGCTGGACTGGCTATTCCTTTTTCCTTCTTTATTGCTTTTATTGTAATGGCTTCTGTCGGAGAAAGTTTGAATTTTTTGTCATTATTTGCTTTGGTTTTAGCCCTGGGTCTTTTAGTGGACTCGGCTATTGTTATTGTCGAAGGAATGTATCAGAAAGTTGGTGAATACAAAATTGGTGGATATCAGGCAGCGATTTTAACAATCAAGGAATATGCTTCGCCTCTTTTATCAGGAATGTTGACGACAATTGCAGTGTTTTTCCCTTTGATGTTTATTGAAGGAATTATTGGAGAATTCTTGAAAACAATTCCGATTGTTGTTATTGCAACTTTGATTGCGGCTCTTTTTGTTTCCTTAACTATTGTCCCTTCAATTGGAGCATTGGTATTCAAGCCTCGTAAAAGAAAAATCGAAAAAATACCAGAAGATTTTATAAAAGAGATTGGTCTTTGGGGTAAATTTAAAAAAAGATGTAAATCAAGAGCTCGAGAAGAAAGAATTGCAAGCAAAGTTTTTAATAAAATTGCGGACAAATATTACGAAGTATTGCCAAGAATAATTGGAAGTAAAAAAAATCGGAAAATCGTAATTTTTTCAGTGATTGCATTATTTGCTTTTAGTCTTTATTTGCCAATTAGTGGAACCCTTAATATAGAATCATTTACTTCAACTGATGCAGAAACTTTTGCTATTAATATTGAAATGCCAGAAGGAACTTTATTAGAAGAAACGGATAGAATTACTGCAAAAGTGGAAAATGTTATCTTAGAAGAAGCAGAAGTTGTTAACTTTGTTACTAGTATTGGTTCTGGTTCAGGGAGTTCTATGGGAGGAAGCAGTCAAGAGAATGCTTCTTTTATACAGGTTAATTTAACAGATAAAGACAAGAGAGATAAAAGAAGTTTTAAAATCGTTAGTGATTTGAGAAAAAAAGTTCTTAGTGAAGTAACTGAGGCTAGCATTGATTTTTCAGAAGAACAATCTGGTCCTCCTGGGGGAGCACCGATTGAGATGCGAGTAATAGGTGATGATCTAGAAGTTCTAGAGAGTCTTGCTGAGCGAGCCAAGAATGAACTTAGTCAAATCTCAACTGTGATTGAAGCAGAGACAACGGTTGAATTTTCTCCTGGAGAATTTGTTTTTACTCCCAATAAAGACATTTTAGCGAGAGAGGGATTATCAGTGGCTCAACTTGCACAGCAACTTCGAAATGGAATTTCAGGAAACAATGATTCTCAGATAATAAAGGATGGAGATGATCTAGATATTTTAGTAAAATACGAAAAAGACCAATTATCCTCTTTTAATGATTTTGGCGCCATCATTGCGAATACGCCTTCTAGTAAACAATATTCCTTGTCGGAATTAGGTACTATTAAGCTGGAGCCTTCTTTGTCAAAAATAAATCGAAAAGATAAAGAGCGAGTTGTAACAGTTACCGCGAAAACTGACGGAGGGAATGCGACTGAAATATCGCAAGAACTGAAAGAAAAATTAGCACAAATGGATTTGCCGGAAGGATATAGATTTGATTATGGAGGTGAATCAGCTGAGTTACAAGAGGTGTTTATGGATATGTTTTTGAAAATGATTATTGGAATAGTTTTAATACTATTTATTCTTGCAGTTCAATTTAATTCCTATCGACAAGTATTAGTGGTTTTGTCCACTATACCGCTGGCGATAATTGGAGTCTTTATTTGCATGACAATTGCAAGGCTAACTATTGATATTCCAGCTTTTATTGGAATTGTTTCATTGGCGGGAATCGTGGTTAATAATGCGATTATTCTTATTGATCAAATTAATAAAGAAATTGAAAAAGGAGTGGAGTTGGTTGAAGCCGTTAGTCTTTCTGGGAAAAGTCGTTTGCGACCAATTGTTCTGACTTCTGTCACCACCATCTTTGGTCTTTTGCCACTTTCAATTACTCAGCCTGATTGGAGAAATATGGGGTTCACTATCATTTTCGGACTGGCTTTCTCAGTGGTTTTAACTCTAGTTGTTGTTCCAACAATTTTTGTTAACTTTTATCATAAAAAGATAAAATAATATTTATTGCAAACCAGCCTTAAAAATACTATTATGAGGATAATAGTATTTTTTTGTAATGTGATCAGTTTTTAGAGTTTAGAGCGCTTTTTATATTTTTATAAACTTTTTTTGGTTGTTATTTCTGCACTCGCCTCCGCGAGCATAAACTCTGACAGGAATCTATTAGAAGAATAGCATTAACTTGTTTTTTACGTTAAATAAAGGGCTCCCAAAGTCTTTGCAAAAACTTGACAGGCGGTTTAATTAGATTTATAATAAGAATACGTTTCTTTAATTCATAAAAATTAATGACTAGAAGGAATGAATTATATTGATTTTCGAGAAAAAATGAAAAATTTTCCTCTTTTTGAAACAAAAGAGCTAAGACTTATTTTTAAAGATAATTTTAATAAGTCGTTTTTGAATAATCTTAAGAATTGGGAAGAAAAAGAGTATTTAATTAATCTTAGGAAGGGCTTGTATTTGCTAGGAGAATTTAAAGGTGAAATTGATCCTCTAGTGCTAGCTTTAAAGATTTATTCCCCATCTTACGTTAGCTTGGAAATGGCACTTAGTAGTTATGGGATTATTCCTGAATCAGTGTTTACTGTTACTTCGGTTTCTTCTCGTAAAACAAAATTTTTTGAGAATAAATTTTTTGGCAAATATTGTTATCAGAAAATTAAAAAAGAAGCTTTTGGTGGATTCGAAACTAGAAAATTCCAGAATATCTCATTTAATTTTGCCCTTCCAGAGAAGGCACTTGTTGATTTTTTATACCTTAATCGAAATATCTTGGATGGTTCCAGGGAAAATTTTGAAAGCTATCGTTTTAGTAAGGAGTTTAATTATAATAAAAAGAAATTAAGAGATTTTTCTGAACTTTTTGAAAACAAAAAAACTATTTTTTTAACAGATAATTTTATCAGATACTATGCTTCCAACTAAAGATTTTTTTAAAGATTACGCTAAAAAAGTTAATATTCCTTTTCAGGAAAGGAGCATTTTAAGAGAATATCTTCAAACTCAAATTCTTCGAGAATTGTCTTTAAGTGATTACAATGATCAAATTTCTTTTTTAGGTGGAACGAGCTTAAGGTTTGGCTATCATATTAATCGTTTTTCTGAGGACCTTGATTTTGATTTAATAAAGAAGGACGGGTTTAGTATTGATTCATTGGGAGAAGAATTGTTTAAAAAGATTACGTTAAAAGGCTTTAAGGTCGACATCAAAGTAAAAACAACGAAAAATATTTTTATTATTTATTTTAAGTTCAGAGAAGTCTTAAAGGAATTTAATCTTTCAATGATGGATGATCAGAAGCTTTCTATCAAGTTTGAAATTGATTTTGATCCATACAAAAACATAAAAACAAATATGATTTTTGTTGATAATTTTAATGAAAGATTTCCATTATTATTCAACACTATTGATACAATCTTTGCTCAAAAAATCTTGGCGCTTTTCCATCGTCCTTATCAAAAAGGGAGGGATTTCTATGATTTGATTTGGTTCATGGCACAAAGAGACCTTGAGCCTCGTTATGCAATTTTGCAGGAAAAGGGTCATGAAATTAAGAATAAGGAAGAATTGGTTGTTAAAATAAAAAAAGTTATTTCTAATCTTGATCTTAAAAAAGCATCGAAAGATGTTGAGCCTTTTCTTTTTTATCCAGATCAGGCAAAATGGATTCTAGATTTTGAAAAATATCTTGATGATTTTTTAAAGAGATAAATTAAATAGTTTTTGATTATGAAGAAAAGTCCATCTTTTGATTTAGATAAAATTAAGCATATTATAGAAGTATAAAAAATAAAGATTTAGTTGGAATAAAATGTAGCTACAGAGCTGGCTCTGTAGTTAGGAGGATATAAGAAAATAACCCCGGTTGAATAATGCGGAGTACCGCAATTTAACGGGACAAGTAAGAATATTATGCATTATAAAGAATCTGAAAAAATTGAATTGAAATCTTCTCTTTCGGAATGGAAAGAGTCAATTATCGCACTTTGCGCTTTTGCCAATAAAAATGGAGGAAAAGTGCTTATTGGCATAGATGATAGCGGAAAAAACGTCGGAATTCAGATTGGAAAAGGTGCGATTGAAGATTTTGCCAATAAAATCAAAAACAACACCGATCCAGTATTGTACCCCTCAATAAATGTTAAAACTTTTGGTCTTGGGGAAATAATAGAAATCGAAGTTTCTGAGTCTGATAATAAGCCAGTTTTTGCTTTTGAGCGAGCATACACTCGCGTGGGAAAAACTTCGCAAAAACTTTCCATGGCAGAGGTGCGAGAGTTGATCAAGCGCTATGCCATGCCTGACATGGACCAGCAAGCAGTGAAAGGAATGAAATTTGATAAATTGGAAATGGACGAAAAGTTTGAAAAGAAACTTAAAATTTATACTAAAAACAAGCAAGAAGTCGCATATGGAGAATATCTTTGTTTGGTGAAAAAAAATGAATTATTTCATAATGCTGTCATCAAGGCTGCTCGCTTCAAAGGCGTTAGTCCGGTTGATTTTATTGACGAAATTGAATTTGATGGCTCACTTCTTTCTGCACCGAATAAGGTCATGGCTTTTATCCAGCGTCACATTAACAAGCAAATCCGTATCACAGGAAAACCAGAGCATGACGAAATTTGGGATTATCCGCTTGAAGCCTTGCGTGAAGCGGTTATGAATGCCATTGTTCATCGCGATTATGTCGATGCTGGAAATATTCAAATCAGAATTTTCGATGATCGAATTGAAATTTGGAGCCCAGGACTTCTGCCTAAAGAAATAAAAGTAGCGGAAATTTATCGAGAAGCTCGTAGTGTTCCGCGAAATAAATTGATTATGGGGATTTTTCATAAAGCCGGTCTGATTGAAAATTGGGGAACTGGTTTTCAGCGAATGCGCCAACTTTGCCTGGAAAATGGAAATCCTGACCCGGAATTTTCTGACAGGTCAGTTGCTTTTGTGGTGTCTTTTGAAAAAAGAAATATCCCTGAAAAGTTGGGTGAAAAGTTGGGTGAAAAGTTGGGTGAAAAGTTGGGTGAAAATCAAATAAAAATCATTGAGATGCTAAAAAGCAATCAAAGCATTACAATCCCTGAGCTGGCTGGTAAGCTAAAGATATCAACAACTGCTGTGGAAAATAATCTGGCAAAATTAAAAGAAAAAGACCTAATTAAAAGGGTTGGACCAGATAAGGGTGGACATTGGGAGGTGCTATAATAGAATTACAGAGCTGGCTCTGTAGTTAGGAGGATATAAGAAAATAACCCCGGTTGAATAATGCGGAGTACCGCAACTTAACGGGACAAGTAAGAATATTATGGCGAAAAAAATAGAAGATCGTTCTATCCGCAAGCTTGCCAAGGTTGGTGGCGGAAAAACATATGCCATCACCTTGCCGATTGAGATTGTGAGGGAGTTTGGATGGAGCGAAAAACAAAAACTAGTTGTGAGGAAATATGGGAAGGATAAGATAATCATTGAGGATTGGAAGCCTGCCAGCCGATGAGGCATCTTTTCGAATCGAGGCGAGAAAACAAGTTTATAATGTTTTGTAATCTAAAGAAATTATTTAAAGTAATATTACAGCCATGAAACAAAAGCCATTATTATCTATAATTATCTTGTCTTGGAACGGACAGGATGTTTTAAAGAAAAACCTTGATTCAATTATGAAGGTTTTTAAACATGATGAATATGAATTGATTGTTGTGGATAATGGCTCTATTGATAAAACGATTGAGATAATAAGTGATTATCCCGAAGTTAAATTAATTAGAAATGAAAAAAATCTTGGATTTGCTAAGGGGAATAACATTGGCATTGAAGAATCACAAGGGAAGTATGTTCTTTTGCTTAATCAAGATGTTGAATGTATTGGTGATTCTATTAAAGAGATGTTCGATTTTCTTAAAGAAAATTCTGAATATGGGGCGGTTGCTCCGCAGTTACTTTATCCAAGCGGAGAAATTCAACTTTCTTGCCGTCCTTTTTATGGCTGGAAAACTTATTTAATGGAATTGGGAACTTTTGGAAAATATAAGGATAAATTCTATACTCACACCAAAAGTCAGAAAGTTGACCAACCAATGGCTTCAGTATTGATGGTGAGGGGGGAACTTTTGAAAGAATTAGGAGGGTTTGATGATCATGAGGATTTTTTCCTATATTTTAATGATGTGGATTTGAGTTTCAGGATTCATCAAAAAGGATTCGATCACTATTTTTTGTCAGAGGCAAAGTTCTTTCATCATCACGGAAAAAGCGCTTATGGCCTCAAGGACGTGAAAAGAACTTGGCTTTGGCATCGAGGGTTGCATAGATTTTTTACTAAAAATATAATCAAACGAAAATTTAGTTTAAAGTATTTGTTTTTATTAATTCTAATGTTTTTTTCATATATTATTTTAAATATTTCCTTGATATTTAAGGTTTATAAGCATAAAAATTCAAATCGGAAAAATAATTGAATATAGGCGAAAGTAACCATTGACAATCGTCTAATAATCGTCTATTAATCGTCTAATGATCTCTTACTAAATGTATATCTATTATTGCATACAGTGCATAAAAGTATTATAGTTTAATGAGAAGAAGTTTTGATTTTAGAAAATTAATAGGATTGGGAATCATTTAGTATAAAGGACTTCAGGAGAACGTTGCCTTAGCATAGGGATTTAAATAAAAATAGATGAATGAAAAAAGAATTTTAATATTAAATTATGAATTTCCGCCTTTAGGAGGAGGCGGTGGTGTGGCCACAAAAGAACTTGCCAAGGGGTTTATAACAAATGGTTACCAGGTTGATTATTTGACGAGTGGTTATAATGATCTTAAAAAAACAGAAATCATTGATGGAATTAATGTTTTTAGAGTGAGAGGTTTTGGTAGAAAGGAAATAGCAACGGCAACTTTTTTTTCAATGTTGAGTTTTTTGTTTTTTGGATTTTTTAAAGGAATTAGCCTATGTCGAAAAAATAAATACGAATTTATTAATACTCACTTTGTTATTCCCACTGGTCCTTTAGGATGGATTCTTTCTAAGGTATTTAGAATTAAAAATATTCTTTCTATTCATGGAGGAGATATTTATGACCCTTCTCTTGAGAGATCACCGCATAAACATTTGTATTGGAGGGTCATTATAAGATTTATCATGGATAAAGCTGATTTTATAGTTGCACAGTCCAGTAATACAAAAGAAAATGCGAAAAAATATTATAACCCTAAAAAGGAGATAGATATAATTTCACTTCCTTATAATAAATTTAATTTTTCTCAAAAAACAAAAAAGGAAATGGGACTTGATGAGAGCAAGAAATACTTAATATCTGTTGGAAGATTAGTTAAGAGAAAAGGGTTTGATTATTTACTAAAGGCATTTTCTAGTATTGAAAATGAGAATATCGAATTGATAATCATAGGAAATGGTGGTCCAGAAGAGAGTAATTTAAAGGAAATGGCAGGGAATCTTAATGTTGCAAGCAGGGTACATTTTCTTAATAATATAGATACTAATGAGGAAAAATTTCAATATTTAAATGTAGCAAGCATTTATGTTTTGAGCTCTCTTCATGAAGGATTTGGAATTGTGCTTCAGGAAGCAATGCAAGTTGGATTGCCGGTTGTGGCAACTAATAACGGAGGACAGGTTGATTTAATTAAGGACAATATGAATGGTTTATTAGTTAGTCCAAAAGATTCTAACCAACTTAAGACGGTTATTTTAAAACTTTTTAATAATGAAGACGTTATGGATAGGATGAAAAAAAATAATATTGAAAAAATTAAAGAGTTTAATTCAGAAAAAATTTCTCAAAAATATTTAGCATTAGTGAAAGAATAAATGGAACAACAGTCTAAAAAAATTGCGATTATAATTGTTAACTGGAATGGTAAAAAGCTTTTGAAAAATTGCTTAGATTCTGTTTTTAATCAAACATATTTAAATTTTGATGTTTATTTTGTTGATAATGGCTCTAATGATGGGTCGTCTGATTATGTTTTGGAAAATTATCTTAATGCTAAAATCATTCAATTAGAAAAAAATACTGGGTTTGCTAGGGGGAATAATATTGGAATTAAAAAGGCGCTGGAAGACGACAAGGTTGAATATATTGTAACTATTAATAATGATACAAAAGCAGAAATTGATTTTTTAGAAAAATTAGTAGTGTCTGCAGAAAGTAACAAGGAAATAGGCTCAGTAGCTCCAAAGATGAAATTTTTTTATGAGCCTGAATTAATTGATAGTGTCGGTGTGCTAATTCACAAGGATGGTGGAGGGCTTAGTCGGGGAAATAGGGAATTGGATGAGGGGCAATTTGATCAACAAGAGGAGATTTTTGGTGCTTGTGGCGGTGCGGCTTTATATAAAAAAGCAATGTTGAAGGACATAGAATACGGAGATAATGAATATTTTGATAATGACTTTTTTGCTTATTATGAAGATCTTGATCTTGCATGGAGAGCAAGACTAAGAGAGTGGAAGACAATTACTTGTCCAGAGGCGGTTATTCATCATATTCATTCTGCAACGGCAGTATCATATTCTTCTTTTAAGGCTTTTCATGTTAATCGAAATCGCTTCTTTGTGATTATTAAAAGTTATCCTTTTTGGATGATGATAAAAGCATTGTTTATTCTTACTCCAATTCGTTATCTACATCTTTTTAATAGTATTAGAACTAAAAAAGGACCGAGTCACAAATTGAAAAGTAATACAAGTGGGCTGGAGCCAATCAAAATTGTTCTAAGAGGCTGGCTTAGTGTAATTTATTTTATGCCAAAAATGATAATTAAAAGGTGGCAGATTCAGAGAGCTAGAAAAGTTAATAATCTTCAGGTAAAAAAATGGTTCGAAGATTACAGTGCAAAAATGGAAGATATGATTTATAAATAAAAAAAGAATAAAACTTCACAAAATAAGATCTTTGAGTTAATATTGAATGGTATAATTTTTAGCCGTAAGAATGCAAAAGAAACACGAAAATTATAAAGAGTTAGTTTGGATGTTGGCAAAAACAGATTTCAAGCTCCGTTATCAGGGGAGTTTTTTGGGTTATGTTTGGGCGATTCTGCAACCACTTCTTTTATTTTTGGTCCTTAATCTTGTTTTTTCAGGCGTTTTTGGAACTGGAGCTCGAGGAGGAGGAGTTCCTTTTTATTCACTTCAACTTTTGGTCGCATTGATGTTATTTACCTTTTTTTCTGAAGGAACTAACGCAGGGCTTAATTCACTCAAAAGTAAAGCTCAGTTGGTAACGAAGATATATGTTCCGAGATGGTCAATAATAATTGCTGCAACTATTCAGAGTTTGATGGTTTTTGTTGCGAATATTTTAGTTATTATTGCTTTTTTCGCTTGGTATCACTTTATTCCTTCAGTAAGTGCAATTATTGTCTTTTTGTTTTTTATCTTTATGCTGTATGTCGTTATCTTATCCTTTTCGCTCATTGCTGGACCATTACTTTTGTATTTCAGAGATCTTAAAATGATTTGGCAGGTTGCACTGAGGGTGATGTTTTACTTGACTCCAATTCTTTATCCTTTGCAACTTCTTCCCGAATGGACGCATAAGATTGCATTATTAAATCCACTCGCATTTGTTATTCACTTTGCTAAAGAATCGATGTTTGCGGGTCACTATCCTGATGGATGGCAGTATGTTATGTTTGCTGCTGTGGTTTCATCTTTTTTTGTTTTTAGCATTTGGGCCTACAGAAAAATAATCGTAAATGTTGCAGAAAAAGTCTAGAAAATTGTTATTAAAATTTTTATAATAAAAATGGATCAACAGAAGGAGAAAAAATCAAATAAAGATAACAAGAAGAATAAAGAGAGGGAAATTGCCGTAAAGGTGAATAATGTCTCCAAGACTTTTAGGATTCCACACAAAAAAATAGATTCTATGCGGAGTGTTTTTGTTAATTCACTTCAAAAAAATACTTATGAGGAATTTAATGCGCTAGATGATATTTCTTTTGATGTAGCAAAAGGAGAGTTTCTTGGAATTATTGGTCACAATGGAGCCGGAAAATCAACACTGCTTAAGATTCTTGCTGGTGTTTATAATCCAAGTTCAGGGTCTATTGAAATCAATGGAATGATTGCTCCTTTTCTGGAGCTTGGGATCGGCTTTAATCCAGAACTTTCAGGCCGTGACAATGTTTATCTTAATGCAACTGTTTTGGGTTTAACAAAAAAGCAGATTGATGAAAAATTTGATGATATTGTGGAATTTTCAGAATTAGAAAAATTTATTGATCAGCAACTAAAAAATTATTCCAGCGGAATGAAGGCGAGACTAGCTTTTTCTGTTTCGATTCATGCTAATAGGGAAATCCTTCTTATGGATGAAGTTTTGGCTGTTGGTGATAGCGCCTTTCAAGAAAAATGTTTAGATATTTTTAAG
>CAYQVD010000009.1:0-49507 GCA_964421125.1 uncultured Bdellovibrionales bacterium
CTTATTTTCTTGACAGAAAAAATGAATTAGTATATTATCTCTAGTATTGAATATTAGGTGAGAGATCTTTGAAATAAGATCTAAATAAAAACTTAATATTTGCAAGATATCTACCAAACAAGCCTTTGGGTTTGATTGGTAAGTTTAATTGTTGTCTAAAACATGGCTAAAGAAATTGTAAAACTAGAAGGTGAAATAGCGGAGCTTCTTCCGAGCACGATGTTTCGTGTAAAATTGGAAAATGGTCATATCATTCTAGCGCATATTTCTGGAAAAATGAGAATTCATTTTATTAAATTGATGCCAGGAGATAAGGTTGAGGTTGAAATGAGTCCCTATGATTTAACAAAAGGACGGATTACAAAACGGCTATAAAAAATTGATTTAAGATATATTTTATGAAAGTTCAAGCTTCAGTTAAAAAAAGATGTATAAATTGTAAAATTGTCCGAAGAAAAGGGCGAGTTTATGTTATTTGCAAAAATCCTCGACATAAACAAAGACAAGGATAGCTGTTAGTTTGTAGTTTGTAGTTGATAGAAAACATTTTCATTAATCACAAGTTATAAATCACAAGCTCAATTGCTAGTAACTAAAGTACTAACAACTAATGACTAGAAAAAATGGCAGTTAGAATAGCGGGAGTAAATATCCCAGATAATAAAAGAATCGAAATCGCACTAACTTATATTTATGGAATAGGACGTTCTCAGTCTGTAAAAATTCTTGATGGAATTGGAATTAATAAAGACACTAGAGCGAATAAATTAAGTGAAGATGAGATTAAAAAAATCAGAACAGAAGTTGAAAGTAACCATACTCTTGAAGGAGAGCTGAAAAGACAGATAATGATGAATATTAAAAGATTGAAGGAAAATGGAAGTTATCGAGGGACTCGACATATGAAAGGTTTACCAGTAAGAGGACAAAGAACTAAGACAAATACTCGAACAGTTCGAGGAAATAAAAGAGTAACAATGGGAAGTGGTAAACGAAAGGTTGAAAAAACCTAGGTTTATAATAGAAGAGTTTATTGAAAAAGTTTGTTTTCCACTGCAATTTCTAACTTTAAGTTATAAAAGGATTGAAACTTATTGATGTATTGCTGATATGCATTTTTGTGTTTCACTTTTTTTACTTTAAATTTGGAAATTTCGTGAACGAAAAAAAACTTTTCTAATAAACTCTATCTCGTAATAATTTAAGTTTATATAAAACATGTTTGCCGATAAGGAACAAGAAAAAAAGGAAGAGACTCAAGAAAAAACTGCAAAAGACAGTGTTATCATTGAACAACCCGTTGAAAAAGAAAATATTTCTGAAAAGAAGAATAATAAGAAGAAAGATGACACAGTTGTTGAATCAACTGACGATAAGTCAGCTAGTGAGTCAATGACTTCTTCAGCAAAGAAGAAACGAAAAGTTCGAAGACAAGTTCAACGAGGAAAAGCATATATCCGATCTACTTATAATAATACCATGATCACATTGACTGATTTGCATGGAAATGGCTTGGCTTGGTCTTCTGCTGGATTGCTTGGATTTAAGGGAGCGAAAAAGGCAACAACATATGCTGCTAATCAAGTTGTGCTTGATGTTGCGGAAAAAGTTGCAAAATTTGGATTAAATGATCTGGAGATTTATGTTAAAGGAGTTGGTTCTGGACGTGAAGCCGCAATCCGAGGTTTGGCACAAAAGGGCTTTAACTTGACTCTTATCAAAGATAAGACTCCGATTCCACATAACGGTTGTCGGCCTCGAAAGCCTCGAAGAGTCTAAATAATATTAAACTGAAAAGATATAAGATTTCAATCATATGGCAATAAATATTAGTTCAAAATGTAAATTGTGTCGAAGAGCTGGTGAAAAGCTTTTTCTTAAAGGTGATCGATGTGGATCTCCTAAATGTGCTGTTATAAGAAAACCTTATGCTCCTGGAGCTCATGGGAATAGTGGGACTAGGGGACGAGGATTATCTGAGTATGGAAAACAGTTAATGCAAAAGCAGAAAATTCGAAGAATGTATGGAATCTCCGAAAGACAATTTCGAAGACATTTGGATGAAGCAAAGAGACGACAGGGAGTTGTTGGAGATAATTTAATTGCAGTGCTTGAAATGCGACTTGATAATGTTGTTTATCGACTTGGATTAGCTGATTCACGATCTCAAGCTCGACAACTTGTTGGACATGGTCATTTGATGGTGAATGGAAAAAATCTTAATATTGCATCTGCTGCTATTAAAGTCGGGGATGTTGTTTCAGTTAAGGAAAACAAGAAGGAGAAGAACTATTTTAAAGACATGGAAGCAATTTTAAAGAAAAAAACAAGTGCTCCGGGGTGGCTTGATTTTAATTCTAGTAAAATGGAGGGAAAAGTTCTTGCAAAGCCAACTAGAGATGAAATTGGAGTACGAATCGATATTCAAGGAGTAATTGATTTTTATTCTCGATAAAAATAATCTATTTTAACTTACATAAGTATTAAATAAACAAAATGTTATCAGTATCACTTCCAAAATCATCAAAATATGAAGAAACCGGAAAAAATTCGGGAATATTTACAATAGAAGGTTGTTATCCTGGATATGGAACAACCCTTGGAAACGCTTTAAGAAGAGTTTTACTTTCTTCTTTATCTGGAGCAGCAGTAACAATGATTAAAGTTAAGGGAGCCACTCATGAGTTTACAACTGTTAAAGGAGTGAAAGAGGATGTTGTTCAGTTGGTTCTAAATTTAAAAAAAGTTCGATTCAGACTTTATGAGGAAGAAAGTGCTATTGTTTTTTTAAAGGCTAAAGGAGAAAAAGAGGTAACTGCAAAAGATATTAAATCAACTTCTGAAATAGAGGTTGCAAATACTGATCAACATATTGCGACATTAACATCAAAAACTTCTGATTTTGAAATAGAAATCAAGGTTGAAAAAGGAATTGGTTATGTTCCAGTTGAACAGCAAGTCAGAGATGAGAAAGAAATTGGGGCAATTGCTGTTGATGCAATCTATAGTCCAGTTGTTCGTGTAAATTTTAGTGTTGGAAATATGCGAGTTGGAAAAAGAACTGATTACGATAAAATTACTCTTGAAATTGAAACTGATGGAGCAATGACACCTCAGGAAGCTTATAATGAGGCGGTTGAGATATTAATGGCTCAATTCAATTCTATTGCAGAAGTGAACAAGAAAGAGGAGACTGAAGAGAAAGAAGCCGTTATTGTTGAAGAGAAAGAGGTTAAAATTGAAGATAATCAAGAGGAAGAGACCGGAGAGGATGTTGAAATTTCAACTTTAAAAATCTCAACTAGAATTCAAAATATTTTAGAGGAAAACGGAGTGAAAACTGTTGGAGACGTCATCAGTCATACAGAAAGTGAAATTAATGAATTTGAAGGAATGGGAGAAAAAGGTATTAAAGAAATCAAGAAAGCGATTTCAAAGTTTGGGGCAATATTGAAACCAATTGAAGAATAAATTAAGATAAGCGTTAATTAGGGATATATTTATGAAAAAGAGAAAAACTGGAAGAACACTTTCGCGTGATATGAGTCAAAGAAAGGCATTATTAAGAACAATGCTGGTGAGTTTGACTGAAAGAAAAGCAATAAAAACTACTCTTGCAAAAGCAAAAGAGTTACGTCCTTTTGCAGAACGTCAGGTAACTTATGCAAAGAAAGGCCTTGCTGGAGATCTGGAAAAAGTGAATAGTATCCGAATTCTTAAGAAGAATTTACCTCAGATAGCAATTGATGAATTATTTAATATTGCAGAGGTTTTAAAAAATAGAAAAGGTGGATATTTGAGGATTATTAAGCTTGGATTTAGAAAGAGTGATAGTGCTGAAATGGCAATGATTGACTGGGTAGATAAACCCACCTCCGCTGAAGCTACGGCGGGCAAAGGGAAAAATACTAGTAAAAAAGAAGATGATAAGAAGACTAAAAAATCTGAAAAGAAACTCGCCTCCGCCAAGGTTATAGCTGGCAAAGAGTAGGGTTTGATAAAGAAGATGATGATGGAGATTAGTTAAAGAATAATTTAAGTTAAAGTTTATCGACATGAAAGAAGAATCACCAAAAGTTGAGTATGTTGTTTTTGATGCTAAAGGACAAATCCTTGGACGACTTGCTACACAAATTGCAAAAGTGCTTTCTGGAAAAGGAAGGGTTGATTATACTCCACATATTGGAAGCCAAGATTGGGCAATCGTGATTAATTCTGATAAGGTACGAGTAAGTGGTAACAAGGCAGAGAAGAAGATTTATTGGAGACATTCTGGATTTCCAGGTGGAATTAAGCAACGAACTTTTGAGGAAATGATGGAAAAGGATTCTCGAGAAGTGATTATGCATGCAGTTAAAGGGATGGTGCCAAAAAATAAGTTAGCGAATAAGTCTTTAACGAGATTGCGTGTTTTTAAAGATGAGAAGCATGATTTTGAAGATAAGATTTAAAAAGAAGGTAAGTAATTAATTACGTAATTAATTTATTACATATAGAATATTTAAGTTAAGAGATAAATTAAATTTGATATGGCAGACAAAAAAGTTAAAAAATATTTCGAAGCAGTTGGCAGAAGAAAAACTTCTGTAGCAAGAGTTCGAATTACTGAGGAAAAAAAAGATAACAAAATTATTATTAACGGCAAAGATAAGACTGAATATTTGAATACTCCTGAATTTGTTGAAATTGTAACCTCTCCTTTGCGAGCCACTGGAACTGAGGAATCTGTTTCTATATCTATTAAGACTACTGGAGGTGGAATTAGAGGGCAAGCTGAAGCAATTCGACTTGGAATTTCACGAGCTTTAATTAAGCTTAATGAAGATTTCAATCAAACATTGAGAGATTTGGACTATTTAAAACGAGATCCACGAAAGAAGGAACGAAAGAAGCCAGGACTCAAAAAGGCTCGACGATCTCCACAGTGGGCAAAACGATAACCATCAAACACTTTATATATTCAAAAACAGTCTTTCAAGGCTGTTTTTGTTTTGATTAAGATGGTTTTTGTGGTAGGATTGAAATGGGTAAATAAATTTAAAGGAGGGAGTTATTTTGGATAATACAAAAGAAAAATCATTAGAAAAAGGATCAGTTCCAGAAGAAAAATATTTTCGCATTGAATTATGTGATCTCAAGGGACCTGATGGAGATTTATTAGCTAATGTTGCAGGGAAAAGTTTAAATCCGACTTGGCCTCCACGTAAAAATAAAAAAGAATCAAAATAAGGAAGGCCTTGCCTAGCCTTCCTTACCCATTTAAAATATTTTTATGGAAATTTTATAAAATAATAATTTAAAATTATGGATAAAGAAATAACACAAAAGCCTTTAGCAAAATTAACTACAAATATGTGGGCTTTTAGGACATTGGTTGCAAGTATTAAACTTGATGTTTTTGAATATATAAAAGAAGATTCAACAGCAGAAGAGGTTGCAAAAAAATTGAATATTAATGTTAACCCCGTTGAGAGGTTACTCAATGCTCTTGTGGCAATGGATCTTGTTGAAAAGAGAGGTAGAAGTTATGTGAACCTACCTATCTCGAATAAGTTTTTAATAAAAAATCTTCCTAGCTATTATGGAGATTTTATTTTGATGGCAGAGGATTCTGATGACAGTTGGAAGGAATTAGACAAATCAATTGTTTCGAGTGAGGCAACTACGGATGATCAAAATGAAAGACTCGCAAAGCCTTTTTTTACACGAGCAATGCATAATAATGCTCAGGATCCAGCAAGAAAACTTTCTAAAAGTTTTGATTTTTCAGAAAAAAAACATTTACTAGATATTGGTGCTGGTGCAGGAACTTTTTCAATTGTTCTTACAAATGAATATCCTGATTTAAGAGCAACAACAATAGAACAAAAGAATGTTTGTAAAATAATTGATGAATATATTAAAAAAGAAGGTGATGCAGAAAAAATTAAAGTTGTTGTTGGAGATTTTTTTGAAGTAGATTTTCCAAAGCATGATATTGCACTATTTGGACAAATATTTCATTCAAATTCTGTTGAGGAAAATAAAAAATTGTTGAGAAAAGTATATAATAATATTGAAAATAATGGCATGGTGATTATTACTGAATTTTTAATGAATGAAGAAAAAACAGGTCCATTATTTTCTGCTTTATTTTCATTGAATATGTTAAAGCAAAATGAAAATGGAGATACTTACACTTTTTCTCAAATTAAAGAATGGCTAGTAGAAATTGGATTCAAAGATATTCAAATGGAGCATTTAACTGGACCACATACTACAATTATTGGGTATAAAAAATAATTAATTAAAAAATGAAAAAAGTTAAAATAATTCATGGTTGGACGGAAGATGAATTGAGTTTACAAGGCTTTCATTGGGAGTCAGAAGATAAAAATATTTGTGTGGTTTATGTTCATGGAATGTCTGGGAATATTATTGAAAATTATTTTGCTGAAGTCTTAGGAGATGAGTTGACTAATAACGACATAGGTTTTTTGTATGGACATAATCGTGGGTATAGCCACATTAACGACATTAGAACGAAAAAAATTGAAAAAAATAATAGCAAAAAAACAATCAGCATTGGGCAGATTTATGAGAGATTTAATGAAAGTTATTACGATATTGATTTGTGGGTTAATGAAGCGAAGCAAATGGGTTATAACAAAATAATTCTTATGGGGCATAGTCTGGGTTGTAATAAGGTGATTCACTATTTTGCAAAAAATAATAATAACTTTGTTGAAAAAATTATTTTGGCATCTCCTCCTGATATGGTGGGATTAGCAAAAATGAAAAAATATCAGCCAAATTATCAGGAAATATTAACTGAGGCAAAAAAGAATGTCAAAAACAACAAATCTAGAAAAATTATAAATTCTTTATTGTGGGATTGGTATCATATAAGCTCTCAAACATTTTTAGATTTATTTAAAGATGGTTGTTCGGCGGATAATTTACCCTTACTGAGAAACCCAGAAAAATTTGATGAATTATCAAAAATTGATGTGCCGATATTTGCATTTATGGGAGAATATGATGATATTGAAATAAAAAGTCTGAAAGAAGATTTAGGGTTAATTAAGGAAAAAGCAATATCTTGTCCTGATTTTGATATTGAAATATTGAAGGGAGCAAATCATATTTATGAAAATAAGGAAAAAGAATTATCAGAAATGATAATAAAGTGGATAAAAAATTAAAAATTATTAAAATAAAAAATGAGTAAACTTTTTTTGAAGGAAAATCCTAATATGCAGGATTATCAACAATATTTGCGTGATTTAGTTAAAGAGCGTGGTTTTGGAGAAGAAACACTTCCAGAATTGTTTATGCTTTTGAGTGAAGAAATTGGAGAGTTAGCAAAAGCAGCTAGAAGATATACAAATATCAAGTCAGATGAAAATTCTCATAAGCCTGAAGTTGATTTGGAAGCAGCAGATGTTTTTATGTATTTATTAGACATTTGTAACTATCTGAACGTTGATCTCGAAAAAGCTTTTCGTGATAAGGAGGAGATTAATAAAAAAAGAACTTGGAAATAAACTGATATGGATAAGGAAACTATAATCATAGTTAACGAAAAAGACGAGATTATTGGACATAAAGAACGAGGGACTTTAAGTCAGTCGGATATTTATCGTGTTTCGGCTTTGTGGGTTATGAATTCTCGTGATGAAATTCTTCTTGCTAAGCGTCATCATACTAAAGATCATTATCCAGGGAGATGGGGACCTGCTGTTACGGGGACTATTAGTGAAGGCGAGACTTACGGAGAAAACATAGTTAAGGAATCGAAAGAGGAAATAGGGATTAAAAATGTTAAATTTGAAGTTGGTCCAAAAACAAAGATAAGCAATGAATATTCGCACTTCACCCAATGGTACTTTTTGAAAATTGATAAGAATGTTGATGCATTTGAGTTGCAGAAAAATGAAGTCGAAGAAGTTAAGTGGTTTTCGCCGGAAGATCTGAGAAAACAATTTCAAAAATATCCAGAAAATTTTATTCCGAGAATAGAGAATTATTTTAAATTGTTTTGTAAAGATAATGTATAATTTAAATTTAGCTTCATCATTTTATCAGTATGTCCCAGATTTAATTAGGGATGGGATGTTGTAGGATTCTTATACTCTTGTGCTAATTTTAATTTGGGTGTATAATTTCTTGGTGTTGGGAGAGAAAAATAAACTTTTTTAAATAAAGTAGGGAATATTATAAATAATTAAATGTCTGTGTATCCAGATCTGTTTGGGTATGCTAATGCTAAAAAATGAAAAAAATCATTATTGGACTTGTGGGGGAAACTGGTTCGGGGAAAGACACTGTAGCGAAATATCTTAAAGAGAAATATGATGCGAAATTAATGCGTTTCAAGGATCCAATGGAGGAAACCCTTTCTATTTTCTTTGAAAAACCTTCAAAAGAGGATTATCAGTGGTTTTTTAAATCTCTTCATGAAAGATTTGGTGAAGACATTCTTTGTAAGGGGCTTAGAAGGAAAATTGATGAAAGTGAAGCAGATTTGATTGTTGTTAATGGACTTCGAATGCCTTGTGATTATGATTTCATTAAGGATTATCCAGATGCTTCAATTCTTTATGTTACAGCTGATCAAAAAATGAGATGGCAAAGAGTTTCTGTTCGAGGGGAAAAAAGTGATGATGATATTTCTTTTGAAAAGTTTCAAGGGCTTGATAAACATGAAACAGAGATTCATATTCAAGAGATTGGAAAAAAGGCTGATTATATAATTAAAAATGAAAAAGATCTTGAATATCTTCTTAGTGAAACTGACAATTTTTTAGCAAAAATTAAAGGAGAAGAAATTGAGGTTTCAAGAGAAGAAAATAATTCTGAGGAAGATGTTTCTGATAATAAAAATGAAGATACTTCTGGTTTTGAGAGAAAACAGATTTAATTTAGTTTTTAAAATTTGTTTTGATTTGAACCTGGACTTGTCAGGTTCTTTTTTATTACAGTTGTTATTTTAGGTTACATTTGATAAAATAGCATTATACGAAGAATTTTATAAAAAAATAGACGGAATTATTAAAAAATTTAATTTTTTAAAATGATAAAAAAAGAAGTTAAGAGTAAAGCAAAAGGAGGTGTTAATTATCTTCCCTTTAATGAAAGAACCCCTGATTTTCAATATCAGGAGTTACTTAAAAAAATTAAAAAAACAGGAAAAGATAAAATGCCTATCCATGTTAGACTTTCTGAAAATGCTAATTCTGGTCATCAGAATTCAAGAGAAATAACAGGTGCTATGTTGCAGTTTGATATGAATAATGGTTTTCCTGTTTTAACGGAGCGTGATTTATCAAAGTCGTTTTATGGAGCAATAGGTGAGTTAGTAGCTTTTTTAAATGGGCAGAGCACATTGAGTGGTCTCAAGAAGTACGGTTGCCCAGAAGTTTTTTGGAGAGATTGGGTTACAAAAGAAAAATGCGAAATATTTGGCTTAGATGAAGGTGATTTAGGGAACGGATCTTACGGTGCATCTTTGGGACATTTTCAATCTACAAAAGGAAAATTTGATCAAGTTAGTGCAGTTCAGAGACAAATGGAAAAAGCACCATTTCTAAGGACTCATGTTTTAACAACATGGAATCCACCTTTATCGATGGGGGATAAAGAACAGGGGTTTAAGCGCGAAGTTGTTGTTGCTCCTTGTCATGGTAATTTTATTCATTTTATTCTTTTTGATGATCAAAAAGAATTAGAAATGACTCATACACAACGCTCAGCTGATGTCCCAGTAGGTTTGCAATTCAATTTAATCGAATGGTCCGCTCTTGGTTTGATGGTGGCACATCTATTGGGTTACAAATTTACTAAGTATACTCATTTCTTGTCTAACCCACATTATTATGATATTCAGGCGGATTCTGTGGATAAGCTTTTATCCTTTAAGCCCAAGTCTTTTCCAACTGTAATATTAAAGCCGAATAGAAAGGTGAAAAGACTTCAAGATTTTCGTAAGGAAGATTTCGTACTTGAGGATTATGATCCAAGTCCTTGGTTTAAAATTCCAACACCAATTTAGGTTATATAATTTATAAATATAATAGTATGAATAAAAGCGGATTAGATTTGAAAAATGCTCGCAGAAAAAAACAAATTGAGGTAATGAAAAAAATCATAGCTGACGGAATTTGTCCTTTTTGTCATGATTTTTCTGATAAAATTAAGCCAGCCTATCATTCCAATCCTATTCTAGCTGAAACTGATCATTGGGTGGCGTCAAGAAATGCTTGGCCGTATGAAAAGACAAAAGAGCATCTAATTTTGGTAATTAAGCGTCACATCTTAATCCCTGAAGAAATGACAAATGAAGAGGCTTTGGATTTTTGGAAAATTATTAAAGAGGTAAAAGAAAAACTTTCAATAAAGCATAGTACGTTATTAATGCGTTCAGATAGTACTGGTAAAACTGGTGCTACTGTTCAACACCTACATGCTCAACTGATTGTTTCAGGAGGCGAAGGACCAATTATCACAGCTATTGGTTAAGTATTTTATTTAACTAAAACAATCTCAATTCTGGCATTTTTTAGAATGTCTTCAGCATCAGAAAGAGAATAACCGCTTTTATAATAAACTTTTTTGATTCCAGCTTCTGCTATTAATTTGGCGCAAGTTGGGCAGGGAAATGTAGTGACATACAAGTTAGTGTTTTTGAGGCTAATTCCATCTTTAGCAGCTTTTCCAATTAAAGATGCTTCTGCATGTATAGAGTTTGAAAGATGATGATTTTCGCCGGCATCAAAGCACATTCTTAGATCACCATAAACTGCCATATTTTCTTGGGTGGGAACATGACGATTAAAAGCTGAAAGCAGTACAGAACCTTTTTTGTCTGTTATCAAAGCGCCAATTTGTCTCCACCAATTAGCACTTCTTTCTTTTAATTCATTAGCTTTTTTAATAAATTCTTGATGAGCTTTCTCTCGAGTTACTATTCTGTCATGAGAAATTTCTAGTTCTTGAGTTGATACGGGCTTATTCCATCTTAAAAAAACATTTTCAAATTTAATTTTTTTATTAGGAAAAAATTTTTCTGCGAACCAATGAGAGACATCTTCATCTGGCATAATAATAGAAATATCTTCTTTTTGATCTGTTAAATTTTTTAAAGTATTTAATGTTAGAAGTTCAACTTTTTTTAAAATGCCAGATTTTTTAATAAAATTATATATTGTTTTTTGATCAATAGTTCGTAAATCTCTTTTTAAACTTCCAAATTTATTCCATTTTTTTAGAATTGTATCATCTAAGATATAAAGGTGATCTGGATATTTTTTAAATAGTTCTAAATACTTAATATGTATAACAGGCACTAGGGAAATTAAAATTTTTTTTCTAGTCATTTTTTTGTCATATAAGAATTATACTTTATTATTATATAAAAAACTCTCTATCGATTTTTTTAATTCATTTGCAAGGTCTTCTGCTCCTTTAATAGTTAGTAATCTAATTCGTGCGGTGGTGGATGTTGTAGATTGTGGCTCTAATCCAATAATATCTCCACAATGCTTTCCGAATTTCTTCTTTACTTGAGATATAAAATCTGCTCCAGCTTTTTTTGATCTAGTTGTTTTAGAGATAACTAAAATGTTAGGCTTGATGATTTTTATTAATTTTTCATTATCAGTTTTGGATTTCTTCATGACGATTAAATCAACGTGCTTTAAATGAGATATCATTCTAACTCTCTCTTTTTCTGGGACTATTGGTCGGGTAGGACCTTTACGATACTTAACTACTTTATCAGTATCAACGGCTACAATCAATATATCGCCAAGTTTTTTAGCTTTTTGAAGATATCTTGCATGCCCTTCATGAATGAGGTCCCACACTCCTTGTGTTAGTACGATTTTATGGCCATTATCTTTTAGAGCTTTTACGATTTCCCCTATTTCTTTTGTGGGGATAAGTCTTCCACTACCTAAGATATTTGATATTTTAATATCCATAAATTTTATTAATTATTATCTTTTATAATCATATTATCATTTAGACTAAATGTTGATAATTTGAATTTTGAGATATGTCAGAAGTAGTTATTCGGTAATTTTACTCACTTTTTTTTATGTGGTAACATGTATTATATATAAAATTTAATTAAAAATCAAAATTATGAAACGAGATATAGAATTTTTATTTGAAATGGGGAGATTGAGATTCGGTCAACGAAATTGGCAGAGATTTTTCAATACAAAAGTTGCTAATGATTCTGAACACACTTTTCGTGTTTTATGGATTGCTTTAACAATAGCAAAAAGAGAGGGAGTGGCGGATATTGAAAAAATTATGAAAATGGCATTAGTTCATGATATAGCAGAAAGCCGGACTGGCGATGTTGATTATATTTCTAGATCCTATGCTAAGTTAAATGAAGAGGATGCAATAAAGGATGTGCTTGAAGAAACTTCAGTGGAGGATGAATTTATTGAATCTTGGGAGGAATTTGAAAAACGTGAAACTATTGAGTCCAAAATTGTTAAGGATGCTGATAATTTGGATATAGATTTTGAATTAATGGAGCAGATGGATGCTAATGAGGGCCTTATAAAAAAGAAGATTAGTATGAGAAAAAGTAATGTGCGTCAAAAATTGTTTACAGAAACTGCAAAAAAAATGTTTGATGAAGTGTATTCTACTGAAGATATTCACGATTGGCATTTTGAAAGTAAAAGGAATCGTTTTAAGAATGGAGATTTTAGTTTAAAAGATAAAGAGGAAAAATAAAATGAAAATAATAATGGTAATGGCTGTTACGGCCGATGGAAGAATTGCAAAGGGAGCTGATCATTTTCCTGATTGGACCAGCACGGAAGATAAACAGTTTTTTGCAAAAACTTCCAAAGAGCATAGTGTGGTGATTATGGGGGATAAGACTTTTAATACATTTCCATCACCTTTAAAAGAACGATTAAATGTTGTTTTTACATTAGAGGAAAATCCAAAAGAAATTGAGGGTGTGAAATACGTTTCAGGTGAGCCGGAAGATGTCCTGAAGGAACTTGAAGAAATGGGATATGAATCAGCAGTGCTTGGAGGAGGAGCTTTTATCAATGGCTTATTTCTTGAAAAAGGATTAATTGATGAAATTGTAATCACAATAGAGCCAAAAATATTTGGCGATGGAATTTCTCTTTTTAAAGGAGACTTTAATTTAGATTTGAAGTTAATTGATACAGAAAAAATTAATGATAACTCAGTTGTCTTGAGATATAAAGTTGTTAAATAATAATAAAAATGCCGAATTTAATAAAAACAAAAAATCTTTCAAAGACTTATGTAACTGGTGAAGTTGAGACTAAGGCAGTTTGTGGTGTTTCATTTGAAATTGAAGAGGGAGATTTTGTGACAATTATGGGACCAAGTGGTTCAGGGAAATCAACCTTGATGCAGATGCTTGGATTCTTGGATCGACCAACTAAAGGAGAGTATTTTTTTGAAGATAAAATTGTGACAGGTTTTTCTGATGATGAATTGGCAAGAATTCGGAATGAAAAAATTGGATTTGTTTTTCAGTCTTTTAATCTTCTGCCGAGAACCACGGTTTTTGAAAATGTGGAACTTCCACTTCTTTATTTTAAAAATAGAATTTCAAAAAAAGAAACTGAACGAAGAGTGAAAGAGGCTTTGAGGTCAGTGATGTTGGAGCATCGAATGTATCATTACACTAATCAACTCTCTGGAGGAGAAAAACAAAGAGTGGCAATTGCAAGAGCCTTAGTGAATAATCCAGAACTAGTTTTTGCTGACGAGCCAACGGGGAATCTTGATTCGAAATCAGGTTTGCAGATTATGAAAATTTTACAAAATCTTAATGAAAGCGGAAAGACAATAATTTTAGTTACTCATGAAACCTATACCTCTCAGCATGCTAAACGTCTTTTAAAAATGCAGGATGGGGCGTTAGTTGGCGATGATATTATTAAGAATAGACTTATTGCGGATAGAGAAAGAGGATTGATGAAATAGGAGGATTATTTTAAATAGAGATTATGTTTAAGCCTTAAGACTAATGGATTCCCGCTGGAGTTTATACTCGTGAAGGCCTGCCTCGATGGCAAGGCGGGCGGGTGCGGGAATGACATAGCTATGAAGTTTTGGAATCCGATTATTATTTCGTATAAGAATTTAATGGCGACTAAATTTCGTTCTTTTTTGACTATACTTGGAGTGGTGATTGGAGTGGCTTCGGTGATTATCATTATGGCAGTGGGACGATCTGCTCAGGCTTTAATTATTGATCAGATTCAGGGAATTGGTTCTAATTTGGTTGTAATTTTGCCGGGAGCCTCTAGTGAAGATGGTCCACCTGCTTCTATTTTTGGAATAGCAGTCACTACCTTAACTTATGATGACTTGCAAGCGATTCGAAATAGTCGTCGACTTCCTGAGATTGAAGATGGAGCAGGATATGTAGCTGGATCAATCGCTGTTGATTATCGAGATGAAAATGTGAATGCGTCTCTGACAGGAACGACGGCAAGTTATTTGGTTGTGGAAGGTACTGAAATAGAACAAGGAAGATTTTTTAATGAAGAAGAGGAGGTTAATCTTTCTCGAGTTGTAGTTCTTGGAAATCAGGTAGCAAAAGATATTTTTGGAGAAGAAAATCCTCTTAATAAAAGAGTGAAAATTAGGGATCAGAACTTTCAAATCATTGGAGTCCTTGAAGAAAGGGGGACAAGTGGATTTGGTGCGCAAAGTCAAGATGATTCAGTTTTCATGCCATTGAAAACTGCTCAAAAAAATATTCTTGGGATTAATCATCTTGGATTTGTACGATTTAAAATAAAGAGCCCTGAATTAATCAATTCAGCGAAGGCTGGAATAACCATAATTCTTAGAGATCGGCATGGTATTAAAGATCCGTCTAATGATGACTTTTCAGTTCGCGATCAGGCTTCAGCTTTGGAGATTATCACAACAGTGACAAATGCATTGAGATATTTTTTACTTGCAATTGGATCAATCTCTTTGATTGTTGGAGGAGTGGGAATCATGAATATTATGCTTGTTGCAGTGAGTCAACGGATTCGAGAAGTGGGACTTCGAAAAGCAGTGGGAGCAAAAAATGAAGATATTCTGTATCAATTCATTATTGAATCAGCTACCGTTTCTTCGGTCGGCGGTGTGATTGGAATTGTGTTTGGAGTCCTTATTTCATTTTTAATAGCAATTGTTGTACAAGCACTGGGATATGAGTGGCCACTTTTAATCTCTCCACTTTCAATTTTAATTGCAGTTATTATTTCAATTTCAATTGGAATAATTTTTGGAAGTTATCCAGCTCGGAAGGCTTCAAAAGTTAGTCCGATGGAGGCACTTAGGTATGAGTAGAGGACTACTCATTAATTTTCATTTCTCAATTCACAATTTCCAATAAATTTTCAATGACAGAATTTTCAGAAAAGAAAAATAATAATTATAATCTAGAAGAGAGAACTGCTTTATTTTCGGAATTACTAGTAAGAGCATTAAAGAAGATTAGAAAAGATTCTATAAATAATCCAATGATATCTCAATTGATTAGATCAGGAACATCAATTGGAGCAAATTATTGTGAAGCTAACAATGCTAGTTCAAAGAGAGACTTCAGGAATAAAATTTATATATGCAAAAAAGAAACCAGTGAAACTAAATATTGGTTAAGAATTTTATCAAATGCTAATTTGGAATTTAAAGAAGACGGCAGAAAAATCTGGAAAGAGGCACATGAGTTAAACATGATATTTCAAAAAATCGTTAATACATTAAATAAAATCTAATTGATCAATTGAAAATTCAATGAGAATTGGAAATTGAGAATTGGAAACTGAATAAAGTGAAATTTTTAAAAACATTTACAATTTCAATATTTCTTGCGTTTCGAAGTCTTCGGAATAATTTGGCACGGACTTTTTTGTCGTTGCTTGGAATTGTGATTGGCGTGATTGCTGTAACGCTGGTTTTTTCTTTGGGAGCAGGATTGAAAGGATTTGTTTTGGGACAAGTTGAATCTTTTGGAAGTGATCTTATTCAAATTGAAGTTAAGGTTCCAAAAACAAAACATGCTTCAGCGGAAAATGCCGGCGGAATTGTGAGCGGAATTCAGATTACAACAATGAAACTTGATGAGCTTGAAGAGTTGAGCAAAATTCCAGATTTAGGTGATTGGTATGGAGGGTTAATGGGGCAAGAAACGATTAGTTATCGAGGGGAAAATGAAACAATTATGATATTTGGGACAACCGCTGGAGTTATTGACGTTGACGAACAAATGAAGGTGGCTAAAGGGGTAATGTATTCGGAGGCTGACGATAGGAGCTTAAAACAGGTTATTACATTGGGAAGTAAAATAAAAAAAGAATTATTTGCAGATGAAGATGCGATTGGAAAAAAAGTGAAGCTTGGTGATAGCACTTTTCGAGTAGTGGCTGTTTTGGAAGAGCGAGGTTCAACTGGTTTTTCCGATTTTGATAATTTAGTATATATTCCTGCAAGAACATTGCAGAAAAAAATGATGGGTATTGACCATGTTCAATTTGGTCTTTTTAAAATTGAGGATGCGAATAAAGTTGAATTAATTGAGACTCGAATGAATCAAAAAATGCGTGACTTACATGATATTGATGATCCAGAAGATGATGACTTTGGAGTGATGTCAATTGCTGAAGCAACTGATATGATTGATTCAGTGTTTAAAATAATTAATATTTTGCTCTTAGCCTTAACTTCAATTTCTTTGGTTGTTGGAGGAGTAGGGATTATGAATGTGATGTACGTGGCAGTTACGGAACGAACTTCGGAAATTGGACTTCGAAAGGCTTTAGGGGCAAAAAATCGTGATATTATGTGGCAATTTCTTTTTGAAGCAGTTTTTATTACTTTACTTGGAGGTGTTATTGGAGTGATTTTGGGGGTTATTCTTTCAAAAGTAGCGGAGTACGTGATTGCTCAATACAATTTTTTTCTGACTTTTCCTTTGACAATCGGAGCAGTTGCGGTGAGTCTTGGTTTTTCAATGTTGACAGGTGTCATCTTTGGAATCAAACCGGCTTGGAATGCATCAAAACTTTCTCCAATGGAGGCTCTGAATAAGCAGTAGAAATTTTGTTTTCTTGAAAGATAATGAGAAATGTGATTTAATATATATAGTAACAACTTTTGGCTAGTGTTTTTTGCAGTAGAACTTTTTATTAACCTTGATCATGGAGAAAAGAATGGACGGTTTAATTCAAAGTAGAAAAGGTAGTAAAAGAAGTGGTAACGCAGCAAAAAGAAGAGCACAGTCTTTGAGTAACAAAAAAAATAAAAGGCAAAGGTAGAAATGATCTGTGCAACAAAGCCGTGATGAGAAGAATTCTCGTCACGGCGTTATCTTTTTCTTAAAAAATTCTTTACAAAAGGCGAAAAAATTGCTTTAATGACATAATCGCAAAATTGTGATTAAATCTTGTATTTTGACAAAAAAATAACTAGAAATAGGGAAAGGGGAAGATATGATTTCAGAAGAAACAACAGCGTTATTGTTTCCATTAATAAAAAGGGCTCTTGGTGTGGGACAAACAAGCTCGATGAATCTTGATGTTCATGGAGCAGATTGTCAGTTAAGCCAAGGCGTTCATTTAATTGATCAACAAACTTTGATTGATAGAGCGACTTTAATGAAAAGACATATTTGGCCCGATGGACGTGGGACAAATCTATTTGCTGTTAAAGGACAGCCTAATCATTGGGTGTTAAAAACCTTGCATGATCAGGGCTTCTATTTTGACTGCAGTTCGCCGACTGAGGTTTTAGATGCAGTTGCAGTTGGTGCTGAACACGGACAGATTATGTATACTGCAAATTCAACACCTTGGTCTCATTTAAAGTTTGCAATGGATAATGGAGCTGTCTTGAACTTGGATGATGCTTGTTATCTTGATGTTTTACAGGAAGTTCCTGACACGATTTCTTTTCGAGTGAATATTGCCACTCTAAGAAAGGGAAGTGGACA
Source organism: uncultured Bdellovibrionales bacterium (assembly GCA_964421125.1). Taxonomy (GTDB): domain Bacteria; phylum Patescibacteriota; class Minisyncoccia; order Moranbacterales; family DUUL01; genus UBA2193. The sequence continues at coordinate 17,990 of CAYQVD010000009.1, forward strand.
GAATTCGATCATCGGAAAAGCGGAAAGTCAGAAATATGGCGTTCCGTATGAAGACATTGTCGCTGTATTCAAAAAAGCAAAAGACATGGGCGTGAAAAAGTTTGGACTACATACCATGTACGCAAGCAATAACAGAAGCTGGCAGGTTCATTCTGAAACAGTAGAGGTTTTATTGGGAATTGCCGAGAAGATTAAAAAGGAAATTAACGTTGAGCTTGATTTCATTAATGCTGGCGGAGGGATCGGGGTTAATTATATGTATCCCGAAGATTCCAGTGCAGTATATGGAGAAGACGACAAGCCTTTTGATATTGAGCGTTATGGTCAAGAAATAAATGGACGTTTGTCTTTTTTTAGAGATAAGGCTCTTTGGCGTCCTAAATTTTTTCTTGAGTGTGCTCGTTATGTGGCGGCTCCGGCAGGAATTTGGGTTGCTCCGATTATTGCAGTAACCAATAAATATAGAAGGTTTGCCTGTATGGCGGCTTGTGATGGAGCAGATCTTTTGCGGGCAGGAATGTATCCAGCTCATCACCATGTGATTATTTTAGACGAAAATTTTCAGATTGTGACTGATCGACAGATTATCAAACAATCAATCGTTGGTCCACTTTGTGAAAATATACATGCTGTTTCTGAGAGGTTGTTGCCAGAAATCAGAGTGGGTGATTATGTTGTTTTTTGTGACACGGGTTGTCACGGAATTGAAATGGGAATGAATTATAATGGTTGGACAAAGTCTGCTCAGGTCATGAGAATGATTGATGGCTTTCTTAAGTTGATTAGTCGTGCTCAAACAATTGCTGATATTCGTGCATTGCAAATTCCATTAATGTAATTGTTTTATAAACTGAAATGTAAAGGAGGAAATAATTATGAAAATGAAAAGTTGGTTGCCGAAAGGTGGAGAAAATGTTTTTCAAAGAATGAAAAAGAAAACAGAAGAAGCAAAATCCAAAGGGAAGATTTTATGGCCGCTAACTATTGGCCAGCCAGCTGGACCTGCTTTAATGAGTGCCAGAAAAACAGCTTCCAAACTTATAATGAGTGATAATGAAGCTGTCCATGAATATCAGGACAATGGAAGTCCTGGAATTCCGGATTTTGCTAAAAGATTTGTTGCGGCGCATTTTGATGGAGAAACGGGTTCTCGCATTTTAACTGATCCGAATTTGGCATTTTTGCCGGCGCCGGGGATTAAGCCGATGCTTGGTCTTATTCCAATGGCATGTGGTCATATCAGGGTCTGGGATGAGAAGGAGAATAAATTTTTTCTTTATAATCCCGATGTTCTCGTCGGAACTATGACTGATCCTGGATATGAAACACCGGCAGTTTGGTGTGATTATCTGGGGGCTAAAAATTATCCGCTTAGCATGAATGTGGAAAATAACTTTATGTTTTCTATAGAAGATATTAATCCTAAAACAAAGCTTCTCATGCTGAACTCTCCTCATAATCCGACTGGCATAGGGTTTACCGAGGACATTTGGCGTTGGATCTGTGAATTCTGTCAAAGGGTTGGTGCAAGATTGATTAATGATGCCGCTTATGCATCGTTGATATTTTCAAAATCCAAAAAATCTATTTGCATGTTGGCAGAGGTGGCTCCTGATTATCCTGATCTTGAATGGATGGAATTTTATTCTGGATCTAAAGCCGTGGGAAATGGAACAGGATGGAGAGCAGCAGGTATTGTTGGATCAAGGGGGTCTATCGAAGATCTGGCAAACATCAAGGGCAATACTGATAGTGGATTTGTTGCCGCGACTGCTGCTGGCATTTTATCTTCCATGGAGGATGATTTTCCGAGTGTTGTGGAAAATTGTGCCATGTATGAAAATAGAACAGGCTATCTTATTGAAACTCTTCAGGAAAGAGACTTATGGCTTGCTGTTGAGCCGGAGGCAACTTTTTTCAATACCTGGATTTCGCCAAAGAGAGCGTTTGGTCAGGAAGTTTTCGGCGCCGAACATTTTAATGGTCTTCTGATGGCTGAAACAGGTCTTTATGGAATTCCTTTCGGAGATATTCTGAGATTTACTGTTACAAAGCCGGTGGATTCACCTGAATGGGATATGGCAATTAAAAAAGCCTTTGACAAAGCTCAGGTTTCCTATTAATTTTCAAAGAAAAAAAGAAAAACGACTTGTGTCCGAATGGATACAAGTCGTTTTTTGCAAAAGGATTGGTGATGATGTAATATGAGATTAAAGGAATAGTTTTTATGGAAAAAATAAATTAAAATAAAACAAAAAATGGAAAAAGGGGTATTTAAAGTTGAAATAAAAAATATAAAAGAGGACGATTCGCCGATGAAGAAGCTTGAGATAGCTGAAGATGAAGAGACTCTGAAGAAAAAAGAAGAATATTTAAAAAGTGGAATTGACTTAGAAAAAATAAATAAAAAGGCTGAAAGTGCTAAAAATATTGAGGAAAGAGATGTGATTTTAGGGGGAGCGGAAAGAATAGAGAAAGCTTTAGATGTATTAGAGGAAGAGCTTGGAGAACTTGGAGTTGATGGAATTAAGGTCTTGGAAGCTTATCAAGAATTATCCAAGAAGGGAGAACAGGAAGTTGCCGAGATAGTTAGTGAGGATGCTGTTGAAGAAATAGTCAGTGGATTAATAAGAAGAGATGGAAATGTTGTTGAAAAAATTAAGAATAGTAAATTCAGTTTAGATAAATTAGCAAGAATTTTTGCTTGCTTTTTGTTTTTAACGATTGGAGCAGTGCCAAGTAGTGCAAGTGATATTGAAATAGCAGGAGTTGGCATTGAATCTTCTCAGGAGCTTAAAAAATCAGATATTGAGAAGTTTCTTAATAAATTAGATGTGGTTAAAATTTTTCATGATCAAGAATATCTTGATATGAAAATTCCTGTCAAACCAAAAGATCATGAAGATGAAAATTGGCAAATTCAGATTTTCGAAGATGGAACTACTGTTGGAAATTTTGATGTGGGAATGAAAGCCTTTTTTGGAGCTTTTGGAAGAAATAGGAATGTTAAAATTGATAAAGTTGAATTAGTTATTGAGAAAGATGGAGAATTTAAAAGATATGAAATTGATATTTTAGGAAAAAAGGAAGTTAAAAAAGATTCTGCAAAACACCAAGAAACTGTTGGGTTTAAATATGAAAATTTTCTAGAAAAAGTTGATGCCAGAAAAGATTCGAGAGAAAAATTCAGTTTAATTTTAGAGGAGCTGGAATCACCTGAAAATTCTGTCGATTTAAAAGAAAAAATCAAAGATTGTTTTAAAAAAGAAATTTCTGATTATGCAGAAAATTTTAGAAAATTAGATGATGAAAATATTAAATTTGCGAAAGATTTATTTGCAGAGGTTTTTATCGATGTTTCTTTTTCGGGCAGTGTTGGTGAAGAAATTACGGACTTTATTTTTGAAAAAGAAATGTTCTTAGAAGAGGAGGCTTACAAAAGAGAAACAAAAGGACTTAGCGGAGAAGAGAAGCTTTGGAAAGTTTCCCAAAACCCTTTTTATTATATAGACATTCTTCATAGGGATCCAGAACTAGTAAAAGTCTTAAAGAAAAGAGTTGGAAAAATGAATGAAATGACTGATAGTGAAGAACTTAAAAATGCATTGAGTGAAGTAAAAGATTTTTTTGAAGGAACCAATTTTTGGAAAGGATCAGAGCTTGATTCTTTGCAAAAAGATTATGAGGAATTAAAAAAAGGTTAAAAAGACGAGGAGGATAGGAAAAAACAAATTGCAACGGAAGAATACTTAATAAATGCTTTTAATGCCAATAAGCAGTAGTGATTTACTGAATCTTAATGTATAAAAATAAAAAACCAGACTTTAGGTCTGGTTTTTGAGAACAAAGAATGAATTAATTAATTTTCTTAAAAGTAATTTTATAGGATGGTTCGTATTCAGTGTTGTTTTTGTCTTTAAGGTTAATGTTTTTACCATCCATTAAAGAGGTCATGGCAATATCAGTTAGCATTTGTTCGAAAGTTGTAATCTCATTTTTAGCTTTTTCAAGTTCATCCCAGCGTGATCCCATTTCAGCTTGAACGATATTTTCTAATGTTTTCTTTTTATCTCGAAGAACTTTTATTTCTTCCATTAATTTTTCATAGTCATCTTTCATAACGAGATCTTCTTTGTATTCTCGAGAAATTTCTTTTCGAATTTCTTTTTGTTCTTGAATTTTTTCAAACACTTCTTCCATGCTTTGCATTTTTTTGTTTCAATAATGATTAATAAACAACAGTTTTTATTCTAGCACAGAATTGATTGAGTGGGAATGGCTTGGAAGTAAGGCATTGATTTTTGATATAAGGAGGGTAAAATGATAATATAAAAAGCTTTCAAGCTTAAATAATTAGAAATAAATTTATATAAAAATGAAATCATTAATAATGATTGGAGCAATAGTTGGTTTATTTATAGGAAGCTATGTTCCCTTGCTTTGGGGTGCGAGTATTTTTTCAGTTTCATCTGTGTTGTTGAGTGCGATTGGTGGGTTTTTGGGAATTTGGATCGGATTCAGGTTTTCTTCTGGTCTTGGTCCTTAGTAAGGGATTAAATTTCAAGAGATTTATTTTTGTAAATAAGGTTTATTTAAGATAGAATAGGAGCATAAGAAATGAAAATATATATTTATGAATATAACATCAGCTCAGTTTGTGAAAGGACTTGTTGGACCCGATGAGCTTTTAGAGGAGAATGTTCCTCAAATTGCGTTTATTGGTCGTTCCAATGTTGGGAAGTCTAGTCTCATTAATTCTCTCACAAATCAGAAAAAAATAGCTCGTACTAGTGGGCGCCCAGGAAGAACTCAGGAAATAAATTTATTTTTAGTAAATGATTGTTGCTATTTCCTTGATTTGCCAGGCTATGGATATGCTAGGGCTTCAAAAGAAACTCGATCTAGGTTGCAAGCTATTATTCATGGATATTTATTTAACTCACCATATATTCAAGAAAAGATCGTAATGGTGATTGATGCTAATCTTGGTCTAAGAGAAAATGACTTGGAGATGCTTAATTTATTGGATGAACATGAAAAAGATATTGTAATTGTGGCTAATAAGGTGGATAAAATAAAAAAGTCGAAATACAAGAATCAAATAGATAGTATTAAGGAGCAGATTGGGTCACATCGAATGATCCCTTATTCAGTTAAGAAAAGGATTGGGAGAGATGAGCTGATAAATGAAATATTGCAATTTAGCGAGGTAACAAGTGAAGAATAAAAAAAGATGAATGATCAGTTTTTGTGGATTATAGTATTTTTTCTTGTGATGAATTCAATAGCTTTTTTTATAATGCTTTTTGATAAGAATCGATCACGAAAAAAGGATGCAAGAAGAATTTCAGAAGGCAAGATGTTTTTTATGGCAACGGTCTTTGGAAGCTTGGGAGTTTTTCTTGGGATGTTTGCTTTTCGACATAAGACTAGAAAATGGTATTTTATGATTGGGATTCCAATGCTTATGATTCAGAATGTCGCTATTTTGTATTTAGTATATATATTTTTGACTAGAGAATTATTAATATTTTAAATAATTAAACTAAAAAAATGAATCAACAAAATCAATCACAGGGAAAGCAACCTACCTCTGCCGGCAGGCAGGTTCAAATTAAAGCTTCTGATGAGAAGTTGAAGGGGGAATATTCAAATGCAGTACAAATTATGCACACTAAAGAAGAAGTCGTGCTTGATTTTTTCAATGTGTTTCCACCAACGGGAACTTTGAATTCAAGAGTAATCCTTTCTCCAGGACATTTCAAGAGAATGATCAAAGCGATGCAAGACAATCTTGAAAAATACGAAAATTCTTTTGGAAAAGTTGAAGAATCAAAGTCACCCGAAGGACTTGGATTTAGGACAGAATAATTTTTATTTTTAAGTGGAATTGACATTTGTTTGGTGTGAATTTATAATTTAGTTATTGTGTGAGAAAAGTTTGCTTACAGAATTTTCAAATTTTGGAAATTCTGTAAGAGGATAAAAAGTAAAGGTCGCTCTTACGCGTTTATTATTGAGAAAAAAGTACTATGGAAGAAGTTTACAAACTCTACGTTGGAGGAATCTCTTATGACTCTAGCGAAGAAGCATTAAAGGAAGCTTTTGCTCAGGCTGGTACAGTTAATTCTGCTGTGATTATCACAGACAAAGAAACTGGTCGGTCTCGAGGATTTGGCTTCGTTGAAATGTCTTCAGACGAAGAATTGCAAAAGGCAATTGAAATGTGGGACGGAAAAGAACTTGACGGAAGAAAATTGACAGTTAGCAAGGCCCGTCCTCCGCAAGAAAAAAAAGAGTGGTAAAAGACTGCTTTAAATTCCAAAAAACAGGGCTCGCTCTGTTTTTTGGTTTTAAGGAGGATTCGCAATTTTCAATTTTAAATGAATTTTCAATTAGATAATTTTCAATAGATATGTTTTAATTACTGTTGAGCATTATCTTTTAATGGATCCTTGCCTGCGTAGGGATGACAAGTGAGGAGAGTAAATTACAAACAAGTGGAAAATTGAACGTATTAATTAAGAAATATTAAATTTGATGGATAAAAAGTTTTATGCTATAATCCATAATGTTAGAAGTGCATATAATGTTGGATCAATGTTTCGAACTGCAGATGCTTTGGGGATTGATAAGATTTTTTTAACAGGATATTCTCCTTCTCCGGATCAACATAAGCAAATTGCTAAGACTGCACTTGGGGCGGAAAAGATGGTTGAATGGGAGAAGTGTTGGCATATTCATCAAGTTTTTAATAAATTAAAAAAACAAAAAGTTAAAATTTATGCCGTGGAATTAGATTCTCGGAGTGAGAGTCTTAACGATGTGAAAGCTGATAATTCTGTAGCATTATTAGTCGGGAATGAGGTTAGAGGTTTGAGTTTGACTGTTCTTGAACAGGTTGATAAAATAATTGAGATTCCGATGCATGGAAAGAAAGAATCACTAAATGTTTCAGTGGCTTTTGGTATAGCAGGTTATGTTATAAGTAAATCACTTTAAAACCTATTTTCTACTGCCCGTCTCGCTAAAGTTTTCGCCGAGGCGGACAATTTCCAAATTTTGTTACGAAAGTAGGTCTTAAAATAATTTCTTAAAAATAAATTAAAATAGATGTTGCAAAAAAAGAAGATGCTTTGGATTTTTGGATCAATTATTGTCTTATTAATTTTAGGGGGATTTTTATTTTTCAAATTTAATAAAATTAGTAAAACGGATGTTTTAGTTAATGCGGTTTCTGTTTTTGGAAAAGCAGCTCAATTTTTGCCAATAAAAGAAGACACTAAAAAAGAAATTGAAGCTGTTGACAAACTAACGCAAGAATTTATTAAAGAAGATGGAATAGAAAGAAGATATTTATTGCTTTTGCAGAATAATATGGAAATTCGTCCTGGTGGAGGTTTTTTGGGTCAATATGCAGTGGTAAAGATAAAAAATGGTGAGGTTACTAATATGGTTTTTGAAGATGCTAATCTTTTGGACCAAAGAATTACTGCAAAAATAAATCCACCGTATCCATTTGAAAAGATGATGAGTATAAAAAAGTGGAAATTTAGAGATTCTAATTTTTCTCCTGATTTTGCAACTAATGTTGATAAAGCGAAATATTTTTATCGGCTTAGTGGAAGAAATAGCAATTTTGATGGAGTAGTCGCCATAAATGCTAGTGTTTTTGAAAGGGCTTTTGATTTAACAGGTCCAATGATAGTTAATGGAGTAGAGCTGAATAGCGAAAATGCAGTTTTGAAGTTAGAGGAGATGGTGGAAAAAAAATACATTCTTAATCCAGACATTGATACCCAAAATCGTAAGAGTATGATGAAAACATTGGCCGTGCAAATGGTTAAAAAATTGTCCAATATTCAAAGTATTCCAAAAATAGCTGAGTTTGGATTGGCTGAATTAAGGAATAAAGACGTGATGCTTAATTTTGAAAATGAAGAATTGCAAAAAATTGTCGAAGAAGTTCATTGGGATGGAGGAATTACAACTGATTGGAGCGGGGATTATTTAATGATGGTTGACGCGAATATGGGTGCTTTAAAATCTGATTATTATATTGATCGAAAAATTACTTATGAAGTTGATTTAACTGGAGAAAAGCCAATCGCAACTATATATATTGATTATACTCATAGTGCAACTTATGGAGATTGGAGGACGAGTGATTATCATACTTATATGAGGCTTTATGTTCCTGAGGGTTCAATTTTACTCGAAAGAGAAATGGTAAGCTATCCAAATGTTCAAGAAGATTTTGGCAAAACATATTTCGGATTCACAGTTCATGTATTGATTAATCGGTCAACTCATGCAAGGATTAAATATGAATTACCAGAATCTGTTCGAGATGATTACCGATTGCTTATTCAGAAACAATCTGGAGTTGGAGATGTTCCAGTTACTGTTAAATTAAAAACTGCCGAAGGAGAATTTATTCAAGAAGAAATTTTGAAAAAAGATCTGAAATTTGAGTTTGAATAAGGGGTGCAATTTGTAACTTGAAATTTTAAAAAAGGAGAGAAGGGAAAATGCTTCAATCGTTGAATTTAACAATAGCGAGTATGCTTTTGGTCGCTATAGAGAATGGTGATCAAGGCAAAATTGAGAGGTGTGTAAATGTTATTAAAGGAAACGATACGGTGAGAATTGATTTTTTTGATGAAATTAAGGAGTTAAGACCTGATGTGGTAGAGATTATTCGTTTAAATACTGCTGTGGAAATTAATATTGCAGTATAAATTCTTTTCAAGGAAAGAAGAAAGAGAGATTATTATGTGCAGATTTGCAAGGACAAGTATCATCGAGAGGGTCAGAAGTGCTTTTAATTCAAAAGATGAAAAAGAATTAAAGCATCTTTTTGAGGTACTTGAAACAAATCCAGAAATGAAAGAAGAGTTTTTGGAAGGCTTCAGTGGAATAAATAATTGGGTTGAGGCAAGTGGAATTTTTTATCGATTTGAAAGTGCTTTCAATTAGCATTTCTATTTAAGGTTTTTATTCAAATTAAGAGCAAAGCATGAAATGTTTTTGCTCTTTTTAATTTTCCTGCTACAATAAATGTGCTAAGAAATTGAATATGAAAATGATTAAACGAAAAAGGACAAGAAAAATTAAAGTTGGAAATATTAGAATCGGTGGGTTTGAGCCTGTTCGAGTTCAATCTATGACAAATACTGATACGCGAGATGTTGCGAAGACTGTGCGACAAATTAAGCAACTTGAGAAAGTTGGGTGTGAAATTGTCAGAATGGCAGTTCCAGATATGAAAGCGGCGAAGGCTATTTCAAAAATCAAAGCAAAGGTCGATGCTCCATTGGTGGCAGATATTCATTTTTCAGCAGATCTTGCATTGGAGTCAATTAGGCAAGGAATTGATAAGCTAAGAATAAATCCTGGAAATATAGCTCCAAAAGAAAAAATGGAAGAAATTGCTAGGGAGTGCAAGAAAAAAAGAATTCCTATCCGAATTGGAGTGAATGGAGGTTCTTTGGAAAAAGATATTTTGAAAAAATATAAAGGAAAAGTAACGGCTAGCGGAATGGTTGATTCTGCAATGAGACATATTAAAATTTTAGAGAAATTTAATTTTAAAGATATTGCGATTTCATTAAAAGCATCTGATATTGAGAGAACTGTTGAGGCTTACCGAAAATTATCAAAAAAAGTTAATTACCCACTTCATGTTGGAATTACGGAGGCTGGAACAAAATTTCGAGGGACAATTATGTCTTCAATTGGAATTGGAATGTTGCTTTACGAGGGAATTGGAGACACAATTAGGGTTTCCTTAACAGACGATCCAGTTGAAGAAGTTCCAGTTGCATGGGAAATGCTAAGTTGTTTAAATCTTCGTCAAACGAAACCAACCGTAACTAGTTGTCCAACTTGTGGTAGAACTGAAATAAATCTTCTAAAATTGGTTAAGCAAGTTGAAAAAATTGTTGAAAAATTTCCTAAACACATTCATATTGCTGTTATGGGATGTGTTGTTAATGGTCCTGGCGAAGCTCGAGAGGCAGATATTGCAGTTATTGGAGGGAGAGGGTGCGGATTGATTTGTAGAAAAGGGAAAATTATTAAACGAGCGGATGAAAAGGATTTATTAAAAGAATTTAAAAAGGAATTACAAAAAGAACTGAAGGATTAACGTATTTTAAAGGGTTAGATATTGACTGATAGGATAAAAGTTGTTAGTATTAATTGAGAGTCTATTGGCAAGCTTTATTTTCTACTGCAAATTCCATATTTTAACTGCAAATTATTCAAAGTTCGTCATAATATTACCGATATTGTTCCTCACTTTTCACAATTTTCGTTAAAAATCTGAAATTTTCGTAACGAAAAAAAGCTTACCAGTAGACTCTAATCTTTATGAATGATTTAGAACTATTACTCAATTGTCCAATTTGTGGCAAAAAATATGGTTATCGAAGCGCTCGAGTTGTTCAAAGTAATCAGGATGCGTTTCTTGTTCATGTTTATTGTAAGCACTGCAAAAGTGCTTCTCTTGCTGTTATTTCTCGTTCAGGTGGAACAGAAAATATGATGGCTATGGGAATGATGACAGATTTGGATTATCAAGAGGCATGTGAATTATTGCAAAAAAAACCTATTGATTCAGATGAAGTTATTGAGGCTTATCAGAATTTAAATTGTTTAGAGAAGTGATTTATTAATAAGGAGTAAAAGATATTGACATGAAAAAGCTAACATTAAAAGCAAGTCTAAGAGAAGGAGTAAAGAGAGACAAGACTTTCAAGAAAGTTTCTGGAATTTTGTATGGTCCGGATGTTAAGGAAAGCAAAAAAGTTTGGGTTGATTTTCAAGAGTTTAATAAAATGTTTAAAGAAGCTGGGGAAAGTACATTGTTTGACTTGGAAATTGAAGGAGAAAAAGAAGGACATTCTGTTCTTGTCTATGACGTTCAAAAGCATCCAATTTCAGGACAATATCAGCATGTTGATTTTTATAAAGTGAAGAAGGGAAAGAAAATTGAAACATCAGTTGAATTAGAATTTATTGGTGAAGCTCCTGCCGTTAAAGAAAAGGGAGGAATGCTTATTAAAAACTTTGATTCTCTTGAGATTCGATGTCTTCCAAAGGATTTGATTGGAAAAATTAAAATTGATTTATCAGTTCTTGAAGATTTTGAAAATACAATTCGAGTTGGTGATTTAAATATTTCTAGTGAAGTTGAATTATTATCAGACTCAAAGACTGTTATTATGTCAGTTGCTGCTCCTCGAACTCAAGAAGAAATTGATCAATTGAACGAAAAAGTTGAAATGGATATTGATCAAGTTGAGGGAATTAAGGATGAAGATGAAGAAGGAGAAGAGAGTGACGAAGATGATAAAAAAGAGGAGAAGAAAGAAGAATCTACTGATGATGACAAAAAGGAGTAGATTGTATAAACTTTATATCTCTAGTTTCATATCAATATCCTGTTTAAGTGGTTAAGATTATGTTATCAAACTAATGGATCCCCGCCTTGCGCCACTGCTAAAGCTAGGGTGACACGTAGTTGCGGGGATGACAAAAACCGCGATGACTTTTAATAAAAATAAAACAAAACAAGACGTCTTGATTTCAAGCAAGAAACTGCTGTGGCTCTTTGTCGTTGGCAGTTTCTTTGTTTTTAGTTGGACAAGTTTTGTTTTTGCTGATGATGACACTGGAGAAATTGAAGAAAAATTAGAGGAAGTTGAAGAGGAGCTTGAGGAAAAACAAACAAAAGAGAAGACAATACAAGGAGAAATTGAGATTATTGATAAGAATATTGATTCAGTTAGATCACAGATTCAAAAAACTGAAAATACAATTAAAGATTTTGATCAAAAAATTAATATAAAACAAAATCAAGTTGAGGAAATTGAAAAGCGCATTAATTTTCAGAGAGGAATTTTGAAGGAATATGTTAGATTGATGAGATATGGAAATGATGAACTAGATTTAATTCTAATGAATCAAAAGAAAGACATTGGAGATTATTTTGCTACAATGGATAATTTTGAGATTGTTCAAGTGAAAATAAAAAGTACTTTAGACGAAGTTAAAAAAGATAGAGTTAAATTACAAAAGGAAAGAACGGTTTTAGAAGATGATCGAACAGAGCAAGAAAGAATCAGGATTCTTCAGGATGATCAGAAAAAAACACTTGAATATGAAGAAAATAAAAAGAATCTGTTTCTTAGGAAAACTCAGGAAGATATCAGTCTCCTTGATATTGAAAGAAGTGATCTTAGAAGACAATTGAATGCACTACAGAGTCTTGGGGAACCAATTAGTCTTGAACAAGCGATTGAAGCAGCGGAGTATGCATCAAAAAAAACAGATGTTCGAACAGCATTTCTTCTTGGGGTTCTAAGAGTGGAATCAAATCTTGGTCAAAATGTTGGAGGAGGAACTTATAAGGTGGATATGAATCCTAGTCAGAGAGATACCTTCAAGGACATTTGTAAGGATTTAGGATATAAGGCATCAAAGATGCCAGTTTCTAAGCGACATTGTTACAATACAAATGCTTCAGATGGTTGTGGCGGATGGGGAGGAGCAATGGGCCCAGCTCAGTTTATGCCGACGACTTGGATAGGATACAAGGATCGAGTGAAGAAAATTACTGGTCACAAAGCTGATCCTTGGGATCTTGATGATGCATTGATTGCAATGGGATTAAAACTTTCTGCAATTTCTGGTGTGACAAGTCACAAACGTTCTGCGGAGAAGCAAGCTGCTTCGATGTATTTAGCTGGAGGGAATTGGGAGTATTATACTTGGTATGGAGATAGAGTTTTATATTACGCGGATGGATTTGAGAAATATATGGATGACTAGGGTTAATTTTCAGTTATCAATTTTTAATTTTCAAATCAGAAGAAAGATAATTGTTTATGTAAGTAATACTTTACTTACATAGAAATTGGAATAATAAATCCCGTAATGAGTTTGTGCTCAACTTGATTGGGTATGCGGGATGACAAAGTGAAAGAGAATTTATTTATAACATGTAAGAATAGATAATAACTAATTAAAAAAAGAAAATGGAAACTGTGAAAAATTTAGCGAAGGCTTTTGTGGGAGAATCTCAGGCAAGAAATCGTTATACTTTGTATGCAAGTGTGGCGCGAAAAGAAGGTTATCAACAAATTTCAGCAATTTTTCTAGAAACTGCTGAGCAAGAATTTGAACATGCAGAATGGTTGATGAAAATGATTCAGGATTTGAAAAAAGATTCCGATGAAGATTTGAATGAGATTATGATTGATGCTGGCGTGCCAACCTTATTGGAAACAACTGCTGAAAATCTTAAGCATGCAGCTGAAGGAGAGCATCATGAGAACGTTGAAATGTATCCAGAATTTGCTGATAAGGCAGAAGAAGAGGGTTTGATACAAGTTGCTGCAAGAATTAGGTCAATTTCTGAGGCAGAAAAACATCATGAAGAAAGATTTCGAAAACTTTTAGAACAAGTTGAAGGTGGAACAGTTTTTAAAAAAGAAGAGGATGTTGAGTGGATTTGTCGAAAATGTGGATATCGACATGTTGGAAATGAGGCTCCGAAAGAATGTCCATCTTGTGGACATGATCAGAGTTATTATCAAGTTAAGTGTGAGACGTATTAGCGTCAATTTTAATTTTTAAAAACAAAAAACATGACTGAGTTAAAACAAATTTATCGATGTGGTCTTTGTGGGAATATTGTTGAAGTTCTTCATGACGGAGATGGGGAGTTGGTTTGCTGTGGGCAACCAATGAATCTTCAAGAGGAGAAAGCAGAAGATGAGGGTCAAGAAAAGCATGTGCCAGTTATTGAAAAAACTGATAATGGCGTGATTGTTAAGATTGGATCAGTTCCGCACCCAACAGAAGATGATCATTTTATTGAATGGGTGGAATTGATTACGGAAAACGGAAGTATTAGAAAATTTTTGAATGCTGGAGATGAGCCAGAAGCAAGATTTGAAGTTGGCGGAGAAAATTTTTCTGCAAGAATTTATTGTAATATTCATGGGCTTTGGAAAAGTGAATAATATTTCTTAATTAAATAGGATTTAGATAAAATAAAATCCCCAGTGCAGTTTCTGCTCGGGGGATTTTAGTAGGGCAAAGAGTATTTCATTGCCTATTTATTATTAAAAGATTTCTTTTATAGCCGGCAATTAATATGTCGGTTAAAAGTATTTCGTTTTCATCTTCACAACTTTTAGCGAAATCAATCTCTGTTATTACTCCTTCTAAGAAAAGAGCGATTGCTTGATGGGGATAAATAATAACTGTTTTAATTGAAGTGTTTATCTTTACTTCAATTTTTTTTGACATAGAAAAAGGAAAAATTAATTCGTTTTTTTCGTTATTAGAAATTGTCCATAATTCATTTTCTTCTATCCCGGTGTATTCAAAAACCTGAATAAAATTTTCTCCTTTAGTAAAAAAATTATTACCACTGATTCCTGTGATTTCTACTATCAATATGGGCCTCCTTTCGCTATATTTTATTTTGTTGTTAAGTAACTTTTAGTGACGTTAATACTAGCTTTTTGGTGGGGAATAGTCAATAATTTTTGGATTTTTGATAAAAAGAACCCCAGAACATTTTTTGTCTGGGGTCTTTATTTTTTTGAAGAAATTGAATGGCTGTTAACTAATACGAATAACAAACAAACTCATTTCATGTTTTTGGAAAGTGAACATTCCTTCCCATGAGTTGAGGAAATCGGTGAGATTCAATTTGATTTTTCTTGACCCTTTTTGAAGGATTGCTTTCAGTCCTCCTTCTACCAGAGTACCATCGATAATCTTGAATTCTCCGACTGGAGTTTTAATTACTCCCTTAATGGAATTATCTTCCCCAATGGTTATTTTATTTTTGATTTCGTGAACTTGATTAGAAGGGGCTTCTTTGGAATTTCCAAATTTTTTTGGCCAAATCTTTCCCAATAATTCAATTGTTTTTATTTCACCTTTTTCCATTTCAGTAGTTCCTTTCATTTTTGAGTAAAAATAAAAAATCTAGGTCACTTTCATGTATTATATCTTCTCTTCATATACTAAGAACAATCTTCTCTTTTTTGCTTCTTTATGCTATAAATTAAAGCATAGAATTAATGAAAAAACAATGGATTTTTTTCAAGCGATTGTTTTGGGGCTGATTCAAGGGCTGGGAGAGTTTTTACCGATTTCATCATCGGGGCATTTGGTTTTAGCCCCGTGGCTTTTTGGTTGGGAAGATCTAGGGCTTTCTTTTGATGTGGCGCTTCATTTTGGAACGTTAATTGCTGTTTTGTGGTATTTTAAAAAAGATTGGTTTAATATTTTTAAGGAAGCAAAAAGCGGAGGAGTGAAAAATATAAAAAAATCATTACTTTTTTTTATTGTCATTGCAACAATTCCAGGAGTGATTGTAGGATTATTATTTAATAATTATGCAGAAACAATTTTTCGAAATCCGATTATTATTGCAATTGCCTTGGCAGTTGGAGGGCTTTTACTTTATTTAGTTGATAAGAGAATAAAACACGGAAAAAGCTTGAGTTTAATGAATTGGAAAACTGCGATTGTGGTTGGCATTGCTCAGGCGATAGCAATTATTCCAGGTGTTTCTCGTTCCGGGATTACAATAACTGCAGCTTTGGCAATTGGTATTAATAGAAAAGATTCTGCTAGGTTTTCGTTTCTACTATCAACCCCAATAATTATTGGAGCAGTCCTCTTGAAGGCAAAAGATTTTATTTCTAGTGGTTTGAGTGTGGAGGTTATTATTGGAATGATTGTGGCGGGAATCAGTGGTTACTTAGCAATTTCTTTGTTGATTAAGTTTGTTGAAAAAGCAAGTTATGCAGTGTTTTTCTGGTATCGGTTGGTATTGGCGGTTATTATTATTGCTTTTATTGTTTTTAGATAGAGAAATTTCATGAGCACTGAATTTAAAAAGCGAACTAGTCAGATTAATGGTTTTGGTATTCATATAACGAAAAAAATACTTAAAAACACTGAATATTATTATATTCCATTAGGCGTAATCTATTCAGAGCCAAAATCAAAATGTGCTCGAATTGCAGATAATAAATATATTTATGATGATAAGGTTTTAAATTGGGTTAATCATTCTTGTAGCCCAAATTCAAAATTAGATATTAATAGAAGTGTTCCTGTATTGATTGCAATTCGAGATATTTTAAAAAATGAGGAAATCACTGTAGATTATAATCAGACGGAAATGGGAATAATTAAAGCTAAATGCACTTGTGGCTCTGATAATTGCAGGAAATGGTTTTATATAACGTAAAAATTTATATGAAGAATAAAAAAGTAACAGCGTTGGTTTTGTTTTCAGGGGGATTGGATTCGATTTTGGCAGTGAAGATTCTTGAGAGACAAAACATTGAAGTGACAGCTCTTGCGTTTGAGAGCTATTTTTTCGATACTAATCAAGCAGAAGTTTCTGCGGAGAAAAATAATATAAAATTGATTGTGGAAAATATTTCAGAGATTCATTGGGGGATTACTAAAAATCCTCATTTTGGTCATGGGAAGAATTTGAATCCTTGTATTGATTGTCATGCTTTGATGTTTAAAGAGGCTTGGAAAATAAAAGAAAAAGAGGGGTTTGATGTTTTGGCAACTGGGGAAGTTCTAGGGCAACGTCCTTTTTCTCAAAACACGGAAGCATTTAAGAAAACTGAGAATTATTTGGATATGGAAGGAAAAATTCTTCGACCTTTGTCAGGGAAAATTTTATTAGAGACGGTTTATGAAAAAGAAGGCTTAGTTGACAGAAATCAACTTGAAGACATTCGAGGACGTTCTAGAAAACAACAATTGCAACTAGCAAAAGATTTTGATGTGGAATATTTTCCAACTCCGGCTGGAGGATGTTGTCTAACAGAAAAGGAGTTTTCCGTGAAGCTTGAAAAATTGATGAATTTTTGTGATGATCCTGTGAAATCTGATTTCGAACTTCTGAGAATTGGAAGACATTCTTGGGAGGATGTTGAAAGCAGAATGGTTCATTTTGTGGTTGGTCGGAATCAGGAGGAGAATGAAAAAATAATCTCTTTAAAAGAGGAATGTGATTTGATTGTTGAAAAAGATAAAGGAACAGGTCCAACTGTTTTGATTAGAGGATTTGATGAAAATTTAAAAGATTTAGCAATTGAAAAAGCCCGAGAATTTATTTGGAAATATAGCAAAAATGATCTTGAGGATTGGAAAGAGTTGGAAATTGTGGTTAAATAAAAACAATAAATTAGATTAAAAGCTTATACATGAAGAGATGTATTTTTGTTTTTGACATATTAATACACATTTTAACCAGAATTAACTATTAAAGCTTATTCTAGCAAAAAGTGCCAAATGTGTTTAGACATTACCCGTGGGTATTGACGAAATATTAAAAGTATGATACTATATAGAATCTTTAGATTTACTAAAGATTTTTTATTTTAGCTTTTTGAAAACTGAATATATAAAAGAAAGGAGATAGAAATGCTTGGAATTAATAAAATTAGAGAGCCAAAGACCTTAATGATTGACGATGGTTTGAAGAGAGAGCTTTCTGTTTTAATTCGAAAGAATGTCTTGTCTGCAAGAAAATGTCAAGATATGGCGGAAAAATTTCTGAAAATATATGTTGGTTCAGAAAGGGATTTTTTTAAAGTTTTACAAAAAGTAATAGATCTTAGCAGAACAATTGATGAAATCAAGGTGAAAAGATCTGGTTTTAAAAAAACAACCAGAGTAAGTAATCATATCATAAATTGTCTTTTTTCAATGGCTGCTACTCAGGTGAATGCAAGCAAAAAGGAGTTCAAGATTAGTGAAAAATTGAAAAAGGCAGCTCAAGATGATAATTCAGATTTAAGCTGGTTTTCACCTAAATTGAATAGTTTTCATGATCAGATGGCTAATAATATGAATACCAAATCCTGGATAAAAAATATTCGTGCTCCAGGAGCTGAATTTTTATTAAATAGCCTGAAAAAAGAATTGCCAGATTTTTCTACTTCAACCAATGATCTCATGAAAGAATTACTCAATCTTAGAAAATATGGCGTAAAGAATTGTTACTTTCAAGATGGTATTTGCCATTCAGTTAATGATGTTTGGCTCTTTTCTGACTTTCTTGAAATTGAAAGACTTTCAATGTCCAGTAAGTTTTATTTGGGATCTGAGAAAAGTTTCATTGCGAACATCTCTATTGCAAATAAAAATGATGTGATAGGGGTTCCACTAGACTTAAAAACTGATATGAGAAAAGGAGGAAGATGGGAAATTCAAAGCACAACTTTTCCGATTAAGCGTAATTTTCTTTGGTCAATAGATTGGACCGGTCATTTATACGCCTATTCAACTTATTTCTCTTTTCCTCTCAAGGAACTGTTTGTTTCTATGGGAAAAGAAATTGAGTATGAAATAGTTCGTCTTTCTCATGTCATGCGTTTATATGATTTGCTTGTTCCTATCACAATTGTGTCTGAAATGCCACCGTTGCCAACTCACAAGGCTGGAATTTGGGAAACAGTGAAATCTCTTGGAAGATCTGATTTGATTAATCCAGATTTAATCATTCCTAGGATAAAAAAAATGGAAAGTGGTCCGAGGTTTATTTCTGAAGAACTTCAAAGAGAAGTTGAAAAAGCAAGGCAAATAACAAAAAACCGATCAGAAAAATCAAGACATAAAGTGACTGGTTTTGTTCGCGATCTTCCTGTGGGTCACAATGCTTCATTGAGAGCAAAGGATTTGGCATGGGAGGAGCAGAGGATTATTCTGGAAGAAGGAGAGACTTATGTAAAAACTCACAAAAGAGGCACGGGTGAAACGACAAAAGGAGTTCATAGAGCTCATCGTTGTTAGAAAATAGAATATCGCCAGAGAACATTGTTCATCTGGCGGTATTTTTTTTGAAAAATATTTTTAATATGGTAAGCTTTGTTGGTAAGTAAATAAGATTTTTATGATATGAAAATAGAATTTAAGAGATATCGACAATCTAAACATATTCGGATTTCTATTAAACCAGATGGGGGTGTTTTGGTGACTTATCCTTCTTGGTCAAGCAAGCGAGTTGCGATGAAATTTGCGAAAGAAAAAGAATTTTGGATTAGAAAGCATTTGAGAGATGTGAAAACCGGGGAAAATCAATCAATTCTTGCTAAAGGAAATAGAAAAGATTATCTTGAAAAAAAGGAGCTTGCTCGAAGAATTATTGAAAGGAAAGTTGAAGAATTTAATAAACATTATGGTTTTAGATATGGCAGAATTGCTATTCGTGATCAAAAGACAAGATGGGGAAGTTGCTCAAGTAAAAATAATTTGAATTTTAATTATCGAGTGGTATACTTAGAAGATAAATTAGTGGATTATTTGGTGGTTCATGAGCTTTGTCATTTGAAGCAAATGAATCATTCAAAAAAGTTTTGGACGTTGGTTGAGGAGACGGTTTCTGACTATCGAAACTTGTCAAAAAAATTAAGAGGACTTTGATTTAGTCTTTAGTTGGTAGTTTTTGAATAAAAGGTTCTGAACAATATATTTTCTCCCAAAATCTCATCGGAATGGCCTGACACTCGAAAATATATCATCCAGAACCTTTTTGCTTAAATAATTTTTTTTGTTAAGTAATCTTAAGCTGGATTTCTATTTTTATGGGAATGACAAGGTTTTTTGAAATTATTGCTGGAGGTTTTTATTTATGCTATTATTAATCGTATAAATAGTAATTCAGAAATGAAAATGAAAATTAAAAAAATAAGGGCGTATGAGATTTTGGATTCTCGATCAAATCCAACTATTAAAACAAATGTATTTCTTGAAGATGGAACTATTGGAAAAGCGTCTATTCCTTCAGGAGCCTCAACTGGATCAAAAGAAGCACTTGAGCTGAGGGATGGAGATGAAAAAAGATTTCTTGGGAAAGGTGTCTTGGAAGTTATTGATAATGTAGAAAACAAGATTTTTGATGCGATTAAAGACATTGAGGCTGAAAATCAAGAAGAGATTGATCGAAAGATGCTCGAGCTTGATGGAACTAAAAATAAAGAAAATCTTGGGGCGAATGCGATTCTATCTGTTTCATTGGCGGTTGCTCGAGCAGTTTCAAATTATCAGAAAAAACCTCTTTGGAAATATTTACGAGAAACTTTTGAATTGAAGGATGGAGAAAATTTTCCAAATCCGATGTTCAATATGATTAATGGAGGAGAGCATGCTGACAGTGGGTTGGATATTCAAGAGTATATCGTAGTTCCATCTGGGGTAAAAACTATTCAAGAAAAAGTTAGAGCAGGCTCTGAAATTTATCAAAATTTAAAGAAGATTTTAATTGAAAATAATTATCGAGTGGCTGTTGGTGATGAGGGAGGATTTGCTCCAAAGCTTGAAAGTAATCAACAAGGACTTCAATTAATTAATCAAGCAGTAGAAAAAGCTGGATATAAACTTGGGGAAGAGATTAATACGGGGATAGATGCAGCTGCTAATGGTTTTCAGAGCCAAGAAGATGGAAAATATAACTTAAAATTAGATGGAGCTTCGCTTGATAGTAGTCAAGTCTCTGCAATGTATCGAGAATGGATTGAAAAATATCACATGGAACTTCTTGAGGATCCAATGAGCGAATTTGATTGGGAAGGATGGATTGAGTTTAATAAAGAATTTGGTGAAAAAATTGCGGTTATTGGAGACGATCTACTAGTAACAAATAAAGAAATTGTTGAAGAAGCGGTTGAAAGAAAAGCTTGTAATGCAGTTTTGATTAAGGTAAATCAGATTGGATCATTGACCGAGACAATTGAATGTATTAAATTCTCACAAGAAAATAATATGAAAATTGCCGTGTCTCATAGAAGTGGTGAAACAACCGATGATTTTATTGCTGATCTTGCGTTTGCAGTTCAAAGTGAATATGTAAAATTTGGAGCACCTGCAAGAGGAGAACGAGTGGCGAAATATAACAGGCTTATTGAGATAGCAGAAGAACTGAAGTAGTTCTCAATTTAATAACTTTTTATTATGAAAATACCAAAATATATTCAAGAAGTAATTAATAAGCAAGAATTGCATATTTTAGCAACTTCAACAAAAGAAGGAATTCCTAATATTATTTATTTAAAATTTCTTAAGGTGTATAATGATAATCAAATTTTAGTTGCAAATAATAAATTTTTTAAAACTGAAAAAAACTTAATTGAAAATCCTAAAATTTCTTTTGTTGTGTTGGATACGGAAAATAAAAAATCATATCAAATTAAAGGAACTGCTGAATTTCACAAAGATGATTTAATTTTTGAAAATACTGTTAAATGGGTTGAAGATAAAAGATCAAGTTCAAAAACATATCCAAAATCAGGGATAATTATTGATGTTGAAGAGATTTATTGTGGAGCAGAAAAAGTTTCTGAAGAGTAATTGTGAAAAAGAATTACGTAATTAAATAAGGATTTTTTGTAATAACCCCTCTGTGTCTTCTCTTGCAACAAAGGGAGAAAATAAGAAAAAAATGAATAAAAAACAAAAAACAATTGTGTTGGTCATTTTGGATGGTTGGGGTGTTGGTGATAAAGATCCTCGGACGAATGCGATTGAGGCAGCTAAGACACCTTTTTATGATCATCTGTTGAGATCATATCCAAATACGATCCTGAAAGCTTCAGGGATTGATGTTGGTTTGGAAAAAAATCAAATGAGCGGTTCTGAAACGGGACATTTAAACATTGGTGCCGGAAGAATTGTGAAACAAGATGTGAGAATTATTCTTGAAGAGATCAATGATGGAAAATTTTTTAATAATCCGGTTTTTTTAAGTACTATTAATCATATTAAAAAAACAGGAGGGGCAATTCATTTAATGGGGTTGATGGGGAATTCTGATAGTCCACATAGTCATCCGGATATTTTTCTTGCGCTTTTATTGTTTTTAAAAAAACATGATGTTAAAAAAGTATTTTTTCATCTTTTTACAGACGGAAGAGATTCTTTTCCGAAAAGTGCTTTAGAGCATTGGGAGAAGTGGAAGAAAATGATTTCTAATGCTGGAATTGGAAAACTCGCAACGGTTTCTGGAAGATTTTATGCGATGGATCGAACAAAAAATTGGGAACGTTTGATTCGAGCATATGATACAATGACAAAAGGAGTTGGTATGAAAGCAGAGAGCATGGAAGAAGCGGTTGAGAAAAGCTATAAGATTGGAAATACTGATGAATTTCTTGAGCCGACGGTGATTACTGAAAAAGGGAAGCCAGTGGCAAAGATTAAAGAAGGAGATGGAATTTTCTTTTTTAATTTTCGATCTGATCGTGCCAGAGAGCTTTCTAAATTTTTTGTTGGGACAAAAATTAAAGAAGAGATTGATCTTAAAATGAAAAAATATAAAAAACTTTCTTTTGTTGCAATGACTGAGTTCGGACCAGATTTGAATTTAAAAACTGCTTATCCTTCAAGCCCGATTATTAATACTATGCCGAGTCTTATGCAAGACTACAAACAACTTTATATTTCAGGTTCTGAGAAATATGCTCATGTAACATATTTTATTAATGGGGGTTATCCTAATCCAGTTGATGGGGAAGAGCGAATTGTCGTTTCATCTCCATCTGTTCGATCCTATGCAGAAAAACCAGAAATGTCTTCAGAAGAGATAACAGGGCTAATTGAACAGTATCTGGAAAATGATATTTATAATTATATTGTTGTTAATTTTCCTAATGCAGACATGGTTGGACATACAGGAAGTTATCATGCGACAATTAGGGCTGTTGAATGTCTTGATGAAAAATTAAAGAGAATTTATTCAAAAGTTGTGAGTAAAGGTGGTACTTTAGTTGTTACTGCTGATCATGGCAATGCTGATATTATTGTTGATCCAGAAACCAGTCGTCCGTTCAGCTTTCACACAAAAAATCCAGTGCCTTTTATTATCGCTACTGAGGAAAAAGAATTTCATAACTTAAAACTTCAAAAAAACGGAAAATTAGCCAATATTTTACCAACAATTCTTGAAATAGCAGGAGTTGATGCTCCAAAGGGACTAGAAAAAAGCTTGATTATGAGATAGTCTATTTTTCATTGTTTTTGTGCTTTAAAACACCCTATTTATGGGTGTTTTTCAAATGTTTGCGAACTTATGAAATTGCTTTTTGGCAATTAAAAACAGTCTGATTGGGTTCAAAACGAGACTGTTTTGGTATTTGTGGTATAATAATCATATAAAATATAAAACGTTAATGTTAAAATTATGCCAAATTTTGAAAAGTTATCTATTAATGATGTTTTTAAAAATCGTAAAGAATTTATTTCTGAAATCGGAAACCAGTTAAAAAAAGAATCAAGTGTTGAAGTGAAAATAAATGAGGAAAAAATTAAAATTGATTATCGGGTTATTTCAGTTGAGTCTTTAGAAAACAAAGAAGGGGATGTTGTTTTATTGTTGCCAGGATTTGGTTCTGGTTGGGAAGGGATTTCAGAGCTTGGATTTTCTTTGGCATGTGAGGGTCGAAAAGTTATTATCCCTTCATTGCCTGGCTATGGGAATTCAGACAATCCTTCTAAAACTTACACTGAAACTAATGACTTTGAAAATGAAGCAGAAGTTCTTTATCAGATTATAAATCAAATAGAATCGGATCAAAATAAAAAAGTTCACTTATTAGGTCATTCTATGGGAAGTGAAATTATAGCAACTTTTGCTCGTAAATATCCTGAAAAAGTTTCTAGTTTAGTTTTATTGAATCCAGCAGGAGTTGAAGATAAAGAAAATAAATATTTGCTTGGTAAAAGATTTATAGGATCAGGAATAAAAACATCAGCTGAATTTAGTGTCAGGTCTGCTTTTTCGGGAGAAAAAGATTATGAAAAAGAATTAGGAAATTATATTCCAGAGACAAAAAGTCCCTTTGCTAAAGACAGAATTCCACAAAGGTTGTCAGAGGCTAACAAATTGTCACAAGGATATTTATTGGAAAATTTAAGAAATATCAATTGTCCCGTTACTTATATTTCAGAGGAGCTCGACACAGTTTATCCTCCAGGTACCAGCGATGATGAAAATTCTCAATTAGCAAGAGTTATTGAAAGCGTTAAAGATGAAACTAGGATTGAGAGAAGTGTTATGAAAGGATTGAGACATAATACCACAATTGCCCCAGATGAGATAACAGCGGCAAATATTGAGTATTATTTAGAGAGAGCAGAAGAGCATTAGACAATGCAGATTTTGGTGCAAAGTAAAAACGGATTTAACTATTTGGATAAATCCGTTTTTATTGTTATAAGAGATGTGCTAGAGAAGGGGGTCTTTTAGCTTTTATGCTTTATAATTTTGAAGTATTCATTCCTATCAATTTCTAAAACTTTATAACCTGCACCGATTCCCATCATTCCCCAAGAAGCTGGTACAAGGACGGTTTTGAAATTTTGACAAAGATCTCGATAGACCGGAGATAACATTGTCAATTTCCGGGCAAACTCTGCATGGAGATGACCGTGAATAATGGCCGTGATTTTTTTCTTGTGTTTGTCGAGAACTTTCCGAATTTCACTTTCAGGAGTAAGTGCGGTTGGATCGTGCAGTAATACAAAATTTAAGTTCGTAATACTTCTCTCGAGACAGCTATCTAAATACCACACTTGATTTTTTTTGAGTATTTGAAGATAGTTCGAATCATTCTCATCCACATTTTTGATTAAATTTGTTGAAATATGAAAAAATTTTGCAGGACCCATTTCGAAGTCATAAAAAGGTGACCCCAACAGTTTTCCGGCATTTTCAGCGCTTAAATCCGACATACCTCCTTGTTCAGTACCAATTTTAACACCAGTTTTTTTGCTAACTTCAAATCGATAACCGGCATCGTGATCGCCCCAAACCAAAATCTTATGACAAGAGATCATTTGATCTAAGATTCTTTTGAAAGAGTTGAACTGGCCAATTGATTTATCAGTGATCATCCCGCTTTCATTTGCTCCTGGGGTATAATCGCCAAGACCAATTGCTAAATCGTAGGTTTCTCGCTTAGCCTTGTTGAGCATTTTAATAAATGCGCCTTGAGTCATTTTGTCCCAGAACTGCAGAAATTTTTTAGCTAAAAAATTTGGTAAAATCGAGCAGACTGGAGGAAACCATTTTTCTTCCTCAATTAAACTATTTGTCGAATAATGAGGATCTGAAAAAAGTAGTATTTTAATGTCATGTGACATAACGCCCCCTTTTTTTTGAGTTGTTGTAAAAAATGTCAAAGTTCAGAGAAGAAGAATAATACCATATTTAGTGTTAAAAGTCAACAAAACAGCCTTGACTTTTGGGGCTGTTTTTGTAATAATTTATCTTCTGGAGTTTGTTTGTTGGTATTATGAAGGCGCTGTGCCGCTTGTAGCTTGGAGTAAGGAATTTTCCCTCCTAACCTTACCTGAGTACTATAAGTGGCATAGCGCTTTTATTGTACTCATCTTTTGTTTTGTCAAAACCATTTTCGATATAAAATAAAACTGCGTCAGATATTTTTTCTGACAATCGTGGGAGTTCTTTTTTTTCTGAGTCTATAAATCCCAATTCTTCTTTGTTAAAATTTTCTAGAACAAATTTTTCGGAAGGAATGTTTTGTTCTGTGTAAATCTCATTGGCAATCCCAATACGAAGGCGAGTGAACTCTTGAGTACCGAGGTATTCGATGATTGATTTAATTCCATTGTGACCGGCTGGTCCAGAATCTTTTGAAAAACGTATTGATCCGAATGGAAGATCGAGGTCATCATGAATAACAAGAATGTCTTCTTTGGGAATGTCGAAATAGTTCATGACTTTTGAGATTGCTCGACCGGAATTATTCATGAATGTGGTTGGTTTCGCAAGGATCACTTTTGTATCGGCAATTACTAATTCACAGATTTCTGCTTCAAGCTTTGTGTCGGTTTTCCAATTGTCTTGATTTGCTAATGTATCTAAAAATAAGAAGCCGACGTTATGTCGATTGTTTGTGTATTTTTCACCTGGATTTCCGAGGCCGAATATTGCTATTTTTTTCATGATTGTAGAATAAATTTTTTAATTATCAATAGATATGTTTAGTTTGCTGTTAAAGATTCTCTTATAATGGATTCCCGCCTGCGCGGGGATGACAAAAAAGAAAGTTTTTTATGAGTTAGGAGATTTTGAATAATGTATTTTCGAGTGTCAGGTCATTCTGATGGGATTTTGGGAGAAAATATGTTATTCAAAATCTTCCCTAGAGTGGTAAGTATCTTTAGTAAGTGCAGGTCCTTGTCTATTAATTGGAACTATATCCTACTCTTCATTAAACAATAAATTTCCATCTTTATCAATAATGCTTTGTTCTTCGAGGTCATTTTTTACGCTGTTTGAGTCAAGGACTTGAGATTCAAAGTACTCAATGCTTTTTGAATTAAGACAAATAATTAATTCTTGATCGATACTTTCATTTAAGGTGTCTCTAACTTCCGCGTCTAATTTTGTGGCGAGGTCGTTTATAGTAAAAAGCTTTAGCTCTTTAATCCCCTTGGGTTGATTGTTAATAATTTCGGTTTTGTTGTTGCAGATTTCTTCGAATTGGGAATTGATTCCAACTTTAAATGAGTTGTATCCAAAATCTCTTAAAAGACTTTGAACTTTTCTAGAGAAGTTTTTCTGAGACATTAAGATTAAAATATTGGCATTTTCTTTTTCAATTTCTTGTTTTTGTTTTTCAAGATAATCAACTTCAAAAATATTTTTTGCTAATTCTTGCACTTCTTTGTAGTTACTTATTCGTGGGATTAAAATGAATGCACGAACTCCACCAAGTTCAACATGGGAAACTGCAAGTAGTGAATCTTCACTCCAAGCGTCTAGAACCTTATTGGTAGTTTGATAAATGTTTATATTTTTGGATAAACTCAGAAATGAAGCGATTTCATCGAACTGAATATCGGTTTTGAGATTTTCACCGAGAGCATTCATAAGACCACTAATTTTTATCGGGTTTAGAATTGTTTTTATTGAAAAAGATTTTCTTTTAGTGGCAGCGATAATAGATTGTTGTCTGTCTGCTCTGGCGAAATCTCCTCCTTTAGTGTGTCTGACTCTGGCATATTTGAGAGCGGTTTCTCCATCGAAATAATGAGATCCTTTTTTAATCTCAAAAGTTTGATAGGAAAAATTTGGTCCGGGATATTTTGAGTCATAGATGTCTTCTGGTACGTCAAGATTAATTCCATCTATTTCATTAATGATATTTTTAAATCCCTCGAAGTTTAATGAGAGATAGTAATCAATCGGTTGTCCTGTAATTTTCTGAATAACCCTTTTCATACTTTTTACAGCCATTGCAGAGTCATTATTACTTTTTCTCATTTCATAGGAGTAGACAGCATTTATTTTGGTATGAATGTTGGTTTCTGGGATTTTTACATAGAGATCTCTTGGGATTGAAAGAAGCGCAGTTTCGTAGGTCTTTAGATTAATGGAGGCAATCATAATGGTGTCGGTGAGATATTTTCCGCTGTGTCCTTCGCCACCCATTCCAAGAAGTAAGATGTTAATGCGATTTCTTTCCTCGCCTTTTAATTGTTCATGATGTGACGTGATGATGTTTTTGGCAGTAGAAAGGATCGTCGAATTTTCAGTTTTATTTTCAGGATTTGTTATTTGAATGATATTATTTTCAAGTTTGTAGAGTTTGTATATGTAATATCCAGAAACTGAAAAAACAGCCAAGAAAAATAGGAGGATTAATCGATAGATGAATCCTTGGTAGCTTATTTTTGTTTTTTTCTTTGATTTTAAGTTTAGCATTTTTATTTTATATACCAATTTTGCTTAAAGTTTTTAACTTATGAAACTAAGCTACTGTGTTTATAGTATCACAATTTTAAATATATTGCTTGAAAATTGAAAAAATGTTATTCTTTAGTTGTGTAAGTTGTAAATAAAAATAAAAAAATGGATTTAAGAAAGTTGCATAGCAAGTTGTATCGTAAAAATGATGATATAGAAGAGAGAGCTTTATCCAAGGACAGATTTGACCCTGAGGATCAAAGTTCTTCAGATTCTTTTGTGAAGTCTGATGGACTAGACTTTAAGGATACAATTGAATTAGATCAAAGAAATTTTTCTAAAAGGAATAAAATGATCGGAACAGTTTTGATTTCAATCGCTACTTTTATTGTATTGATTGTCATAGCTTTTTTTATTGTTAAGTATATACAAGGAGCTTATTCTGAAGAGAGAGTTTTTTTGAAAATTGAGGGAGTTGAGTCTGTAGATAGTGGAGATGTTCTTGAATATAAGATATCTGTTTTTAATAATAACAGATCTGTATTAAATAATGTCTCATTGGATTTAATGTATTCCAGTGAGATTGAACCAAAAGATTTTGACAATTGGGAGGAGAATGGATTAAATAGAAAAAAAATTATCATAGGAACAATAGGCTCTCAGGAAACAAAAGAATACACAATTCCTTTTGCAGTATTTGGTGCAAAAGATGTACGTGTTTACTTGGACGTTTCAATGGAATATCAACCTGAAAATATTAATAGTTCTTTCAAAAAGAATGTGCAGGGAAGCTCAATTATTAATTCATCTCCTTTACAAGTTGAAATATTTTCAACTAAGGATGTTGCGAATGGAGAGAGGATGAAAATAAATCTTGTTGTTAATAATAAAAGTGAAGAGCTTTTTGAAAATGTTGAATTGAGTATTAATTATCCAGAACAGTTTAATTATCAAGAATCAACCATAGCTCCTACGGAGGAAAATAACAAATGGGTTATAGGTAGTATTATTCCTGCTGGGCAAACAAGCATTATTATCTCTGGAACACTTAATGGTGACATTGATTCATCAGCACTTTTTTCCGTAATAATAGGTCGATATGATCAGGTTGATAAGAAATTAGTGAAATATTCTGAGTCAAGTGATGTTTCTAATATTATTTCAAATAGAATGGAAGTGACTCAAGTTGTAAGAGTTTCGGGTAAAGATTATTTAGAGGGAGATTCTATCAGATCTGGGCAAGTCGTTAGTTACGACATTCGTTTTAAAAATACTTCAGAAGATTTATTGAGGGACTTAATTTTAAAGGAAAAAGTTTTAAGTCGAGTGATTGATGAAGATAGTATTAATGCTAAAGGAGGATATTATGATAATGAAAAAAGGGAAATTATCTGGAAGGTTTCAAGCGTTCCAGCGCTAAAACTTTTGGACCCAGATGAGGAAGGAACTGTTTCTTTTTCTGTTCAATTAAAGAATGAATTTCCAGTAGATTCAGAGAATGATAGAAATTTTACTCTCGAAACTCAAAGCTCAATTGAAAGTCTTGATGTAAATTCGCCAATTAGTGAAAATAAAGAAATATATTCCGAGAAATTGGTTTTGAAAGTTGATTCAAGATTTATTTATAGTTTAACTGGAAGTTATGATGACACAGAACTTCCGAATGAAGGGCCTATCCCAATTGAATTAAATCAGAAAACAACTTTTACTCCAAGACTTAGTGTTCGGAATACCTCAAATGACATGGAGGATGTTGTTTTTACCGCCTCATTCCCTTCTGGAATTACTTGGGAAGGAGATTATTCTCCAACGGATGCTGATATTCAATTTAATGAAAGAACAAATGAATTAGTTTGGAACATTGGAATTGTAAAGGCGGGAACAGGTTTTTTTCTTCCAATCGAGAATATTGCTTTTCGAATTGGGATTACTCCTTCAGAAGCTCAGCTTCAAAGAGGGGGATCTGCATTATTGCTTATAGACAATCTTAATATTAAAGCTAAGGATTCTTTTACAGGAAAAATTATCGAAGAGTCTTTTGCGGATTTTAAGCTTTATAATATCAGTGATTATTGATATTTTTCTAGATAGGTGATAAAATTGGTTAAATTTAAGGACTATTCCCGCTTAAGGCGGGAATATGTTTTACAAGAATGTAAGGCGTTATTTTTTATGCTTTAGTGAAAGAACTTAGTTTTTGAAACATAGGCAATATATTTTCTCGAAAAATTCCATCAGAATGTCATGCTCTCGAAAGTACATTGCCCATGTTTCAATTGTGGATGTTATGAAGTGTTGATTTAAATGTGGATATTGTAAAATTTTATTTATGTATAAACTTATTGAGAAAAAAGGAGAAAGGCGGATTGGAGAGATTGAAATTGCTGGCAAAAAAGCCAATACGCCCTTTTTTATGCCAATTGCCACTAGAGGTGCAGTTAAGGGAATCGAAGCCTCTATGATCAAGGAAATGGGGTTTGAGGTGGTTTTAGGAAACACTTATCATCTTTGGCTTCGTCCTACGGAAAAACTAATTAAAGAAGCAGGTGGATTGCATCAATTTATGAATTGGGAGAATTTAATTTTGACGGATAGTGGAGGATTTCAAGTTTTTTCTCTTGGAACTCGAGCTAAAGAGCGATTTGGAAAGTCTTCTGTTAAACTTTTAGAGGAAGGAGTTAGTTTTCAAGATCCAGTTGATGGACAAAGCTATTTCATGAGCCCGGAGAAGTCAATTCAGATTCAACTTGATTTGGGTTCGAATATGATTATGTGTCTCGACGAATGTCCTCCTTATCCATGCACCTATGAACAAGCAAAAGATTCATTGGAATTGACAACGAGATGGGCAATGCGATGCAAGAAATATTTTACAGAGAAAACAAAGGATTTAGCAGAAAATAAAAGACCGTTTTTATTTTCGATTGTGCAAGGGTCAAATTATGAAGATTTAAGAAAAAAATCAGCTAAGGATTTAACGGAAATTGGATTTGATGGCTATGCAATTGGAGGAGTGGCGGTTGGTGAGCCAAGAGAAAATTTATATGAAATATTGGATTGGGTTTTACCTTTGTTGCCAGAAGACAAATTAAGATATTTAATGGGGCTTGGAAATCCAGAAGAAATCGTGGCAGCTGTTGAGAAGGGGATTGATATGTTTGATTGTGTTATCCCGACGAGAGAAGGAAGACATGGCAAGCTTTTTATTTGGGATAAATCACAAAAAGAGTTGGACTCAAAGGGAACTTTTTATGAAGCGATTAATATTAATAATGGGAAGTTTAAAGAAGATTTTTCTCCGGTTGATGAAAGTTGTGATTGCGAACTGTGTCAGAAATATACAAGAGCATATGTTCGACATCTTTTTAATGTCGGAGATCCACTAGCTGGCAGATTGGCATCCTTGCATAATTTAAGGTTTTATAAGGAGTTAATGAGCAAATTAGGGAAGTAGCCTTGCATTTTTCTGGGAAAATGTTAATATGTTTTTGTCGTTACAGTTAATCTTAAATTTTTGAAAGGAGGAAATTCTTTATTAAAAATTTGAAAACCTACAAACGGTAACACAATACAAAAACCTCAAATAGAGGTCTTCGGAGCGCAGTTGGCAATGAATAATGTCAACTTCTTCTATGAAGAAAACCCAAAAGAAGCCCCAGCTTATACTAAGATGGGGCTTAAATTTTTTTTCACTTTCTTTAATGAATTGTTTTAGTATGTATTATAGATTTTGTCAATGTTGGAAA
>CAYQVD010000010.1:0-45862 GCA_964421125.1 uncultured Bdellovibrionales bacterium
ATTTGCTAGGTAGTTTTTTTATTCCGTGTCTACTTTAAAGGGTACACTTCAGTTTCAATAGGGCTGTTTCTATTTTCATAAAATTTTTATCCTCCAAATCCAAAGATTCCTGAAGATTTTAATAGTATAATGGACTTGAGTGTGCTCAACTCTTTGTCGTTAATTTTCTCTGGAATCTTAAAAAAGAGCATTTGATTTTTCTTGTTATAGAAAAAATCTCGATTGTCAAAATCTTGTGATGATTTAACGATGTCAACAATGTTAACATGATTACGTACATCAATTTCGGCTGATTTAATTTTATTCCCACTAGAAAATAGAATGTTCTCATAATTATCTAACCATTGAACATTTTTAATTGGAGTAGAAAACCTTGTAATAAGTTCATTGTCTCCTTTTTTACGAACAGGCTGGACATCCCAATCTCTTAAAATTAGGAACCAGATTTCTGAATCACTCCAATAAAGAAGCTTTTTTCCATCATTTGAGAATTGCACTCCCTTGATATTATTTTCTATAATTTT
This sequence comes from uncultured Bdellovibrionales bacterium, assembly GCA_964421125.1. Classification (GTDB taxonomy): domain Bacteria; phylum Patescibacteriota; class Minisyncoccia; order Moranbacterales; family DUUL01; genus UBA2193. The sequence goes on from CAYQVD010000010.1 coordinate 525, forward strand.
AGTAAGAATTTCATTTTCCTCTTTTTCTTCATTGAAGATTAAAAGATTCCCGCTGAATTCATCTTTAATTGTAAGTCGGTATTCATCATAAACTGTGAGTTCAATGAATCCATTCTCAGAAGGGACAAAGGACTGGTTGGTTATTTGACGTTTAGTTTCAGTATTATCATTTTTGATTTCCCAGACAAGATTGTTGGGAAGTTGAGTATAGTAAATTCGGTTACCGGCAAAATCAAAACCACTAACTTGATCATCTATAAGAATTCGTTCTTCTGGTTTATTGAAATCTAGATAATATAATTCATGATTATTGGTTAGAATTACTAGTTCATCAGTTTTATCAAACATCCAACGAACTTTTTTAAATGTGGTAATTTTCTCTTCATTACCATCTTTTATTTGTTTTTTTGCCAATTTACTTGAAACAGCTACTTCACTGTCATCTTTTTCATTATTGAATATTTCATTAAGATTTACAGGGTTTTCAATTTCCTCGCCTTTTATTTTTGCAATAATGTAAATCTTTATGCCTTGCTCGTCTTGAAATGGGATGAAAATATGTTTATTGTCACTGCTCCATTCAACATTTTCTTCTTCTGAGGGATCTAAGAAATAGAATTCATCAGTTTCAAAAATTTTATCAGCATTATTATTTTTAGCATCTAAAAGGTAAACAGCTTTTTTATTATCTTCTTCTGAAAAGAAAATAATTTCTTGTTCGTCTCGGGGAGAAAGAAAAAATTGTTCAATATTTTTATTAGTGTGAGATAAAATTTCTTGTACTTCTTTGTTAGGGAAAAGCAGAATATTCCAAAATTCTGTCGATATTCCAGAGTGAACTTCAATATCTTTTTCCCATGATGTATGATTATCTTTTTCAAGTCGAAGTGAATACTTTCCAGGACGAACTCCGTTTATAGTGTAAGCGTTGTTTATATAATTTAACCTTTTTTCATTTTGCTGTTTATCATTAAGAAAGACTTCAATATCCTTGGGAACACTTTTTATTGTAATTGATCCACTGTAAACAAATATTTTAGTTTTTATGTCAAATCGATATCCTTTAGCAAAAAAAACCATTATTGGAGCAATGATAATAAAGAGAAATATGAAGAAAAACATAAAAAATCTTCTTTGATAAATTGTCATGAAAATTTTTAATAGTAAGTAGATATAATTATATGTTGCTAGGACATATTTAGCAAGTTGAATTAATATCGAATGGTTAATAATACATAAAAGCTTTCTTGAGAGTTTTTGTCAAGGTTGCAGTGGATTTTAAGTTATGATATTATTAATTAATAATCTTTATAAACAAAAGATAATGCAGGAAGAAAATACAAACGGAGAGAATCAAAACATTAAAGAGGAAGTTGTTTTGACGGAGGGAAAAAAAGAAGCATTTGAAAATAGCAACGAAGATTTCCATCAAGAAGAAGGGAATACTAAATTAAAATTAGTAACCCTTTTTATTGTTGCCGTGTTGGTGGGGGTTGTAGTGAAGACTCAAGCAGTAAAAACAATAACAATGGGATTCGACGACTATCGAGTTGATAATTTTCAGGGTGACTTTGATTTAAGTAAAGAATCAGTTATTCCTGATCAGGATCAACAACAAGTTCAGGGAGAAGAAGCTATTCCTTTAACTGAGACAGGAGATTCTGTTTCAGATCATGAGAAATAAGAATAGGGAAATAAAAAATTAAATTGTAAATAATTAAAAAAATGACCGAAGAACAAAAAAATGAGGAGGGGCAAAATTTTTCGGAAGATTTTGAAGGAAAGTTAGAAGATTCTCATCAACCATCAACATTGGAAGATAAGAAAACAATAAAAGAATGGGGGAACGAAGAATCAAAAAATAAGAAAATACAAAATCTTTGGGCAGCCCTTGTTATTGTCTGTGGTTTATTTGTAGGAAGTCTTTTTGTTGATATTTCTCAGTTTGTTAATAAGGGCGGTTATTCTGAAAGAGCATTACAGGGAGTTGAGCTTTTTCAATCTGGAGAAAGAACTTGGGTAGCTCATAAAGGAGCTCCTGTTGAAGTTACAGTTTTAGTTCCCGATGAAGAAGGATTAGAAGATTGTCCTGATTGTGATCCAACTGAAGTTATAAAGTGGTTGAAACAAAATTTTCCAACATTAATTGCAAAAAAAACTGTAGTTGGAACTCAAGAGGGTGATGCAATAATTGCAAAATATGAACTCAAAACTATTCCTTCTTTTGTTTTTGATGAAAATGTAGTAGAGACTGAATTTTATGAAAACCCTCAAGTTCAGGCTATTTTTAATGAACAAGATGGAAAATTTGTTTTAAATTCTGTTGCGCTTGGAATTCCAGTTGGAAAATATCTTGAAATGCCAGAAATAGATGAGGAGGATACAGTTCTTGGAAATCCCGATGCCAAAACAAAAATGATTGTTTTTTCTGATTTTCAATGTCCTTATTCGAAAATGTTTTTTGATACTGCCATGGAAGTCATGAAAGACTATAAAGATAATGTGGCATTTGTTTATAAAGATTTACCCTTAAGTTTTCATCCTCAAGCGCAAAATGCTGCGATGGCTTCTCGTTGTGCGCAGGACCAAGATAAGTTTTGGGAAATGTCAGAAGTTTTATACGCTGACCAGGGGATAGAAGGAAAAAGTTCAACTTGGGATAATCAAGAGGGAATCAAAGTTTTTTCAACTTATGCTAGTAAGATTGGTTTAAATATTTCTGAATTTAATAACTGTATGGAAGAAAAAACACATCTTACTAAAATTAAAAACGATGAAGCACTTGCAGGAAATTTTGGAATTTCAGGGACACCTTCCGGCTTTGTTGGTGATGAATTTATTGGCGGGGTTGTTCAAGATGAGCAGTTAAGAGAATTGATTGATGAACAAATTTCCAAAAATCAATAACTTGATGTATAATAGTAAAAGTAAAAAATAGAAACGTAACTTCATTGTTAGCTACGATTAGTTTTCAGTGATTTAAATAAAATGAAAAATAAAGATAAATACGAAATTATTATTTATGGTCGGGGAGGGCAAGGAGCAAAAACGACTGCAGAAATTATTGCACAAGCTTCGCTTGCAGAGGGTCGTAACATTCAATCTTTTCCAGAATTTGGGCCAGAAAGAAAAGGAGCTCCTGTGAAAACATTTGTTCGTATTTCTGACAATCAAATAAAAACCAGAGAACCAATTGTTGATCCGGATTGTGTTTTAGTTCTTGATGAAACACTTCTTGATTCAATTAATGTAACGAAAAATCTTGACAATAAAGAACCTCTTATCATTAATAGCAAAAAATCAAAACAACAACTTATTCAGAAAATTGGATTTAAGGGTAATATTATTCCAATTGATGCTACAGGAATTTCAAGGGATATTATTGGAGAAAATCGACCTAATACAGTAATCCTTGGAAAGTTTGCTTTTGTATCTGAAAAAATAAAAATAGAAACAATTGCAGAGTTTTTTAAAGATAAATATTTAGAAAAAATTGGTTCAGAAAAAACTAAAAAAAATATCAAAGCTATCGAAAAAGCTTATGATTATCATTATTAAAAATGACAGAAATTAAACAAACGTTCAAAAACAAAATAAAGCAAGCAAAAAAGAAGCCAGTTCAACGTGAAATGGGTTGTGAGTTTGGTGCAATTATTAAAAATGATCCTAACGTATATAGTAAGACAGGTGAGTGGCGAGATCAGATTCCTTTTGTGAGTGAAAAGTGTATTGGATGTGGAAATTGTGTTGAATTTTGTCCAGAAGGAGCAATTGAAATTAAAATAATTAAAGGAAAAAAAAGAGCAGTGATTGATTATGAATATTGCAAAGGCTGTGGAATTTGTGGTGAAGTGTGTCCAATTAAGGCAATTCAAATGAAAAATCAAAAATAGAATTTTTATATTAATAAAGTATAGTTTACAAGAAAATGATTATTTTTGCACGTTAAGAAAACTCACTAACAAAAATATAAGTAACCGAAGTTTTCTTCAGTAAAAAAATAATTATTTTCTTGTAATTTATGTCGAGATAGCACTTGTTCAAAAAAGAATTTTAAATAAAACCTAATGGTTCAGAAAAAAAATCAAAAAAGAATAGTGGCATTGTCTGGTGGATTTGCTGTTGGTGAAGCGATTAAGCAAATTAATCCAGATGTAATGGCAGTTTATCCGATAACTCCTCAAACACCTATTGTTGAACATTTTGCTAAAGAAGTTGCTAACGGAAATGCTGATACTGAAATTATCACTGTTGAATCAGAGCATAGTGCAATGAGTGCATGTATTGGTGCTTCAGCCTCTGGTGCACGAACTATGACAGCTTCAAGTTCCCAAGGGATTATGTATATGATGGAAGTTTTGCCCGTTGCTTCAGCCATGAGATTGCCAATTGTTATGGCGGTGGCAAATAGAGCAATTTCAGGACCAATCAATATTCATGGTGATCAATCTGATGCAATGGCAATGCGAGAACATGGTTGGATTCAACTGTTTTCTGAAAATGCTAAAGAGTCTTATGATAATACGATAATCGCCGTTAAGCTAGCCGAGAAAGTAATGTTGCCAGTTTCAGTCAATCTTGATGGATTTATTCTTTCTCACAGTGTTGAAAATGTTGAATTGATTGATGATAATTTAGTAAAGAAGTTTGTTGGAAAATATAAAGCAGAAAATTCCTTGTTGAATTTTAAAAAGCCAAAAACTTTTGGACCAGTGGCGTTGCAAAATAGTTATTTCGAATTTAGAAAGCAAGTTTTTGATGCAATGGAAAATTCCATCGAAGACTTTAAAAAAATTGCGAATGAATTCTCTAAAATTGCTGGTGGCCAGGAAAAATATGACGTTATCGAAAAATACAAAACAAAAGGTGCAAGCAAAATAATTGTGGCAATGGGATCTGTTTGTGGAACAATTAAGTCTGCAATTGATGAGTTAGAGAAAAAAGGTCAAAAAGTTGGGCTTGTAAAAATAAGACTTTTCAGACCATTTCCATATAAGGAAGTTGCAAAGGCACTGAAAACCGCTAAGGACGTTATCGTTTTTGATAGAAATCTTGTTTTTGGTAGTCATCAAGTTTTAGCTGGTGAAATTAGTGAAGCCTTAGGTGAAAATAAAAAAATCAGAAGTGTTGTTTTTGGTCTTGGAGGAAGAGATGTTTTTGAAAAAGATATTGAAAAAGTTTTGAATATAAAAAGCAAACAATATTTCTTGAAATAAAGTGATTAAAATAATATGAACAAAAAATTAACTGAAAATTTATCTCCAGGACATACTACTTGTGCGGGTTGTCCAATTCCAATTATTATTCGAACAGTGCTTGGTGCAATTGATTATCCAACTGCAGTGACAAATGCAACTGGATGTATGGAAGTGACCACAACAATCTATCCTAATACTTCATGGAAAGTTCCATATATTCACAGTGTTTTTGGAAATACCGGGGCAACAGTTTCTGGAATGGAAACTGCTTATCGAGCTCTTAAGAAAAAAGGGAAAGTGAAAACGAAAAAACCGGTTAAATTTGTGGCCTTCGGAGGAGATGGAGGAACCTACGATATTGGATTACAGGCTCTTTCTGGTGCTTTAGAGCGAGGACATGATTTTCTTTATGTTTGCTATGATAATGGAGCATATATGAACACTGGAAATCAAAGAAGTGGAGCAACTCCTTTTGGTGCTGACACAGAAACAACCCCCTATGGAAAAGAATCTTTCGGAAAAAATAATTGGAAAAAGGATATTATGTCGATTGTAGCAGCCCATAAAATTCCATATACAGCTACTGCTAATGTTGGATATTTACAGGATTTAAAAAACAAAGTGAAAAAAGCTATGAAACATGACGGGCCAAAATTTTTGCTTGTTTTTTCTCCTTGTCCAAGTCTTTGGAAATTCAAAACTAGTCAAACAATTAAAATCGCAAAGCTTGCAACTGAAACAGGTTTTTGGCCTCTCTATGAGATTGAAAATGGTCAATATCAAATCAATCATGTCTCAAAAAAGAAGCTTGGAATTGAAGAGTTTTACAAAACCCAAGGAAGATTTAAGCATCTTTTTAAAAGAAAAGATTCAGACGACATCATGCATGCAATTCAACGAGACATTGATGCAAGACAAGAAAGATTAGAAAAACTTTCTAGTTTATAATTTATTGAAATATTAAATTATAAAATATAAATCTTTGTTATTTCGACCAGAGATAGAATGCATTTGGATTTGAAATAATATATTTTCGAGTGTCAGGTCATTCCTATAGGATTTTGGGAGAAAAGATATTATTTCAAACTCAAAAATAGAAAAAGTGATTAATCGCTACTTCTAAATGTTTTTACAGTTTTAATTTATAAAAACTTATGTCAATCGCGATATTTATAATTTTTGGAGTTTTTTTCTTAGCGCTTGTAGGAGCGTTTTTTATGATTACAAAAAAAATTGAAGAACTTAAAAATCCAGAAAGTAAAGATGCGAATTTGATGCTTCAACAACAGATGGATCAGATGACAAAAACTCTTGATCGGAAGCTCTCAGAGACAAATAGGCTTACTCAAGACCAACTAAAAGATAGTTCGGAATTTCTTCATGGAATTTCAAAAGATAATCAAGACATCCTTCATAAAGTTACTGAACAATCACAAAAAACAATTCAGGAAGTAACAGAAAAACTTACTAAGCTTGATGAAACCAATCGGCGAGTGGTTGATTTTTCATCTCAATTGAAAGATTTGCAAGATATTCTAAAAAATCCAAAGCAACGTGGTGTCCTAGGAGAATATTACCTTGAAGAAACATTGAAAAATGTTTTACCACCAAATTCCTATCAAATGCAATATAAGTTTAAAAATGATGACACCGTTGATGCTGTGGTTTTTGTAAAAGACAAGATAATCCCGATTGATTCAAAATTTTCACTGGAAGGGTATGAACAACTTTTGAACTGCAAAGACGAAGATCAACGACCAGCTCTTGAGAAAAATTTTAAACAAGACCTGAAAAATCGAATTGATGAAACTTCTAAATATATTAAACCTGGAGAAAAAACAGTTGATTTTGCTTTCATGTTCATTCCATCAGAATCTATCTATTATGATTTACTAGTGAATAAAGTTGGTTCGGCTCAAATATCATCAAGAGATTTGATTGAATATGCTTTCAAAGAAAAACACGTAGTAATTGTTTCACCTACTTCTTTTCTGGCATATCTTCAAACAGTGCTTCATGGACTAAATGCTTTGAAAATTGAAGAGTCTGTAAAGATAATTCAAAAGAATGTTGAAAAATTGGATAAGCATTTGCGAGTATACGAAAACTTTCATGAAAAAATGGGAGGTAGTCTTTCAACAACAGTGAATCACTACAATAAGTCCACTAAAGAATTCAAGAAAGTTGACAAAGATATTGTTAAAATTACTGATGGCGTTTCAGGAGGGAAGTTCGAAGAAGTTGAAATCGAAAAACCAAAAATAGAGGAGTAGTACCATTGTCATTCCCGCGTAGGCGGGGCTCCAGTCGTTAGATTAATATGTAAGTAATCTATTACTTACATAAAAAGATATTTTTCTAACTAACTTTTTTCCGCAAAAAAGTTACAAAAAACTCTCCGCAGGCTCATGTGTCAATAAATTCTAAGCCTCATTCATTAAAATTCCAAAAAATTTAATTTATAGGAATAAACAAAATTTGAAATTTCTTAACATTCATTTCGTCTTGAATTTGATTAACCCATTTCACAACGCGGAATTAATTAGGAGTTTTTATAATAAAGAATGAAAAAACCCGATACGTATTTTACGTATCGGGTTTTATTTTTTCAAAAATCAATAGTAATATTGTCAAGTCAAAAGCTTGCCAAATTTGACAAAGTATGCTATATTAACATATCGTAAGAATAATCAAAAAGCCCTAATTTAAAGGATTTTTATGTCTATTAACTGGGAAAGATTTACAAAAATTGATCAAAAAATGGTTTTACCTGCGTTAATGGGTCTTATTGCCGTGGCGGTCAATCTTGTTTTAACACTTGATTTTATTGCTTCTTTAGTAGTCGGTGCTCTTGTGGCAGTAATGATGTTTTTTTATAAAAGTTTCTCAAGAGGCTGGTTGTTGCTTTTGAGCATCGCTTTGTTATTTCCAGCGACTCGAATAGGAAACGGGGAAGTCTTCTTGTTTGATTTGTTTTTGATGATCTTGATCATTGTTAGTTTAGTTCAATTGGCTTTGAAAAATAAAAAATTAACCACTAATTCATTAGCTTTTCCATTTTTTCTTTTAATCTTAATCGGAGTAGCTATGATTGGCTTTGGTTTGATTTTTGATACTAAAATAAGTGACAATGTTTGGAGAATTCTTCTTAGCGTTGTAACCTTTTGGTTTCTGTTTTCTGCTTTTCAATATTTCTTTCAAACAAGAAGAAGAATAAAAAGATTTTTTACGGTGCTGGTCCTAGTTGGAGTAATTCATTCTATTTTTGGACTTTTAGCTTTTGTTTTTGGTAGCCCAACTTCTTCAGGTCTTGGTATTTCTACTGGAAAAACTCAACACCTTCTTTTCAATGAAGTAACAACTCAAATAACAGGACTATTTGGTATTGGACTTCAAGATCAGATTGGGGTGAATCCTCTTGCAGGATTTTTGTTGATTACTATTATGATTACCATTGGATTTATCTTAGTTAATATTCAGCAAGAAAAAGATTTGCTAGAAAAAATCGAAGATAATGGAGATGACAGTACTCTTGAAGATCGAGAAAATGAATGGGAAAATCAAGTTTTTGGTGAATATCTTCAAAAAGATTATCGAAAACAAAGATTTATTTTTATTGGCTTAGCATTAATTCAAATACTGGCTTTGTTCTTAACATTTTCATATAGCACATTTTTATTTTTTGCAATTGCGATTTTTGTTATGGGAATTTTATTAAAAAATAAGCATGTAATTGCTATTTCGGCAATCTTGATAATTGCTTTTACTATTATTTTTCCAGGATTTATGGACTCATCTGTTGGGTCAGGTTTATATACAGGACAATGGTTTAGTGGAATAAAAGAGATTGGAAATAATTGGTTTTTTGGAAATGGGGTGGAACTTTTAGAAAAATCACAAGACATATTAAGAAATGAAACACAAATTTCAAATTCGTATATTTATATTTGGAATTATTATGGAATTTTTGGTTTCATTATTTTAATTTATATAATGGCAAGATATTTTTTAGATATATATCGAAATTTTCAACGAACTGAAAAAGCAGCTAGAATTTGGTATATTGTAATCTTTGCAATTTTTATTGCAATTGCTTTAGAAGCTGTTACGAGTAATATTTTATTAATTGGGCCAACTGCGGTAATCTTTTGGTTATTGTATGGTGTAGTAATTAACTTAAGACATAAGAACATTGAATTTGGTTTAACTGAAGCTAAGATTTCTGATTAAAGGTAATTAATAATTTTCATCATGAATTTAAACATAAATAATAACAAGAATAAGAAAAAACATAGCTGGAAATTCTGGGTAATTTTTTGGATTTGCGCAATAGTTTTTTTAACTGCCTGGGCAATCTTTTGGGAATACAAAAACAATGGATATGTTGGATTGATTGGAATGGTTAAGCCGGCAGTGAACATCCTGCCCGTTGAAAAACAACAAAAAGAAGAATTGAATACTTTGCTAGAGGTTATTCCGATGGTAACAGGAGATAATGAGGAAAAAACTTTTTTGATTCTTTTTCAAAATAACATGGAGCTACGTCCAGGAGGAGGTTTTATAGGAAGTTTTGGAATCGTAAAAACTAAAGGAGAAAAAGTTCTTAGCGTTGAAACTCATGACACAAACATTGTGGATGATCGAATCTCTAGCAACATTCCAATGCCTTATCCAATGGGAGAAATGCTTAATGTGGAGCATTGGGAATTACGTGACAGCAACTGGTCTCCTGATTTCAAAGAAAATGCTGAAATGGCTGACTATCTCTATCATCTTGAACAAGGAGAAGAGCAATTTGATGGCGTTGTTGCAATTTCAACTGAACTACTTTCTTCTTTCTTGGAAATAACCGGACCAGTGAGACTTGATAATTATCCAGGTGAATATAACAGTGAAAATGCTGTCACAAAACTTGAATATCAAGTCGAAAGAGGTTATCGAGAACAAAATATTGAAAAAGGGAAACGAAAATATGTTATCAAAGAATTAGCACAGGAAATCATTGATCGTGCTCAAGATTTGAGTTGGGGAGAAAAGAAAAAGCTTTTATTTGCACTTGAAGACCACATGAATAATAAGGATGTGATGGTCTATTTTAGCGACAAGCAGGTTCAAGAAAAATTTGAGGAACTTGGTTGGGCAGGACGAGTTGATGACGTTGATAGTGATTATTTAATGATGGTTGATGCAAATCTCGGAGCCTTGAAAACCGATGCGGTGATTGAAAGATCTTTTGAATACAGAATTGACCTTTCAAAAGAAAAGCCTTGGGCGAATTTAAAAATTACCTATAATCATACTGCCAGAGCCAGAGACTGGATGACTGATAATTATCAAAGTTATTTAAGAGTTTATGTTCCAGAAGGAAGTTGGCTTTATGATACAGAAAATATTGAAGTTGAAAAATTTGGCGATGAACTTGGAAAGAAATATTTTGGTATGAAAGTTTTTGTTCCTATCAACAGTTCTGAAATTATTGAATTGAGTTATGACTTACTAAAAGATTTTGATATTGAAAATTATGACCTACTCATCCAAAAACAATCTGGTCTCGACAAGCTTCCCGGAAAAGTAACCATAATTGATCAAAACGGAATAGAACGATCATATGAGATTGAAATTGGAAGTAGGTGGAAATTATCTGAGTTGAGTGAATAATTTTGTGTTTAGGATTTTTTTATAGATAAAAATAACAGTAATTTTAAAATTGAATAAGAAAGGATTGATCATGAATGCTTATTGGGGAACTATTCTGTTTACGATTTTGTTTTATGGTGTTTACGTGGTCTTTATTTTTATGTTAAGAGGAAAGGCAATAAGTGAAGGAATGCTGGAATTGGCTCAATCTACTAAAATCCTGATAGTAGAAAGACTAGAGCTTCCTTTTAATCGCTTTATGGATCTTTCTAGGGCGGACTACTCTGATGAAATTGATCATCCAGGATTGCATGGAGAAAACTTCTATAACTATTTGAATTCATATCATGCAATTGCTTGTGAGGATAATTTTAATTTAGAAGAAAGGTTTTTAATTAAAATTAGACTTGCGATAAATCTTGTTTTCGAGCAGGTAGAAAAAATTGAAATTGTTAAAACCCACAAGGAATTTTTAGTGGAGCTCAATAAGACGATGAAATCTGTTGATCAACTGATTGAAGTCTTACATCTTGAGCACTAAGACACATTTCTTATTATGAGATTGGATTTTTTTAAAGAAGAGGTTCTTGTAAAAATATTTTATTAGAAAAAGGACGTATCTGTAAAACAGTGCGTCCTTTTTTCTTTGGTTTTTTTGTGCTAGAATGTATTAAAAGGTGTAAAAATTAATTAAAACAGAAATGGAATTTCAAAAAACTTCATTAAAAGACGTTTTTTTAATAAAACCAGAAGTGTTTGGTGATAACCGAGGATTTTTCATGGAATCATATTCCAAGAAAAAATTTGAAGAAGTTGGAATTAAAAATGATTTCATACAAGACAATCATTCAAAATCAGAAAAGAAAGGTGTTCTTCGAGGACTTCATTTTCAAACAGCTCCTCACACACAAGCAAAATTAGTTCGAGTTACTAAAGGCTCAGTCTATGATGTAATTGTTGACCTCAGAAAAGATTCAGAAACTTTTGAAAAATGGGAAGGATTTGAATTGAGCGCTGAGAATTTTTTAATGCTTTATGTTCCACGAGGTTTTGCTCATGGATTTTGTACGCTTGAAGATGACACAGAAGTTTTGTATAAAGCAGATGATTTCTATGATCCATCTTCAGAAGGAGGCTTGGCATGGAATGATCCAGATTTGAAAATTAACTGGCCAGTTGATGCCCCAATTCTCTCTGAACGAGACAAAGAATGGCCCAATCTAAAAGATTTAAACAATCCGTTTTAATTATTGATGTTTAAAAATTTAAGAATTAAGATTTATTTAAAAATTACAAAATTTAAAAACTAAAAATTATCCATGAAAATACTAATTACAGGTGGAGCAGGATTTATTGGTTCGAACTTTATTCATTATTGGATCAAAAATCATAAAGATGATGAAATTGTTAACATCGACGCATTGACCTATGCAGGAAATTTGGCGAATCTTAAGGATCTTGAGAGCCAAGAGAATTACAAATTTATTAAAGTTAATATTAGCCAAAAACAAGAAGTTGAAGAGGTTATTTCTTCTGAAAAACCAGACGCGATTGTTCACTTTGCAGCAGAATCTCATGTGGATCGATCAATCCTTGGTCCAGAGCAATTCATTCAAACAAATGTGATTGGAACCTTCAATCTACTTGAATCAGCTCGACAAAATAGCAATATTCGCTTTCATCATGTTTCTACAGATGAGGTTTTTGGTTCTCTTGGTCCAGATGATGATGCGTTCGATGAAGAGACCCCATATGATCCAAGAAGTCCTTATAGTGCCTCAAAAGCGTCCTCGGATCATCTAGTGCGATCATATTTTCACACCTTTGGTTTACCAATAACAATTTCAAATTGTTCCAATAATTATGGACCGTACATGTTTCCGGAAAAATTAATGCCACTTTTTATTACTAATTTAATAGAAGAAAAAAAGATTCCTCTTTATGGAGACGGATTGAATATTCGTGACTGGCTTTGGGTAGAAGATCATTGTCAAGCAATTGATCTAATTTTACAAAAAGGAAAAATTGGAGAAACTTATTGCGTTGGTGGAGATACTGAAAAAAACAATAAAGAAATTACTTATAAAATTCTTGAACTTATGGGGAAAGGTGAGGAAATGATTGAATTTGTTGCAGATAGGAAAGGACACGACAAGAGATATGCAATTAATTTTTCAAAACTTAAAAATGAGTTAGGCTGGGAGCCACAGGTTAACTTTAAAGAGGGAATGAAAATAATGATTGATTGGTATCAAAAAAATCAAGATTGGTGGAAGACAATAAAATCAGGAGAATATATGAAATATTACAAGAAAAATTATGAAAACAGGGAATAAAAAATAAATCATTTTTAAAATGAAAAAAGTTTTAGTTATTGGCGCCAAAGGAATGCTCGGAGGAGAGATTGTCAGGCAGTTTTCTCAAGATGATAATTATAAAGTACTGGCTTGGGATTTTAGTGAGATTGATATTACAGATTCTAAATCTGCAAAAGAAAAAATCAGACAAGAAAAGCCTAACGTGATTATCAATTGTGCTGCATATAACAATGTGGATGAAGCGGAAAGCAAAGAAGGGTTTCAAAAAGCTTTGAAACTTAATACAGAAGCACCGGAAACTCTTGCAGAAATTGCGAAAGAACTTGATGCGGTTTTTGTTCAATATGTTTCCGATTATATTTTTGATGGAGAAAAAGGTGAATACAATGAAGATGACAAAAAAAATCCAATTTCAAAATATGGAGAATCCAAAGCGAAAGGCGAAAATAACGTAAAAGAAGTTGGTGGGAAATATTATTTAATAAGAACTTCGAAACTTTTTGGATTGCCCGGAAAAAGTGAAAGTGCTAAAAAAAGTTTTTTTGACGTAATGTTAAATTTGGCAAAAGAAAAAAATGAATTGAAGGTGATTGATAGCGAAAAAGCTTATTTTACCTATGTTCCAGATTTAACAACTGCAACAAAAAAGCTTATTGAAAAAGAATATGATTTTGGCATTTATCATCTCGTCAACGAAGGAGCGGTGACTTGGTATGAAGGAGTATTAAAACTCTTTGAAATTGCTGGAGTTGAGGGCGTAAAAGTTGTCCCAGTTAACTCAGATGAATTTCCAAGACCAGCAAAACGTGCTGATTCAACTATACTAATTAACACTAAGTTCCCAAAATTAAGGCGTTATGAAAACGCAATCAAGGATTGGCTTGATAAAAGGGACTAAATGAGTTAAAATGACTTGATAAAGAGCTGATAAAGGTATTGCGATTATCAGGAGGATATGCATTTTGGAATACAGCTAATATATTTTCTCCCAATCCTATAGGAATGACCTGACACTCGAAAATACATCAGCTATACTCCAAAATAAAAGGAGTTTTAAGAGGCTTGAAAACGCATTCTTTATTTTATGAAACCTCATGAAATCATCAAGTAAGATTAAGATGTAGATAATGTATTTTCGAGGATCTCGCCATTCTGATGGCGTTGCGAGAAAATATGTTATCTACATCTTAATTGGGCAAAAACTTTGAGTTTTAACTAAAAACCACTAATTAACAACTAAAAACTAACAAAAATGAACGTAAAAGAAATATTTAATATAGGAATCAAAATCGGAATTGAAAATGACTTTCGAACAAAAAAAGAAATAGGAGAACTTTTAGAAAGAAATAAAGAAGAGTATAAAAAACTTCCAAAGGAAGAGCAGGAATTTTTTGATAAAGAGAGATTTGTAAATCCTTATCCTGATACAAAAATTCATTTTGATGGAGGAAGAAAGAATATCAAAAAAGTTTTAGTGGGTATTGATATTACGACGGGAGGTTTGCTTCTTGCAAAAGAACTTGGGATTGATTTAGTAATCAACCATCATCCAGTTGGACTTGCTTTAACTGGACTTGATGACGTAATGGATTATCAAGTAGATATCATGGAAAAATATGGTGTTCCAGTAGCAATGGCAGAAAAAATGATTCATAAAAGAATTTCCGAGGTAACCAGAGGAATAAGTCCTGCTAATCATTATGTGACAGTCGATGCGGCTAAATTATTAAATATTAATTTAATTAATATTCATACCCCAGCTGATAATTGTGTTTCAAAATTTGTTGAAGAAAAAATTAAAAAGTCAAAACCTCGTATCGTCGATGATATTATGAAAACATTACTTGAGATTGAGGAATATAGAGAAGCAAAAAAGAAAGGAGCTGGACTAATGCTTTTTGCAGGGAGTGAAAAAAATCGTTGTGGCAAAATTGCAATCGGTGAAATGACTGGTGGAACAGAAGGATCAAAAGAAATCTATCAGGCTTTGGCTAATGCAGGAATTGGAACAATTATTGGTATGCATCAAAGCGAAGATCATCGAAAAGCAGCTGAAAAAGCTAATTTAAATGTTATTATTGCTGGACACATTTCTTCTGATTCAATTGGAATGAATATCTATCTTGATGAATTAGAAAAGAAGGGGATTAAAATTATTCCTTTCTCAGGATTAATTAGAGTTTCGAGAGTTAAGTAACTTGTTAAGTAACAAAAAATAATGAATTTTAAAAAAGTTAAATTAAAAAATGGACTTCGAGTAATTTTAGTGCCAATGACTGAAACACAAACAGTAACCGCTCAAATTGTTGTAGGAACTGGATCAAAATACGAAACTAAAAAAGTGAGTGGGATTTCTCATTTTCTTGAACACATGGTTTTTAAAGGAACAAAAAAAAGACCAGTTTCAAAAATGGCAATGGAGGAAATTGAAAGTGTTGGAGGAATGTCAAACGCTTTTACTGGAAAAGAACAAACTGGTTATTGGATAAAAACTCCAAGCAAACATTGGAAGCTAGCCTTGGACGTTGTTAGTGATATTTTTCTTAATCCATTAATTCCTGCAAAAGAAATTGAAAAAGAAAGAGGTGTTATCTTACAAGAAGAATCAATGTATCGAGATACACCAGTACGTTATGTTTGGGATGTTTTCGAAGACCTTTTGTATGGAGATCAACCAGCTGGCTGGAATATTGTTGGTACCAAAAAAACCATTCAATCAATTTCCAGGAAAGAGCTGATTGATTACTTTAAGAAATATTACTCTTTGAGTTCAGCAGTTTTAGTTTTAGCTGGAAATTTTAATGAAGAAAAAGCATTAGAAGAAATTGAAAAAATATTTAAACTCAAGAAAAATACTGGTAATAAAAATGCGAAGAAAAAAGTAATAGAAAAACAATCTGCACCTCAGTTAAAATTTCATTTTAAAGAAACTGATCAAACTCATCTGTTATTGGGATTTCGTTCATGTGATATGTTTGCCAAAGATCGATTTTCTGCAGTGCTTGCTGGAACAATTCTTGGTGGTGGCATGAGTAGTCGATTATTTAATTTATTACGTGAAAAGCACGGGTTAACTTATTACGTTGATTCTGCATCAGAACAAATGACTGACACTGGGTACTTTTTTGCGAGAGCTGGTGTTGAACATGTTAATCTTAAAAAAGTAATTGGTTTGATTCTTGAAGAAATGAAAAAACTTAAAACAAAGAAAGTGACCAATAAGGAATTGAAAAATGCTAAGGAATTTTTGAAAGGAAAAACTATGATGACACTTGAATCTTCCAGTGCAGTTGCTTCATTTTTAGGTGATCAAGAGTTATTTAGAAGAAAAATAAAACAACCAGAAGAACTGTTTATTGAAATAGACAAAGTAACCGCGGATGATATAATAAAAGCATCTAGAAAATACCTAGTTAACAAGAATTTAAACTTAGCTGTCGTTGGACCACATAAGAATGAAAGTGAGCTAAAAAAGTTTTTAAAGATTTAAAATTTTATGCTTAAAACACCAGAAATAAACATTTCTAGCGGAATTGTTTGGAGAATAGCGCTAATTATTTTAGCGATATGGTTTATTTATTTGATTAGGGAGGTCTTAATTTTACTTTTTATAGCATTAGTAATCGTTAGTGCTGCTCAACCAATAGTTGAAAAACTTGAGAAAAAAAAGATTCCAAGAGCTGTCACGACAGTTATTTTGTATATAATCGGCCTAACCTTTCTTGGCGGAGGAATATATTTAATCATTCCTATTATTGTCGAAGAATTTCAGCAATTGGGGAAAAATATCCCTCAATATTTTGAAGGAATAGGAGCGTTTATTAATAATTTGACCGCATTAGCGGCTGATTATAATTTTGAAAATAATCTTCAACGACTTATTGAAAATTCCTCTTCGAGAATGACAGAATTATTTTCTCAGATTTTTTCGAACGCATTCACTTTTCTTGGTAGTATTTTTAAAATATTATTAGTACTTTCTTTATCTTTCTATATGCTCGTCAGAAAAGAAGGAATTAAGGGGTTTCTTAGAGCTATTACTCCGAAAAAACATCAAGAATACGCCTTTGATTTAACTTCAAGAATACAATACAAAATGGGTCGCTGGTTAATTGGCCAATTCACATTAATTATAATAATTTTTGCTCTTGATTATCTCGTTTTGTCTTCACTGGGAGTTCCATATGCTTTACTTTTAGCATTACTGGGTGGTTTATTTGAGATAATTCCATACATTGGTCCCGTAATGGCTTTAATTCCTGCTGCATTGGTCGCTCTTACGATCTCTCCTCTAACCGCATTACTTGTAATTATTTTCTATATCGTAATTCAACAATTAGAAAATTATGTCCTGACTCCACTTATTATGAAAAAAGCAGTAGGTCTTGATCCTGTGGTAATTATTCTCTCTCTTTTGATTGGTGGAATTTTGGCTGGGTTTCTTGGAGTTCTTATTGCAGTTCCATTCGCAACAGCAATTAGTGTTTTTATGAATGATTTATTAGAAGACAAAAAGAAGGGAGAGGGGTTAGATAAAATTAAAAACGCTTAGTCAATCTTATGCAAAGAAAAATTTTTATCGCTATTGATATTGACGAAAAAGCAAAAAAATTCATAAATAAGAAAGTAGATAAAATGAGAGATAAGTTATCTGCTCGATGGATCGACAAAGATAATTATCATATCACACTTTCTTTTTTGGGATATTTAGAAGATGATGAAATGGTTAAGCTAGAAGCAAAAATTTTTGAGGCATTAAAAAATACCGAGATATTTGATATTCATTTGAATAAAATAGTATTAGCCCCTAGTAAAGATAATCCTAAAATGGTCTGGTTGATTGGAGATAAAAATCAGAAATTAATTGATTTTCGTTATAAAACAGAGCAAGTGGTAAATGATCTCGAAATTGACAAAAAAGAATTTCGACCACATATCAATCTTGGAAAACTCAAAGGATCTAAAATAAAAGAAGAAGCGCTGGAAAAAGCAGATGAAATTGAAAAAGATGTGGATTTATTAATTCCAGTAACGGGAGTTAAAATATTTGAAAGTAAAATTGAGAAAAGAAAACAGCAATATTACACAATAGATTCAATCGAGTTTAACTAAAAATTAATGAAATGACTGAATTTTGGGGAGTAGATTTTCAAAACCATTCCAAGAAAGAGACATTAAAAATTATTAATGACTATTTAATTGGAGATAATTCAAGAAAATCATTGATTATTGTAACTCTAAACCCAGAACTTTTACTTTTCGCAGAAAAAGACAATGCGTATAAAAATATTTTAAATAAAGCAGATTTGAAAAACATTGATGGATTTGGAATTAAATTGATGGGATGGTTTAAAAAAAGAAACGTTTCAGAAAGAATTGCCGGAGTCGATTTAGCAAGACATGTCTTAAAAAGTTCCATAAAAAATAATCTAAAAACAGCTTTTGTTTTTCGAAAAGATGGACTAAGTAATTTGAAAGATATTGAGAAATTTTCAAACAACTTTCAAGCAGATATCAAGTGTATTGAATATAATCTTAAAAAAGAGGGAATTAGTGAAGAAATTAATTCACAATTACAAGACCGGGAAGTCATTTTAGTAGGAATCGGTGCTCCATATCAAGAGAAATTTATTTCTGAAAATAAGAAAAATTGGCCAAATTTAAAGTTAGCGATTGGAATTGGTGGAACTTTTGATTTTTGGACAGGGAGACAAAGACGAGCTCCAAAATTTATGAGAAAGATTGGGCTAGAATGGCTTTGGAGATTTCTTGCTAGACCTAATAGATTTTGGAAAATTTGGAAATCAACAATTGTTTTTATGTATAAAAGCTTAATAAGATATTGAAATTAAAAAAATGACAGAAATAACGAAAAAAGTAAGAACACGATTCGCGCCATCACCAACCGGCTATGTTCATATTGGAAATTTAAGAACTGCTCTCTATGCGTATTTGTACGCAAAAAAACACAACGGAGAATTTATTCTAAGAGTTGAAGACACTGATCAAAAAAGACTTGTCGATGATGCAACCTTAAGAATTTTGGATGTTCTTGCGTGGTCTGGAATGAAAATTGACGAGGGTGTAATGCTGGGAAAAAATAATAAAATTCAAGAATCAGGTGAAAAAGGACCATATACTCAATCAAAAAGACTTGATATTTACAAAAAATATGTACAGCAATTAATCGATGAAGACAAGGCATATTATTGTTTTTGTACTTCAGAAAGAATTGACGAAGTAAGAAAGGAACAACAAAAAAACAAACAAGCTCCAATGTATGATGGTCATTGTCGAGATTTTCCAAAAGAAGATGCACAAAAAAGAATTGAAGCTGGAGAAAAATATGTTGTCAGATTAAAAATTCCGAAAGACGAAGAAATAAAATTTGATGATGGAGTTTTTGGAGAAATTATTGTTTCTTCAAATACGATTGATGATCAAGTTTTAATGAAATCAGATGGCTTTCCAACTTATCACTTAGCCGTTGTAGTTGATGATCATTTAATGGAAATTACTCATGTTTTAAGAGGAGAAGAATGGATCCCAAGTACACCAAAACATATTATTTTGTATAAATACTTTGGCTGGGATGCACCCGAATTTATTCATTTGCCAAGTATTGTTAATGAAAATCGTAAGAAATTATCCAAGCGACAAGGTGATGTAAGTGTGGCAGATTTTCAAGAAAATGGATATCTTCCAGAAGGACTAATTAATTTTCTAGCATTACTTGGCTGGAATCCAAAAAGTGAAGAAGAATTTTTTTCTATGAAAAAACTCGAAGAACTTTTTGACGAAAAAGGTCTTCATAAGGCTGGAGCAGTTTTTGATATGAAAAAGCTTGATTGGACAAATGCATATTACATTAAACAAAAATCTATTGAGGAATTAACAACTCTTTGCTTACCGTATCTAGAAAAATATTCTCAAGAAAAAAATATAAACATTGGAAGGGAAGTAGCCGAAAAAATAGTTTCAATTGATCAAGAACGAATGAAAAAACTTTCTAATGTTACAGAAAATATCGATTTCTATTTTTCCGAACCAGAATACGACAAAGAACTTTTAAGATGGAAAGAAAATACTGACAGTGAAACTGTTAATGCTTTAGAAAAGATGAAAAAAGCTATTGAAAAAATTGAAAATTTTGCTAAAATGAAAGATATAAAAGAAATGCTCTTCCAAGAGGCTGACGGAAAAGTTGGTGATCATCTTTGGCCGTTAAGAGTGGCCCTCACTGGGGAAAAACAAAGCCCAAGTCCTTTTGAAATTGCATGGGTGATTAATAAGGAGAAATCACTAAAAAGAATTGAAAGGGCTATTGAGAAATTAAAATAATATGCAAAAGAAAATAAAAAATAAAAAGTTAAATAAAATTTTAGGTTTAATTTTAGGAGTATTTATTTGTTTCTTTATTTTTACTTTGACAAATTCTATAGTTAATTCAGCCGACGAAGAGGTTGTTGAAGAAATTGAAAATCTTGAGGACAAGGCAGATGATTATCGAAAAATGATTGAATTAAAACAAAAACAACAAAATACGCTCAAGAATCAACTTGAAATAATGGAACTTAATGAAATAAAAATTGAAAAGAATGTTAAATCTACTAAAAATGAAATTAGAAATAAAGAGAATGAAGTTAATGAGTTAAAAAATAATATTAGTGAAACAGAAAAAGAAATCGAAAAAACTAAGGAAGGAATGGCAGAAATGTTAAGAACTTATTATAAACTTGAAAAAGAGGTTTCTTTATCAATTCTTTCAAGCAAGGGAAGTTTGTCTGATATTTTTAATCATTCAGAATATCTCAATCAAGCCTCACAGGAAGTAGAAAAAGTACTAGGAAACATTAAGGTTAAAAAAGAAGAACTTGGCCAAGAACAAGCCGAAGTAGAAGATAAGAAAGCAGGATTAGAAGATAATGAAAAAGAACTGGAAGACGAACTTCTCAACCTTGCAAATGAACAAAAAAGCAAGAGTTTTCTTTTAGGTAAAACAAAAGGGGAGGAATCAAAATATCAAGAATTACTTGTAAGAGTGGAACAACAGAAAAAGGAGTTAATCGGTGGAGTGGATAGTTTCTCGTCTGAAATTAAAGGTGAACTATCTAGTATTAAAGCAAATGCTAAAAAACCTAAAGAAAAATATCGAGCTTCAACAAAATGGTATTATGCTCAAGACGATAATAGGTGGGCTCAAACTAGGATTGGTATTTCATCTTCTTTGATGAAAGATTACGGTTGTGCAATTTCTGCAGTAGCAATGGTTTTTACTTATCATGACGAAGATATTACACCAGGAAGTCTCGCAAAGAAACCAATTTTTTATAGAGATTTAATTGAATGGCCACTTTCATGGGGCAATGTTTCCTTAAGTAGTAGTAAGTATCATGGAAATGTTAATTGGAGTACAATCGATAAGGAAATTAAAAAAAATAATCCAGTTATTGTGTTCGTGAGAGCTACTAGTGGTGGAGCGGGTCATTATGTAGTAATTCATGGAAAGGATAGCAATGATTACATAGTACATGATCCATTGTTCGGATCAAATATTTATCTAGGAACCACTAAAAAACTTGTTGGTTCAATTTATGGAAGTTCTACAACAATTAATCAAATGATTATTTATAAGGATTAAAAAAACGACACCTAATTCCCTCTTTTTTTCTTTAAAACAGGGAGGTAGTGTGTTTTAGTTGGTAATTGGTAGTTTTTAGTGAGTAGTCAAAAAAGACATAAAACTTCTACTGGAATTAGAATGATTTACAGGAGATAGGGGAGAGGATATTTGGTTTTTTGATTTTCAAGTTAAAAATATTTCATTAAATTAATCTAGGTAAAAAATAATAAAAGTTTTAAATTACAATGATTAAGTGAGTGTTTTAACTTTTATAAAAAACTTTAACTCCAGCAGGAATCTATTGGGAGTATAGCATTAACTTTTTTTATTTTACTAAGAAATCTAGCAAGAATTCTTACTTAAGGCAGACATGATCATTTACTCAAAAAAGTTTCAAGATTGAGAGCATTGGGGTGGTATAGGGATACCTTAATGTTGACTCAAAAACGAAACTTTTTCTTCTTAGAAGGCAATATAATACCAAATTTGATTAGTTTTAACAAAAAGTTACTATCTCACTATATTTGGTTTAAAATATACAAAACGTCGTGAAATATACATTGTGCGACGTAGTATATCTTAATAAAATAGAAACAACACATAGTCATTTTTAATAGTGCTCCCCACTCATTCTATGCAAAAAACTTTTGTAAAAACTCTAAAGACTCTCACATCCTCCCTGCCAATAATGATTGGTGTATTGCTTTTAATCGGATTGCTCAATTCTCTTTTTCAAGAAAACTATGCAAAGTTTTTTAGTGGCAATTTTTTAATTGACCCTCTGATCGGTTCAATTCTTGGTAGCATTTCCTTCAGTATACCTCTAACTAGCTATATTATTGGTGGCGAACTTCTTGAGAGTGGCGTTAGCTTGCTTGCTGTCACCGCTTTTATAATGACCTGGACTACCGTAGGTGTTGCCATGGTACCTCTTGAAGCTAAATATTTAGGTAAAAAATTTGCAATTGTAAGAAATATTATCAACTTCTTCTTCTCAATCATAATAGCTATACTAACCATTCTTATTGTTAACTTATTTAAATGAAAATTTCTGGTTCAATAAAGTTTTTAATTATTTCAATTGTTCTCTATGCAGTGATTTTTTTCGTTGACTATGAATTATTTATTAATTCCTGGAATAATTTTTTGCAAATTTTATATAAAGTAATTCTACTTTTGATTTTGATTTTTCCGATAATGTTTTTAGTTAATTATTTTATTAAGCCCCAAAAAATAGAAAAATATTTTGGCAAGCAAGCTGGGTTTAAGGCTGATATTTATTCCGCAGTCACCGGAATGCTTGTTTCTGGTCCTCCCTATGTTCTTTTTCCTATGCTTGGTGATTTAAAAAAACATGGCATGAGTAATCGATCACTTGCAATTTTTCTTTATAACCGCAACGTCAAAATCCCTTTCATCCCAGTAATGATTTTTTATTTTGGATTAATATATACCATAGTTATTTCTGTCTTAATAATCATCTTTTCTTTCATTGGTGCTAAAATTATTGATTTCTTGGTTAAAGAATAATTATTAGTAGTTTTACTGACAATTATTATAGAAATGTTAAAATATTAATAAACAATAAACGAAAACTATCAACTAGCAAAATGAATACTTCTTTTTCCGCTTTAAATACATTTAAAACTTGTCCGTTGAAATATAAGTTTCAACAGATTGATAAGCTAAGAACTCCCAAGGGACCAGAGGCAATTTTTGGAACTCTAATTCATAACACTATGAAGTTTATTCATGATGGAAATTTTCTTCTTCCAACAGAAAAAGATGCATTGAATCATTTTTCTTCTAAATGGAATCCCGATGTTTTCAATGATGAACTTCAGGAACGAACAGCTTTTGCTCAAGGAGTCAGAATTATTCAAGATTACTACAAGAAAAATGATCCAAATGAAGCACAAATTGTAGCCCTAGAGTCACGTTTTTCTGTTGAAATTAAAGATGGAAAAGAAAGCCATATTATCTCTGGTTTTATTGACCGAATCGACAAGACGGATAAAGGATTTGAGATCATTGACTACAAAACTTCTCGAAAACTCCCTCCTCAAGAAACTGTCGAAACCAGCATGCAACTTTTAATTTATCTTCTTTCTTTTCTAAAACGTCATCCTGATTTAGAAAAGAATACTCAGCAAATTGATCTTTCTTTATATTTTCTTAAACATGGAACAAAATTAACCACCTCAAAAACTCTTCAACAAATAGAAGAAGAAAAAGAAAGCATTCTTGAAATCATTCATGAAATTGAAAAATCTGACTTCCCCGCTCAAGTAACTCCACTTTGTGATTGGTGCGGACATCAAAAAATTTGTCCAATGTGGAAACATAAATTCAAGGAAGAAAAAAACATTCCAAGTGACACAGAAAAGACTCAGATGATTGAAGAGTTTTTAGTCCTTCAGGATAAAATCAAAGGTGAAAAAAGAAGAATTGTTGAACTTCAAGAAAAGATTCTTGAAATTATGGAAACTGAAAATGTGGAACGATTTTTTGCAGAAGGAAAAATTATTGCAAAAACTTCAAGAAAGACCTGGAAATACGACGAAGAAAAATTAAAAAACATTCTTGAAGAAGTTGGTGTTTGGGAAAAAGTTTTAAAAGTTGATGCTGTGAAATTGCGACAAGTGTCTGCCACTCTCCCACCCCAAGTCAAAAAATCAGTAGGAGACACAAAATACATCGAAAAAGAATCCACTTCAATAAATGTTAAAAAAGATTCTGGGAAATAGTATTTAATGCGAGATATTCTTTTTTGTCATCCCCGCGGAAGCGGGGATCCAGGAATCGTGATTAAAGTTAAGCGTTAAATTCTCAGTAAAGCAATCCTTAATTTTTGATAAAATTTTTAATTCACTCTTTCTTTAATCTCTTCTTTAATTTTATCATCAATCATATCCGGGATCATATCTCCATCTGGATTGTGTTTCGTGGCTTCGTCGTAGATTAAATCTTTCACCTTTGTGGTGATTTTTTGTATAGAAGGTTTTAATTCTGGATTTATAACCACTCCTTCTATTTCAACATCAAGAGCCCACAAAAAACCAAAGGCTATTCCCAGAATTAACAATATAAATGCGACAAAAGTTATTATTCTCATAATTTAAACTTATAAGTATCAATTTTTATTAAGTAACAAGTTACTTAATAAAAAAATTATTAGTCTTGCGGATATAAATTCAACTAGCGATAATTCAAAACCTATCGAATTATTGTCCCAATGCTTTTCTTCCCATCAAGAATATTAGCAAGATTTTTAATATTTCTTCCTTCTGCAATTACAATTTCAAGTCCAATTTCTTGAGCATGTTTTGATGCAACTGGATCAAATGGAGTATTTGCACCAGGCTCCCATTTGTTTCCAACTAATTTACGAAATTTTTTCCAAGTCATATTTTCAAATTTCTTGGCATCCTTAAATTTATTAGGATCTTTATCGCAAACATATTTTACATTAGAAAGATTAAGAAGTCTTTTTGCTTTTAATCTTTCAGCAAGAATGGTGGCAACGTAATCAGTTGACCATCCTGGTCTCCATCCAGCCGCTACCATGATCCCCTCTCCTTTTTTGAAATGAACATCAAGATTTTCTTTAGTTCGAGGATTTTTATTTATTCTTGGATGAGCATAGTTTCGAAAAATAGTTTTGATTAAATGAGCATTAAGTCTGGTGGTGTGAATGCCAATCCAATCACGGTCGTCATTTGTTAAATTAGTAATTTTACTAGCAGCGTTTTGGTATTCCCTGGCAGTTCCACCACCTCCAGTAACAATAATGAATTTTTCTCCTTTTTTAATTCTTGAAATTATTAATTTTCGGAATTCTTTTAAGAATTTCCAATTGATTTTGTCAGGAACAATTAATGATCCACCTAAGGAAATGACAGTCGGATTGATTTTCATAACAATTATTTTTTAAGTTATTTGTATATTCGTATATTTGTAATAATTCGTAATTCGTAACACTATTTATTACAACATTTTGCGGGTTCGTATCCTTGATTCTGAGCATCTTCAACGGACGAAAAACAAACACGATTTTCTTGCTTTATCCTACTCGCCCATTGGCAAGTTGGCAAGTGATATTTATCAGAATTCTTTGATCCAACAAAAGCGCACTCATTTTCTGCTGTATCTGCTATTTTTTCATCTACAGCACTTTCTTGTGGAATTTCTAACCCCTTTCTTTCCAAGGCTTCGCCAAGAGCCTTCACTTCTTGTTCTTTTTGCACTATTTTACTACTACTTTCATTAATTGTCATACTTATCTCAGCTGATTTAATCGATTTTTCGTGAGTTTGACCGGCATTGAAACTAACCAAAGCCACTAATATTAAAGCTAAAAGTACTAGAATTCTTTCACCTTGCTTGTGCCAAATTTCCTTGGAACTGTTTATTAGTTTTATTGACAATTTTTTCATATTGATTTACTATTGGTATTGTTATATTAATATATCATTAAACTTTGAAATAAAGAAATGTCACAGAAAAAAGCAGGTGGATCCACTAGAAATGGAAGAGATTCCAACTCAAAACGACTCGGAGTAAAAGTCTATGGAGACCAACCAGTAGGTAAAGGTGAAATTATTATTCGACAAAGAGGAACAAAATGGCGACCAGGAGAAAATGTCAAGAGAACTGGGGATGATACTCTAATTGCTCTTAAAAACGGAATGGTTAAATATACTACCAAGAAAGTAGTTAAATTCACCGGAAAATTAGAAAAGGCTAAGTTTGCTAATGTAGTTTAGTAAAATTTTTTGTTTTTTTATTATATATATAAAAAAAGCTTCCCTTACTAAGGAAGCTTTTTTGTAACTATTTTTTTGCTGCTTTTATAAACGACAAAAATAGTGGATTTGGATTTAATGGACTGGATGTAAATTCTGGATGGAACTGACTCCCCACCATAAATGGATGAGCTTTTTTTGGAAGCTCCACAATCTCCATTAAAATCTTATCGGGAGACTTTCCGGAAAATATTAACCCAGAATCCTCTAGCTGTTCAATGTATTCAGGATTAACTTCATATCGATGTCGATGTCGCTCAGTAATATTTGTTTTTTTGTAAGCAGAAAATGCATGAGTATTTTTGCTAATCACACAAGGATAACCACCAAGTCTCATAGTTGCTCCATAATCATGATTTTCCAGCTTGCTTTTTTGATCTGGCATAATGTCAATGACAGGTGCTTTTGACCCGATTTTAATTTCAGTAGTATTAGCTTCTTTGATTCCAAGAACATTTTGAGCATACTCGAGAATCATTAATTGCATTCCGTAACAAAGTCCTAAATATGGAATCTTATTTCCCCTCGCGTATTGAATAGTTTTAATTTTACCTTCCACTCCTCGACTTCCAAATCCACCAGGAACAATTATTCCATCATATTCTTTTAATTCTTTAATTGATTTAGGATCTTTTTCAAATTTTTCAGAATTAATCCAGTCAATTAATGGTTTTCGATTATTGGCAAATGAAGCATGCTTAATTGCTTCAATAACAGAAATATATGCATCAGAAAGAACGCACTCTCCTGTCCCAAAATATTTTCCAACAATTCCAATTTTAACTTCCTTTTTTGAATTTCTAATTCTTTTGGTAAGTGCTCGCCAATCATCTAAGTTAGTTTTCTTAGGCTTTACTTTCAATTTTTTAAGAATAATTTCACTTAGATGATCATTTTCAAAATTTAAAGGTATCTCATAAATGGATTCAGCATCTGGAGCAGAAATTACCTCTTCTTTATTAATATTACAAAACAAAGCAATTTTCTCTTTTCTCTTTTCATCAATAGGTTGCTCACTTCTTGCAATAATAATATCTGGCTGAATTCCTGCTGAGTTCAAAGATCTTGCAGCTTGTTGGGTTGGTTTTGTCTTCATTTCACCTACTTTGGATGGATAAGGGACAAAGCTTAACATAACATATAAGACGTCATCAGGATGCTTTAAGCGCATCTGACGAGCCGCCTCAGTAAATAGGTCATTTTCATAATCCCCTATTGTTCCTCCAACTTCAATAATAACAAAATCAGCATCATTAATCTTAGATGCATCCTCTATTGTCTTCATAATCTCTCCAGTTACATGAGGAATAATTTGAACACATTTTCCTTTGTATTCTAAATTTCTTTCTCGCTCAATCACTTTCTGATAAACACTTCCTGTTGTCATATAATTTGTGGCTGGCAAAGTAATATCAAGAAATCTTTCATAGTTCCCCATGTCCTGATCAGTTTCAAGTCCACTTTCTAAAACAAAAACTTCACCATGTTCGGTCGGGTTCATTGTTCCAGCATCAACATTAATATATGGATCAATTTTAATAGCACTGACATTAAATCCTCTTGATTGAATAATCTTAGCGATAGATGAAGTTGCGATGCCCTTTCCAATTCCAGACATTACTCCCCCAAATACGAATATATACTTTGGATTTTTTAGCGCCATTTTTTTGAAATTTTATCAAATTAAACCAAGCCACCCCCTTGTGGCTTTACTTATAGTTGTATTTTTTAAACTAAGCTTCTTCAATAACGATTTTTATTTCCGCTTCAAGTCCATGATCAAGTTTAATCTTCACTTTATGCTCCCCGACCTCCTTGATTGGATCACTCAACTCAACATTGTTTTTATTTATTTTAACATTCTCTTCAGCAAGTTTTTTTACAATAGTTTCAGTGTTTATTGAACCAAATAATTTTCCATCTTCCGCTTTTTCCTTGATAGTAATTTCTTTGCCATCAAGTTCCCCAGCAATTTTCTGAGTAACTTCAAGTTCTTGTTGACTAGCTTCTTCTTGCTTTTCAGCAATTTTCTCAGCGTTTTTAATTGCATCTT
Organism: uncultured Bdellovibrionales bacterium; assembly: GCA_964421125.1. GTDB lineage: Bacteria > Patescibacteriota > Minisyncoccia > Moranbacterales > DUUL01 > UBA2193. The sequence continues at coordinate 29,159 of CAYQVD010000010.1, forward strand.
CTGTTGCAGGAACAGCTAATCCATTTGGAATTAAAAAATTCTGTGAAAATCCATTTGCAACTTCCTTGATATCTCCAGGCTTCCCAAGTCCTTTTACCTCTTTTTGTAGTACAATTTTCATAGTTCAGTCTTTAAGAATTGTTAGCCATTAACCCCCTACTTCTTTTGTATTATTCTAAACTAATGAATAGAAATGGTCAAATTTTTACTAGTTATTAGTCATTAGTTTTTAGTTAGTAGTTTTGTTATTACTATAAAAATTGAAAAGACCATGATCAAATTTGACCATGGTCTTCTTAGGAGTAAGAGGTTTATTGAATGAAAAGAGCTCGTCTCTTTCCATTTTCTTTTTTGTCTAAAGGAAAATCAACAATGCTGACTTCCCAGTGACTAGGCTGAAAAAGAATGAGTTTTTTCATGAGAATCATAATAAGAAAAGTTTCTCCATTTTCCCTATTTCTTAAGAAAACATGTACCCATCTTTTTTCACAAAGACTTTCATCTTCCCAGGATTTTAGTAGCTTGCACTTAAAGATAATCATTTCTTTATAATCCCATGGAATACTATATCTCGACAACGCATAATGACAAGTGACTCGATTTTTATCAAGGTAAATACCCCAACATTCTTTGCCGTCCAATAATGAATGACAGAAGTGAATTGCCAGGGAAACACTTTCACCCATTTTTACTTCATTACTCTTTTTCATTTTTTACCTCCGTAAAGTTTGGTAAATAAACTAACACAGTCAATGTGCCAGTATTTCAATGTACATTCATCATCAGCCATTCTGATAACGAAGCTCTATTATACTACTTTTTACCAATTTTGTCAATCCCTACCACTTGACAAGATGACGTTTTTATGCTTATTGAGTTATTAGGAATTCTTCTAAAAAACAGTAACGAGAAAATCTCGCTACCGTTTTTTGCTGGAATTTTATTTTCTAATAAAATAACGAATTACTCTTCTGGTAATGACTTTGCTATTGCAGTAAAATATTCTTTGAATTTTTTTCCAGCTGTTTCTTCTATTACGCTATTAATTATGTCCTGATCAACATATTGCTCGTAATAATCATAGAAGTCCTTAAAAGATTCCATTTCTGGAAGCTCTGAATCTCTTTCTTCTACAATCATTTGATCAAGTTTTTTAGATACGGAAACAAAAACAAGACTCATAATTCTTTCCATATGATCTTTTTTTGTTTCTTCGTCAAATCCTAAAGTTTCAAATAGTAAATTTAATTTTTTTAAATTTTCCTCTGCTTTTTTATTTTCCATCTTTTTTATTTATTATTTAAATTATTCAAAAGGCCTTTCATCTCTCACTAAAGAGTCTTGTGATCCTATGCCTCCCTTAGGGTCTCCATACTCAGTTGTTCTTTTAGTTTGTTTGATCTTATTGTCTTTTTTAAATTTTCTGTTAAAAAAGTTATAAACCTTACCAGAAATTGCGCCAGCGGTTGCTCCTATAGAACCCGATATGCCATATGCAATTGCCATATGCAATATTATTTCTTGTGGAGTATTTCCTGGATTAATTATTGTAGTCAAAGAAATGGCTGCAAGGGCTCCAATAGCAGCAAGAACTTTAAGTCTTTTCTTGTCATCATTTTTTAAAGATTGTTCTTCAGAAGCCAACCAATCTTCTGCTGCCTGTTTAATTTGTTCTTTATTATTTTCTAAAAGCTCTTCTATTTCAGCATCTTCTTCGTCAATATTTACTTTTTCTTGTTCCGAGCTTTCTTGTTCTGGATTGTTCTTCTCTTGATCTTCCGGATTATCGATGTTACTTTCCATAAACTCTTTCATATCCTTTTTAATTAATTGTTAACTTGATTTAATTATTTGTAATTATAACATACATCAGAAAAATGACAAAAAATATTATCGTTTTTTACTGGATTTTTTAGATTAAAGTTACTATTTCTTACGAAAAAGATTATGTTTGAATTTTTGTCAATGCAGATTGAGCAGCAGCAATTATTGGATAAACAGTTGGCGCAGAAGTTAAAAGCGGATGAGAAGCAATTTGCAGCGTATCAAGATTATAAATCGTTGATTTTTTTTGAATAGCCAATGCAACCACATTAATCATTTCCCCAACGCTCTCTGGGCCGATAATTTGTCCGCCTAGTAACCTGCTTGAATCTTTAGAAAAGATAAGCTTAATTTTTATTTTCTTAGTATTTGGTAATGTTCCTGGATGATGATTTGGCGCTTCGCTTTCTCCAACAACTATATCAATTTTTTCTTTTTCACACATCTTCTCGCTTAACCCTACAATTCCTATTGCCATTCCATATATTGAAGTTGAAAAAACTGATAAAGTTCCATCACTTTTTAATAGTTCATTTTTTTCATATAAATTAGCAGCAGCAATTCTTGCTTCATGACAAGCAGTTGAAGCAAGCATCACAGGAACAATCTTATTTGTAAGCAAACATTTAGTTTCAGCACAATCTCCAATCGCAAAAACATTATCTATGTTTGTTTTCATATAATCATCAACTTTAATCCCTCCATATTCACCAATTTCAATATTCATTTTTTCTGCCAAATTAACATTTGGCTTTGCTCCAACAGAAACGATAACAAGATCAGCAGGAATATCTTCTTTTTCCAACTTTACGTATTCTACCCTATTATTGCCTCCAATTTCTTCCACATTTGAATTTATATAAAGTTGAATGTTTTTTTCTTTAAGACTATCTTCGATTATTTTAGTAAACTCATTATCGAAAGTTGTTGATAAACAGCTTTCCATTCTTTCTACGATACTAATTTTCAAGTTTTTAATACTACTTAACTCCTCTGCTAATTCAACACCGATAAATCCACCACCAATAATTACAATGTTTTCTGATTTTAAAACCGCTTCTCTAAGTTTTTTTAAATATTCAAAATCTTTTTTAATATACCAAACCCCTTCTTTTTCTATGTTTTTAATAGGAATCAAACTTGAACTTGAACCTGTTGATAAAATAAGTTTTTCATAAATAATTTTATCATTATTTTCCAAAAGAACTTCTTTTTTATTCGAATCAACTTCTATTGCTTTACTAATTAATAAATCAATTTTATTTGCTTCTAAAGAAGTATCTAACATTAGATCTTGTTCAACTGAATCTAATCGATTAAAAATATATGGAATACCACAAGGGATTACACATTCTTCTTTCTCTCGAACTAATGTAATTTTTTTAGTTGGATAATTTTTTCTTGCAGTAGTTCCCGCAACAATTCCTGCCGGCCCACCTCCAATAATTAGAATGTCTGTCTCTTTCATCATTTTTTGTATTGTTAATTTTTACTTTATCGAACCAACAATGGCCTTAACAGCTCTTCGATCGGTTATTTTTGGTAAAAGTTTTGTTGTGGTTGGTTTTTTAATTATTTCGGCGAGAGCTTTAGCAGCTCGAAGCATCATTGGAATGGTAATTGAACGCTTATTGTTTTCAAGAGCTCCCTTGAAGATTCCAGGGAAAACAAGGGCATTGTTTATTTGATTCGGAAAATCACTTCTTCCCGTGGCGACGACTTTTGCGCCAGCCTCTTTTGCTTTGTCTGGCATGATTTCTGGAACAGGATTTGCCATAGCAAAAACAATAGCATTTTCTGCCATATTTTCAATATCTTTTTTCTTGAGAAGTCCTCCTTTAGAAAGTCCAATAAAAATATCAGCACCCTTGAGAGCTTCATGGATTGATCCATTGAAATTTTCTGGATTTGTTTCTCTAGCCATTTGTTTTTTCACAGCATAAAGATTTTTTCTTTTTATTGAAACCGCTCCTTTTGAATCGAAAACAATAATATTTTTAACTCCATATTTCAATAATAATTTTGTTGTAGCACTCCCAGCTGCTCCAGCTCCTGATAAAACAACTTTTGTTTTTTTCAAGTTCTTTCCAGTGACTTTCGTGGCATTGATTAGTCCAGCAAGAATTACAATCGCAGTTCCGAATTGATCATCATGAAAAACTGGAATATCCAACTCTTTTTGAAGCGTTTCAGAAATTTCAAAACAATCCGGAGCAGCAATGTCTTCAATATTAATTCCTCCAAAACTTGGCGCAATTGCTTTGATGGCCTGAATAATTTCTTTTGGATCTTGTGTTGAAAGCAGAATTGGAATTGCATTAATATCTCCAAGTTCTTTGAAAATAACAGACTTCCCTTCCATAACTGGCAAGGCACCAAGTGGTCCTTGATTACCAAGACCCAAAACAGCTGTTCCGTCAGTTACAATCGCAACTGTCTTATTTCTCCAGGTTAGCTTCTTTGTTTGTTCTGGATTATTAGCAGTTTTCTTGACTACTTCTGCTATTCCTGGAGTGTAGATTAAATGAGCATTTTCAAGAGTGAGCGAGTATTTTGATCTGATTTCAATCTTCCCTTCTTTGCTAAAATCAAACGGGGTCTTTTTTTTCATATAGATTGTTTATATTTATTTATTAATATTACCGTGCTCTTAATAAAAGATTTTGAATAATATCTTTTCGAGAGTCAAGCCATTCCGATGAGATTTTGGGAGAAAGTATGTTGTTCAAAATCTCAATATAAGTAAATATGTAAGTAATTAAATAAGTAATTCTTATGATCTACTGAAATGTAGACAATTTATTTTCGAGAGCATGACATTCTAATGGAATTTTTCGAGAAAATATGTTGCCTACATTTCAGATTTCCATAGACGTCTTAATTGAAAATTGGAAGATAGAAACTCCCTACTTATTCTTAGATTTAATCTTTTCATACACCGCAAGTGTTGCTATTGCCCCCTCTGAAGAAGCAGTAATGATTTGTCGGAAACCATTTGAATTGGTAGTGATGTCTCCGGCTGCAAAAAATCCTTCAACATTTGTTGACTGGTCTTGGTTTGTTTTAATATAGTTTTTTTCATCTAGCTCAACTCCGACTGAATTTACCAGACTAATATTTGGGTCAGATCCAATTTCGATAAAAACTCCATCGACCTTCATCTCATTAGCCCCATTTATTTCATTATCCAGAATAATTTTTTCAACTTTCGTTTCACCTTTAATCTCAGTGATATTGGTATTGTAAATAATATTAATCTTTTCTGAATTTTCCATTTGATCTTTAAAAGTCGGCGCACATCTCAAAGTATCCCCTCGATAAATCATATCAACATGATCAGTAAATTCAGAAAGAATCATGACAGCTACAGCAGCAGAATTTCCTCCTCCAACGACAACAACTTTTTTATTTCTGAAGAATGGTCCATCACAAGTTGCACAATAGGACACGCCTTTCCCTGTTAATTCTTTTTCTCCAGGAATATTAATTATTCTGAAAACTGTTCCGATTGAAAATATAATATTTTCAGTTTGATATTTTTCTTTATCAGTTTCAATTTCAAATCCTCCTTCAATTTTTTTAAGGCCAGTAGCTGATTCCTGAATTATATTACTTCCCAATTTCTCAGAATGCTCTTTGAATTTCTGAGAAAGATCAAGTCCAGAAATACTTGGAAACCCAGGATAATTTTCAATTTTATGAATTTCATTAAGATACCCACCAACTTCTGATCCAATGAGAATGTGATCAATATTATACCTAGAAGCATAAATGGAAGCTGTTAATCCTGCTGGTCCAGCCCCCAGAATTGCCAATTTTTTCATGTAATTTTGTTTTTACTTATTATTGAAGAGCTTTATTAATTTCTGCTAACAATACTTCTTTGGGTTGAACACCAACTAATTGTTGAAAAATTTCTCCTTTTTTAAAGATGATCAATGTTGGTATTGACATAATTCCATATTTTTCTGATATTTCAGGATTTTCATCAACATTAACTTTCCCAACTTTTATCTTGTCACCAATTTCATTAGAAATCTCTTCTACAATAGGACCAACCATTTGACAAGGACCACACCAGGGAGCCCAAAAATCTATTAAGACTGGTTCTTCATTTTTCAAAACTTCATCTTCAAAACTCTCATCTCTAAATTCTCTTACCATTTGTTTTTTTTGTTAATTAATTACCTCTTTTTTTATTAATACTCTAAAGATATTATTATTCCCCTAATAAATTCCCCACCTAATAGCAAAAAGATTTTTTAGTTGAGCAGAAATAATAATGTTATTTACCTAATCTTTTTTTTCTTAATACATATTGCTGAATTGCCTTCCTAAATTCTTCGACCTTGAAATCAGGGAAAAGCTTTTCAGAAAAATGATATTGAGAATTTTGAGTTTGCCACATCAAAAATCCCGCACTATTATGTGGATCGCCATTCACCCCAGTTCTAATTATTAAATCTACATCAGGAATTTCATTGGTAATCAGATTTTCTTTAATCATTTCCTTGGTGATCTCAACTCCCTCTTGACTGTTACGCACTTTTTGAGAAATTCTTTTCACTGCGTGAAGAATATCATCATCTCCATTATAAGCAAGAAGAAAATTAAGAAAATGCTTTGTATGGTTTTTTGTCTTATTAACCCCCTCCTTTAATATCTTCTTTAATCGCTCTGGAAACTGTTCTTCCCAAAGACCGAAAATATTTATACGAGTTTCTTTTTTATAAATTTCTTCATTAGAAATCAATCTTTCAAAATATGTTTCATATATTTCAAGTAGAGCCTTTTTTTCCTCAAGAGGTCTTTTTTTAAGATTATCAGCTGATGATCCCCAAAAAGACAAACACTTAATTCCAAGATCCAAAGCTTCCTTTGTAATCTCCTCTATGATATCTGCTCCAGCCTTATGTCCTTCCCAGGGCTTCATTCCTTTGCCTTTGGCCCATCTTCGATTCCCATCGGGAATAATTGCAACATGAAAAGATTTTTTATTTTCTATCTTAGACATATTTAATAGAATTTTTATTAAATTACTTTTATTGCTGACGATGAATAATGTAATCAGCAATGCCTTCAAAAAAATTAATTGCTTCTGAATTTTTGAGATTCGCTTTTTTAAATGCAGTTTTAGCTTCTAAAACTAAATTACGAGAAAATTTTACGGAATAATCTAAAGATCCCGTTTCTTTGATAATCTCTCTAAAATTTTCAATTTGTTTTTTTGTGACTGATTTGTTACCAATGGCATTTTTCAATTCTTTTAATTGATTCTTATCAGCATTTTGCATTGCCTTAATTAAAAGAAGTGTTTGCTTTCCTTCTATTATATCTGATCCTACTGGTTTTCCAAGTTTTTTCTCATCTCCAAAAACTCCAAGAATATCATCTCTAATTTGAAAAGCTTTCCCAAGAGGTAGTGCATAGTTTGTTATTTTTTGAAGTTCTTCTTTTGAAATTATTCCATCTTTTTTTGCGAGAGCATACCCTAATTGAATTGGCCCTTCAAAAGTGTAGCGAGCAGTTTTGCTTTCATGCATTTTTAAAACTTCTTTTTCAGTTGCCTTTCCTTTAAATTCCATTACAACATCAAGCATTTCGCCAGGAATTGTTTGACTAACAATGTGTTGCAATCTATTAAGCGAAGCAAGAATTTTTTTAGGAGGAAATTTAGCATTAAAAAGAATTTCGTTAGCCATGAACATTGCCCTATCACCAGCAATTATTGCCATTGAGTTTCCAAAATGTTCAAGTTCTTTTTTGTCTTTTATGAAAAACTTTCCGAATTTTTTATATTTTTCATGCAAAGTATCAACGCCATGTCTTTTTGTATCACGATCAATAATATCATCATGAATCAATAAAAATGAATGAGCCATTTCAATGGACATTGAAGCCTCGACAATTTCCTCACAATCTTCTTTGCCCGCTCCAAGAAAACCATAATACATCAAAGCAGGACGAAGACGTTTTCCTCCAGAAAGAGTGAAATCGTGAATAAAATTAATAGCTTTCCCTCCAAGCGGGTCAACTAAATTCGCTTTTTTAATATTTTCCTTTAAATATTTATCAAGTTTTTTATCAACTCTTTTTTTATATTTTTTAAGCAATTCAATAGCTTCCACAAATTTTCATTAATTTGTTATCGTATTTTTGCACAAATGTAGTCCCAGGGGAGTCCTCCTCGCTTTTTCTCGCTCCCTTCGACTCCCTGAATGTAGTCCCAAGGGGAATCGAACCCCTCTTACCAGGATGACCTGCCCACAATGCTTGTACCGCTACGGGGAATCGAACCCCGATTTCCAGGATGAGAACCTGACGTCCTAACCATTAGACGATAGCGACATATATAAGCAGGCGGGGAATCTAGCATCCTAGCCGATAGACGATGAGACCAAAATGAATTTTAAATTCTGATTTATTCTATACAGCAAGACATTGAATGTCAATTATTTAGTTTGTAATTAGTAGTTAATAGTTAATAGCTAATAGAAACCTGATTGATAGTTAAAAAATTCTTAGATTACAAGCTATTCCCTAAGCACTATCAATTAAAAAATAATTACTTCCACTCTTCACACTTATCAATATAATTTTCACACTGATCAATATAATCTTTCATATCTTCTTTTATTTCATTAAGTTTTTTAATATTATCTTCTATTTCATTAATGGATTCAATATTAGCATTGTCTTTTCTTAGTTTTTTAATAATTTCCTCTTGTTCTTCTATTGAATCTTTTACTTCAGATTTTTTTATCTCTGCATCATGACAATGATCTTTGATTTTCAGAGAACAAGTTATCACCAAAGACTCCTCTGACTCAAATTGAGTACCAAAATGTTGAACAATCAAAAAACTTTGCAATCCATTTTGTTCAAAGCCAAAAATAGCAACCCCGACTTCTTCAAATTCTTCAGAAAGAATATTATCTCTATGACCACTACTTTTCATCCAGGATTCATGAGTTGAATCTGCACTAAAAAATCCTTCAGCCAGATTTTCACCAAAATTTTTATACCGATAGTCAACTTCCTCAGCAAAAAACCAAGGTTGTACTCCATTAGGAGAAACATGTTCAAAATATTGCTGTTCTTCCATTTCTCGAGCTTTTGCCATTGCGGACTGAGAAAGTTTTTCGTTTAAAACAATCGAAGGAAGTCCATGTTCGTAACGAGAATTATTGATTAAATTAATAAAATCATTTTCCGTTCCTTGAAATTCTCGGGTTCCATCTTCTGCTCGCTCTTCTATTTCATTTCGCATTATTTCATTTCTCTTTACTTTTTCTGACACACTTGATGGATCTGATGAATTTTTAAAAAGAAAGCTTAAAACAAAAAATATCAATATTGCTATTGAAGTTATAATAATAATTTTTCGATTAAATTTTGACATAAGAAAATTTTTTATCTTTCATAAGTTTAACATAAATAAGTACTCTTGCCAATTTGAGAAAACCATGCTAATCTTCATTTTGTCCTATCTATTATTTTGTATTAAGTAAAATTTATGAAAAAGGAGATACACCCAGAATATCACGAGGATGCTAAGATTATTTGCGCCTGTGGGAATACCATTAAAACTGGTGCAACAATTAAAGAAATGCATATTGAAATATGTAGTGCTTGTCATCCATTTTATACTGGAAAAGAAAAACTTGTTGACTCAGCTGGTCAAGTTGATCGATTTAAGAAGAAGATGGAAAAATTTGCAGCAATGGAAAAGAAAGCAAAAGAACAAAAAGCTACTAATAAAAAGAAGACTGAAAAGAAAGCTCCTGTCACTGAAAAGACTGACAAGGAAAAAGCAAAGAAATAGCTTCTTTATATATAAAAATTCCCGTCCATCTTTTTTACTGGCGGGATTTTTTTTATTATCCTATAATAGAGGAAGGAATAATTAATTTTCAACAATGAAATATAAGATCGAAAAATTTAAGACAGAATTGGCAGAAATTGAAAAGGAGTTAAATTCCCCTGATGTTTTTTCTGATGTTGAAAAAATGAAGACCTTGACTAAGAAAAGAAATGAATTGCAGAAGATTATTGAAAAACACGAAGAGTTTTTTACATACCAAAATCAGTTTATTGAAAATGAAAAATTAGCAACGACAGGAGAAGATGAAGCAATAGCTGAAATGGCAAGAGAGGAAAATCAAGGCTTAATTAAAAAGATTAAAAAATCTGAAGAGGAATTGAATGAAATATTGATGCCGAAAGACCCTAAAGACGAAAAGGATGTTTTAGTTGAAATTCGAGCAGGAGCTGGCGGAGACGAAGCTGGTCTTTTTGCTGGAGATTTATTTCGAATGTATTCTCGTTATGCAGAAAAGAATGGATGGAAAGTTGGGATCAATAATTCTAGTCAAGGTGACCTAGGTGGATTCAAGGAAGTTGTTTTTGAAATTACTGGAAGTGATGTTTATTCAAAAATGAAACATGAATCGGGAGTACATCGAGTTCAAAGAGTTCCTGAAACTGAAAAACAAGGAAGGACTCATACTTCCACTGCGACGGTAGCAGTTCTGCCAAAAGCTGAAGAAAAAGATTTTATTATTAAAAATGAAGACTTAAGGATTGATACTTTCGCTGCTTCTGGTCCAGGAGGACAAAGTGTGAATACTACAAATTCTGCAGTACGAATTACTCATATTCCAACTGGCGTAATATCTTCTTGTCAGGATCAAAAATCTCAACATCAAAATAAAGATAAAGCGATGGACATGCTTCGTTCTCGTCTTCTTGCAAAAGAAGAAGAAGAGCAACGTCAAAAAGATTCCGATGCCAGAAAAGGTCAAATTGGAAATGGAGACCGAAGTGAAAAAATCAGAACCTACAATTTTCCCCAAGACCGAATCACTGACCACCGAATCAAACAATCATGGAGCAACATGGACGCAATCCTGGATGGCGGAATTGATGCAATAATCGAAACCCTCAAAGATGAAGAGTTTAAGAAAAGATCAAAAGATGATGAAAGATAAAATATCCATCAAAAATGCACTTTTAAAAGTTTGCGAACATTTGAAAAATGCCGATATTAAGGGATCTGGACGTGAATCTGCAATGATTTTATCGGAAGTTTTGGATAAATCAATTGAATATATTTATACTCATTTTGATGATGAATTTTCATCAGAAAACCTTGGAAAATTATTGAAAATGGCTGAAAAAAGAACAAATGGAATGCCAATGGCCTATGTTTTAGGAAAAAAAGAGTTTTTTGGACTAGAATTCAAAGTTGATTCGAATGTGCTTATCCCCCGCCCTGAAACGGAGATGATGATTGAAACGGCGATTGATTGGGCTGAAAGTTTCGAAAAAGATGAAAAATTGTTAGTTTTGGACATTGGAACAGGAAGTGGGTGTATTCCTATTGCTATTGCAAAAAACATCAAAGAAAACGTTGAATTTTTGGCAACAGATCTTTCTGAAAAGGCCTTAAAAGTAACAAAAAGCAATGTTGAGTTTCATAAATTGAAGAACATAATAAAACTAGAGAAAAGTGATTTATTAAAGGATGTGAATGTAAGCATTTTTGATCAAAAAAATGTTTTAATCACAGCTAATCTTCCTTATCTTTCAAAAGAAATTTATGAGGATTCCCCTTCTTCAGTTCAGGACTTTGAGCCAAAAGAAGCTTTGATTTCAGGAATTAATGGACTGGATCACTATCGGAAATTGTTTAAACAGATTATAGAAAAAGATATATTAAATATATCGAGTTCAATTAATATTTTACTAGAAATTTCCCCAGAACAAAAAGATGGAATTGAAAAATTAGCCGAGGAAGAATTTGGAGATAATATGGAAATTTCTACTAAAAAAGATCTAGCTGGGAAATGGAGATTAGTATTAATTAATTTTAATCTATAATCAATGTCATTCCCGCGCAGGCGGGAATCCAGTCAATTTATGGCATTTTTCTTAATAAATCCCTGCATTTGCAGGAATAACAAAGTAAGAAAATGGTTTTAATATATTTATAATTTAAAATCCACTGAAATGTAGGCAACGTATTTTCGAGAGCATGACATTCTGATGGAATTTTTCGAGAAAATATGTTGCCTATATTTCAGCTCCCCATAAATAGCCTAATTGAAAATTAATCAATTGAAAATTCACTGGAAACCTGCTTACCGGCAGGCAGGTTGTGAATTGGAAATTAGAAATTGACCCATGAAAACATTAGCAGTTAACAAAAGAGCAAGATTTGATTATGAACCCCTCGAAGAATTCGAAGCAGGGATTGTTTTGCTTGGGCATGAAGTGAAATCTGTCAAAACTGGTCACATTTCACTTAAGGGTGCTTTTGTAACAAGTATGGGAGAAGAATTGTATTTAACTAATGCAACGATTTCTTTATATAAATATGCTGGGAATATAAAAGACTATGAACCAACTCGTTCAAGAAAACTACTTTTGAAAAAAAATCAAATCAAGCGCTTAATAGGGAAAAAGCAGGCAGATGGCTTGACATTAGTGCCATTTTCTGTTTATATTAACAAAGGCCTAATAAAGGTTAAATTCGCTCTAGCAAAAGGAAGAAGAACTATTGATAAACGTGATTCTATTAAAAAACGAGAAGATGATCGTCGAGTGGAGCGAGTTATGAAATCGAGGAGATAGATGTTAGTAAATTGGTGAATTTGTAATTAGTAAATTGATTTGTTTTAATATTAGTTCGTTGAAAATTTAATTTTGTAAATTTTTTGGAAGAATGAATTTATTTTGTAGTTGTAGTATTTTTTTGTAGGAAAAAACATTAACTTAAAACCTTAATTCAAGGAGACTTTAATGGAAATCAAGGCTATTATTAAAGATTCAAGCTTATCAGCGAGAAATTATTTTTTGGCAGGAGGGATTATTATAATCTCAAGTTTTATATTAGGAGCTGTGTATAATGAAGGATTCTTTTTTATTTCAATTGCTGGGATGACATCTCTTGTTTTTTCAAATATGGTGGTCATGTCTTACCTTTGGTATAACGTTACCAGAGGAGCAACTGAAAACTGGAAAGAAATAGACAGTGAAAGACTGGCCATTATTTTTTTGAGTGTTTTATCGCCAGGAATTACTTTCTTTTCCGGGACAGGAATTTGGCCGATTCAATTTTCAGGAATATCTTTTTTTATTTTGATGTCCCTTGGAGTTATTAATGGATTTGTATTGGGGACATTAAGATTTTTCAAAGATAACGACAATGCAGTTTTGATTGATTTTTAATGCCCAAACCTATTTAATTAACGGAAGCCGGGACAATGAATCCCTCCCTTCCGTCTTCCAAAAAGTTTATAAATTACAGAAATTAGCGTATTATATAAACTAGTAGTACCTTGTAAATTTTTTGGAAGAAAACAACAACTATTTAACAAGAATGGGGGATATTATGAAACTTTAAAAAAGGATTAGTGAATCTTTGTTGTGTCTGAGGAATGAAATTTTAGAAAAAGGTCATCTACTTTTCTTGATGGCAACAGATATTTACCTTATTGGTGCGATTGCAATACTTTTTTTTGGATCACGTTTTACTTACTGGGTAATTTTTGAATAAGGAGGATTTAAAGATGAAATTATTTTTAAAACAGAAAATATCAAAGAAATTTCATTTTTTAGTAGGCGGATTCTTGATAATTTTTAGTTTCCTGTTGGGACTTATATATAAAGAGGAAACTTTTTTTATCTCCATTGCTGGATTAACAGTGGTCGCTTCTTTTAATTTATTTTCAATGACTGATCTTTGGGATAAATTAGTCCCAGACTTCAACAATTTAAAAACAGGAAGATTGATCGTTGTATTCTTAAGTTTTTTGTTGCCGACTATTGCATATTCTGTAGGAGCAAGGCTTTGGTTATCTCAGTTTTCGGTAATATCCTTTTTTGTTTTATTAACATTAAGTTCGTTAAATGGATTTTTACTTTGGACAATGAAATGTTTTAGTGATAAATCGATAGTGTCTCGTAGGTCTTCTGGAAGAAAAGGTTTATTATTTTTTTCTGCTTGATCATGAAGGGAGTAAATCTTTTAGAAGCATCAGAATTAAAAGCAGGTGAAGCTTTTAGGATGGTCGGATGGGAAAGTGACTTATTAGTATTGTGGTTTAACGCAATGCTAAGTCCTTGTTTCAATGAACCAAGAGTAATCGCAAGAGACAAAAATAAGGCTTTTTATGAGTTAAATTCAAACACCAGAGTAGAGCTTATTTCAAGAAGGGATTAATTTTGACGGAAGATGGGGTAACAACTCCTTCTCTTCCGTCTTCCAAAAAGTTTATAAATTACAAAATTTAACGTATTATATAAACTAGTAGTACCTTGTAAATTTTTTGGAAGAAAAATAAAATAATTTTTTTCAAAGGAGGAATGCTAAATGAGAATTCAAAAAGTTAACTTGATTATCAATTTAATGATTAGTGCAGGCATTCCATTTCTCAGTTTTTTAGTAGGGACAATAAATGATAGCTTCTTTATTATTTCAATCATTGGAATGATTTATCTTTGTAATCTGAATTTTTTTTATTTACTTAAACTTCTTAAAAAATGCGGAAGTGAAAGAATAGTAAACAAAAAAAATATTTTTCTTTTAGTAGTTATTATTATTCCTGTTTTAAGTTTTTTAGTAGGACTTGGATTGAAAATTCAATATTTTTCAGAGATTACTATAATTATAATTTTTTTGTTTTTATTAATTATGCTAAATTCTGGAATTTTTTATATTGTATATTCTAAAGAGTTTGGAGATGTTTTTAAAAAAACTTTATTTAAATAATAATTTAAATTAGCTAGATTTAAACGGAAGATGAAACAAAGTTTCCCTTCCGTCTTCCAAAAAGTTTATAAATTACATTTTGAATTTAAAATTTTTGATTCTTGTATTATTTATTGAAAATTAAAAATTGTGAATTGAAAATTCGCCTTCTGAGGCGCCCGGGGGTGCTAGGCTTCGACAAGTCAGTACATTAAAAACTCGCAAGCCAAGCTGTCGCAACTTGTAAAACTGTGGCAAAAATTTTAAGTGCAAATTTAATTGAAAATGCAAAGAGCGCAATCGCTTCTGCTTTTGCTCCCTCTTATGCAGCCGCTATAGCTTAAATAGTCTATAGCCCGTCAACTGATTGATTCTTGATAGATCAGATCTGACGTCATCATCAAGAACGGGGCGAATATTTTTCTTTTGGTATTCAACCTAAAAGCACCTCAAAAGATCGAATGACTGTTTTTTGTCTAATTTATAGCAACTCATTCTAAACAAACAAATTAGACTAAGCTTGTAGAAGGTTTTTAGCGTCTTTCATTGGACATGGGTTCAATTCCCATCACCTCCACAAATTTTTTCTAAAAATCAAAACTGAAAGTTGCAGATTTTTAGCTAAAAAATTTAGTGTCCCGCTGGCAATTTGCCGTTTAGAAAATTTTTATCTTGAAAAACATTTTGATTTATAGAAGGCAATCAAGTTGCGCGTGCCGAATAGGCACAACCCTTAAGGGCGAAGCGACTTGAACTTTTCATAAAGAGCAAATTGCTGGCGGGACATACATGCGTATTTTAGTTGATAGTTTTTAATTTTTAGTTTAAGATTAACTTTATAAAACTAACCAATCAATTAATTGCTAAGTTTTAATTAATAATCACTAAGTTTTTTAATGCAAAGAAACAAAAATTTTGGAAAGAAAGCTCCAAAAAATAGAACTAACGAGACAATCAGAGTTTCACCTATCAGGGTGATTGGAGAAAAAGGAGAACAGCTCGGAGTTATTGAAACTTCAGAAGCTCTTAAGATGGCAAGAGATCTTGAATTAGACTTAGTTGAGATTTCACCGAAAGCCGAGCCTCCTGTTTGTAAAATTATTGATTGGGGTAAATTTCAATATTTAAAAGCAAAAAAGGATAATGATAGTAAGAAAACTCAGAAAAAGACTGAGATTAAAGGTGTCAGAATTCGACCTTCAACTGGTGAAAACGACCTGAATTTCAAAAGAAACCAAGCAGAAAAGTTTCTTAAAAAAGGATGTAAGGTGAAAATTCAAATAGTTTTGAAAGGAAGAGAGAAAGCTTTTGGCGATCTTGCAAAGAAAACTTTAAGTGATTTTATTGACAAAATAGATTATCCCATTAAAATAGAACAAAGGGTTGCAAAGCAATTTAATGGATTCAATGTTTTAGTTGCTCCAGAAGAGTAATTGTTTTTTATTCAATTTAAGATTTATTTATATGCCAAAGCAAAAAACTAGAAAATCTGTTGTAAAGCGATTTAAAGTAACTTCAAAAAAGAAGGTTCTTCGACGAAAATCAAAGCAAAACCATTTCAATGCTCGACAAAGCTCTGATCAAAGGAGAAACAAAAAGAATGAAGAAGAAGTTACAGGAAAATCTGCAAAGAATATTTTAACTGATATAGCTCAAGCGTAATAACTGATTTAAATTAAAGTATATGTCACGAGTAAAACGAGGAGTTACAGCATCGAAGAGACGAAAGAAAGTCATTAAAACCGCTAAGGGTTATAAGTGGCGAAGAAAAAGCAATTACCGAGCTGCTAAAGAAGCAGTTATTAAAGCTGGAAAATATGCATTCCGAGATCGAAGAACCAAAAAGAGAGTCATGAGAAGACTTTGGATTACTCGACTTAACAATGCTGTTCGAGAATATGGAATAAAATATTCAGCTTTCATCAAAGTTTTAAAAACCAAAAAAATTGATCTTGATCGAAAAGTTCTTTCAGAACTTGCAATGGAAAATCCAGATGTTTTCAAAAGATTCATGGAAAGTGTGAAAAAATAAAGAATATATTTTCTTTTATATATAAAAAGACTGTCCTTCGTGAAGTGTACCCTTTAAAGTAGACACGGAATAAAAAAACTACCTAGCAAATTCT
>CAYQVD010000011.1:0-44482 GCA_964421125.1 uncultured Bdellovibrionales bacterium
TTTCATTTTTTTATAATAATGATTAATCTTCTACTAATTTAAACCTCGGCTTTTTTATGCCCTTAATAATAACATCTTCCTGAAACATTTTCAATGGTCTCGCCCACATAGAGCCTTTTCCATAAGTTCTACAATCTTCAAGCGCTTCATAAATCACAAGATTCTCTAATGTCTCGCTATGATTAGCAACAAAAAATACCTTATATTTTTTGCCCTCGTAATGCTTATAAATTCCGGGTTTTATTTCTTTTAGCATGCGTAAAGTGAATCAATTTAATTAACACCATTCCTGGCCTTTTCCTGTAAATCAGCCACCTTATCCGTTTCATCCATAATTTCTTGTTTTATTACTTCCTCTATCACATCCTCAAGAGTAACAACTCCCTGAAGACCATGATATTCATTTTCAACAAAAGCTAGATGTGTTCTTGATTTTATAAACATCGCTAAAAGCTCATCAAGTTTCAGATTACTAGCAACAACTAAAGATCTTCCTTTCTTATAAATATCTCTAACTTTTATGCCAAGCTTAATATTTATCAAGTCCTTTGAAAATAAAACCCCTATTGCATTATCAATTGTATCTTTATAAACAGGTATTCTTGTGAACCCTTCCTCTTTGATTTCATTCAACAGTTTTTCATCTAAAACAGAATCCTCATTAATGGCAAAAAGAACTGTTCGAGGAGTCATAATTTGGCTAACTTCCATATCCGAATATGAAAGCGCTCCTTTAATAATTCGCTCTTCATCCTCATCGATATCACTCTCTTTAACATCTTCATGCTCCTCAATAATTTTCATTAATTCTCTTTTTGAATAGACTGTCGGGAGTTCTTCCCCTAACGTCTTATCCAAAACCCAAGCTATTGGCCAACAAAAAGGAAAAAGAATTACTATAAATATCTTAACCAACCAAGCTGTTTTTGCTCCAATTTGCAAAGCATATCGAGAAAACGTTGCCTGAGGAATAATTTCTCCAAAAATCACAATAAGTCCTGTCGCAACTAATCCAGCAATTAATCCACTAGCGATATTTCCAAGAAACACTGCCAGAGCTGAATTAACAGCAACATTTCCTAAAAGCAAAGTACAAAGTAATAAATTCCCTCTTTTCCGGACAGAATAAACTTTTTCTGCATCCCGATCCCCAAGAGAAATCTTTCTCTTTAACTCATTTTTATTTAGACTCAAAAGTCCTAACGTCAAACCAGAAAACAATCCAGATAAAGCCACCAAAAAAACAACGATCACGTAATTCATTTTTTTTAATATTCAAATTTATTTTAAAAACTTCTTTTGATAATACTACCACAATATTTCATATAAACAAAAAGGTTTACATTATTAACGTAAACCAACTTTTAAATTTTACAAGCAGAGCAACAATCACCATTGTGTCACTCTGCCATCCTCAAGTACTAAAAAACAAAAATTCAATTGACCAATTTCACTGTTTTCTCTGGAAAAATATCTTTAGTAATATCAGTCTCTAAAAATAAAACATCATCCCCATTCTCTTCAAGATCAATCCCTACTTTTTTGTTTTTCCTGAAGAGAATTAAATTGGCCTTCAATATCACAAAATAAGTACAAAAAATACGCAAGTTATTCCAAGCCAAACAAGAATTTCTCATTAAAGTTCCTCCTTTCATTTTGAAAAAACAACTGATTTTATATGAATTTCTCCTACTTCTTATTATTTTTAATTTCCTTCAATAGTCCAGAAACTTTATTCACTACTAATTCGTGTGGTTGCCCAACAATTTCCATAATGAACTTGTCGAACATATTAACTCGATACTTAAATTCATCATATGTTAGTAAGGAATAGTTAATTTCTCGTCCCATCTCGGCAGTCAATTCTTCAAGTAAATGTTTCATTTTTGCCCGAGAAACATTGTTAGCAACAATCAAAAGATCTGTTTTCGCTTTTACGTGATTAATGAAAATTCCTGAGATAAGCGCAAGTCGAACATCTCCAAGGTTTTTAACTTTATTCAAACTTTCACACTGTGGGTAAACATTAGACTTAATCACAAGATCCTTCAATTCAATATAAAAAGAAAATTTCTTATTTAAATAATATACATTAGTTTTCTTACTAGATCTGGAAATTAAAAATTTTGCCTTAACAAGTTGTCGCAGAATTTGATTAGCCTCTCTGACATTAAGCTTATTTATTCCTGTAACTTCTTTTGAAGAAAATTGCTGACTTTCATTTAAAATGAAAAATTTAATAAGTCGCCAACGAACTCTTGATCCAAATAAAAATTCTAGTTCACCTTTCATATTTTTATAAAAATTATTATTTACTTAACACCCCTACTTTATTACCTAATGAATCACTCTCAATTAAGATATGGATAATGTATTTTCAAGCATCTTGAATTCCTTTCATTTTGGAATATAGCTGATGTATTTTCGAGGATTTCGCCATTCCTATAGGATTAGGAGAAAATACACTATTTATATTTAACGATAAACATCTTCAAGAAACTATATTCAACTAAGCTGTGAATAATGTATTTTCGAGGATTTCGCCATTCTTATGACGTTGCGAGAAAGTACATTGTTCACAGCTTAATTGCTAATCCCCGATAATAAAAAAATAAGTTTATACACGGATTGCCTTAATATGACAAATCGAGGCTTTCCTTGTTTTGATACTAAATAATACACCAATTAAATCGATTCGCCAAGTTTTTTCAATCAAATCATTATCTCTTAAATAAATATTGGCTATTTTTTCAATCTTTCGAAGCTTATCTGAATTAATATTTTCTCCTGGAACCCAACTATCTTTCTCTCCTTTTCGTGATTTCACTTCAACAAAAACAATACTTCCCTTAGGATCTTTCGCAATGATATCAATTTCTCCAACTTGATATCCTTTATGATTAAAATAATTTACATCCAAAATTTCATAACCCAAAGCAACCAAATAATTTGCCGCCAAAAGCTCTCCATTTTTACCAATATTTTTCAATTTTAAAAATCTTCAAATTTATTCAAACTTTTCAAAACCTACTGCAATATTCAAAAGATTTTGTTCATCCCACCACTTTGAAATCAATTGCATCCCAACTGGCAATTGCTTGCCATCTTCCTCAACTATTCCTACAGGAATTGAAATACTTGGAAGCATCGCCACATTAACTGGCACTGTATAAATATCTGCTAAATACATTTCCATTGGAGTTTCGCTTTTTTCACCAATCTTAAAAGGCAAAGTTGGTGTTGTTGGCGTAATAATTACATCAACTTGTTCAAAAACTTTTTTAAATTCATGTTTAATAAGCTCACGAACCTTTTGAGCTTTTTTATAATATGCATCAGAATATCCAGCTGACAAAGCGTGTGTCCCAAGAATAATCCTTCTTTTCACTTCTGGACCAAATCCAAGCTCTCGGGAATAAAAATAAACATCTAAAATATTTTTACTCTTTGACTCCTTAAGACTCGCCTCGCTTAATCCATATTTAATCCCATCAAACCTCGCCAAATTTGAACTAACCTCTGATGTAACCATTAAATAATAAACCGCCAAAGAATCTTTAATGTGTGGCACATCAATTTCAATAATTTCTGCCCCCTGATTTTTTGCCCATTCAATTCGTTTTTCAATATTTTTTTTGATTCGTTCATCAAGTCCTTCTTCAAAAAGACTTGGCATAATTCCAATTTTTTTACCCTTAAGATCTGAATTTAAATTTTCATAAAAAGAATTAGTCTCCTTTTCAATCGTAGTATTATCATGAATATCTTTCCCGGAAATTTCATCAAGCACAATCGTTGCATCCTCAACGGTTTTCACAAGAGACCCAATTTGATCATAGCTTGAAGCCATCGCCATCAAGCCATATCGAGAAACTCTTCCGTAGGTCGGCTTCAGCCCCACAATCCCACAGAAAGCTGCTGGTTGACGAATTGATCCTCCAGTATCAGATCCCAACGCCCACGGCACCATGTCAGCTGCAACAGCGACTGCTGACCCACCAGAACTTCCACCAGGAACTCGACTCACATCATGAGGATTTTTCGTAATTTGCAAGGCAGAATTTTCCGTTGAAGATCCCATTGCAAATTCATCCATATTAGTTTTTCCAACAATAATTGCACCAGCTTTTTTTAGCTTTTCAATTACCGTTGCATTATATGGTGATTCATAACTCTCAATAATCTTTGAAGCTGATGTTGTAATTTCTCCTTGAATACAAATATTATCTTTAATCGCACATGGAATCCCTTCAAGCATTCCAATCTCTTCTCCCTTAGCAATTTTATCATCAATTTTCTTGGCGTTCTCAATTGCAGAATCCTTCAAAAGACTCAAAAATGCACCAAGTTCTTCATCCTTGCTTTCAATCTCACTAAAACATTTTTTCATGAGATCCTCGGAAGAAATTTCTTTTTTTATTAACTTTTCATGTAATTCTTTTATCATATGCTATTTTTTAGTTTATCTAATTTACATTAAATTTTTAATTCTCATTGTCATCCTTGACTCCGATCAAGGATCCAGTTCTTCTTTTATTTTCTGGATTCCCAGTCAAGCTAATAATAACAAATTAAAATTGATATAAGATAGAAGTATAAATTATAACACTGCTTTAACTTTCAAGTGATCACCTTCTCTCTCAGGAAAATTTTTCCTAATAAGCTCTTTAGTTTCATCACTTGCCATATCCAACTCATCATCCCGCAAATTATTTCCCGCTAATTCATAATGATCAAAATTCTCAACCTTACTCACATCAATTTCACTGATATCCTTAAAGTTGTCCAAAATCACCGCCATCTCACCGGCAAATTGTTCTTGCTCTTTTCCACTAATTTGAATTCTCGCCAAACCAGCTGTTTTCTGAACTTGTTCTTTTGAAATTATCTTTTCTGACATCTGTCTATTTTAATATTTAGAAATAAATTAAAAACCAAGCATCCTTCTTAATCAAGATTCAAATAATGATTTCATCACAAGACTAATAATTTTTTTAAAAATTTATTTCGCCTAACTAAGATGTGGATGATGTATTTTCGAGGATTTCGCCATTCTTATGGCGTTGCGAGAAAATATATTATCCACATCTTAGTTTCTGTATTTTAGAGTATCAAGCCATTCTGACGACGTTGCAAGAAAATATATTAGCTATATTCTAGAATGCATGTCCCCTCAAATACACCAACTATCCAACCATTTTCAAAAACTCTTCTTCATTCAAAATATTAACACCAAACTTTTGAGCTTTTTCATATTTACTTCCAGGATCAGCTCCAGCTAAAACAAAATCAGTTTTCTTGCTCACTGAAGAAGAAATCTTTCCTCCCGCTTTCCTTATTAAATCTTTTGCTTCGTCTCTTGTCAAATTTAGAAGCGCTCCTGTCAAAACAAAAGTCTTATCTATAAGCTCTCCTAACGATTCTAATCCTGCTTTTTCTTCGATTTCCTCAAATTCAATCCCTGATTCTGACAATTCTTTTAAAACATTCACATTTTCTTCTAATGCAAACCATTTCTTAACGCTAGAAGACATTTTTCCACCAAAACCTTTAATCCTATCCAAATCTTCTTTGGAAATTTTCTCAAAAAGATTTAATAAACTTTCAGGATTGTTAATTTCAATTTCATTCTTTTTCGCAATTTTTCCAATAACGGAATTGGAGTCTTCTAATTGTTTTTTAAATAAAATTGCGCCTTCTTCGCCAAGATGTCGAACCCCCAAGGCAAATAAAAACTTTTCAAAAACAATTTTTTTACTTTTTTCAATCGCCGTAATAAGGTTTTTAGCTGATTTTTCAGCAAATCTTTCAAGTGATTCCAGATCTCCTTGTTTGAGCTTAAAAATATCAGAAAATTTCGAAATCAAACCTTTATTCATCAACTGCTCCACAATTCTTTCTCCAAATCCTTCGATATTAAAACCTTTTTTTGAAACAAAATGAATAATCTTTTCTCGATCAATTGCAAAACAATCTTTGTTCAAACAAAAATGTGCTGAACTAAATCCTTTCTTTTTGTCTTCAATTTTTTCTCTTCGAACTGCTCCTCCACAAATCGGACAAGTTTTTAGCATTTTAAATTTCTTCTCTTTTCCAGTTCGCATTTTTTTAACCACCTCAATCACTTCTGGAATCACATCACCTGCCTTATGAATAATTACCGTGTCACCAATTCGAATGTCTTTTTTATTAATTTCATCCTCATTGTGAAGTGTCGCCTTTGAAACAACTGAACCTGCAACCTTAACCGGCTTCAATTCTGCCACTGGAGTCAATGCCCCAGTTCTTCCGATTTGAACTCGAATCCCCTCAACAATTGTTGTTACTTTTTCTGGCTGAAATTTCCAAGCAATTGCAAAACGAGGAGACTTTCCAGTGTAACCCAATTCTTTTTGAAATTCCTTTGAATTTATTTTAATTACTAATCCATCAATCCCATAAATTTGATTTGATTTGTCTTTTTCCCACTTTAAATAATAATCCTTAATTTCTTCAAGACTTTTAAAGTGCTGATGATTTTTATTTACTTTAAAACCAAGTTTCTCAAGCAATTCCAATTCCTCCACTTGAGTTTTTGGCATTCGACTTTCATTTCTGATCCAATTAACTTCATATAAAAAAGAATCAAGATTTCTTGACGATGCCACCTTTGGATCGAGCTGTCTCATTGACCCAGCTCCAGCATTTCGAGAATTAGCAAATTCTGGCAATCCCTTTTTATTCCGCTCCTTGTTAATCCGAAAAAGTTCTCCTTCTGGAAGCCAACATTCTCCAACAACTGTCACGTCCAAATCTTCATTCAATTTCAAAGGAACACTCTTAATAGTTTTTACATTTTCTGTCACATCTTCTCCAATCTTACCATCACCTCGAGTTGCTCCTCTCACCAACAAGCCTTTCTTATAATCAAGAATAATCTTCAAACCATCAATCTTCAATTCCGCTGTATAATCAAAATTAGAATCAAATCCTTCCTTTTCAAGAATCCTTCGATTCCGATCTTCCCAGTCTTTCATCTCCTCAAAAGAAAAAGCATCATCAAGAGACCACTGTCTTTTTTTATGTTTAACTTTTATAAATTTATCCAATGGTTTTCCACCAATTCTCTGACTTGGTGAATCAGGAGTTTTCAATTCTGGATATTTTTTCTCAATTTCCCGCAGTTCCACCATCAATGAATCATAAGATTCATCTGTTACTGTCGGATCATCCAAAACATGATAACGATAGCGATAATCATCTATCGCCTTCCGTAACTTCCCCACCCGTTCTTTTATTTCTTTAATATCTGACATAAAATTATTTACTTCAATATTTTTATATTACCCTTAAAACAAACTTAAAACAAGACCAGAAATATGAAAAAAGTGTTACTTAACAAATTACTTAACAAAAAAAATCCCCAATAGAATTTATCTATCAGGGATCTCTATAAACAATGTTTAATTAAATTACACAACATCCGGATAACAGGCCGAAAAATCATCTGCAGATTTATTCGCAAGATAATCGGCAATTACCCTGTCATAATAAGCCGTATGCTCAAATGCTTTTATTGCTAAATCAAGACGAAGATCAAAAGTTATATTACCATTATTTTCAGATAACTCTTTCAAGATAATGCTATAATCTCTTGGGTCCACCACAGATGAAACCCGTAAACAATTTTTGGCAGATGCCCGAATCATACACGGACCACCGATATCAATGTTTCCCCGAGCCATTTCCGGAGTCACGTCATCTTTATCAATGGTCTCTTCAAAAGGATATAAATTGACAATAACCATATCAATCGGGATGGCATCTGTCCGCTTGAGATCATTTTGATGAGAATCATTATAAGTTTCCGTCAAAATGCCTAAATAAATCTTGAAATCCAAGGTTTTTACCAGACCGCCCTTAGTTTCAGGCTGTCCGGTATAATCTGACACCTGAGTTAAAACAGTGGCAGCCTTTTTATCACCAAGAATTTTCTTGATTTTTTTATAAGTGCCACCCGTGGACAAGATTTCAATTTTCGGATTGATTTTTAAAAGACCAGGAACAAGTGTCTCAAGACCAGTCTTATCCGAAACACTAATTAACACAGTCTGCACCTTTACCAATTTGTCAATTTTTTCCACAAAATTGATTCCCATAATCATTTTCCTCCAATTAAATTAAGGTTTCAGTAAAATTATACCCTCTGTTGTTGTTAAAAAACTGGGATAATTAAATTATCATAAAATTTATCTCTTAGCAAATAAAAAAATGTAATAAACTCATTTTTCTATCGACAAAAAACAAAACCGCATTCTTGCAAATATTCAGTATCCATATATAATATTTATAGTCCTTAAATTATCAATAAAACAACAACAACCAAGGAGGCAAGCTATGTCTGATGATGATAAATATTTTATATTAACTGATTCAAAAGGGAAGGAAACAAAAAGAATACACAAAGATAGTCCTGAAGGGGAAAGACTTGCTCAGAAAATAAAAGAGCAAGTTGCAATTCAAAAAATAGTTGATGCTGATGAAGACAGAAATCCGTTCTTCCTATAAAATCTTTCATCTTCTCATCCAAATAAAATCAACAAAAAATGAGACAGTCCCAATAAGGATTGTCTCATTTTAAATTTCAAACAGAAAACCTAAATATATTTAAAAGGATTTTATTTTCGTTTAAGTAAATTTTCGTAAGTTGGAAACATAAGTGGCTCTAGCAAATCCCTTTGATTATTCCTGTTCCAATCCACCAAATTCAAGATATCCACCAAAAAAACATCACTACCCCTCTCCCAATTTACTTTTTCTTTTTCCAAAAGGGACCTTACTGTCTTTCACGACAAGCACGCCAATATCAACTCTTGGAATTTGAAAAAGTGGATCTTTATTTTTATTCATCATAAAAATGCCTTAAGTAAAGCAGAAAAAAGTGAAACAATAAATATAAAAACTGCAATTTGCCATAATTTTCTCCAGAGAGATTTATTAATAAGGCTAAAATTTTCCTCAATAAGAGCTTTCATTAATTTATCGTTTTTAATATTTGGCACTTTTTTATTTATCAAGTTAGCCAAGATCGACAAGTCTCTTCTATCAAAAATTTTTCCATTGATTGATAATAATTCCTCAAGTTTTTCATTGTATATATTAAAACGAATAAATCCCTTTCCTCGAGATTTATCGTCAAGACCAATCAGTAACTTCAGTTCACTTATATCAGAAAAAAAGATTTTTTCTTTTTTATAAAAAAACAAAATTTTATAAATTATCCTATCATCTTTCACTACAATTCTAATAGAATAAATTCCAACAACAATAATCAGCCCTGACAAAAAACAAAAAAATGAAATGGGCCAAAATTCTGGTTGTTTGAACAAAAGAAACATGAATAAAACTCCAATAAAGCCAGGAAAAATTATTACAAGAGGCAAAACGTTCTTACAACTTCCCACTAATACATATTTTTTTCCATGTTTTTTATTTTAAAATTAAATTTCCATAACTTTAAATTCTCCTTCCCTCAATAACACAAGTTCTCCAGAATATTTATCTAAAACTTTAACTGCCTCTTTTTTATAATCAGTATAATGACAATTACTTTTAATCGGTAAGATTCCTAGTCCTTTATAAATAATATTCCTTCTTGCAGATAAAGCATAATTTGAAAGAAAATAAACTCCTGCAGAAGATCCTGACACAAGCTTCTTTTTCAAAAGCTCCTCTTTAAAATTTGAATATTGATTCACTTTATCCAAAAGCATATAAATATCTCCTCCCCGAAAAAAAATTGCATCTGCCCAACGCATTTCTTCAATAAAATTTTCTTCACTAGCAATTTTCAATTCTATTTTCTTATCTCCTGCATTATCTTTGAAATATTTTTCATAAACAGGATATTTATTTTCAACCTCATCATCAGGAACAGCAAACATAACAGCCAAAACCTTTGCCTCATCTGGTAAATTTTTTACTATCTCCTGAAAAAAATCACTATGTCTTTCTCTATTCTCAGTTTCTCCCCCTCCATGTAAGATAAATTTTGTCATAAAAATTTTATTGATCTAAAACAGCCTTAATTCTTCGCACACCGGCGCTAGAAGATTGTTCTTTTTTGATTCGGAATTTTCCTTTGATGTCCCCAGTGTTTTTTACGTGAGGACCTCCACAAATTTCACTAGAGAACCCTTCGATTGAAAAAACTTTTACTACATCTCCATATTTATTTTCAAAAGCTCCTTCCGCACCACTCTCTCGTGCTTCATCAAGTGGCACTTCATTCATCACCACATCAACTTTCGCTTCGATAGCATTATTAACATATTCTTCCACTGCTTGTTTTTGCTCATCAGTCATTTTTTCCGGGTGAGAAAAATCAAAACGAACTCTTTCACCATTAATATTTGATCCCTTTTGATGAACATGATCGCCAAGAATCTTTCGCAGTCCCGCCAGCATCAAATGAGCAGTAGTGTGCAACTGCATTGTTTCTTCTTGTGTATCAGCCAGTCCCCCCTTAAACATCCCAGCCGAAGTAGTCCGAGAAAGTTCTTGATGCTCTTTGAGTTTTTTATCAAAATCATCTGTTACTTTATTTTTGATATATACCATCTCTCTATTATCCAGTTCCTCAAAAAACATTTCCAATGGAAATCCATATGTTTGATATAGATAGAAAGCGACATCACCATTTATAAAATACTTTAATTCATTTTTTTCTTTGTATTCTTTTAAAATATGCCCTTGTAACTTATCAAATTCATTAAGCCCCTTCTCTAAAGTCTTTCTAAAATTTTCCTCTTCCTTTTCTAATTCATTTAAGATTATCTCCTTTTTCTCAAATAAATCAGTGTAATAATCTCCATAAGTTTCAATTACACTTTTTGCAATTTCTTTAGTAAAATTTTCTTTCACTCCCAATTTGTGAGCAAAACGAATTGCTCGACGAACAAGTCTTCGAACAAAATAACCTCGTTCTTTATTAGAAGGAATAACTCCATCACCAACTAAAAATGTTGCACCGCGCAAATGATCCATAATAATCCTAAAAATACGGGTTTTCTCCTCGTTTTCTTCATATTTTTTTCCAGAAATTTCTTCTAATTTTTTTCGTGACAAATCAAAAAGGTCTCCCATGAAAACATCGGGATTATCCATTACCGCAACTGCCAAACGTTCCAATCCACCACCAAAATCTATATTCTTACCTTTCAACTCTTTAAAGCCTTTTTCTATTTTCTTGTACTGCATAAAAACATTGTTTCCAATTTCCAAAAACCTTCCACAATCACACGCTGGATGACAAGGATGATTTTTCCACTCAGAATTTTCATGAATTTTTAAGTCCGCCCCAAAATCCCAGAATATCTCTGAATCTGGTCCACCTAGCTCACCTATTGGCATATTGTTTGGCACACCAGATCGTGACCACCAATTCTCCTTTTCGTCATAATAAAAAATTCGTCCATCTTGCATGCCATTCTTTTCTGCCATATCAACAGCCTTTGCTTCAATATTAAATTTTTTAAATTGTTCTTGCCAAAGCTCTACTGCCTCATCATCACGAGAAATTCCAAGCTTTTTATTCCCTCGATAAACAGAAACGTAAATCTTATTTGGATCTAATTTTAATTCCTTAGTTAAAAATTCAAACATCCAAGCAATTTGTTCCTTTTTAAAATAATCACCTAAAGACCAATTCCCCAACATTTCAAAGAAAGTAGTATGACGATTATCTCCAATGGAATCATCATCATCCATTTCAATCGTTCGAAAACACTTTTGAGAATTAACAAGACAATTCCCCATTGGATGCTTTTCTCCTAGAAGATATGGCACCATTGGTTGCATTCCTGATCCAGTAAAAAGAGTTGTCGGATCATTTTCCGGCACAAGCGAAGCCGAAGGAATAATTGTATGTCCTTTGCTCTCAAAAAATTTCAAATATTTTTTTCGAAGTTCATTCGCTGTAATCATTTGCTAATTTTTAGTTGGTAGTTAATAGTTTGTAATTTCCAAATATTAATTAATCTATATTAAAATATATATTTAAATATACATTTCTTGTCATCCTCGCGTATGCGGGGATCCAGAAATCAGATTGATGTACAAGTCTTCCCAGTTGGGATTAAATTCTTCTATTATTTTTAACTTCCACTTTCTATTCCATTTCTTTAGTTGTTTTTCTCTATAAATTGCTGCGTTAATATCTCCTCCTTCTTCATACCATACTAATTTATCAACTTTGTATTTTTTCGTAAATCCTTTCACTTCACCAGATTTATGCTCATAAACTCTTCTCAATAAATCATTGGTCACTCCAATATACAAAGTTCCATTTCTTTTACTGGCTAGAATATATACAAAATAGTTTTTGCTATTCATTGAAGAACTGGATTCCCGCATCCGCGGGAATGACAAATTATAAAATTATTTCAACTTCTCTTTTAAAATCTCCATCACCATTTGCGGATTGGCTTTTCCTTGAGTTTCTTTCATGGTCTGTCCCATCAAGAATTTAATAGCATTATCTTTCCCTGCTTTATAAGCTTCAACTGAATCTAAGTTATCACTAAGAATCTTATCAACAATTCCATCAAGCTCACCTTCATCAGAAGTTTGTCCAAGATTCTTTTCTTCAATAATATGAGACGGATCGCCTCCAGTGTTAAACATTTCCTCCAAAACAGTTTGTGCTGCAGAAGAATTAATTTCTCCTTCATAAACAATTTTAATCAATTCTGCAAAATTTTCAGGAGTTATTTTAATATCTTTAACTTCACCTTCAAATGTCATTAAATATTTCTGAAGCTCAGTCATCAAATAATTCGCCGCCAATCGATATAATTTAGTCTTTCCTTCTTCATTAAAATCATGGTCCTCTTCATGCATCCAATTTTCAAGTTCACTACAAACTTGTTCAAAATAATTCGCCAAATCTTTATCATTCACAATGATTTTTGCATTTTCAGACATTAATCCAAATTGCTCAATGAAACGAATTTTCTTTTGTTGAGGTAATTCACCAATACTTCTTTTGATATTTTCAATATATTCATCAGAATATTTCAACGGAAGAATGTCAGGTTCTGGAAAATATCGATAATCATCTGAATTTTCTTTTTCACGTTGAGAAAAAGTTTCACCAAGCTTATCATCCCAACCTCGAGTTTCTTGGGTTAATTTTTCTCCTTCATCTAAAGCTTTACTTTGCCTTTTCATTTCATAAAGAATTCCTTTTTCGATTGCTTTAAAAGAATTAATATTCTTCAATTCTACCTTTGTTCCAGAAAGTGGATCTTGCCCAGGCTCGTAAAGAGAAATATTTGCTTCACATCGCATTTGACCTTTTTCCATGTCAGCTGGTGAAAGCTCAAGATATCGAAACAAGAGACGAAGTTCTTCGCAAAATGATTTTGCTTCAACTGCAGAAGTAATATCTGGCTCAGTCACAAGTTCCATTAATGGAACTCCTGCTCTATTAAAATCAACTAAAGTTTCGTTAGTTCCTTTTTGATGAATTGATTTTCCAGTATCCTCCTCAAGATGAATTCTAGTAATTCCAATAATCTTTTTCTGAATCTCACCTTCTTCATTCTCAAATTCGATCTCAACAGAACCTTTTCCACAAATTGGTTTGTCATATTGAGAAATTTGATATCCTTTTGGTAAATCAGGATAAAAATAGTTTTTTCGATCAAATTTTGTATCATTAGCAATCTTGCAACCCAGTGCAAGTCCTGCCTTCATAACAAGATCAATTGCATCCCTATTGGGAACCGGCAAACTTCCAGGCTGTCCCGTACAAACTGGACAAATGTTTTTATTTGGGCTTTTTTCTTCTCCCATTCCGTTTTTGCAAGCACAAAACATCTTGCTTTTTGTTGCAAGCTCAACATGAATCTCCATCCCAATAGTCGGATTGTATTTTATCATATTATTAAAATCTAAAGAATTATACTTATTCTCTTTGGAATACAGCTAATGTACTTTCGAGGATCTCGCCATTCTGATGGCGTTGCGAAAAAGTATATTAGCTGTATTTCAAAACACACACCCTCATTGGAAACAAAATTTTCTAAAGAGAATTCAATGTCAAATTCATTGTTAAGCTGAGCGTAAATCTAAACTATTATCACTTGCAACTTTGAATGTTGGATAATGTATTTTCGAGAATTTCGCCATTCCGATGGCATTGCGAGAAAATGTGTTATCTAACATTCAAAATTATCTCATTACTATCAAGATCGTTATTCATTCAATCCTTGCCTTATCCTAACACTAAATCTATAATAAATCCATAAATCAGCAAATAACTCAAATATTATGAGCAATCAAGAAAAAACTGAAATCAGGTTAAATATCTTTGAAATATTCTCACTTTTCTGGATATCATTTGCAATTCTTTCATTGATCACTGCATTACTTGGATTTTTTAGTATTTGGAGCATTCTAATAATCCTTATAATCCTTGTGGCATTAACCACATACTGGATTAAAGAAAAAAT
The DNA here is from genome assembly GCA_964421125.1 of uncultured Bdellovibrionales bacterium. Taxonomy (GTDB): domain Bacteria; phylum Patescibacteriota; class Minisyncoccia; order Moranbacterales; family DUUL01; genus UBA2193. The sequence goes on from CAYQVD010000011.1 coordinate 14,496, forward strand.
CTTTCTAATCGAAAAAATGAACAAGTTTTCTATTGGAGCGTTTGTTTTCATTATTTTATTTGGAATCTTTCTCTCCTTTTTTACGACACCAACAATTTTTGGTGGAAGAGATGAAGGATCCTATTCTCTCTCTGCAATTTCAATTTCTGAAAATGGCGGATTAACCAGCAAAGACAAACTTTCTGATGAATTTTTCAAGATATATGGTCCAGGAAAAGCATTAAATTTTCCAGGCTTCTATTACACCAAAGACGGATCACTAAAAAGCCAATTTCTTCCAGGATATCCATCTTGGATTGCAACATTCTATTCTATTGGAGGCTTGAAAGGAATTCAATTTGCAAATTTCTTTCCTTTTGTTACCTTTATTTTTTCCTTTTTCCTTGTTGTCCAACTTCTTCTTAAAAAAGCCAACTTTCAAGAACAGATTATTAAAAAGGCTCAATTTGTCTCTCTAGCAATTCTCGTTACATCTTTACCATTAATAATTTTTTACAAACTAGCTTTAAGCGAAATATATTTCGCTTCTCTAACTTGGTTCGCTCTTTATCTCATTTTAAAATATCTAGAAAATAAATCTTTTGAAAACTATTTTGCAATTTTCATTCCACTCATCTTAATGCCCTTTATTCGAATTGAAGCAATTGCAATCATCTTCTTTTTTATTCTCATAATGATACTTAAAGATGCAAACCATCTTCAAAAACCTCGCTATCAACTTCCATTCATCATTACTGGAATTTCATTTATTGCCACAATTTATTTCGAACCAAATTTCTTCATTAATTCTCTAAAAAATATTATTCCTCTTGATATTAATCAAAACGGTGTTATCGAAGAAGGATCATCTTTAAAAAATATGTTGCCTGATGATTGGAAAAACTTTTATCTTGCAAAAGTATTCTTTACCTATAATTTAATTGCCCTTTTTGCAATGGCTATCCTCGTGATTATTAAATCAATGTTAAAGTTCAGTCTTTCAGCAACCGATAGAATCAAAAAGGATATCAGTAAAATTAATTCTTACATTCTTATTCCTTTTGTTTTTTTCTTTCCAACCTTTATTTATTTTTTCGATGCAAATATTTCACTTGATCACCCTTGGCTTTTAAGAAGATTCCTTTTTTCAATTATTCCAATCGCCATTCTTTATTCTGCAATATTTTTGGCTCAAGTATCTTTAAAAAATAAGCTCCTCATTAACATACTCATAATTGCAATTCTCGCAATTAATCTTTCATTACTCTTTCCAAATCTCACAAAAACAGATCAAAACTTTTTAACATTTTCTCAAAACAAAACACTCTTAAGTCAAACTAAAGAAATTGCTAAAAATTTTTCTCCAGATGATTTAATTCTGATTTCACAACAATCTTCTGGGTCAGGCTGGTCACTTATTTCAGAGCCAATGCGAAACTTCATGAATTTCAATGCTGTTTATTTTTTCAATCCCAACGACTTAGAAAAAATAAATCTAAGCAACTTTGAGAATATTTATCTAATAACTTCTAATGATGAATTTGAACTTTATAATACTCTAAATTTCGATGGACCACCTCAAGAATACAAAATCACAAATAGTATTATCGAGCCTTCCAAGGACCCAAACAACAAACCTCAAATCACTCAATATGAAATATCAGGAAAGATATACAAAATACAAAAATAGAAAATTTCTGCCAAAGTTAATTTCTTTTCTCTAATAATGTAAATTTTGACAAAAAATTATGTCTGAGAGTTTAAATTTTATCTGAAAATCGACCAAAGTGGTGTTGAATGTGGGGAGATTTTCAGTAAGAAAATTCATACTCGAGTTTATTTTTTTCAAAATTTACATTATTAGAGAAACAATAAACTACAAAACAAAAATGAAAAAATTAGAGAGAAACAACAGAGTGACAAAAGAAAAATGCCTTTTGGGTTTTTCTTTATTGCCAGATATCGGTCCAGTTAAATTTAATAAATTAATTAATCAATTTCCAGACATCTTAACTGCTTGGAATTTCCAAGAAAACCATCTAAAAAAAGCTGGCATATTAAAAAATGCGCAAAAAGTTATTGCCGAAAGAAATAGAATGAATCTTGATGAGGAATATGAAAAATTAAAAGAAGAAGACATATCTATTCTCTCTCCGCTTATCAACAAAGATGATTTTCCTAAAAGACTCCAGGAAATTCCTAGTGCACCTTTCATTTTATACACTAAAGGAAAGCAAAAAAATCTTTACAAAAAACAACTAGCAATTATTGGCACTCGTCGACCAACTACTTATGGAAAACAAGTTGTTGAAAAATTGGCTAGTCAAATTTCTCAAGCAGGAATTATTGTTACTAGTGGCATGGCAATGGGAATTGACTCCCTTGCTCATCAATTCGCACTTGAGAATAATCAACCAACTATTGCTGTTCTAGGAAGTGGACTTTCAAATAAAATCCTTTCTCAATCTTTTGCTCACAAATTAAGTCAGGAGATTCTTTCTTCAGGAGGAACCTTAGTCTCAGAATATTCACCAAATTTTGAAGCAACTAAGTTTACTTTTCCCGCCCGCAACAGAATTATTAGTGGACTTTCTCTTGGAACTCTTGTAATTGAAGCCGGCGAAAAAAGTGGCTCACTTATCACCGCTCGATATGCCCTTGAACAAAATCGAGAAGTTTTTGCTGTCCCCGGAAATCTTTTCTCTTCTCAATCAATTGGGACAAACTGGCTTATAAAAGAAGGAGCTATTCCCACCACTAAAGCAACTGATATTCTTTCTATTTTTGGATTTAAATCTAATACAACAGCTTCCAAGGACTCAGAAATTAAATTTGATGACCCAGAAGAAAAATTAATCCACAAAACTCTTAATCATGAACCAATGCCAATTGATAAAATATCAAATATTTCAAAAATAAACCAAAAAAATCTAGCTGGAAAACTTTCAATAATGGAGCTAAAAGGATTAATTAAAAATATTGGAGGTGGGTTTATTAGAGGATAATTAGTGATTGGTAAATAGTAATTAGTATCTAGTATAAATACAACATACTTAACTCTAAAACATTAATTAAAAATTTAATCACCGTTATTCTCTCTGAGAATAAAATATCATTTCATTATTAAACTATACACAACTAAGATATAAATAATGTATTTTCGAGGATCTCGCCCGCCTTGCCGTCGAGGCAGGCCATTCCGATGGCGTTGCGAGAAAATATGTTATCTATGTCTTAGTTGCCAACTTCGCGATATAAAAAAACTTTTTTTTGACATTTATTAAAGTCACCCTTATCATCAATTATAAATAAACTTTTAATAATAAACTTAAATCTACATTATGAACCTAGTCCTCGTTGAATCTCCAACAAAAGCAAAAACAATTTCTCGATTTCTTAAAAAATCAGAATTTAAAATTACTTCATCATTTGGACATATTAGAGATCTTCCTAAAAAAGGACTTGGAATTGATATTAAAAATAATTTTAAACCAGAATATGCTATTCCAGAAAAAGCAGAGAAAACTGTTAAAGAATTAAAAAAACTTTCCAAAGATGCTGACCTCATTATTCTCGCAACTGATGAAGACCGTGAAGGAGAAGCTATTTCTTGGCATCTTGTTTCCGCTCTAAATTTAAAAAACAAGAAAACTCAACGAATTACTTTTCACGAAATTACTAAAACAGCTATTGAAAAAGCTCTTGAAAATCCACGCGAAATTGATATTGATCTTGTTAACGCTCAACAAGCTCGAAGAATTCTTGATCGATTAGTTGGATACAAACTTTCTCCACTGCTTTGGTCAAAGATTAGACTTGGTCTTAGTGCTGGACGAGTTCAATCTGTTGCAGTTCGATTAATAGTTGAAAGAGAAGATGAGATTAAAACTTTTAAACCTCAAGAATACTGGGAAATCAGCACCCTCCTTGAAAACAAAACTAAAGACCAATTCCCTGCAAAACTCTGGAAAGAAAATGATAAACTAGTTAAAAAGCTTGGAATTGAAACCAAGAAACATGCTGATAAGATTACGAATTTAATAGAAAAAGCTGATCTGAATATTGAAAAAATTAATAAAAAAGAAGTTTCAAAAAAGCCTCTCCCTCCGTATATCACATCAACATTACAACAAGCTTCTAACAGTTATCTCGGATATTCTACAAAACAAACCATGCGAATTGCTCAGCAACTCTATGAAGGAATTGCTCTTGAGAAAAAACAGGCAACTGGATTAATTACCTATATGAGAACTGATTCCCTATTCCTTTCCAAAGAAGCCACTAAGGAAATCAAAGATGTTATTAAGGATAAATTTGGTGAAAAATATATTCCAGAAACTCCAAGAATTTACAAAACAAAATCTAAAGGAGCTCAAGAAGCCCATGAAGCCATTCGGCCAACTTCAGCAAAACTTGATCCCGAATATCTCAAACAATTTTTAGATTCAAAACAATATCGACTCTACAAACTTATCTGGAACAGAGCCGTTGCATCTCAAATGGCTTCTGCTAAAATGGACTCAACTTCAATTGAAATTAAAGCTACCCAAAAAGATAAAAAAGAAAATTGCTGGCTCAAGGCAAGCGGATCAATTATCAAATTTGATGGATATCTTTGTTTATCTAGCAATAAAAGAGAAGACGAAATTCTCCCAAATCTAGAAGAAAACGAGAAATTAGATTTAGTAAAAATAAATTCCGAACAAAAAGCAACTCAACCTCCTGCTCGATACAGTGAGGCAACCCTCGTCAAAGTTCTTGAAGAGCATGGCATTGGAAGACCATCAACTTATGCGCCAACTATTTCGACCATTCAAGACCGTGGATATGTTGAAAAAGATGACAACAAAAAACTTTTCCCAACAGAGACTGGAATTGTTGTGAACAGCCTGCTTGTAAAACATTTTGACAAAGTTGTCGACTATGAATTCACTGCTGGACTCGAAGAAAGTCTTGATGAAATTGCCGAAGGCAAAAAAGAATGGGTTAAAGTTATTAAAGATTTTTATGAACCATTCATTGCAAATGTAAAAGCAAAGGATAAGGAAATTCAAAAAGCTGACTTTCAGAAAAAGCTTGATAAAAAATGTCCTGAATGTGGTTCAGGATTAATAGAAAAATTTGGTCGCTTTGGAAAATTCATCGCTTGTTCCAATTATCCAGAATGTAAATACACCGAAAAAACTTCTGATGATAAAAAACAAGAAGATGAAATCAAAAAACAAGAAGGAGGGGAAGACGGAAAAATTATTTGTGATCAATGCGGAAAAGAAATGGAAGTCAAAAGAGGTCGTTTTGGAATGTTTATTGGTTGCACTGGCTATCCTGATTGTAAAAATATCAAAAAAGTTGAAAACAAAACTGGTGTGAAATGTCCTAAATGTGGCGAAGATATTGTCGAAAAAAAATCAAAGAAAGGCCGGATGTTCTATGGTTGCAGTGGCTATCCAAAATGTGAATTCGCCCTCTGGAGCAAACCAACCGGAGACAAATGTCCCAAATGCAAAAGTCTTTTAGTTCTTGGTCCAAAAGACACTGTAAAATGTTCCAATAAAGAATGTGATTACAAAAAAGAACTAGAATTAAAATAATAATTAATCTAAAATTATGGCTTCTATTTCTAATGATGTTTCATTGCTCGATTTTCAAAAATTCATTGAGGATGTTTATAAAATTCCTAATGACAGACAATTTAATACGACCGAAATGCTTACAAATATCCAACGCTTTACCATGAGAGGAATTAAAGGTATTAGAAAAAAAGATCCAGAAAAAACAAAAAAGAATCTTCTTATTGCGTTTAGTTGGTTTGTATCATTGATGAATCAACTTCATATTAACCTTGAAAAGGATTTATGGGAAAGATTCCCTGGAGTTTGTCCTTACTGCAGAAAAAAACCATGTCAATGCAAAGAAATTAAGCCAGAAAAAAGAATTGATCTTACTTTATCCCTAAAGAATAAAAAACCCGAAACACTTGAAGAGTTTCAAGAATTACTAGAAAAAATTTATCCTTTTTCAAAAAGAACCATTGAGGATGCAGGAATTCATCTAGCAGAAGAAATGGGAGAACTTTCAGAGGCAATTCTAATTTACAGAAGCCAACGACAAAATAAAGATTTTGAAGAAATAAAATTAGAATCTGCCGATTATACCAGCTGTCTCTTGGGAATATTTAATTCACTAAAAATCAACTTAGCCGAAGAACTATCAAAAACATTTTCAAATAACTGTCATGCTTGCCATAAAATGCCTTGTAAATGTGATTTCAATTTCTTAACAAATTTCAAATTCTAGAAAATAGCATTCTTTAAAAAACAGACAAAGAGTATAATAACTCTGCCTGTTTTTTGTTTATTTTTAATAATATACTTGATTACAACTTTATTGTAGCGGCTATATTGTAACCATTATAAATCGTATTCATCTTCCTAATTTCATACTCCTTATTTTTCTTTTTTGAAAAAAACCAAAAAGTAATAAAATATAAAATAACATCAACAACCAAAATATAAGCAATAGAAGGATTTCCAGATATAATCATTTTGCCTGAAAATAATGCAAACCAAGCCACAAAAACTGACAAAGAGATTGCAATGATTCCGGTAAATACAGCCAATGAAAAATAAAGATATCTCAACCCATTATAGACTAAAAATGTTAGTTTTTTGTAATTATTTCTCATGAATTACCCCTTTCTTTTTTAATTAAGATTTTATAATTTATGAATGTTAATAAACTTAACAATTTATACCAAGTTACAATATACCCCATTCCCAAAAAATTTCAAGCTTTTGTGTATTTTGAAATATTCAAAAGAACTCCAACTCCTACAAGAATAAAGATTAAAGAAGTTGATCCATAACTAATAAAAGGCAATGGAATTCCGGTTAAAGGAATTAGCCCCACAATTGCCATGATGTTTATAAGGGCTTGAAAAATAATCCAAGAAGTAATTCCAACTGCAACTAACTTTGCAAACTTATCAGGTGCTTTCTGAGCGATTTTAAATCCTCTTAAAGCAAGAAAGAGAAAAACCATAATTAAAATTGATGCTCCAATCATTCCTAATTCCTCAGCCACAATAGCAAAAATACTATCCCCTACTGGCTCTGGCAAATAATTAAACTTTTGACGACTATGCCCCAATCCAAGACCAAGAACTCCACCTGAACCAATTGCAAGAAGTGCTTGGTTAATCTGATATCCGACCCCCTGTGGATCAATAGTTGGATTCAAAAAAGTCATTAATCGATTCATTCGATAAGGCTCTATTTTGATCAACAAATACCCCAAAGTCATCCCTCCAACTCCAATGCCAAAAATATATCTTAAGGGAACACCAGAAACAAAAAACATCGTCATTGATATCAGAATAATTGCCCCAAGCGTCCCAATATCAGGTTGTTTAATAATTAAAATACTTACCAGCCCAATTACCATTAAAAATGGAACTAGGCCTTCAGAAAAACTTTTTACCTTGTTCCCTCTTGCTTCAATCCAATAAGCTAGATAAATAATAATTGAAAGCTTCATCATTTCAGTTGGCTGGAAAGAAATTGGTCCAAGATTTATCCATCTACTCGCACCCAATAAATGGTTCCCAACCCCCGGAATAAAAACCAAGACCAACAAAATCAATGAAACAATAAACATTGGCACAGCAACTTTCCTCCAAAAACTATAATGAATTTTCTGAACAATAAAAAGAGCTACTAACCCAGGAATAACACCAAAAAGAAGTTGATGATTAAAAAAATGATATTCATTTCCAAATCTTGTCTTAGAAATAACTACTCCTGCCGAAGAAATCATAATCAAACCAAAAAGAAGCAACGCAAAAACTGCCACTGCAATAATCTTATCAGACTTATGTGATTTTTGTTTTACTTCAATATTTTTCATTTTTTATTTTCTTGTTGCTTTTGACTTCTCCATTTATCAATTTCCGCATGATTCCCTTCTAGTAAAACCTTCGGAACGCTCCAATCATTAAAAACTTCTGGCCGAGTATAAACTGGATAATCCATTTCATCTATCCCTTCACCATTGTGACTTTCTGTTTCCAGCGACTCTTCATTTCCCAAAACTCCAGGCAAAAGTCTTGAAACTGAATCAATGACAATCATCGCCGGCAATTCTCCCCCACTGAGAACATATTTTCCAATTGATAATTCCTCATCAATAATGTTATCTACTACTCTTTCATCAACACCCTCATATCTTCCACATATAAATATTAAATGCTTATAACCACTAAAATCACTTGCTTTTTTTTGATTATATTCACCTCCTTTTGCAGAAAAAAGAATGGTTTTAATTTCATCATCTGAAACACCATCAAACTCAAGTTTCTTTTTAATACTCTTAACACAATCATAAATTGGCTGAATACTCATTACCATCCCAGGTCCTCCACCATAAGGAGCGTCATCAATTTTCTTATGTTTATCCGCAGTGAAATCACGTGGATTATATAATTCTAATTTTATTTTCTCCTCTTCAATTGCACGAGAAAGAATTCCTATTTCAAAGTAAGACTTAAATGATTCTGGAAATATTGAAACTATATGAAAAGTTGTCATAAAATAATAAAAATAATAAAAAACCAAAAACCGCGCCACATTCAATGTAACACGGTTCCGGGATATTTAAAAGCGAGATTGCTTACTGAATATCATTTACGATATCGTCAATACTTTGCTCAGGAGTTCCAGCTTCTTTTTCTTCTTCTTTCTTTTCACTAGGAACTCTTCTTTCTGAACCTTCTGGTTCATTAATCTTAAGATTCACTCGAGCATTGTTTTTCGCTCCAACGACTCTCAAAAGTGTTCGAATTGCCTTAGCAGTTGATCCTTGTCGTCCAATAATCATTCCCATATCTTGTGGGTTGACAGATAAAACGATAAGAACGCCTCTTTCGTCAACTTCTCGATCGATTTTTACATCATCTGGATTGTCAACGACAGCTTTTACAATATACTCTAGAAAATCTTTATCTGTTTCAGCCATTTTTTCGTACTGTTAATTCTAAACTATCCCTTCTTTTGGACATCGACCTTTTGAAAATGCCTAAGGGTAAGTATACTAATATTATATTATTTTTTTGAATTCGTGTCAATGAAAGATTGACCTGAATAATAAAATCAATAAATAATCCAATTATTAAACATTATTCTTCTTGAGCCATAATAAGAAATCATCTTCTTTCTCCTTTAACTCATTTTTCCCTCTTTTTTCATTTTCCTTGATTTGATGAAACTTTAAAACATCCCCAATTTTTTTATCAAATTCAGGTTCAAATAAAAATAGATTTTCTTTGTGTTTATCCTTTAATGCTGCATCCTCCATCATAATATAAAAACAATTCAATAAAACATCAATCATACTATCATAAACAATTTGACTTGATACTCGACTAATTTCCGTATTAACATCAACCCCAATGACCTTGTTCATTCCTTTTTCAAATAAAATATCTACTGGCAAATTATCCTTGATTCCACCATCGACATAAGACTTACTTTTAATCTTATAAGGCTTGAATACTCCTGGAATAGAAACACTTGCCATCACTGCGTCTATTAATAACCCTTTTGAAAAATATTCCGCCCTTTTAGTATTCAAATTAGTCGCTACCACAACAAGAGGAATTTTAAGATCTTTAAAAGTTTTAGCTCCAAAAAAATTATCAACAAAAAATTTCCTAATTTTTCTCATTTTCAAGAAAGCCTTTTTAGGATTATTAAGACTAATTAAATTAGCCCAATCCCTTCCACTTAAACTAACTAGTTTTTCATACAAACTGTCAACTTCTCCATAAAGACAATAATAAGCTCCAATAACTGAACCCACGCTACAACCTGAAACATAATCAAATTTCAAATTCAATTCTTCAAATTTTTTTATAATTGGATAGACAGCATATCCTCTGGCACCGCCACCACCAAGACACAGTCCTAATTTATTTTTCTTATTTCCTTTTTTCATAATATTATTTTTCATCATCACCTGGATATTCAAGGTCAAGATGTTCACAGGCAATTTTAGTCACTTTTCTTCCACGAGAAGTTCTTTCAAGAAATCCAATTTGAAGAAGATAAGGCTCATAAACATCTTCAATAGTCTGAGGTTCTTCGGAAACTGCAGCAGCCATCGTTTGAACTCCAACTGGACCACCTCCAAATTTTGCTACTAAAGTCTTAAGAATTTCCCTATCAACTGGCTCAAGACCAATTTCATCAACCTCCAGCATTCCAAGAGCCTTTTCTACTGTTAGTTTTGTAATAACTCTCTCTTCATCAATTTGTGCAACATCTCGAACTCTTTTTAAAAGACGATTGGCAATTCGCGGAGTTTTTCGACTACACAACGCTACTGATCGACACCCTTCATCATCAATACTAACACCCAAAATTCCAGCAGAACGTCTAATAATCTTAATTGTTTCATCTTCTTCATAAAAATTTAAACGAAAAATCGCACCAAATCGATTTCGCAATGGAGATGAAATCATTCCTAATCTTGTTGTCGCACCAATTAAAGTAAATTTCGGCAAATCAAGTTGAATAGTTCTAGCAGAGGGTCCCTTACCAAGAATAATATCCAATTTCCCATCTTCCATTGCAGGATAAAGAATTTCTTCAACCAACTTATTAAGTCGATGAATTTCATCAATAAAAAGAATATCTCCATCATTAAGATTCGTAAGAATTGAACCTAAGTCCCCTACTCTTTCAATTGCTGGACCAGAAGTAACTTTAATTCCACTCCCCATTTCATTAGCAATTACATGAGCCAATGTTGTTTTTCCAAGTCCTGGAGGACCAAAAAGCAAAAGATGTTCAATCGATTCTTTTCTCTTTTGTGCTGCTTCAATTACAATGCCTAAATTCGCCTTAGCTTTTTCTTGACCAATGTATTCTTGAAAAGTTTTTGGTCGAAGAGTTTGCTCAAATCCATCTTCCTGCTCCTCTTGTTTATTCGATGTTATCATTTACTTGACAAAAAAATTAGTTTATGCTAAACTCCCTATTCGAGTGGTGTCAGATATAATTGATTAACAATTATCTCGGACACGCTCTTTTTTAGAACCTTTTTATTTTAATCGCTAATCTGTAGACAAAGGAGTGTTGGCTTCATCTTCCTCCTCATGGAATCTTTCTTAGTTACAGGACAAAGCAGTTTCGGCTTCTTTAATCCTCGGAATTATTCTGACCTCACAGCCCCCGTGTTGCGAGAAATTGTCTACAGTTTTGTGATTAAAACTTAGATATTATGAATAAGCTTTTAAACGCCCCAAATGGGTGTTTTTTTATTAATTTTTTATTCTCCACTTCCAATTTCACGTGAAACTTCTTCAAAGGTTGTTTTACCAGATATCACCATTAAAATTCCATCTTGAAGAAGCGAAAGCATACCACTCTCAATAGCCTTTTCTTCTATTTCAGCCACGGTTGGACTACTCATTAAAAATTTCTCCATTTCTTTATTCATTTGCAAGATCTCAGTAACTGCCAATCTTCCTGAATAACCAACTCCATGACATTTCGGACAACCCACTGCTTCATAAAGCCCATCTTCTGGCTTCCAATCTATTTCAATGTCCTTAATTTCAATTCCACTCAAAACCTTATTAATCAGATCAAGTTCCTCTGACTTAGCGGATCTCTTTTTTTTACAATCAGGACAAAGTTTTCGAACCAATCTCTGTGCTATAAAACAATTTGTTCCATTAACAATATCTGATAAATCAATCCTCATATTAGTCAATCGCTGAATTGAACCAGCCGCACTATTTGTATGCATCGTTGAAAGAACAAGATGGCCAGTTAATCCGGCTTGATATGCAATACTTGCTGTTTCATCATCACGGATTTCTCCAATCATCATGATGTCAGGATTTTGACGCAAGAGAGATTTCATTGCTAATGCAAAGGTATAGTTTTCCTTCTCATTAATCTGAGTTTGGATAATTCCTTCCATTTGATATTCAATTGGATCTTCTACTGTAATAATTTTGACCTCTGGCTTATTTAAATGATCAAGAATAGTGTAAAGAGTTGTTGTCTTACCACTTCCGGTTGGACCAGTGTTAATAATGATTCCATTTGGTTTTTGAATTTCTTCTTTTAATTTCTCAAAATTAATTGGATTAATTTCCAATGAATCAAAATCTAAAGATTCTGTCGCATGACCCAAAAGTCTCATTACAATAATATCTCCATATCCACCAAGAATGATTGATACTCGAACATCCATACCTTCTTCTTCGATTTCTTCATCACCTTCTAAGACCTTTATGCTAAACCTACCATCCTGCACAGCAGCCTCTCTCGCTTCAGTACTAAAGCCTGACATTACTTTGATTTCATTTAAAACAGAAAGAAAATCACCTATTGGAAGAGCTGAAATCTCCTGCAAAACCCCATCAATTCTAAAACGAACTTTAAATTTATCACTTCCAGGCTCAATGTGAATATCACTCGCATTCATCAACATGCCTGCTGATAAAATATATCGAATAATATTTTTAATCGAAGACCCTTCAAGAATTGAGTTAAGAGCACCTTTCTCATGAAGCTTTGGTTCTACTTCTTGAAAAATTGATTTTTTCAAATCAATACCCTGAGAGAGAACTTGAATCATTACTTTTTCATAAAGATCAAGAAGGTAATCACCTTCACCAGTCACTCTTTGTAGTTCTTCAAGAGATGTTGTCCCTTCAATAGATTTTAAAATTCCATCCTGAATCATTGTAACCATTCCAGTTTCAAGCGCTGCTCTCAAAAGTTCCCCATCCGAAGCTCTACTAAGAATCTTTTCTTTTATTTCATCATTCATCGTTAAAATTTCAAAAATACCAATTCGCCCCTTATATCCAATTCCTCTACATTTCGGGCAACCTTTCGCTTTCCACAAAAATTCAATTTCCTTGGGAATCTCAACTTTAGCTTTTGGAGAAATAATAGAAAGCATTTTCTTTAAAGTTTCCATTGTCTTTTTAGCTGGAACATATTTTTCTCGACAATGTGGACAAAGTTTTCGAACTAATCGTTGAGCCACCATAGCATTCACTGAAGATGTAATAAGATTTGCATCAACCCCTAGATCAGAAAGACGAGCAATTACTCCTATTGCAGAATTAGCATGAATTGTTGAAAGAACAAGATGCCCCGTTAAAGCAGCTTGAACTGCAACCTCAGCCGTTTCTTCATCTCTAATTTCTCCCACAAGAATAATATCTGGATCCTGACGCACAATTGCCCTCAACCCACTTGCAAAATCATATCCCCTTTCTTTTTCAATTTGAGTCTGAGCAATCCCTGCCATTTGGTATTCAACTGGATCTTCAATTGTAATAATTTTCTTATCTGAAGTATTCACCCTGTTTATAACACTATAAAGAGTAGTAGTCTTTCCACTTCCAGTTGGTCCAGAATTAAGAATAATTCCTTGTTTTCTTTCAGACTCCTTTATCAACCTTTCAAGTGCAAGCCCCGTAACTCCAACTTTTTCAACGTCTAAATCTTCAATGCTATGATTAAGAAGACGCAATACAATATTCTCACCAAAACTCCCAGGTAAAATTGAAACACGGATATCAAGTGAGTTATTCTCTTCTACTTTCACTGAAAAACGTCCATCTTGAGCATTGTCTCTTACATTAATCTTCATATCTCCAAGCATTTTTATTCGAGAAACAATAGTTGGATAAGCACCAGCATAAAATTCAGCCATTGTTTGCAAAACCCCATCGATTCGATAACGCAATCTCACTTTTCCATTTTTTTGAGGCTCCAAATGAATATCTGAAGCATCCATTTTAACAGCTCCCGCAATAATAATATTTAAAATATCAGAAGTTGAAATTTCTTCAATTCTTTTTTCAAGTTCAACAAGATCTTTCAATTCTTTTTCAAATTCACTTATATTCTCACTGCCTAACTGAACCTTCATTAATTCAAATTTGCCACTCAATTTCAAAAGTTCATATTCTTTCCAGGTATCCTCAATAGAAGTTTTAGAAACAGTGAATAACTCTATTTTAACATTAGCTTTCTTGCTAAGATTATCAAGAAACTTCGTCACATCAGAATCAATTGGATTAATCGCTCCAATTTCAACTTCATCCCCTTTTTTCCTAAGAACAACTATTCCATATTTTCGAGCCTCTTTCTCTTCAATAAAATCAAGATGCTCTTGATCAATTGGAAAAATATTAAGATCAATATATGGAAAGCCAATCTTATCTGCAAGCTGTGATACTTCCTCTTCCTCTGATTCACGTCGCAAATTCTTTAAAATACTCTTAACTTCATTAGAGTTATTTGTAGTCTTTTGTGTTTTTTTTGATTTTCCTGCTATTGGCATATTATCTATTTTTAGTTTTTAATTTGTAATTTACCTTATTTTAATCTTTCTTTTACATTTTGTCCAAAAGATTTTTCCAATCTTTAAGTGATAAATTCTGTGCTCGAGATAATAATTCAATTTCTGATTCATTCAAAATAATCTCGACATCCTCCTTACTTTTTTGAAGCCCAGAAGAAAGATTATTCAATAAAGTTTTTCGAGGACTTGAAAAACCAATCTTGATTAATTTAAAAAGTTTTTTATCATATTCAAAATCACTTTCTCGATTATTAATCACAATTTTAATAACCGCTGAATCCACTTTTGGAATTGGATCAAAATTTTCCTTTGCAACCGGAGTAACAATTTTCGTTTCTCCAAAATACTGCACAACATTTGCCAAAATATTCATTTTCCCAGGACCAGCACAAATTCTTTCTGCTACCTCTTTTTGAACAAGCAATACCATTAACTCCGGTTTTTGCTTAATATCAAGAAATAATCTTAAAATCTTTCCAGTGATATAATATGGAATATTTGCAATTAACTTATAGCTACCAAAATCATTTTCATCGAAAAGTTCTTTTAAATTAATTTCCAAAACATCTCCTGAAACAAGAATCAGCTTCCCACTCTTAATTTCCTCCTCAAATTTTCCCGCCAAAAATTCAACTAGATTTTCATCCTTTTCAATCGCAATAACTTTTCCAGCTTTTTCTAGAAGTTTTTCAGTCAAAGCACCTTTCCCTGGACCAATCTCCAAAACTTTTTCCTGATCCCCAAAATCAGCCGCCCCAACAATCTGCCTTAAAACCTCCTCACTCTTCAGAAAATTCTGCCCCAATGATTTTTTTGGAGATAAATTATCATTCATTATTTAAAAATATTAATTTTTATTATACGCCCTGTAACACAGACAGCTAAAATATATTATCTCCATAACTTCATCACAAGACTAATAATTTTTTTAAAAAATCATCAGTCTTGTGATTCCATAGGATTTTAAGCTACAGATAATATGCTCTCAAATCCCTTAAAACTTTTTCATTTTGGAATACAGCTGATGTATTTTCGAGTGTCAGGCCATTCCTATGGGATTGGGAGAAAATATATTAGCTATATTCCAAAATACATATCTTCTTAGATGATATTTTTCGAGAAAATATGTTATCTACATCTTAATTAACAAATTATACAAAAAAATATAATTGAAAATTTTAATCATTGAAAATTGATTGAGAACTGAAAATTGGAAATTGGAAATTCAAGACTCTAGTCGATGATTTCCTCAATTTTCACATTCACAACCCCTTGACCAAGAGTTCCAATTTTCTTGAACGCCACACTGTCTAAATCGATTATTTTCCCTGTTCCTGAATCTGGACCATAATCATTAACCTGAACAATTACTTGTTTTCCATTATCCCGATTCGTCACTCGAAGCCAAGTTCCCTTGGAATATTTCGTTGAAGCACAAGCTAATTTTCCAGTATATGCATACCAACTTGCTCGTCCTTTATCTGTATCTCCAACTTCAATTTTCGTTCCAATAACAATAACTTCATCTATTTTTTCTTTGGTAATTTCAGATGAAATAATATCTTTTGAAATAAGTTTTCCATTTTTATACGTAATCTTATACTTCACATTTTTCGAACCATTTTCACCAACTTGTTTCACTTTTTCCTTTCTCCATTTCAAATCATCATCTTCTTTTTCAACTGTTTTAAACTTAATCAATTCTGTCTCTTCGACTTCTTCAATCTCAATTCTCGTCACCACCAATTCCATATCTTCTTGAATTAATTTCTTTTTATCATAATTAATCCTATCAAGATGACTCAACGTAATTCCAGCATCAGCCAATGCTTCTCCAACCGTTCTCCTGAAAGTCCTCGATTCAAATTCATCTCCATCCGCCTCAACTTGAAAAGCAATGCTTCGATGAATCTCAATATTCATCCCTGGAATAACTTCATGATCAAGTGATGGAAAAATCAAATCATGTTCTTCAAATTCAATTCCTTCTAAATCAAGCAACTCCTGAACATTCGAAGCCTCTGTCTTAACATCAAAATCAAACCCATCATCATGAACTGAAATCTTTTTCGGTTCATCAAAAATCAACGGCTCCCGATTTTCACTAAACCAAAAAGCCTTACTCGAAAAAGCACCCAAAACCAAAAAAAGAATGGCTGGAATTATCAATAATTTATTTCTCATTTGCCATCATTATATCACAGCTTTTTATTAAAATGAAGTTTTTATACTACCACCAAAATCAAGGAAATAACATATTTTCTCCCAATCCCATAGGAATGGCCTGACAATCGAAAATACATTATTCCCTTGATTTAATTTTTTAAAAAATACACACGTAAGGACGTACGTCCTTACGTGTGTAAAAAATCACTATTTCTTCTTAAAACCTTTTTGTATTGAAATTAATTCCTTAATTCTCGGATCCATCAATTCGTTAACTTCTAGATGCCTAGGAAGAAGACTGTCATTTTTAAAGTCATCACTTCCTGATGGTAAAATATGAAAGTTTCCACTTTCGGGATCATTACCAAGAATTATTTTCATCCCCTCCCCTTGAAACCTTTTTATCAGATCATCTATAGGCATAGCAAATCCTGGATAATCCTCTTCGTCAAATTTCATCTCTTGATACCTATCAGGATTAATCCCAGGATAAGGAAGTATCTTCTTGCTTTCACTAAGCTCTTTTGCTAAAACGATAACTCGTTTCATTCCTTTTTCTATATTATCTAATCGCTCTTTTTCTGCTACACGCTTTATTTCCTCATTAGCCCATTCAACACCCTCTTCCTCAAGAGACTTCCCGTCATTATCCATGATATCTCGTCCAATCTTCATTACTTTCTCTTTAGATTTTTTAGCATCCTCTATGATCTTTCCTCCTATCTCACTCGCTTCTCCTGCAGACTTCTCCGGCACTTTATCTTTTTTAACTCCTAAGTCTTTGTTGCCTTCTCCAGGTATAAGATTAAGCTTATTTCCTTCTCCCATTTTATTTTTCTTATTAATTAAAACTTTTTTATTTTTTATTTTTCTCAATTTCATTAAGTTTGTCCAATAAACTTTCATAAAAAGATTCAATACTAAATTCGCCAAGAAAATCATTTTTCATATTTTTCCTATCATCTCCAAAAACAGAACTTCCTATAAGAACATTCCAAGAAATATAAGACTCGGCATTCAATCTTTCCATTTTTTTTAAAATTTTCTTAGAAAAAATAAAAAACTCATTACCCCACCAAATAACACCATTATTACCTAAAGCATCTTTGGCTTTATCCAAAACTTTTTGCTTTAACTCCTTCAATCTCTCTTCAAATTGATCAAGCGTTTCAATTTTCTGATCTTTCTCCGCACTTCCATTAAGATTGGAAATATTTTTCATTTCTTCTCCCATTTTATTTTCATTAATTATGTAATTATTCTATCATAAATCATCTCTTAATGACACTAAATCTTCTCCAATGGCGCAATACCTTTGGCCATTTTTTTAACACCGATTTTTGGGAAAGCAATAGTGATAAGATTGTCGTCTTGGGAAACCACAACACCTTTGCCAAATTCCGGATGTTTCACTTGAGAACCATTTTTGAAATCAGTTTCAACTTTAAATGAATTTTCATTATCTAAAGAAATTGTTTTTTCACTATAAAAACTTCCACTGGTTAAATCACTTCCACTATTAGAAAACTCGGCATAAATTTCTTCAATTAATTCATTGTCAATTTCATCTAAAAATCTTGATTTCACACTAATTTGAGTGCTTCCATAGATATTCCGAGTGGAAGTAAAAATCATAAAGGCTTTTTCTCTCGCCCTAGTAATTCCAACATAGCAAAGCCTTCGTTCTTCCTCCATTTCTTTTTCATTAATAAAAGCCCTGGAATGAGGTAAGATTCCCTCCTCCATTCCAACCAAGAAAACCGTATTAAATTCCAATCCCTTAGAGCTATGAAGTGTCATAAAAGGTACTGCATCCTGGACCTCTAAATCCTTATCTGCCTGAGAAATCAAAGCAACATCTTCTAAAAATTTTTCCATTCCACCTTCTTCTTCTGAATATTTTTTTGCTACTGTCAAAAGTTCCAACACATTCTCATGTCGCACCTGACCCTCTTCTCCTTCTTTGGCAAGCATTGCTTCATAACCACTGGTTTTATAAATAAATTCAATAATTTCAAAAACAGATGCTTTATATTTCAATTCTGCCCCTCTTTCAATTATTTGAGCAAATTTTTGCAATTCTTTAACTTTCGCTGGAGTAATTTTAATTTTCAATTTATCAAGATTCCGAATCACCTCAAGCATATTAATTCCTTTGGCATTCGATGCCTCCATTAATCTTACAACTGTCATTTTTCCAATTCCTCGGGCTGGTAGATTTACAATTCTTTCAAAATTAACTTTATCGGCAGGATTTTGAATGAAATACAAATAAGCTAAAACATCTTTTACTTCTTTTCTTTGATAAAATTTCAATCCTCCGATAATTTTATAAGGAAGTCCTTTTTTCATAAAAGCTTCCTCAAGTGCTCGAGATTGAGCATTAGTCCGATAAAGCACTGAAAAATCCGTTAACTTCATCCCCTTTTCTTCTTTGGCTTTTTCAATCTCGCTAGCCACAAAGTCAGCTTCAGATTTTTCATCTGGACATTCCAATGCACCTAAAAGCTCTCCTTTTTCATTATCAGTCCATAGTTTCTTTTCTTTTTGATTCTTGTTTTTTGAAATAACACAATGAGCTGCATCAAGAATATTTTGAGTACTTCGATAATTTTGTTCAAGTAAAAATATTTTTGCTTCTGGATAATCTTTTTCAAAATCAAGAATATTTCGAATATCTGCATTCCGCCAGCCATAAATCGCTTGAAAATCATCCCCCACCACACAAATATTTCTATGTTTTTCCGCTAATAACTTTAAAAGGAGATATTGAGCATGATTAGTATCTTGATACTCATCAACCATAATGTATTTGAAAAGATTTTGATATTTTTCCAGAATCTTTTCGTCTTGTTGAAGAATTTTCACCGTGAGCATAATAATGTCATCAAAATCAATCGCATCAGACTTTTTCAATTCTGAAGAATATTTGTTGTAGCATCTCGCAACAGTCTCTTCAAAAAAACTTCCGACTTGATTTTCAAATTCTTTTGCACTGATGAGATTATTTTTCGCGCTTGAAATTGCCCCCAAAACTGCTTTAGGTTTTATCTGTTCCTGCGAAACATCTAATTCCCTCATAACTCGTTTAATTAAAGCCAATTGATCCTGATCGTCATAAATTATGAAACTTTTACTGAAACCAAATTTCTCGATTTCTTGTCGAAGAATTCGCACACAGACTGAATGAAAAGTTCCCAAATGAGGCAAACTTTGAGAAAAAGCTCCAATATTTTCCGGAAGACCCAAAAGCTCTTTGATTCGGCTCATCATCTCTCCAGCTGCTTTATTTGTAAAAGTAACAGCCAAAACGTTCCTTGGCAAAATCTTCTTTTCTTTAATTAAATAAGCCACCCGATATGTGAGCGCTCTGGTTTTTCCTGATCCTGCTCCAGCAATAATTAAAACTGGTCCTTCAGTCTGCAATACCGCCTGTTTTTGCTTTTCATTTAGATTTTTCAGTAATTCTGACATTTTTTGTTTAAATTAAATTTTTCTTAATAAATAATGATATTGAATATTCAAAGAGACTGAAATGTAGATAATGTATTTTTGAGGATTTCGCCATTCTGATGGCGTTGCGAGAAAATATGTTATCTACATTTCAGTCTTAATTAATGACTTCATCACAAGACTAATAATTTTTTTAAAAAATCCAGTGATGGCTCCACTTGACGGTTAACGTCATCTGTTCAGATAAAGATAAGTCTAAAAAATGTTTTATTAGATTTATCAAGTAGTTACGCACTAAATTTTTATAAAAAAATCATCAGTCTTGTGATTCCATAGGATTTTAAGCTACAGATAATATGCTCTCAAATCCCTTAAAACTTTTTCATTTTGGAATACAGCTGATGTATTTTCGAGTGTCAGGCCATTCCTATGGGATTGGGAGAAAATATATTAGCTGTATTCCAAAATAAATGCTCCCCCTGTAGAAATTATAAAAATCCCCTTTACAAAAAACAACTACCTCAACCCATCTTAACATCAAACTTCAAAACTTGCCAAAGTTTAATCTATTTGCTATATTACATATAACTTTTAGACTCAAAAAATCTATCGAAAGAAGGTTTAACAAGCGAGTTAATAAAAATAACTCGTGTTATGAATTATTTGAGATGTCCTCTTGAGTAACCGTAAAAATTATCAATAACACAAGCTTTCCTGTTCGAAATCTGAAAACTAGATGTTTTCAAAATTACGGCAGGACGGTAAAAAAAGAATGTCATTATCGAAGCAACAGAAAAGTCGAGCAACAAAAGACTTTAAAAAACACGAGAAAGATACCGGTTCCGCTGAATATCAAGCTGCATTATTCACTGAGAAGATCAAAAAGCTTTCTTCTCACCTCAAAAAAAATCCAAAAGATAAACATTCTCGAAGAGGTTTATTGCAAATGGTTCAACAAAGAAAAAAACTTCTTCAATATTTATCAAGAAAAAACGAAGACATTTACAAAAAGATCACCGAAAATCTCGGATTAAAAAGCTAAACTCATCTAGGCTTTGAAAATTTCATCTAAAAAATAAATAAATAAATGTCAAAATTTCCAGACCAACGAGTTGGAGTTTTAATAGATGTGCAAAATATCTATTATAGTGCGCGAGTTGTATATAAAAAGAAGGCAGATTTCAGTGAAATCCTTAAGCAAGGTATTGCCGATAGAAAACTAGTAAGAGCAATTGCCTACGGGATTAGCACTGAAGAAAAAAGTGAAGAAAAATTCTTTGACTCTTTAGAAAGAGCTGGCTTTGAGGTCAAATCAAAAGAATTACAAATTTTCAAAGGAGGAATGAAAAAGGGAGACTGGGATGTTGGAATCGCAATTGATGCTATCAAGCTTGCTGACAATCTTGACGTAATTGTTCTTGTAAGTGGTGATGGAGACTACATTCCATTAGTAAAATACCTGCAATTCAATAAAGGTGTTAGAGTTGAAATAATGGCTTTCGGAAAAAGTTGTTCTAATAAACTTATTGAAGAAGCAGATGATTTTATCGATCTAAGCACAAACAAAAAATTTCTAATAAAAACTAACACTAAGAAAAAATAAATGAAAATTATTTGGAGAATTATAATATTAATTTTCAGTAATGCCCTTGCTCTTTTCGTCGCAGCAAAAATTGTTGATGGCATTGTAATTGAAGCCTCTTGGGCAAACTACCTTATAGCAGGTGCGCTTCTTGGAATTGTAAACACATTCGTCAGACCAATTATAAAACTATTATCATTCCCTTTTATTATTCTATCACTAGGACTATTCACTATTATAATAAATATTGTTCTCCTATTCGCTGTTTCATTCTTTCTCCCAACTTTCAATATTGAAGGAATTATTGCAGCTTTCTGGGGAGTTCTAATAATAAGCATCGTCAATTATTTAATTTCTATTTTCACGGATAAATAAACACTCTTATGTATCAAACTCTAGTTGTATTTCAAGTCATCATATCAATATTACTATCAATTTCGATTCTACTTCAAAATAGAGGATCGGGACTTTCTGCTGCTTTTGGAGGTGACTTTGGAGGATTTCATACTAAAAGAGGAATAGAGAAATTTCTAAATGTTGCATCAATAACGCTTGGAACTCTTTTCATTGTAAATTCATTATTGGCTGTTTTTACTGCTTCTCAATCATTTAATTAAAAAAATGTCTAATCAACTTGAAATTAAGTTTAAAAATAATAAAAATAGTAAGAATCGTCTCATAAAATTCCTAAATTCTAAAGAAAAAATACTCCTCTATGGAGCAATCACGGTTCTTCTTGTTTCTCTAATTGGATGGACGATTTATTTCTATTTATCATCAACAGAAAAAGTTCCTGATTTTGGAGGAGAATACACTGAAGGAATTATCGGAGAACCACTCTATGTCAATCCAATTCTTTCTCAGTCAAATGAAGTTGATGCCTCCTTATCCATTCTAATCTTCTCCTCTCTACTGAAATATGACGAAAACGCTAACCTTATTAATGACATTACCGAAGAATACGAACTTTCAGATGACAAAAAAACTTATACTTTTAAAATAAAAGAAGGTATCCTTTGGCATGACGGTCAAGAATTAAATGCAAATGACATCTACTTTACTATAAAATTAATCCAAGACTCATCCTTTAAAAGTCCTTTAAGAGGAAATTGGGAGAAAATCACACCAGAAGTTATCAATGACTACACAGTTAAATTCAAACTCGAAGAACTATTTGTGGCTTTCCCGAATAATCTCACGTTCGGAATTCTTCCAGAACATATTTTCGGAGAAATTCCAGCTGATAAATTTATTATTACCGAACTAAACCTTAAGCCAATCGGCTCTGGACCTTTCGTGTTCTCAGATTTCAAAAAAGATGAAAATGATAACATTATTTCATACCAAATCATTGCCAATAAAGACTACTATGAACAAATTCCATATCTCGAAAAAATAAATTTCAATTTTTATTCAAATGATGAGGAATTATTTGATGCATACACAAATAAAGAGATTAATGGATTTGGTTTCTCCTCCTATGAAATGCTCGACAAGTTCCAAGATCGTAAAGATTCTAATATAAACGCACTTAAAATGCCTCGGCATTTCGCCCTCTTTTTTAACCAAACAAAATCAATTCCCCTAGCAAGCAAAGATGTTAGAGAAGCTCTACAATATGCCACCGACAAACAAGACATTGTAAATCAGGTATTTTATGGACAGGCAAATGAAGTTAATAGTCCAATTCTTGATACTTTTGGAGCTTTTCATTCAAATCCAGAAATCGAAAAAATTAAATATAACCCAGAAAAAGCCAAAGAAATCCTTGAAAAAGCTGAATGGAAAACTGATGAGGATGGATTTCGTTCTAAAGATGGCGAGAAACTATCAATTTCAATTATCACCACTACCTGGATTGATCTTCAACAAACCGCTGAACTACTAAAAAGTCAGTGGGAACCACTTGGAATTAAAGTTGAAATAACTAATGCTTCTATTTCGGAATTTCAACAAAACTACGTAAGACCAAGAGATTATGGATCATTATTATTTGGTCAGGAATATTTCGGAAATGACCCAGACCCATATCAATTTTGGCATTCAAGTGAAAAAAAAGATCCTGGAAAAAACATCGCTCTTTATGAAAACGAAGAAGTTGACAAAATCCTTGAAAAAGTTCGTCAAACATACGACATAGAAGAAAGACGAAAACTTTATAGTGAATTTGAAAAACTAGTAGTAGAAGATAATCCCGCACTATTCCTATATAGTCCGAATTACGTCTATGTAACAAACAAAAAAATAAAAGGAATCAATACAGAATCAATTGTTCGTCCTCCTTTCCGATTTTCAGATGCCAACAAATGGTTTATAAATACCAAAAGAGAGAAAAAAGATAAATAACAAAATAAATATTTATGGATAAATATAATCTTAGACAAGTAATTCTTGATTACCCAAATCAATTAAACATTGGACAAGAGTTTGCAAACAAAACAGAAATTAACCTCAAAAAAAAAGATTATGATAACATTATAATCTGCGGAATGGGTGGATCAGCTTTGCCAGCAGAATTGTTGATTAATTACCTAAAGAATGAAAAAAAAATAAAGATGGATATTACTGTTTCTCGTGATTACAGTCTTCCATTAAATGCATCAAGAAATTCATTAATTTTTATTTCCTCTTATTCCGGAAACACCGAAGAAGCAATCTCTTGCTTTAAAGAAGCTCTAACTTTAAAGTCTGACATAATAGCTTTCTCTGAAGGTGGTAAAGTCGAAGAAATCGCAAAAGAAAATAACATTCCTCATGTTAAATATGATATAAAATTTGACCACATTGAACCTCGTTATGCTACCACCTATGTATTCACTGCAATGCATCAGGTCTTGACAAAACTAAACATAGTTACTACAATAGAAGACTTCCCAAATATAAATCCTAGAAATTTCGAAGTTTATGGCAAAGAACTCGCCAAAAAAGCAAAAAATAAAATTCCAGTCATCTATGCTTCAAACAAGCATAAATCTTTAGCAAGAATTTGGAAAATTAAGATTAACGAAAATTCGAAAAGTCCTGCTTTTTGGAATTATTTCCCAGAATTAAATCACAATGAATTAGTAGGATTCAGCAATCCTCGTGATAAATATTTTGTTTTAATGATTCAAGACAAGGATGATCACGAAAGAACCAACAAACGAATGCAAATAACTTCAGATATTTATCAAGACTTAGGAATTGAAACGGAAGTCATTGAAATGAAGGGAAGAAATTATTTAGAAAAATTTTTAAATACACTAGTACTTGGAGATTGGATTTCATACTACTTAGCAATGGAATATAATCAAGATCCAACACCAGTTGAACTCGTAGAAGAATTCAAGAAAAAATTAAACTAAACTTTTTTTATATTACTTTATCGCATCAAAAACTAAGATAGGAAGATTCAGAATATAACTGATATATTTTCAAGTGTCTCAAGAATCCTCTCATTTTGGAATACAGATAATGTATTTTCGAGTGTCAGGCCATTCCTATGGGATTTTGGGAGAAAATATATTATCTGTATTCCAAAATAACCGTCCTATTAGATGATGTTTTGAAAAAAAATAATTAGTCCTTTTGTATAACTGTATAACTAGGATGTAAATAATGTATTTTCGAGGATCTCGCTCGCCTTGCCGTCCGCCTCGGATCGATCCGAGTCGAGACGGGTCGAGGCAGGCCATTCTGATAACGTTGCGAGAAAATATATTATCTACATATCAATTATCAACTTTCAATAAAAACTTAAACATATTATTATAATTAACTAAAAAACTAACTAAACTAATAATATACAACTTTTCAAGCTTACTTGAATAATTGTATATTGAAGAAAAAATGATTGAAAAGAAAACAATTAAAAAACCTGTAAATAAAAAATTCCAGGTTAACAAAAACCGAAAACCATCAAGTAAAAACTTACGAATTATCCCACTGGGCGGTCTCGAAGAAATTGGTCGTAACATGACTCTATTCGAGTATGGCAATGACATTATCATTGTTGACTGTGGATTAATGTTTCCTGAAGAGGAAATGATGGGAATAGATTACATTATTCCAAATATCGAATATCTTGAAAAAAAGAAAAAGAATATTCGAGGAATGATAATAACTCATGGACACTTCGACCATATCGGAGCAATTCCACACATTATTCCTCGAATTGGGAACCCCCCAATTTACGCAACTGAACTCACCAAGGCTTTGATTATGAGACGTCAAGAAGATTATAAAGATCAAGCACCATTAAATCTAAAAACCGTTCGAAAAATTGATCGCATCACGCTCGGAGCATTTCAAGTTGAATTTTTTCATGTAAATCACTCAATCCCAGATTCAGTAGGAATGGCAATCCGAACACCAGTTGGGACAATTATACACACCGGGGATTTCAAATTTGATCACTCCCCCGTTGGAGATGTTCCTGCTGACATATCAAAAATTGCCAGACTTGGATCAGAGGGTATTTTGGCTTTAATGTCAGATAGCACTGATGCTCAAGTTGAGGGATATAGTATTTCAGAATCAAAAATTCAAGAAAACATAGATGCAATCTTTGCCAAAAGCAAAGGAAGAATAATCACTGCGACTTTTTCATCTCTTGTAAGTCGTATTCAGCAAATTGCCGTAGTAGCAGAAAAATATGGAAGAAAACTAGCTGTTGATGGATATTCAATGAAAAGTACTGTTGAAATAGCAAGAAGACTTGGTTATATCAACGCAAAAAGTTCAACCTTTATTGACATTAAAGATGTAAACAAGTATCCAGATAGTAAGATAGCCATTCTCTGTACAGGAGCTCAAGGTGAATCAAATGCAGTGATGATGAGAATCATTAACGGAGAACATCGTTATGTTCAAATTCACCACGGCGACACTGTCATCTTTTCATCTTCCGTTATTCCGGGAAATGAAAGAACTATTCAGGGACTTAAGGACACTCTTTTTAAAAAAGGAGCTGAGGTAATTCATTATAAGATGATGGATATCCATTCCGGAGGACATGCTCGTCAAGAAGATTTAAAAATGATGATCAACCTTGTTCGACCTCAATACCTAATTCCTATTCATGGAACTTATTGCATGCTTAAAACTCATGCTCAACTTGGAGAAGAACTTGGAATGAAAGAAGAAAATACTTTAGTTGGAGACAATGGTCAAGTATTCGAATTCGATCAACATGGCAAAGGAAGACTAACTCCAGAAAAAGTTCCTTCCTCTTATGTGATGGTTGACGGACTTGGCGTTGGTGACGTTGGAAATGTTGTACTACGTGATCGACAACTTCTTGCAGAAGATGGAATGTTTACTATAACCGTAATTATCGACAAGAAAAAACGAGAAATTATCGGTGAACCACAAGTAACTTCCAGAGGATTCATTTACGTCAAAGAAAATTTTGACTTAGTAAATGCCACCAAAAGAAATGTAAAGAAAATCATTGTTCATTCAACTTCCAAGGAAGCTGCTCCAAATTGGGACTACATCAAGAAAAACATTCGAGATGATGTTGGAAAATTCTTATTCCAAAAAACCCAACGAAGACCAATGGTTTTACCAGTTATTATTGAGGTTTAGAACAAACAACTAAATCTTTTATAACAAAAACAACCTCATGAGTGAGGTTGTTTTTGTATAGATATGGTTTCGGATTAACGGCTCCTGCCTTTCGTAAGGACGTACGTCCTTACGTTTATTAATTCACATTTTTTTATCTTTGTCCTTCCATCCCCCCCCTATAATCATAGTGGGTTCAATGGCTCTGCCTTGAACCTTCAATTACGTAAGTACGCACGTACTTACGTCCGTACTTACGTTTGTTATTTCACACTCCATTTTCTTTGTTATCTCCTCTCTTGTCATTCCCTTGGAAAAGGGAATCCAGTTCTCTGAAAATTTTGACATTGGAAATTGATTGGAAATTGAAAATTTATTTCCCTCTTCCACACTCAACCCTGTTGGATAAGATGGTGGAGTAGTATCAGTAGTAGCACCTTCAATCCAAATTGGATCATCCGTTGTAATTGCCGTGAGATATGATACAGATGCCAGACCATACAATCCCTCTATCCAATCGTTATCATCTGGATTTTCAGCACCAATATATGAAGGCAATGTTTCTGATAAAAACGGATGCGCCCCACCATTCCCACCATCGGCTATAGTGACTGCACCTGAAACAATAAATGTAGGTGATATACTGTATTCAAGATACCCTGCCCCACCATTAAATAAACCTGTTGTTGAGTTAGTGTAGTTTGTCCAACTATGCTCCGAATCCATTTCCGCAAGAGTTTGATAATCAGTATCATAGGTTGTACTGGTATGCGGAGGTGAAAAGTGATCACTAACAGAAGGACAGTATCTTGTGGGTTCAATGGCTCCTGCCTTGAACCCAACCCTTTTTATCCCATATAAACATCATCTACCTTTAAAATACAATCCTCATTAGCACTTGACCAATACCAATCTTCAACTTTCATTACATAATTCTTTTTAACTGGATTTTCATGTATATATTTTAGTTTTTGGTAAAAGAACTTTTCTGATTCAATTCCTTTTGGCATATTTGTTTTTTCCCATAATTCATATTTATTTCTTTTATCATCATAAAAATCATTTAAAATTAAATTTTCAGTTATTTTAATATTTTTCAAAATTTCCCTTGCATTAAAACTTTTAAAACCTCTAATGAAATCAATTACATCTTCTGATTTTATTAACAGATGTATGTGATTTACCATAAAGACAAACCCATATATTTTTAAATTTTTATTTTTTTGATACCACTTTAACGTTTGAGCTAACAGATTCCATCTTCCATGTCTATCTAAAATATAACTCCAATTTTTAACTGTAAATGTTATAAAGTAAGTTCCTTGATTTAATTGTTTTGAGACTCTAATAGATGGCATATTTTTTATTCAACGCTTAAGGGTTCAGGGCAGGAGCCACTGAACCCACCCTGAAAACTTGTTAAGTAACAAGTTCAGTAACAAACTAATCAGACATTCTAAACGTGGGTTCAGTAGATCCTGCCCGATGTGGGTTCAGTGGCTCCTGCCCGATGTGGGTTCAGTGGCTCCTGCCCTGAACCCCTTTCCGAAAAATTTATATAAATAATGTATTACTTACATAAAAAATTATAATAACTCTAGTTCATGCAAAACATTAATTAAATCTTCAGTGATTCGCTTCTTTCCTGTTTGATAAATAGTACTAGTTGTTTCTAGAGACTCTTCATAGTCAAGCCACTTATAATCATCAAACTCAGTCTGATCAATATCTAACTCTATAATTCCAGCGTTAATAGTCATAAAAAAATATTCCTTTCCTTTCATTAGAACCCGTTGTCCATCATCTGTTCTGAGATCACGTAAATTCCATTTATCCATAGAAAACTCAATTGCATTTCTTCTCACCAGTAAATCAATTTCAATATTTTTAATAAAATCACCACCCAATTCCTCTTTCATTTCCCTCACAACAGCTTCCTCAAGTTCTTCTCCATTATCAATTCCTCCCTGAGGAATTTGCCACAAATGATAATCCTTTTTATACATAAAAAGGATTTTTTTATCTTTTAAAAAACAGGCAACGACCTGAGGTCGAAAACCTGTTTTTCTTATTTCATCAATTTCTTCAAGAGTCGGTAATTGCATTATTCTTTTTTATCTTCTTCGCCCGCCGGCTTGTCCGCCGTAGCTTTTTTAGCGGAGGAGGAAACGTTAGTGAAAGAGGGTTTATTATCTAAAGCATCGGATTTCTCTCCCTCGCCCGCCGTAGCTTTAGCGGAGGAGGGTTCATTGTCATCATCATCTTCATCTTCAATTCCCATAAGCTCTTGAAATCGATCTTTTTCAATTGTTTCTTTTTCAAGAAGTTCTTCAACAATTTTTTCAAGCTTCTCTCTTTCATTCTTAATAATTTGTTTACTCCTATCAAAGGCCCCTGTAATCAAAATTCGTATCTCTTCATCAATTTTTTCAGCAACTTGTTCTGAATAATTTTTATGCTCTTGAATCTCTTTCCCAAGAAAAAGTGAACCATCTGCCTTTCCAAATGTCATTGGACCCAAGTTGCTCATTCCAAACCTCGTGACAAGTTTCCTAGCAATGTCCGTGGCTCTTTCAAGATCATTAGAGGCTCCAGTAGTAACTTCACCAAAAATCTCTTTCTCAGTTACATACCCTCCAAGAAGAACGGCTAATTGATCTAAATAATAAGACTTAAAATGAAGTCTCTGATCTTTCTTCGGAACATTTAAAGTATACCCAGCTGCATTTCCTCGAGAAATAATTGATACCTTATGAACTGGGTCAGCTTTAGGTAAAATAGTTGCCACAAGCGCATGTCCACCTTCATGATAAGCAGTCACTTTCTTTTCTTCTTCATCCATAATCTGACTTTTTCTTTCAGGACC
>CAYQVD010000012.1:0-44246 GCA_964421125.1 uncultured Bdellovibrionales bacterium
ATAAATAACCATTTAATATTGAATCATCCTGCTCAGCAACATGTTCACTAAAGTCAAAGCTAAATCCGTTCACCACTAATCCAGCCACTATAACAGCCAAAATAACTAAAAAAAACAAAAGTCGCCAACGAGTTTTAGGATTTTCTTTTTTAGGCTTATCAAAATGATATCCTTCCTCTGGCGCTGGAATATGAACTTCCATTATTTTGAAGCTAACTTATTAAAAAGACTTGATAGCTCTTCCTTGGAATAAAAATCAACTAAAATTTGTCCACCACCTTTTGATTCTTTAATCCGAACCTTTGTCCCAAGAGTCGTCTCAAGAACAGATTCCTTTTCTGCAATCTCTGGATTTTTTTCTTTAATTCTTCTTTTATGTGAAGAAACAGAAACTTCACGAGATTTATCTTCTGCTTGCCTAACATTTAATTCGTTTTTCAAAATCAACTGAAACAAAGCCATTTGCTTTTGAACATCACCAACTGCCAAAATTGTCCTGGCATGTCCTTCAGTTATTTTTTCTTCAGTCACCGCTCTTTGAATTTCAACTGGCAAATCTAAAAGTCGCAATGTATTCGCCACAGTTGAACGAGCTTTTCCAACCCGTTTTGCAATTTCATCCTGAGTAAGATTAAAGTAGTCTTGCATTTTTTTATAAGCTCTTGATTCCTCAATCACATCTAAATTATGTCTTTGAATATTTTCAATCAAGGAAATTTCCATCTTTTCTTCTTCATTCACATTCTTCACGATAACTGTAATTTTTTCCAGACCAGCTAATTTACTTGCCTTCAATCGTCTTTCTCCGGCCACTAATTCATAAGAACCGTCATCAAGTCTACTCACCACAATCGGCTGAATAATGCCATATTTTTTTATTGAAGAAGCAAGCTCTTCAAGTTTTTGTTCATCAAATCTCTGCCGAGGCTGATGAGGATTCGGCACAATCTCACCAACTGGAACTTCCATCACACTTTTCAGTGCAATATCCGAAACTTTCTGATCTTGAATTTGAGATGAAGATGGAGATGAGACTGGAGTTGAAGCAGAAGCTTCCGTTGTCGGTTTTTGTGATTTAACTGAAGCTGTTTTTTTGGGCTCATCAGAATCATCACCCCTTGAAGACTTCGAACCAAAATAATTCACGTCTGATTCTGCTTGTTTTTTATTTTGAGGAATAAGAGATGACAATCCCCTTCCCAATCCTCCTTTTCTCGCTGTCATATATTTTTAAATTTACTAAACTAAATACTACTAACTAAAAACTATTGACTAGACTGATGCCTCTTAATTACTTCCTCTGCCAAATGTCGATAAGCCTTAGCGCCTTTATTAAAAGCATCAAAATTCAAAATTGATTTTCCAAATCCCGGAGCCTCTGCAAGACGAACCGTTCTCGGAACAACTGAATCAAAGACATGATCTGGAAAATAGTTTCGAACCTCCTTAACCACCTGATTAGCAAGTCTGTTCCTTCGGTCATACATAGTCAACAAAATTCCCCCTATCTCCAATTTCGGTTGTAAATTTTCTTTCACAAGATCAATCGTATTTAATAGTTGGCCTAATCCCTCAAGAGCAAAATATTCAGTTTGAACTGGAACAATCACTTCATCAGACGCCACTAGTCCATTAATTG
Organism: uncultured Bdellovibrionales bacterium; assembly: GCA_964421125.1. Classification (GTDB taxonomy): domain Bacteria; phylum Patescibacteriota; class Minisyncoccia; order Moranbacterales; family DUUL01; genus UBA2193. The sequence goes on from CAYQVD010000012.1 coordinate 1,640, forward strand.
TCAAAAGTCCAAGACTCGGAGGTGAATCAATTAAAATATAGTCATAATCATTTCGAATCTGACGTAAAAGTTCATAAAGTTGATACTCCCGATTTTCAACGTCTGCCAATTCAATCGCCGCTCCTGCCAAATCTTGATCAGAAGGAATTATTTCTAATCCCGAACCATTAACTTGAATGATTGTTTCTCGAGGATGAATCTTATCAATTAAATTATGGTAAAGATTCCCATTTTTATTTTTTCCAGCTATTCCAAGTCCACTTGAAGCATTCCCCTGTGGATCAAGATCAATAAGCAAAACTTTCTTACCAGCCGCAGCTAAATAAGATGAAAGATTAATAGCAGAAGTGGTTTTCCCCACTCCGCCCTTTTGATTTACTAACGATATTATTTTTGCCATATTTTTTGCTAACAGTGAATAGTGTTATTTTCAATAAAATCAAAAACGGATAAGCCTCAGGTAATATAAATTTTAAGAAAAAATCTGTCTGAGAGTTTGAAAAGTTAGTTTAGTTTTTCTTAAAAATATGTTACTGGAAAATTAATCATCACTTACTAACTAGTATTAGTATAGCAAACTGGTGAAATTTTCCAACTTGTGGGAATTGTCCAAATTAAACTCCCCTACTTTTATTCTCACAAGATGTGAAAGATAACCTCCAACTTCAAATTTTTCTCCCAAATCTCGAGCAATAGAACGGATATAGACTCCTGGACCAGTCACAATTCGTAGATTAACAATAGGCCATTCATATGAAATTAATTCAATTTCCTTAACAAAAACATCTCGGGGTCCAATTTGAACTTTTTTCCCCTCTCTTGCTTGCTTATAAGCTCTTTTTCCTCCCGCTTTTACGGCGCTGTAAATCGGTGGCATCTGTTTCAAATGCCCCACGAAAGTTTGCAAACTTTCTGAAACTTCCCTTTCTAAAGGCTTTTTTAACACTTTTTGTTCTTCAATTGGACCTTCCCTATCGTCAGTCTCACTTGTCACCCCTAAAGTAATTTCTGCAACATATTCCTTTTCTTTTTCAAGTTCAACATTAAGCTGTTTAGTAAATTCTCTACCAATCCCTACCACTAAAATCCCCTCAGCTAAAGGATCAAGGGTCCCAGCATGACCAACTTTTTCTCCAATAGTTGCCTTTCGAATCATTTGCACAACATCATTTGAAGTTGGCCCAACTGGCTTTATAATTCCATAAATTCCTTTTTTCATATGCTATTAACATTAGTCAATGTCAACAATTTCTCTTAGTTCCCAATAAAACTTCTCGCTTACCCCCATTTCATCTAAAACTTTTTTAAAATGATTTTCTGTTTGTTTTTCAACTGCCTTCAAGCTCTTTCCTAAAAAATTCAATCTTTCCTGCATTCTTTCAATATCTTCTTTGCATCTATTAGCACTTTCAATGTCCTTATTTTTTACTAAATCTTTAATTTCTATTTGCTTTAATTTTAAATTTCGCTGTAAGTTTCTTTTTTCCTTAAATCTCGAATAAGAAACTTTCCCGTCCACTCTTGATTCAAATCCTTCCCACAACTTATCCTCAATACCATAAATAAGTTCTTGAATATACTGAAATTCGTTTTCATTCAAAGATTCATCCTCATTTTTACTTAATTTTTCTATTAATACATCTAGTTCTTGAATATTTTTAGGAATAGGTCTATTTTTATTTTCTTCATCATCCTTTTTACCACCTTTAATAACTTCTAATTTATCCTTCATTTTTTTAATTTTAGATATTATTTTTAATCTTAAAAATGCCTAGCTCTTTCGGTAATATAAATTTTAAGAAAAAATCTGTCTAAGAGCTTGAAAAGTTAGATTGATTAATTTTTTTACAAAAATTTAGGGCGTAGCCACATAAATCAAGACAAAAGATAAAAATAAGATTGACTACAAAAAACTAATAAACCCTAGACTAGCCAAGCGGAGTGGTTCCTGAATTTTTTAAAAAAATTAATCAATCTAACTTTTCGAATTCTAGTTTAAGTTTTTCTTAAAATTTATGTTACTGAAAGAATAGACTAGTCTAATCTGCATTATCCATTATTACAAATACTATTAATCTTCTCAACCACATCATCAATATGTTTCTGAGGAGTTGATGCTCCTGCTCCAATTAAAACACTTTTCTTATCAAAAAACCACTCACTCAATAGTTCTTTCGAATTTTCAACATGATAAGTATCTAAATTCGAAGCCCTCCCAACTTCAGCAAGTTTTTTTGTGTTATTTGAAATTTTCCCTCCAACAATAATCACTACATCATTTTCTTTGGCCAATTCTGAAATTTCTTCCTTTTTATCAGTGCTATCAAGACAAATTGTGTTTTCAATAATCACCTCTTTTTCGGCTCGGGATTTTATGGCTTCAACAATCTCATTAAAATTATCATTTTTCTGAGTAGTTTGACTTAAAACTCCAATTGGTCTAGAAAAATCAACTTTCTCTAAATCATTATTATTTCGAATTATTTTTGCATTATTTTTCGTATGAGCATTAATTCCAATTACTTCAGCATGCTCTTTATCACCAAATATAACCACCTCAAATCCCCCTTCGAAAAAATTCCGAGCCACTTCTTGTGCTTTCTTCACAAATGGACAAGTCGTATCAACAATATCAAGCCCCTTTATTTTTGCCTCCTCAATAATTTCCGGGGTTGTTCCATGACTTCTAATAATAAAATAACCGTCATCCACATCAATTTCTTCAATCAAATCAATAACTTTTAACCCCTCACTTTCAAGTTCAGCAATGAAATCTGGATTATGAATAATTAATCCAAGACTAAAAACTGGCTTATCTTTAACCGCTAAGACCTTCCGAACCATTTTAATTGCTCGATTCACTCCAAAGCAAAAACCCGCTTTCTTTGCAATTGTTATTTTCATCTAAAAAAATAAAACATTAAATTAACATTAACCCCATTTCATGAACTATATAATAATAAAGTAAAACGAAAATTAATACTAAAAAAATAACTACTAACCCTCGATGCCAATTCTTATGTTTATGATATTTTTCCCTTTCATGATGGAAAACAACATCTAAAAGTTCATCACCAAAATATAATGATAAAAAAGTTCCAAAAAAACAAATAACAATAATAACCCAACCCGGCCAAGAACGTGTTAGAATTTGATAAAAAACACTAGTAATAAAAGTTTCTTGATAAATTTCTGGGTTGGTAATCAAGAAATAAGCATTAACTGAACCAGCAATAACCCAAACTATTAATTCAGTTAAAATCATTTTAAACCCTGTAAAAATTCTTATTGGAAAATCAATTAATAATCCACCATCTGGAATCGGGGTAGCAATCACAAAAGCACTCCAAGTAATAATTCCAACCAATAATCCCTCTGATCCAAAACGAAAAAATAAATAAATAAAATAAAGAATTAAAATAGATAATGCAATTAGAAATTTTCTAAAGGTATGTCTTTTAGATTCATGATACTTAAGATGATTAAATTTTATTTTCATTTAATATTCTATAATATTTTACTTTCTCAGTATACACCCAATTTAAAAAAAGTTAACTTTCTATTAAAAAAATGCTATAATATTTACAAATAATTATCTCTAAAAAAATGAAAATAATAATAACAATAAAAATAGTCTTGCTCGTCTGTTTTATTTTTACTTTTACAGCGAATGCTAAGGATTGTAAAAACGGATACAACTGGGAATCAAGGTCAGAAATCGGTTGTGTTCAAACAAATTGCAAAAAAATTCCCAATGCTCATTATGGTTATGTAAGAGATTGTGTCTGCGGATCATCAGGAAGTATCAAAGAAGATCCCAAAGACCCCAACAAGGAATGCTACTATGACCAAGACTATAAGGAATGTCCTGAATGTGTCTACGCTTGCGTTGGAATAAATGATGAATGTCCAAAAACGAAAAAAGAATCAGAAATTAAAAAAGAGGATACTCAAAAAACAAAAGCCCCTTCGACTTCAACCACACCACAAACTTCAATCACACCACAACCTTTAAGTTCTCCTGGAAGTATTAAAAGCACAAATAACGCAGGGGCAAAACCTCCAACACTAACAACAAAATCAATTACTAAAAGAAGTTGTAAGCAAGAATGTGAAAGACTTAAAATGGGTGGAAAATATGATGAGGTCCTAGAATTTTCAGGGGAATATCCAAAATGTAAATGCAATGTTGAAATTAGAGACGATAAAAATAGATTAATCAAAACAATCTCTCAAAATAAAGACAAAAGATCAACTTATGAATTTAATCCAAAAACAGGAAAGTTACTAAAGAAGAATACAATTTCCATCCAAGAAGAAAGGGAAAGAGTTCGTCAAAGCCTTGGTTATAAATATAGCGAAGAAGAAATTGATGCTCTCCTAGAAGAAGATAAGATAAATAAATGGTTTGATTTCTACATGAAAAATATTGACACAAGAACTAAACTATTAGATCCACAATTCTGGTGGCAACATTTTGTAGCCCTTCTTGATCATGGACATAAAAATAGCGCTGATTTCGTTGATATTCATAATTACGGTCGTTGTGGAGATTCCATGCAATGGCTTGAAGAAAATTTTAAAAATGCTCTTAAATTAAATGGCAAAAAAGACAACATCAGTGAAGCAATGATTTCAATTACAGGAGAAAAATATGGAAATTTCCTAAATCACACTGCAATTATGATCAGACCTGCCGGTATTTCAAACATTGAATGGGCTGATATGGTGAAAGAACTAACAGATAAAAGTGGCAACAAGGGAATCTCAGGAAACGATCTCAAAAATCTCGACCCCCGTCTTTTGAATGCAAAAGTGCTTGACCCCTACTTCAAAAAAAGAATGACCGTAAAAGAATTCATCAAGGGATGGTCTGTTGTAAAAATAAGTTAAAAAAATGAAAAAGATTATCAAACTTATTACAATATTAATAATAACCATTATCATAATTTTTACTTTCTATAATTTTCTAAAAACAACAACTTTCCAACCAAGCTCAACTGAAAATATTGACCTCCCATCAAGCGAAAATATTCTTGGAACAATAGAAGGTTCTCTGGGATATCCAAGCGACTATATTCCAGAAATGAAAATTTGTGCAGAAAATATAAAAACAAAAGAAGAGTTTTGTAGTTATGAACAAATTATAGATAAAAAATTTAATAAAGAAATCGGCTACAGAATAGAGGTCCCAGAAGGAATATATCATGTCTACTCTCAACTTATCAATGAAAAACAAAAAAAGCTTAATGAATACAAAGCTTATTACTCAAAATTTGTAACCTGTGGAATGAGCATTGAATGTAAGTCACATAAAAAAATAGAGACAAAAGTTGAAGCTGGTAAAACAATGTCAGAAATAGACCCCGAAGATTGGTACGATTATTAAAATTCAACTAACTGACTGACTGACTTTATTATAAAACAAAAAAGCGCCATCAGGCGCTTTTTAAAAAATCCGACTGAAACCAATCTTAATGCAAAGCTTCTTTAATTAATCCAACAATTTTCTTCGGCGAAGTTAAAGCCTTAACAACGTAAAAATGAGTAGAAAACTCACCAACTTTCGTTGCAGTTTCATCATCACTAACGTTACTCAATATTATTACTGGAAGTTTATAACTATTCCCGTCTTTCTCAAGATCTTCTAAGACACTAATACCGCCCTTTTTAGGCATCATAATATCAAGTAAAATTAAATCTGGTTGTTCCTTTTTAATAAGAACTAAACCTTCTTCTCCATCAGAAGCGGTTACAACATTAAACCCCTTTTGCACCATAAACTTCAATAATATTAGGATCATCATCAATAATACAAATTTTTTTCTTATCTTCCATATTTTTTACAATTAATTAATACTCTCCTCTTATATTATAATATAAGACTTAAAATAATTCAATTAAAAATATTTTTAAACTTCTGAATCCACCCACCATAAGGAAATGAATTCTTTAACTGATTTAGATTATTTATTAATTTATCAACTTCAGACATCTTTACTTCAATCTCTTCTCGAAATAAAATTTCCTGCTCCTGACTCACATGGATTTCATTTAATAAATTCTGAGTTCGGACAAGATCTTCTTTAACATTACTAAGAGATAACAATGAATTCTCGGTATTTTTCTGATTTACTCCATGCAAAAAAAGCTTAATCTTCCCTTTACTCCCTATTCCACTAACACTTTTCTTTAAATTAAAAATAACATTTTTTTGCCTTAACAAAAGACCTCTAACTTCTTCTATTTTTCTATTATTTTCCTCCTCAAACAACTTATCTTCTTCTGCCCTTTTTTTCTCCTCTATATTTTGAGTTTCTTCCTCTACTATTTCAGCTACTCCTTTTTCTGCAACTTCTATAACCTTTTCAACCTTGAAATTACACCTACTATTAATTGTTCCCAGTTTATTTTTACTAACATTATTACCAATCATTTCAATCGACTCACTCCAATATAACTTTTCCGGATTTCCTCCTTGAGGAGTATTACAATCAAGCCCGTATTTAACATTGCTGTGAATATCATTTCCGCTAATATAGATATTTCCACCCTTATCAAGTTCTTTATAAAATTGAGTTGCAATTCCACTCGAACCGTTATACTTAATGCTATTATTAGTAATTTTCAATTCTGCTTTACTAACAATAAGTTCAATTCCACTTTCTCCGTTTTCTCGAATAATATTATTTTTAATTTTTCCATCAACATTTGATCTGATATCAATTCCTTCTTCCCCATTGTCGTAAACCTCATTTCCAACGATCACAACATCTTTGCCTTTTTGAATATAAAAACCCTTTCCTTCTCCGTCTCTAATTTTTGAACCAGTCACTACAAGATTTCCTCCTCCTACTTCAGTGTGAATCCCGGTTTTTCCAAAATCCTCAATTGTGCAATTTTCAATTTCAACATCCGCATTTGCCTTAACAACAACTGCAAAATTTCCACCATCAATCGTTAAGTTTTTAATACTCGATCCATCTCTCATGGTGACTGTTCCGATAATCTTCACACTTCCCTCATCCTTACCATATAGCTCCATCGATTTCCCCAATGAAACATCTTCATCATATGTCCCTTTCCTGACATAAATCTCTTGTTTTCCTCCTTCTTCTTCCGCTTCGTCAATTGCATCACCAATTTTCTTAAAAGGGCTTTCCTTACTTCCGTTCTTATCTCCCGAAGCAGAATCATCCACATAAAAATCATAACTCTTTGCCTCCACAAAAAATGGAATAACTAAAAATAAACAAAAAATGGCTAATATTTTCAGTTTCATTAAATCTCAATTATTACTAAATCTTATATTTAGTTTAACACAATTAAATAAAATATAAAAATATTAAACAAAACAACACTCTTCTTCCTCTAATGGAAAAAGAGTGATTACTCATAACGAAGAATTATTTATTAAGATCTTCTAGTTCTTTCTTAATCTCTTGTAAATCTTCCTCCAATATTTTCTTTCTATCTTCCTTACTTGTTGAAAAAAACCTTCTTATCCCAAATCCTAAACCAAAGTCATAAAATCGTCCTCTACCTCTAGATCCCCCACCACACGGACCCATTCCTCGTCCTGTTCTTGATCCCATTCCCATAGGACCTGTTGCATCTCTATTTGGCATAATCAACACCTCCTTTCTTTGTTATTTCTAATTTCATAATATTTATGTTATGAATATATACCCATTATATATAAATACACCAATTTGTCAAGAAACTTTCAAAACAAAAAAATAATCATCCTCTCGGACAATTCCAAAAAATATATTTACCCACGTAAGAACGTACATCCTTACATAGATAAATAATATTATCTTATATTACAGTAACAAAAAACTAAGATGCAGATAATGTATTTTCGAGCATCTCGCCCGCCTTGCCGTCGAGGCAGGCCATTCTGATGGCGTTGCGAGAGAATATATTATCTGCATCTTAGTTGTTGCCTTATTCTAAATTTATTTACTAAAGCAAATTTACAGTCCGGTTTATTATCTTACTAATCGACTTAACTGCCTGCCCACCTCTAGCGAATTACTTAACAATTTTTTTCTTCCGAATCCTCGCCACAACTAATTTAATTTTTTCATAACCAATGTCTTCTGGAAGAAGCTCTTTTATTGGTCTCAGTTTTTCCATGCCAACTTTTTCAATGACTTTTGCTATTTGAGCTTGTTCAGAAAGACTCACAAACTTGTCGATTTTTAATCCCCCTCCAGCTTCATACCAATCAACAAGATGACCTGTAACAGTGCTAATTCCAAGCCCCCTTATTTTTGCAATTTGAAAAATATCAAAATCTTTTCGATGTAAATCAACTGTTTTTTTAACTGTTTCACTAAGAAATCCCCTTCCCTTGTCTATCTTCTCACTATCATGTTTTTTTGAATCCTTTTTCCAATTCAAACACACATCACATCCCTGACAATTATCCTTATGATTTTTAACTTCCGGATCACTAAAATATTCTAAAATCATTCTCCGACGACATTTTTGTTCCACCGTATAATTCTTCATCTTTTCCAAACGATCATATTTAATAGCCAAGACTCTTTGAATTTCTTGTGAATCCTTTCCTTGTCTTTGCATGTCATTTCGATCTTTTCCGATAAAAAACTTGTGCATATTAATATCTTTTTTGGCATGAAGCAAAATACAATATGCTTTTTCACCATCTCGTCCAGCACGCCCAGCCTCCTGATAATATCCTTCAAGACTGGCTGGCATTCCAGAATGAATAACAAATCGAATGTCCGACTTATCCACTCCCATTCCAAAAGCCACTGTCGCCACAATCACTTGAAACTTATTTTCCATAAAATCATTTTGGATTTTCTCCCGTTTAGGCGCATTCATTCCCGCGTGATACGCCTTCGCTTTTATTTCATTTTCCCGAAGATATTTAGCAATAATTTCTGCTTCTTTTCGAGAAAGCGTATAAACAATTCCTGAGCCTGAAAGTGATTTCACAATGCGCAAAACTTCCGTGTATCTTTCTTTAGTCTTCAAATTATTCTGGGTAAAAAAAATCAAATTTGGTCGATCAAATCCACGAACAAAAATCTCAGGACTATCAAGATTTAATCTCGAAACAATGTCTTCCTTCACTTCCGAAGTGGCTGTCGCTGTAAAAGTTGCTACTACCGGACGTTTTTTAAGTTTCTTTATATAATTCCCTATATTCAAATAGTCTGGTCGGAAATCATGTCCCCATTGTGAAACACAATGAGCCTCATCTACTGCAAAAAGAAAAATATCAAGCGTAGAAAAAAGTTTTTGAAATTCAAGGTTGGCAAAACGCTCTGGGGCAATATATAATATTTTTATTCCCCCTTTTCTAATATCATTAATCCGTTTTTGAATTTCATTAGCTGAAAGCGAACTATTTATGAATGTCGCTGGAATTCCCCGAGCAGAAAGCGCATCAACTTGATCTTTCATTAAAGCAATTAAGGGAGAAATAATAACCGAAAGTTTCCCAGAAATAATCGCCGGTAATTGATAGCAAAGAGACTTTCCTCCTCCAGTTGGCATAAGCGCCACCACATCTTTCCCTGCTAAGATTGATTCTATAATTTCTTTTTGTCCTGGTTTAAATTTAGAAAAATTGAAATGTTTTTGTAATTCATTCTCTAACATAATTTAATATAGTCTTTTGTTTTTTATTTAAATAATCCAGATTCATTCTATCTCAAACTTAATAATATGACCAATCCTTTATTTTAAAAAAGAAAAATCCCGAAAACTGATTTAGTTCTCGGGTTTTTTCGATAAAAAATTAAATTTGATTTATTCTTTATCTTTTGGGAATTTCTTTTACACACGCTGTATGCAAAAGAAGTCTTAAATAATCACTTGTAACATCGGTTGCTATGCCAACCACACCAAATGTCATCATCATTGTTATTACTATCACCATTTTTTTCTCTCCTGTTTTTCAAGAAAAATGAACATAAGATACAACGCTAATAAAAAACGAAAAAGCTATCCCAGTAGCTAGGCATAGCCACTTGAAAATCTTATCAAATCCATCATCATAGCTACAATCTTTCACCTCTTTTCCTACAACATCTACCATTTTAAAAAACTCCTTTTAACCCTTAAATCGAAACATTACCGCCAAAAATATACAGTATCAATAATAAGCTCCAAAATAAGAAGAAAAATCCTCTTGTCCTAGAACTATTAACTTCCATGATATCAACTGTGATAAGTTGTTTTTTCATTGTCCTCTCCAAATCTCCCCCTCCTTCTTCTCTTTATTAATTTTCTGTTATACAATTTGATATTACAAATTGCCCTTTCAAGAAACTAAAACGAAAAACACTCAAACTGAGTATTTTTATTTTTCCCCTTTTTTTAATAAATTTGCTATCTATCTAAAAATTTCAAACTACAATTAACACTAAAGTATCCTATACTAAATATAGATATCTGTCAAGGCATGCAATAAAATCAAATTTCTGAAGGTGGATGAGTTTTTGGATAAAAAAAGCGGTAATAAGTTTCCTTATTACCGCTTTACATTTTTGCCAAGTTCATATCATCCGATATTAACATTCTATCGGTAAAATTAACACTTTAAGAATTGATTCAAATACAGCATGGAAAAAGATAACGATTCCAATTCCCCAGACAGTCATTCCAATCCATATGCCCCACACATCTGTAACTGGCCAAGAAAGCGCGAATAAAATGATACCAGCCACCGACATCCAGGCAGTTCTCCTGCTACTGAATGTGAGAATAGCCAGAGCGACTATAATCACAATAAATGGAAATGGATAAAGAATATTAAATACCTGACCAATCAAATACAAAGCCAGAAAAAAACATCCAACCAATCTACCAATCATGTCAATTGCCATGATAGCATCCTTGATTACATAAATAATCCTCGAAATTTTAGAAAAAAACATTTCATCCTCCTATAAAATTTTAATGCATAACTATCAAAAGCAGAAAACCTGCAAGTGATAACCAATCCAATATTCCAATGAAATTTGGTTTGAAATAGATATTTCTAATCCAATTATCATCTCCAAATTTCTCTGCCTCAGAATCTACTTCTTCCTGACTCCAAACTGTTAATATCCGTCCCCTATAAAACATTTTGTATGTCTTATTGCTGAATGGATAAAACAATTTAACTCCCCAGCCGATTCCAAAAAGGTCAAGCAGAGGATGAGTCAACATAGCCACGCCTATCATTATTGCTATCCTGCTATCATACAAAACTACAATAAATAGAACTGCAATAGGAAGAAGTAATGAGTGAGAAATATTATCCCTATGAATATGTGACCACTTATTAAATTTAACCGTACGAGATAGAATATAGCTAATTGGGTCAGGGAAAATTCCCCAGAAAGCTCCAATCAATAAATACATTCTACCAACCTCAATTTCAAACGCTTCTCCTAGTATTAAAAACACCAGGCTTCCGGCTAACAGATGTATAAACACGGCAACTTCCTCCCTTTTATTTATTCGTTATTAAATTTACAAAGTTCTAAATTCTCTTTTATCTTTCGTTTAATAAAATACTCTACCATAGATTATCCTGAAAGTCAAACACAAAAACACCCTTATGGGTGCTTTGTTATTCTTTTAATCTATAGAAGTTTCACAGTCTTTTGCGATTAGTCCATGCCTGCCATAAGGCGAGCAATGATACAAGCGTGTCTGTACACAAACACGACTACAGAATTGGTTAGCTCTGTTAAGCCTTTGACGTTTCTCTTGAATAAATTCAAGAGTCGACCGTCGAGCAGAATCAATACCCTGCGATGCCCAATCAATAGATTGATACACCTAGTGCAGAATACTCTAGGATTCTACTAAAATCTCCCTAGAAAGGAGGTGAAAACACTTTTTTATTTTAGAATATAGCTAGTTGCAGGTCCTTTCCCTATTTGCTTAATCATTCCTAGTTTTTTCAATTTCTGAAGTTCTAATTGGGCAGTTCTTTGTGGACACTTCAAAATATCGATAACATCGCTAACTTTAATTCTCCCCAATTGGTCGATAAAATCTAAAATTTCTTGCTGTTTCTCTGTTAGATAAACCTGACTCTTAATAGACTTATCTACTTTCCTAAGTGCTAGTGTTGTCACTTGGTTTTTAACGTTCATAATCTCTTCCCTGAATCCTTCCACAAAATATTCCAACCATTGTGTAATGCTAGGTTTTCTTTCCTCATAATTTTTACCCACATTTATAGCTTTATAGTAGCTTGGTAAATCTTTATTGTAATAATCTTCTAAGGCAAATAAATGACGAAAATCATATCCTCGCTTGTAGAGAATCAGCGTTGCCAAGGCTCTGGCAGTTCTTCCATTTCCATCGTTAAATGGATGGATTGCAGCTAACTCCAAATGAGCCACTCCAGCCACAATTACTGGACTTATTTCCTCTTCTTCGCTTTTATTTATCCATTCGATTAAATCATTACAAAGATAAGCAACTTTCACCGCTTTTGGACCCGCATACACAATTTCATCTGGGAATCCCAATCTTCTTTTAACGACATAGACCGGACCTTGGCGAAAATGCCCAGACTGTTCGGTTGGTAGAGTTTTATTAGTAACCAAAGAATGAATTTTTAGCAATACTTTTTCCGTAATTGGTTTTTTGCTCTTAATAAATTTCTCAATATATTGCAAAGCTTTCAAATAATTCTGCACTTCATAAATATCACGACTAGGAGCATCTATTTTTTTATTAGAATACAAGTCTCCTACTTGGCGAATATTCAAAACATTCCCTTCAATCGCTGTGGAACTATGGGACATTCTTATCATTGCCTGACGCTTCAACTTCAACTCGTGTTTTGGAAGTAGCCTGGCTTTTTCAATAATTCCCTTACCTTCAGCAATATCCGTCAGGTTTTTTAGTATTTTATTAGTGAGTTTGTAATTTGATTTTAACATACTCTTATTATACACGATTTTAAATAATCACGCAAGAATCACGCAAGAATCACGCAAAGTTTTTTTATATTCTAATTACGCAAGATTATAAAAGACATGATTTATAATAGAGATTGAAAATCTACATCAAACAGAGAGGATTGACATGTCAACACAAAAAACACCCTGTTGGGTGCTTTGTTTTTCTTTTAATCTATAGAAGTTTCACAACCTTTTGCGATTAGTCCATGCCTGCCATAAGGCGAGCAATGATACAAGCGTGTCTGTACACAAACACGACTACAGAATTGGTTAGCTCTGTTAAGCCTTTGACGTTTCTCTTGAATAAATTCAAGAGTCGACCGTCGAGCAGAATCAATACCCTGCGATGCCCAATCAATAGATTGATACACCTAGTGCAGAATACTCTAGGATTCTACTAAAATCTCCCTAGAAAGGAGGTGATTCGTGGGAGAATCAGATAATTTAGCTAAACTTTGCCTTGTTTAAGGTGTAAATCTTGCAAAACAACTCCCTAGAAACAATCGTTTGTTGAAATATAAATAACTATTTTTGACAATGCTAGTTAAATATCTCATCCCGATAAGCGATAACGCCATCTACTACCTCTTCAAATTTTGGCAAATCCCCTACTAAGGTTACTAGATGGGCTTCCCAATATTTCTTAAACTGCTCCAGGTGCTTTTTATCCATTTGGTAAATTAAATTTTTATCAATTTTTCGGAAAATACATTTTTCAAAAAAAGAATTTTTAATAAGTTTCAAATCTAATTTCTTATTTTTAGAAATATACCAAATATCAAATAAGTCTCGACTTCTAGGATAAGTTCGAATAGAGGCTGATGCCATTAGTTTATCTATGATTATTTCTTCCACTTTAGTTGTCACTATTCTTGGTTTTCCAAAAATGTCAGCGTCAGAATATGGATGAAAAATTTCTTGTTCTGATGGAGTCGTAAAGAGCTTGTCAACAAAGGAAAGGTCTATTTTTATTTTCGATTTTCCCTTAACACTTTGGAAATGCATAGTTCCCTTGAAAGCTTCCTCGCCATAGTCTTCTCGCTCTTGCTTCACACTAAAAAATTCCAGCGTTGTGCCAAATTGCTGGTTGGCAATACTGCAAATTTGCTCCAAAACTGTCTTAACTTCTTCTTCGGTTTTTAGATTTCGATTAAATAAAGTGAAATCTAAATCTTCAGAAAAGCGATATTCGGTAAAATAGCATTTCTTAAGAGCAGTGCCACCACGAAAAACCCAGTCTTTAGTTGCTGGACTTTCTGCGATAACTTTCAGAGCCACACCTAAATGATAATCCTTTTCAATTATGCTAGGGTCAACTTTTGCTTGTGATGCTTTTTGATAGACTTCATCTCGTGTAATCATATTATTTTATGTAATTTTCCAATTTAATAAATCTTCTTTAACAATATTTACATTCAACTTCCACTTAGAGTTCCACTGTGAATTTTCAGCTGACAATAACGGTTCCAAAGCCACTGGATTTGGATTAGTTATCAAGCTCTTTATTTTATCCAGCTCTTCCTTATTGGAAACTTCTAAAATTTCTAATAAATATCCAAGTCTTTTGAGAACTGGCTGTCCCATCTTATTAGCATAGTCAAATAGATTTTTTGATTGATTAGTTTGATAAAAATTATATATCCCCTTTATGACCTCGCTGATTCCACCACAATAAGCAGGAAAAGCCAAACAGTCTACTAATGTCTTTTCTGGGTCAGTAATGTCAACTTGGTGATTGGCTACCCAAATTTGCGTAATGCCAAAAAATCTCTTAGGATTGAGTCTGATAAATTGATACTCGCTTCCTAATATATTCTTGGAATAATTTACAATGCCCTTATTAGTTTGAATATATGTTCGCTTAGGCAATTGTTCCGTTAATCCCCAGTGATTCAAAGCTGACCAAAAAGAGATGGCGTAGGGTTGGACTAAATTAGCTCCAATCCAAAAATTACTGGCTGTCCAGTTCTCTTGGTATCCTTCAGGCACATATAGATACACTCCTCTTTTTAATCGAATAAGACGCTTTTCTTTGACTAACTCAGACAAAACTTTCCAGATTGTTCCCTGGCTAAGGTTATTAGCGATACCTTGAATCTCAGAAAAAGTGTATATTTCCTTACCATTCCTATTTAATTGAGCTAAAATATTGTTTTTAGTACTCATATTTTTAACATTTAGACTTAGATACTTACCATTTATATACAGTATCTTAGCACAATGTTAAAAAAGTGCAACTTTATTATATTCTTTCATAGCAAAAAAACATACTTTTACGTCTGTTTTACTCTTCGATAAGAGGGTGATTTGTGAGACTAAGTAAAAATTATTTACTATTTATCTAAAATTTCAAATTACACTTAACACTAAAGTAGATTATACTAAAAAAAAATACGTCAATGGATGAAAATCGTTAATATTCAAGCTATAATTTCTATTTTATTTAGGCTCATTATAACACTTCCGCTTAATACCCATTCACCATTATGGAAAATTGTTCTGTCACTTGCAATAGTTTCTATTTTATTGAATCCAGCTTTTTCGTATAGCTTAATCGCATCCTTATGAAATTCGCTTGTTTCAAGTACGACCTTTTTCATGCCCATTTCATTAAAAGCGTGTTCTAGTATTAGCTCTATAACTTCCAGTCCAATACCTTTTCCCCAGTAATTTTTATCTAGGATGAAGATATTAAATTCACATTGTTCTTTTTCTTGAAAACTACACAACGAAGTATAACCAATGAATTTGTCATCTTGTGTATAAATTTCCCAAAAAATCTCGTCTTTCTCTTCTGCTAAAAAACTCTTAACATCATTGATAGTCTTAAATTCCACCATTCGTTTAGCAGAATATACATATCCTATTATCTCCAAATCAGATAGCCACTTCAAAAGCAGAGGATAATTCTCATCCGATAAGCTTTCTTTTAAATAGATTTGTTTTTGTAATATCATTAGTTTTTAAAAATCACGCAATAATCACGCAAGAGTTACGCAAAGTTTTTTCATATACCGATATATGTGATTATGTAAGGAGATAGACTTGATACTCACCACTTTCCGATAAGGCTGTGGTTCATGAGAGAATTAGAGAATTTGGTTATTTTAATTTAATTTTATAGACTTCATCTGTGCCTCTTTTGCCTATACTTAATGAGTAGCTGTTAGCATCTGCAGGAAGCTCGTAAACCACCATGCCTGTTTCCAATATACTGGGCTGTAATTCTCGCATCTCAAGATAGTTATCGATATTACCAATAGTATCATCCCATGGGTCAAACTTTCTACCTTGCTCATCTGTCACTTGTATTCCATTAGAATCAAAATCAAATCCCTCTTTCGTTATATTTGTAACCGTCAAATCCAACACTACAAATTTTGCTCCATCGCTAGCTGTCTTTGAGCTACCGAAGCTTCCGTTCAAAACCTGCTTTTCTTCAGCAGAGTTTATTTTAAATTTTATTGTTGCCAATTCAACCTCATCTCCGATATTTTTATCAATAACAACTTCGTCATTCTTATCTCCATCTTCAGAATCATCGGAAGACTTAACCGCCTCAGGACTAATCTTCTTAAAATCATCAAAGTCTACTCCCACTATTCGCCAATACCTTCCTGGAATCTGTATCATATCCATCTTTATCGTTTCATTATCTTGATTTATCAATGTAACTTTAGCAGACTTCCCTTCCTTGATAACTTCTTGAATTTCAATTTTTGAGTATTTATCATCTTTATTTTCTGAAATCTCTTCAATGCCTTTATTTATACCATTTTTAATCTCTTCTTTTAATGATGGTATCATTGCCTGCATAATTCCCTCGCCAAAATCACCAAATAGATTATCCTGACCTTCCATTTCCTCGTCAAATCCCTTCGTAGCGCTATCCATTAAATTCTGGACGACCCTATCAACATCCACATACTGATTAAAACTAGTGCTATCATGATTTTGGATAGATTTTTTCAACTGATATAAAGAATAACTAGGCGTACCTTTAAAATAATAAAAAACTCCTCCTAAAATAACCACTATAATTACCAGCACTATAATTATTTTTTTTACCATATTTTTTTACCTGTTCACAATAGCTCTCTGCTATTATAAAAAAGTTTACTAATTATTTTAATTTGAATTATATACTAACTATAAGACAAATAGCCAAAAAAATCCATCCTATAACCAATTCTCCATATCCATTCCTTTTTCATAAGCTTGCTTGGCTTCATTATCACTAAGAATTCCAAAATAATAACGACTCGTGGTTTGAATATCTGAATGTCCGAGTAGAACCTGAATGTGTCCGAAGCTAATCCCCTTTTTGAGCAAAATTGTCGCAAAACTATGTCGAATCGTGTGAGCAGTGACTGTTTCTGACAATCCAGCTTGTCTGCGATATTTCCTAAAACTTCGCTGAGCATCATTCCTATCCCACATATGTCTTTCCTTTCCGCTTACTAAAACAAACTTATTTTTATCCTTTCGCTTATCAAGATACTTTTGAATACATTTCAAAGACCATTCATTGAAATAGATTTTCCTTTGCTTATTACCCTTACCAACAATCATCGCTTCTTTTGTCTCCCAATCAATATCTGTGATTTTAAGATGCAGTGATTCTCCAATTCTACATCCAGTAGAAATTAGGATTGATAAAAATGCTCGAAACCTCAAATCTCTAATGCTTTTTGTGCCAATTGAGTTGAAAAAATTCTTTAATTCTTCTTCAGTTAAATACTCCACTCTTCTCTTGGGAATTTTTGGTCTTTTGATTCTTTCCGCATCCATCACATTTAACTGCAGTTCGTCATTGCAATATCTCAACAAATTTCTAATTATAGAAAAATTGTGAGCCTTGGTTGTTGGCTTTAGCTCTCGTCTGCTATATTCTTTCTTGAGTTCTGTAATATGCTCTTCATTTATTTTTTCCACATTCAAATCACTAATAATATCCACTATCCACCCAAGCGTTTTACTGTATTCATAAATTGAAGCTGGGCTCATTTCTCTTTCCACTTCACAGTAGTCTAAATACAGTTTACTAGCCTCGCTAAATTTTATTGATTTTTTCTTTTTAAAAAATAACATCGGATTTTATTGTTTGTCCGATGTTAGCTTCGTGGGTAATTAAGTCAAATTTAAATTATTTGTTTTTTCCCCATCCAATAGTCCCTAAGCGTGATAATTAGATTTACCTTATCAAGTTCAAACACAAACATCTCTCTGTGTTTATGTGTCGGATTCGCAATGTCCAAACAATTCTTTTCAGACAAAAACATATTCAATGTTAAATTACTATAACTATTACCATCAATCACTCTATAGTTTTTATACGCTCTTTTCCCACTACTACTATCCAGTATCGTACATCGTGAGTTTATAGTCGCTAAGTCAAAAAAACTTAAACAAATTAAGGGCTCTATTCCCTTGATGTCTTCAAATGAATTTCTCAATTCTTTAAAATTTTCTGTCATTTTCATTCTATTTCCCTGAGAACCTATTGTAAATTGAGAAAATCCACGCGGATATTTATCTTTTCTAGGATGATATGAAAATTTTATAGCATTAACCCTAGAATCTTCTATTTCTTTAGCAAAAATAGTCTTAGGATGAGCTATGTATAAACTACCATCACTTCCACTAAAAAAAGAAGCTACTTTATAGGTATCATTTTTTAACCTTATATCTATTTTTAATAATTTATCTTTCATAATTAATTCTACTCATCTTGTTTTAAAAATTCCCTTATCTTTTTAAATTCATCTGGAACTTCTTCAGATTCCACTAGCATTGCCCAATTGTAAGCATCTTCAACTTTATGCTTTTCTCTGAAACTGCTATTGGGGAAATTTTTTCGCAAAAAACTTTCTAGGTTTTTGGATATTTCCAAACCTTTCTTCGAAGTTATCGCAAATTGTAAATTTTTAAACTCATCCTCGTAATCATTTTCATAATCTTCATCCCAAACAGCAAAAAAATTTCTAATTCCCAAAAGTCTGCATACTCCTATAAAATAAATAACACCCCCCTTCCCTCCGCATTCGATAATTGATATACACTCTTTATCAATATCTATGTCCCACTTTTCTTCACATAATGTTTCAAATAATATCTTATCTGAGTCTCCTTCTACTAAAAGAATTCTTTTAGCAAAAAATAATTCATTTCTCTCTGTGTTGAAATGAGTATAAATTCTAAATTTATCATCCCTTAAATTTTCAGCCGTTATATATTCACTTCTTTCATTTTTAAATGTTCCATCATCTTTATCCTTTGATAAAATAAAAGCTTCGTCCGCTCTAAAAGCATCAACAAAATTAGGATTGTGTGTTGTATAAATAATTTGTGAACCAATCTCATCTGGAATTTCAGGGTAAGCTAATTCTAAAAAATTTTTATAAAGTTTTCTTTGAGCTTGAGGATGTAAATATATTTCTGGCTCTTCAATAGCTAGAATCGCTTTGTCTTTCATCAGCTTTGCATATGTTTTAAACAAGGAAAGTAAAACTAAATTTTGAACCCCAGAACCCAGCTCTTCTATGTTAAAAGTTCCTAAATCTTCTTTTCCCATTATTTGAATCGTCTTGTAATAAAATAAAGGGTCATATATTTGTAAATCTAAGCTAAAGTTACTAGCAAGACCTTTTGTATTTTCTTCGCAAGCTTTAATAAATTCATTTTTAAAATCGCTATAACTTAAATCTGGAACTTCAGAAGATTCCAATATTTTTTTTGGTTCTTTCATTGCTTCTCTGAACTCAATTTCAAGTTCACTAAACTCATCTTCCTCATCTTTTTTCCTGAAATTTTCATCGATTTTTCTCAACATCTTTCCCAGTAATGTCCACCTGCTTATAGTCATTTGCTTCTCCAGATTTCTATCAGAAGGTATGTACACGAAACTAACCTGGTCTCTTGCATCTCCAGAACCATAAAATTCGACACCGTTTTTATCAAAAACTGAAAACTTAGTATTAATGAAAGCATCTTCTTTTTTCGTGTGAGTCAGACGAAAACTTACTGGGGCACAAAATTCCTTTACTAAGCCCTGACATTTTGACAATTTACATGGTTTTAATTCATTTTTAAACCACACTTGAATACAAATAGTTTTGTTTATATCTCTCTTAAAAAAATCATCTTTGCTAAAAGCTCTTTCTGTTGGATAAATTTCACCTAAAAGAATAGTCAATGCTTTCAATATGTTTGTCTTCCCTGTACTGTTAGGTCCAATCAAAGCACAAAGATTCTTTGTATCTAATTCTAATTTTTTTATTGAACGAAAATTTTCTATAAGTATCCTCTTAATCATTCATGTTTTTTATTCTTTTAAATTTATTCCAATGATTGCATTATATTTTATCATAAGTAGATTGTATTGGAAAATAGCTGGAAAATGTTAAAAAGGCTTTTAATGTTCTATAGATAGAGCTCTAATGAATGACTAGTATTAAATTTTTTCATTTTTATTTTTTTATGTTATGATTGTTATGTTAGTATAAAATATTCCTAACTTTAATAAAATGACAAGAACGGTAATACAAAAATTTGCAAATAAACTTGATGTTCATCCAGTTCACATTAGAATTTTTTTGTCTAATTTAAAAAACATTTCAAGTGAAGAGTTAGAATCTGCATATAAAAATCAATTAGATAAAAAACCAAAACCATTCGTAAAGTGGGTTGGTGGTAAAAGACAGCTTCTAAAGCAATTCAGAAATATGGATTTATATCCTCCGTATGAATTCAATCCAAAAACTGCAACATATTTTGAACCTTTTGTTGGTGGAGGTGCAATGTTTTTTGACTTACTTCCCAAAAAAGCTGTCTTATCAGACATGAACTCGGAACTTATTATCGCATATAATGTTATAAAAAAAGATGTTAATCATTTAATAAAAAAACTTAAAGAGCATCAAAGGAAGAACAATAAGGAATATTACTTAAAAATTCGTGCACAAAAAATAGAAAGACTTTCTGATATTAGTATATCTGCTAGGTTTATTTATCTTAATAGGACTGGATTTAATGGATTATATAGAGTAAACAAAAGTGGTCAATTTAATGTTCCTTATGGTAAATATAATAATCCTTTAATTTGTGATGAAGAAAATCTTAAAAAAGTACATAAAGCTCTTAAACAAACTAGAATTATTCACAAGGACTTTAAAAGTGTTCTAGAGAAGGCTCGGAAGGGAGATTTTGTTTATTTTGACCCACCATATTATCCAATTAATAAAACGTCCAGTTTTACGAGTTATACCAAAGAGGGTTTTTTGGAGAAAGAACAGATGGCACTGAGAGATGTTTTTGTTAAATTACACAAAAGAGGGTGTTTCGTTATGCTCTCTAATTCAAATACTCCTTTCATAAAAAATCTTTATTCTAACTTAGAAAAAAAAATATCTATTAAAAAAGTAAAAGCTTCTCGTGCAATAAATTCAAAGGGGTCAGGAAGAGGGAAAATAAAAGAGGTTCTTGTAATAAATTATTAAAAATAAACTTTATGAAAAGGCTAGACTTTTATGAATTGGAATTAAATTGTACAACAGAGAAGCAAGTCTTTGATTTTCTTATTTCTAATTTAAAAGTTAGTAATATGGTTTGGTCATATTTTGTCAATTGGGATAAGGTCTTTGTTAATACTCGTGAAATTGAACTTGCTCTCAATACTTTAAATTATTTAATTGGCAAGAAAGATTTTGATGATGAGTTCAGATTTTTATTAAAAAAACATCCAGATATTGCAAGCGTTATTCCTAATTTAATTGTGAGGGATGGAAATAATTCTAAAAAATTTAAAATACTTATTGATTACAGTGCTAAAGAGCTTGTATATGAGTCTTATGATTTTTCCAAAGAGACTTTATCAAATAGCGACATAGAAAAATGCTTAGAATTTTCAAAAAAAACTGGATTAAAAAAAATAATTACAGAAAAAAAAGTAAAAAACTTAGTTGATTATATGATTGGTGTTGAGGCAGGGCTTGATAGTAATGGAAGAAAAAATCGTAGTGGGCACACGATGGAAGATATTGTTGAGGTGTTTATAAAAGATATATGTAAAAGAAATAATTTTAAGTATTTGAAAGAAGCTAATGCTAAAAAAATCAAAGATGAATTAGGCTATATTGTTCCAGTAGATAAATCATCTAGAAGGTATGATTTTGTTATTGATAATAATAAAGAGTTGTTTATTGTAGAAACCAATTTTTATGGAGGAACAGGTTCAAAATTAAAATCTACCGCAGGGGAGTATAGGAATCTATTCGATGTTTTAAAAGGAAAATATAAGTTTTTTTGGATTACCGATGGATTAGGATGGGGAAAGACTACACAGCCACTACAAGAAACCTTCAATCATAATGATTATGTTTTTAATTTAAAGATGCTTGAAAAAGGGATATTAGATTCAGTTTTAAGATAATTCAACATACACCACTTTTATTTTACTTGAAGTTCACTTCCTGTTTAGTTTAGCTTAACAACGCCTGGTTAGTTATTATTTATAGTATAAAAGGCATCTCTTCGCTTATATTTTCTGTGTTTATTATTGATTTAATCTTTGAAAAAACGCTTAAGGTCGCTTGGTTCATTTCATTATTGCTTTTTAACATTATTCCTAATAAGTGTTCACAGAAATTCTTCTTTGGTCTTAGCTAGCCAAATTTTAGCCTGTGTGCGACTTTCGTGGCGAATTGGTATAATCCCTCTATTTTTCATGTTTTCTCAACCACGGCTCCCATTTTTTAAGATAATTAACCCATAACTCAGTTGGCGATATATTCTCTTTTTTTATATAAGAACCAAAATAAACATTAACCCACAACCAATCAAAGCTTGATAAATTATTTTTACGAAGTTTTGACATTAAGCTTAAAAGATTTGTTTCATTTTTTAATTCTGATATAAATGAGGCGATATCTTCTTGGCTTTTATTGATTTTAATTTTACTCTCTCGACAAGACAAGCTAGAGTCATTACTAATCTCAAATTCAATTTGTGATGAAGCAAAATCTTTTTTTTGATTCGAAAAAGAATCTTCTATTAGTTTAACATCATCTTCATTAATCGTTGGAACTAGTTCTATCGAAATAACAATGGAACTTTTTAATTTTTCTGAAGCCAACTCATCTACAATATGTACTATTTTTTCATCCATGCTCACGAAACTTTTCATAAATTCATTCCAAAGCCATTCATCATTAATTTGAAGCGACTTATGATGAATGCTCACATCAGTACGAACGCCTTTTTCTATATGGAACCCACAAAACATTTCCCCTTCTATCACTTCAAAAAATAATTTACCATATTTACAGGTGGGATATTCATTCACTGGAATCAGCCACCAAAGAGTTTTATCATCAGGAATAAATCTATTATATGGCTTTAAGAATAGATAAGGAGCTACATCTTTAATTTCAGTAGCCAATGCCTTAGGACTTTTAAAAGTATTATCCATATTATTTATTAAATTTTAATAATAAACCTATCTGTATTATACAGTCTATTTATAAAATAAAGAAGTTAATCATAACAAAACCAGAGTTTTTAGCTCTGGTCTTAATCTCATTTAACAACCCTCCTCAATTCCTTTAAAATTTATTTACAATCAGCTCCTATTTCTTTTCCCCAAGTTCTCTGATTTAAAGCTCCTGTTTCGTCTTCTCTCGGATTATAATCCATCATAACTTTCCAAAAATTCGTTGGTCCTGAATTTTTCCAATCCGTCTTAATGCCATCAACTGAACCAACGCTTGTTCTTAAATGTCCCCAAGAAGTAAAAAGAACTCTAGAAATTTTATTTTTAACAATTTCATCTGAATATAAACCTTTCATAATTTTATAAGCAACGTTCTTGGCATAAAAACAACTACCAATATCTCCATTACCAGCATTAATAATAACTTCATAAGGTGGATTAGTAGTTTCACTAGCAAAATTCTCTGCATCCCAAACCGTAATCTCTATTTTTGGAGAAACCTTATTAACGATAGCTTCTATTCTCTTAATTAAGTCTTGAGGTAAGTCTTCTTGAACTTTTGCCTCTTGCTTAACTGGCTCTTTTACCGTTGTTGGTTGTTCACTATCAGCAGGAGCAACAACTTTTTTTTCGCCTGCTGTGGAAGTTTGGTTATCAGTACTTGTGCAACCCGATAGTGTCAAAACACCAACAATAATTACTCCCGTTAGAATAAATTTTTTCATAGCTTTTTAATTAAAAATTATTATTTATTATCAAACTAATCAGTAAAATATTTTTACCGTCAGTTTTATTTATATCTACACCAAGTTCTCTTTTCTCCATAAAATTATCTTGTACACTATATAACAACATTATTTAAACAACCCTCCTCAATTCCTTCAAAATCTCAACCATTGCCAACGTATCTAATTCACAATATTCTAATAAGTCATTATAAATTTCTTTTTTTCTTTGCTCACTGGTCTCTGGCTTAATCATTTCGCACCAACTATTTGAGGCTGACATCCCCTCCTGAATGCCAAGTTCTTTATAGGAAAGACTAGGCACAACTACTGGAAGAACTTTTTTCAGCGAAGCACTGCCATAAAAATCTTTATGAATATATAACTCTTTCTTAAAGATGCTCATCAAATCATACATTCTATCATTAACATTTTTAAAAAAATCTTTGAATTCATTATCTCTTTCTGCCATACCTTCATTACAATCTTGTTCAAAGCCCATATTCCAAGCAATGGGTGTTCCTTTTTCTCCAATCAGTTTTCTCAAAGATTCTGCCATTTCTCTAGTGGGGTCTCCATCTTTATTAGATAAAAATTCAAAATGCTTAAGTTCTGAATCAGCTGATTCTTGAATATGTAAAGAATATTGAAAAACAATGTTTTGATAAGGTTTATAACCATCAAAAACAGGAATCGCTGAACCATAGGTTTCATAATCTAGAAAATAAATTGGATATTTTATTTGTTCTAATTCTTTTTTGATGCCTGCTTTATCTATAAACAGCTCATTGCTCTTAATAACATTAAAATGTTTAACAAAACTATCTGGAATAAGCTCACTCGGTATTTTCTCTATTTCAACAATGTCATTATCTAATAAATAATTCATGGTCTTCTCTGAGAGTTTCCCTATGATTGAATAAATTGATTTTTCAGGTAAATCACGCAAGCAGTAATCTTTAAACATGCATTCGTAAGGATTGTTGCATTGCTTGACTGGTCTTACATCTGGCTCTTCTTTCTTTTTAAATACTTCCAATAAGATTGCAACACCTTCTTTTACTTGTTGATTTAACTTATCAACATCACTAGTGATATCTTCAATTTCAAACAATTGATTAACATCAATTTCTCCCTCTCTTACATATTTATTATTCACATGAACCAAGTTTAACTTCCCTACTTTATGCCCAGCCTCTTCAAGACATAACCTTTGAAAAGATAAATCATGCTCATGAATTTTTTTTACTTGAGTTGAACTTTTCACTTCATAAATATCCCAAGCTTTGTTTTTCTCATCATAATCAATAATATCTGCTCTGCAATATAGTTCATCGCTAATTATAGTTGGCTGAAAAATTGTTTTACCTTCCTTCATTAAACTTTCTGTATCCGCTTTATTCTTAGCAACTATACCTTTTGGAAAAAGCTTATATGAATAATCCTCAACCTCATAACCCTCCTCCATTATGTCAGCAAAAGAATCTTTAATCTCTTGCGAAATTAAATCTGGTCTTTTTTTATTCAACCATGCCAATTTAGAACATTGAAGATATCTTATGTAGTCTGATTTTGTAATCATATTTATAATTTAATTAACTCCTCAATTGCATTACTAAATGCTTTATAGTTTTCTAAAAAATCTTCAGATGATATGTACACTTCCTTTTGAAGTAATTCCTTTTTAGAAATATCAATACTAGATTCCTTTTTAAGTCTATCTGTAAAAACTTTAATATATTCAGTCGTTTTATCTTCTCCAAGAGTATCCTTGACCCAGGAAAATTTTATCATTAACTCTCCATTTGAAAAAAATGAAAATATGGCAGTGTTTTTGTTAATTTTAAAAAATACAGGAGCAAATGAACCATTCAAATTACCAGTTCCCCAATTTATTTTATCTGCTTTTTCTTTAAGAAAATGATATAACTCTATTACTTTTTTAGAATCTCCTCCTAGTTTTTCCTTGGCTTGGATAATAAAATCATGCTCATTCCATTTTCTCCTTTGTCCGCCTGATGATGTACCTCTTATGCTCTTCTTCACTTCCACTCCAAATATTTTAGGAATCATTATCTCATAATCGTTGAATTTATAATACTCCAACTGTACCGCATAAATATCAAATTGACTGTTTTGGTTAACATAGACTATGAGGTCTTTTAATCTTGCATCGATTGAATCCATCAGAATTACAAACTTCAGGTTGCCATCGCTAAGGTTTCTTTTCATCGCCTCCAGTTGCATTTCTGCTTGCTCTTCTCCAAGTCCAAAGAATTCAGTTATTTTTTCTTTGTAATCTTTACTGAAGTTTTTTTGACACTCATTATCCAGAATATTTACAAATTCTCCAAAATCATTAAGATGTCTCCAAAGAGCTGACCCATAGTCTAATGCCTGAGCCACCACTGTTCGCTTATCGGGATTTTTAAATAATTTAGTTTCTATGATATAGATGTCTCCATCCTTGTCCACTGCCAACGCATCAATGGGACCTGAGTTAGTTTCAAACTCTCTTTTGACTACAAATAGTTTTTTATTTTCTTCTATTTCATAAACTGGGATTGATTCAGGATTTTTATGAATGTAGTTTTGAAGATAGTCTTCTTTTTCAAAGTCGGATTTATCTAACCTTTCGGCAGTCTGCCCTTTTTTTGAGATTATTATACTCATGTTTTTGAACGGATTTAACTAATTAAAAACCAGCATTATATTGCTGGCGGAATAACATAAAGCTCTCCACCAGCGATGACTTGCGTCACCCATACCCCTTTCGAGATATGACCGTTCAAAGTGCTCTGGATGGAGAGCTTAATACTTTGAACGGTTTATGTACCATGCCTTATGATTTTACTCACAAGGGTTAGGTATTAAATTGTGACTCTATTATCACTCATTTCTTAGAAAAAATCAATCTCCACCCATTATCTCTCCATCCTTTCACTTTCAAAATTTCAAAGAACTATGTCTCGCACTATGCATCGGCATTTTTTCCTTTTTCGTATTGCTCTTTTGTTATCTCTTCTCCGCACATTTCAACTTCCAACATCATCAGGTGCGTTGCTGATACATTTATCTCTTCGTCACCGTAAAATTTTATGAAATGTTTAGGATTTTCACGTGATTTTGTAGGAGGAACTGTTCTGCCCATCACACTCTCAAAAGGATAATCTAAATATACCTTTCTTTTTAATATTTCTCTGGTCAAATTTAACATAAAATTCTCTTTATTATTTATAACTCAATTTTTTCTTTAAATGACTATATCTCCGCCAGCCTTACCTCCTTCCTCAGCCTTGATTTGGCTATATGCAAATATCTTTCT
Organism: uncultured Bdellovibrionales bacterium; assembly: GCA_964421125.1. GTDB lineage: Bacteria > Patescibacteriota > Minisyncoccia > Moranbacterales > DUUL01 > UBA2193. The sequence continues at coordinate 29,135 of CAYQVD010000012.1, forward strand.
GTTGTCGCAATGCTTCTGTGTCCTGCCAGAATTTGGATGGCTTTGATATTCACTCCTTTATCCAAAAGTCTAGTACAAAAACTGTGTCTCGTGGAATGCACTGATATTTTTTCTTTTTGAATTTGAGCGTCACTCACATATTTCTGAAACATTAACCCTACTCTGCGATTGGTAATTCTCCTGTCTTGATTGCTTTTAAATAATGGCTCGTCTAGTTTTTTGTCTTTGATATAGATTTCAATTAGCCTTCCTAAATCTTTGTTAATTGGAATTTCTTGTCTAGCTCCGCCTTTTCTAATAACTCTGAGTGTTAAGTTTTTTGTATCAGCGTCTTTTACTTCTAATCCAGTTAACTCATTTAATCTTAGTCCCGTCTCAACTAAAATTCTAACCATCAGCAGATTTCTCTTTTTGAATTGTGACTTATCTTTCCTAATTTGTTTTAATATTTTTCTAATTTCAATTTCAGTTAGATAGTTTGGTTCGTTTTGTGATACTCGTGGCAAGGAGATGTTACCCGCTGGACTCTCTTTGATTTTCTTTTCATCTTTCAAGTAGTCAAAAAAGGTTCGTAATGATGTGAGTTTTCTTCTGCGAGTTATGGGTTGATTGTTATTCTCTGCTAAAAAAGCAAGAAAACCACGAATGTGGCTTCTTGCAATGTTCCTAATTGTTTTCCTCTTTCCTAAATATCTCTCAAATTCCAAAATATCTCGCTTGTAAATCTCAACCGTTCTCTTACTAAGATTTTTATCAATCTTTAGATAACTAATATACTCCTTTAAATATTCCATTGTGATGCTATTTACTCTTTACAGTGACACAATAGCTTGCACGTTGTTTAAGTCAACTTAGTTACCCACTCCCACTCTAGCTTCTCTTGGAATATGATATAGCTCTACTTCTATTAGCTTTTCTCGGTCTCTTCCGATTTTCCATGTCTTGTCTTCTTCCATTAAAAACCACTCAGAGAAATCAAAAAACGCTTTCCAGTTTTTTTCTAAATTATCGACATAACATTTCTCGCCCACTTCTTCAGGAAAACTAAAGATTAACATTTTTTCAATCTCTTCTTGTTTTTCCCCCTTGAACTTATCAAAGTGAATAACGTGGGTTTCCACTTCTATCAAATATCTAAATTCAGCCACCACTTTTCCTTCATCATTTTTCATTAGATATTTTTCCTCTGTTACTTCAAACAAATACTGTCTCAAACTTGGAATTATTTTTTTAACATTCCTGAGATTATGAAGCATCTTTTCTTTTGACACTGGGCTAACAAACTGCGTTTTAATTTTCATTAAATTAAATTTAACAAATTACAAGGATACATAACGTTCAATTATGCGAACTAACCGATAATTATGAGGATAAACAGATAAAAGGTCAGCCCCATTGCTCCTGTCATTAGTACATTGAATAGAAAGTTTTTCATAACTTCATTGTCTTTCGCCACGCTTCTAGTTCACTAAGCGTGGGCAAAGGTTTATCAATAATTATCGGCTCTTGCCTCTTTTCTTCTTGCCTTGTTACTTTTACCTCTTCTTTTTGTTCTACTAGAAATTCTTCCATCGTTGGCGACTCTGTGAACATCACTCCGGCTGTCGGCTTCTTTACACTTGCCACCTGCATCAACGCCATTGCTAGTGCCATAGCATGGTCTGAAAATTGCGAGCTGGGATGGTCAAAACGATAGCCATAACTTTTCTGTTCTAGATTTAAACTTAATAGCTCCTTTTCCAATTCTTTGTGTGGAAAAAATTTTATCAGTCCATTATGAATAAAATAATATAAATTACGACTGAGCTTTTCCACGCTGGAACTAGTAAATGTAAATTCTTCTATGCGACAATGCCGTTTTAGCCGTTCTATCGTTCCCTTTAAATTCCATGGGTCACACACTATTCTAAGTTTTGGAAAATTCTGTGTTGCTAAAATCATATCCTCTTCAATGTCAGCAATCTTCACTGGGTCATTCCTATCTCCCTGCCACATTTTTATACTGTCTACATAAACCATTCCATCTTTATCTTGATGGAGTATCAATGAAACTGTACGGTCTTTCACGAGTCCTAAATCACATCCGTAAAAATATTGATTACCTTCTTCACCTTGGAATCTTGGTTTTAAAAATTCATCTTGACATTGCATCACATCTTCTCTAGTAAAAAATGAATTAGCTCCCGAACACCATTTATTTTCCCAAAATCTTTGAAACACTGCAGGTGGAAGTTCTTGCCTTTTCTCTTCTATAAATTCAGGTGTTATCCAGCTGACCTCTGGTTTGTGCGACCAATGGAAATACATTTTAGGATTTTCTTTTCGCATGCCTTTATCATAGAGTTCATATAGGATTGAATGTGTATCTGTACCTGCGTAAGTCACAATGAAGCGGAGGGGTTGTTTTCTAGTTGGTGAGAATTGCAACGCATCCAACAAGTCTCTATTCTTTTGATTCCAAATCTCGTCTCCAATAATACAAGTTGGATTTAAGCCATGGGCTGAGAAACTATCCGAACTCAAAACTTTGTAAAGATTGCCAGTCGATGGCACTACAATAGAATCTCGATAAATTTTGACACTACCTAGAAGTACTGGATTTCGTTCAATAGCTCTTTTGGTTTTTTTCCAAATAATAGAAGCTTGGTCTTTATCAGAAGCAATAGAATAAATTTCGTTTGGCTCATCAATGATTGGGTCACAAAAAAGCATATATAATGCCACGCCACTGGCAAGACTGGATTTGCCAGATTTTTTAATCATCCCTACAAGAGCATCATTGTATATCCTAATTCCATCTTTATCTTTAGCTTGAAAAATCTCAGTGAGTATTTTCTTTTGAATTGGCTCTAATTTTATTAGCTTCCCACTTTCCAAAAAATATTGTTCTTCAAGAAAAACACAAATGTCATTTTGATACTCAATTAGTTTTTCAATTGTTATCTTTGTTTTCTTCATCGCTTTCAAATATTACTTTAGCCGTCTTATTGTTTATTGGTCTGGCTTTTTGCAAAGCCTCCGCAAAACAAAAGCTTTGCACATTAGTTAGATTAAGTCTGGCTCTTGCCTGCGGTCCGATGCCTAGTGCGTCCGCCTGCTTTAGCGTCAAACGCTCATATTGCGTCTTTGTGGCTAGAATTGGCTGAATGTCTAGTCCTTGCTTATCTACTTGAAAAGGACCCACATTGGCTATCCAGCGTTCAATGATTATCAAAAAACAAAAGTTTTTCACAAAGCGGTCAACAATATACTTATCTATTGGTCTAATATACTCTAAACCAATAATTTCCTCATAGATTTCATCTTGTAATTCCAAAATAGCTTTGCAATGCTTTTGGTCTTTTTTAAAATACTCACACTCACTGGAAAATATACATTGATTGCAACTTGGGACGGGAGCAACATTCGTTCTAAAAAACTCAAAAGCTCCATGTTTTCTTTGCACTTTTAAATTCTTTTTCACCTTCTCAATTCCATCTTTGCTCAATCTTCCGACTGGAATTTCTGATTTTTCCTTTTTATTAGCCATTTTTTAAATTATTCTTAATATAAGCGGAGCAGATATGATATAGTTTTTCGCCTTTACTATTTCCTTCGCTAATTTCTAATGCCTCGTTTATTAGCTTTTCTTGCTCTTTACTGACGGCAAAATTCAACACTGCCGGAATTTCCTTTCCTTGTTCCTCAGCATCTTTTTTTATCTTATCTATAAACTCTTTCGTCACTTGCGACATTGCTAGATTATCCTTTAGTTGGTTTGCATTGAAGCCCAACTTACCGCTTAATTCTTCAAGCGTGTATCTTTGATTAAGGTCAGTGACTATTTCTGCTAATTTGGTTGGACTCATTTCTCCCTTTTTTTTATTCCATCCAATAGTCAGCATCTTTTTATGGTCTTCGTCTTTTGGATTGAAATATATCACTGGCACTTTTTCTAAATCTAGATGTCTTGCCACTCTCCATCTGTGCTCCCCATCTATGATTTCATTGTTCTTATCTACAATGATTGGTTGCCCCACGAACCCATTCTCCTCAAAATCCTGAACGATACTTTGAAATTGTTCGTCTGTCATTATATTTGGATTGTAATCATTTGGTCTTAATTTTTCTGTTTCCACCATTTGAATATCTGCATAAATTTTGTTTTTACTCATACTTTTATTTTGTTACGATTAAATATTCTACACAATCTCCTTGTTTCTTTCCTGACTTAGATGCGATATTCGAAATTGCCCAATTATGCTCTATGAAATGTAATTCCGCATCTCTAAATTTTTTTACTAACTCCAATAACTCTTCCCCTCTAATTCCTGCATTTGATGCCGGATTAAATCCCATTGAAATTATCCATTTAGGAATTTCATCTGAAAGATTAAATAATCTCTCAAAGTTTTGCATCACGTCTTTATTGTTAAAAGCTTTATCTTCAATTTCAATTCCCGTTTTTTCTTCCAATATTTCATCAAGAACTTTGTAGTGGTCAGAGTATTTCGTGCTGTTAAAATATGGGCTATCAAAATATATCGTGTCTATTTTTCTCTTTTCTTTTTTAAACATCTCTAGCAACTCAAAACAATCCATTTGATATACTTCATTTTCTTTTCCGTTATTAAACACTCCATAATTTATCTGGTCTTTTAGTTTTAGCAGTAACGGCAATGGATGAGATATGTTGTGGATTATTTTTTTACCTCTTGATTCGCTAGCTAGTTCCAGAAGTTCTATTTCTTTGTCCTCTAGTATCATTTCATTGTCCTGACGCCCAACTTGGAATGCTCCATATTGCCTTAGTGACATTATGTATTTCATCAGAAGAAGCAACATCAATTCTTTTTTTGGGCTTTCTCTTTTTTTAGCATTAGCAAAGAAGTTATCTAGATTTTTTGCCACCTGCGGAATGAAAACTTTAGGCACGTAGTTTTTCTCAATGAAGCCATTATTTTCTGAAGGTAGAAACAAACTATACACATCTTCGTCTGTTATTTTTTCTGTCTGATTTTTTATCAAAGCATCGCCAATTATTTTCGACCTGCGAGCGATATCTGAAGCAATCACTTTCATTCCCTTTTGTTTTCCTTTTAGAGAAATACATCCACTACCTTGAAAAATATCGCACAAGGTCTCTCCTTGAAATTCTTTGGCTATTATTTCTGCCATTCTTCTCTTACCCCCAAGAAATGGAATGGTTGAATCATAGACTTTAAGATTTTTTGCCATCGTTTTCTTTTAATTTTTCCAGTAACAACGAGCACGCTATTGCAATCACTCTATTTTTACTGAAGATATTAAATTCTTTCAGCTTAGCTTCCGCTTGTTTGAGAATTTCAAATTCAGCATTTTTGAAAAGAATATAATGCTGTCTGACCTCGCTAGGTCTAACTTGCTTTTCTATCTCTTCGTTTATTTTCTTGATTTCACTCATTTGTTTTACTTAAATTATTAAATACTATTTACTCTTTCAAAGTTGTAGTGTCATTTACGTCTAGATGCGAGACTGTCTAATTTAGATATTCTATTCAATTGTTTCCTGCGTCGCTCCAATAATTTCTCTCGTCTTTTTTCTGCCACTTTTATCGGTAAAGAATGAACTACCATACCCCATCCATTTTTCCATCTCGCTTCTTTATATTCTGAGAGCGGTATTTCTAATTCTTTTTTTGTCTTTTGCAAAAATCTTAATTCATCATTTAATACTGCAGTAATATTTGGATTTTTTCCAAGAGCAACAACTTTTTGCACAACCTTTCCATTTCTGCGATAAGAATGTACCGCTTGAAAATATATTGCAGTCTCACCATTTTTTAATTTTTTTGTTCTTTTTCTAATAAACATAATTTTGCGTTTTAAGCCCCTCTTTTTTGTTAAGTAATGTCTACATACCAATTTTGCTTTAAATTTCTGAGAAGCCTAGTCAATTAAGAAAATTTTAACGCTCAGACGATTTTGGAGTAACATTCTCTCTCACTTTTGTCATCTGTTTTCTTATTTCTTCTTTTTCCTCTTCAGATTTACTTTCCCATTTTTTGTAACCAGCATATTCTCTATTGGTCAGTCCCAGTTTTGGTAGCTTATATTTTGTTCCAATTCTTAACCTTATACTTTTTGCCATTCTACATTTTGGCTCATCTTCTAATTCGTTTCTCAAATCTATTTCTGAATCCAATAAACATTTATTCACGGAGCACTTGAAAAACCTTGGGCATTCTTCCATTGCTTTTTCCATCTTTTTTATTCTGAACTAAATTATTCTCTTTTCTCATAACTTTTTTCTTCAGGAAATTATTAAAAAATTATATTAATGAAGCTAAATCAGTTAATGCTATTTAGACAAGAAACTCTTTTTGTCGATTATTATGCATTTAGAGTTTTTCGTCTCAGTTTATATATATGATATATTCACCTTATATTTAATAATATATATAAACTGACTTCTCTGTAGTATTCTCTGCTGTAGTCTCTGTTATGGGTAACTACCTTTGGTTAATACCGATATTATCCTTTGGGTAAGAACGGTATTGACCTTTAGGGAATACCGTTACTCTCATTCTTGGAATTTAAGTCCTCTACAATTCTTTCTATATTTAGAAAAATATGCGGTGTCCTTTTGGCATTAAACATTCCATTACTCACCGAAACAAGTTTATTTTTTTTTAAAATTTTAATTGCTCTGTCGTATTGTTTAGGTGAAATTCTGCACTCGTTAAACCAATCATTTCGATTTTTTGCAATACAATATTTTCCATCTTTTTTAACTCTTAATTTACTACCTCCATTGTTACTTGGTAAAAACCAATAAATTATCTGAGATAAAAGTACTCCTGCCACTAAATCACCAGCAATATCTATATAACACTTTTTAACATCTATCGTGTCCCGTGATTTTTGTTCCCATTTTATGAAATTTTCAAATTTCTCTTTCTCATTTTTTTCTTTCATTTTTTTAAGCTACATAAAAAGGGTCGCACGTTGCGAGAACGACCCTGTTCATATACGCAACGTTAATTAGTTACTTCTCTTTAATTTTTAAAAACAAAAAACTGCAATACTACATCCAAAAACTACAGAACCAATTTGGTTGCTGTGAGTCTCAGGTGCATTGTATTGCAGACGAGTTTTCTTAGACTGATTATATTCAGTCCATATTCAATTTTCTTATTATAGTATAGCATATATTTTTTTATAGTGTCAAGTCAAAATCTTTATATTAGGCATACTTTAACTAATTTGTTAAGTCCAAACTCCTAATCTGAATCAAGCTTTATAATTTCTCCTTTGTCTTCACCAAGATATTTATTTATCAAATCATCCATTATCAATAAACTAGAAAAAACTTTTGATAATTTTGAATTTAATATATTTTCTTTCGGATTATCTGCTAACGCTCTACTTAATTTTGCAACTGCACTCATAATTTCAATGTGTGACTTTGATGCATCAACCAATGCATCTGATAACGGAGTTTCTGTATAATCTGGCACCGTTTCTTGAATAATATCTCTAACTTCACTTGCATTTTTATTGCTATAATTCTGTTTTAAAAAGTTTTTTGCTTCTTCTGGTCTATTCTTCAACGCTCTTGCCAAAGCTCTCATACCGTGAGCACCTGCACTTTTTAATTCTCCTTTGACCAATCTTTCTTTTAATTCTTTCTGATATTCTTTAGGAGCTTTTTTAGCTTCATCAATAGAAGTCCATTTTATCTCATCTTTTGCTAATGCTTCTGTTACTGTTTCATCTTCACCAAGAAGACTAAGAAAATTAGTTATACTTGATTTTGGAGTACCAGTTCTTAAATTTAACCACTTAACTTCAGTAGCTTTTTGACCAGAACCTTTCGGATTTTTTTCTGTTTTGATTTGTTCGGACTCCGAATGAATTAAATCCTTATTATCATCAATCATTTTTTGAAAACCATTAGCTACTTCCCAAGCTGTCATAGTGCCATGATGTAAATTTTCTATCATTTGTCTTGAAAATCTATCTTTCTCATCTTTAATTTCAATAATCCTACAAGGCATCAACTTTATCCCAGCAAATTTGGCTGAACGCCACCTTGTTTCGCCAGTCACAATCATATAGTTTTTGTCTATCTCTATTGGATTTACAATGCCCTCTGCTAGCATAGAGTCAGCCATTTCTTTTAAAACATCCTTATTAAAAGTTTTTCTAGGTTGATTTGGGTCTGGTTTAATTTTATTGATGTCTATTTTTTTGTAGTTATTTATATTTTTACTTTAATAATTAACTTGTGTCTGAGTAGTAAATTTACCACTCAAGACAAGCCAACTATAATTACATCTCCGCCCCATCCTGCATATCACAAATAAAATTAGCAATTTTAACATTTAATTTTCCGTTGTGAACAACTCCATTCTGTTTTAACCAGCTCATAGCTTTTTTGAATTTTGTTTTTGTTAACCCTGAATATCTTCTCAAAAGTTCATCCATAGTTAAGTCAGGAAACACTACAACAGACTCAAATACTTCCTCTACGCCAGGACAGCTATTATTGCTAATACTTATAGCAAATTCTGAAGCGATAGCATCGGTATTGAATAATTTTTTTCTTTTCATTGTTTTATTTTTTAATAATTTAATTTGCGACTGGGAAGTAAATTATGATTACCACCCAGCACACCAGCCAACCAATCTCACAATCACTTCATATCAAATATCCCTGCTAGAAAATACATCTCATCTTCACTATCTTCATCACTACCGTTTTCATCCATAATAATCCTGCCGTTTGTTCCCAGCCACGTAATAGCTGAGCAAAGGCTATGCTCATTCAACCCAGTAAGGACTCGCAGTTCTTTAAATGTGCTTCCTGGCAACAATTCTATTGTCGCAAACAAATACTCAGCATCATTCTCAAATTTGTTCCCGACTACATCCCATTTTTTTAGTTTATTCCCATAGTCTTCTATATTTTTGGTAGCATCTTTCACTTCTTTGGTCTTGGGGTCTACCCATCTTATGACTCCTAGCAACCACAGAGTTGCAGTCGCCTGAAAAGACTTTATCTTGTCCAATTTAGTGACCTTCTGTAATTCTTCAATAGAACCAGAGGAAATTTCCATCATCGCCATGAGTGTTTTCGTATTAGCATCCATCCTTTCACAAATTATTTGTTCTTTTGTTAATAAATTTTTCATATTTTTTTAATTTAATTTAATTATTACTATTGCTTCCTTTAGAGTCGCTTCTAAATAATCAGAAATTACAAAGCATTACGACTTTATTTTTTGTTATGTCACAATGTCCTCCTTTCTAGCGTTAGAATTTATATCAAAATTCATTATTGCTTTATGATGCTTTTTAACTTCTTCAAAATCTAAATTACCTATATAAAATTTAGTTGTAACTTGGCTGGAGCTATGATTTAAGAATCGCTGAATCACTCCCAGTGGCACACCCTCTTTAAACATCAATGTTGCGACTGAACGTCTAGCAACTAAATGTGGAGTCACATTAATTTTAAATTCTAACTTTTTCCCTAAACTTCTTAAGCCCCTTTGCAGGTCATTTATTTGAAGTCTTTTTCTATTGTTTGTATTGATTGTGACAAACAAAGCTTCACAGTCATCTTCTCCTCGCTTTACCAAGTAATCATTGATTGTTCTTTGAGATGCTAAGTTAAAAATTATTTGATGCGGTTTATTGCCTTTCGTTCGGATACTAACTACATCTGTCTCTGTAAAATTGAGTTGGTCTTTATTGAGATTGCAAAGTTCTGAGACCCTCACCCCAGTAGAAATAAATGTTTGGATTATTGCTCTCATTCTTAATCCTGTGATTGTTTTATCACTTGGAGCTAGTGACAATTTTATTAACTCTTTTTTTGTGAGAAAGCTGACCTCTTTTTGAGAAACTTTAAATTTAGTTATTTTCTCTGGGTCAAAAACTTTTACTCCTTCCTGCTGGCAATAAGACAAAACTTTTTTGAGAATTATGAGAATATGATTCTTCCTACTAGAACCCAATCCTTTTTGATTAAGTTTTTGTTTAAGACTAATAACAGTTTTGTCATTGATACTTTTAATATTCACGTCACCCAAAAGTCTGACTAGCACTGAAGCCACCTCTTTGTATTTCTCGACAGTTCCAAGAGCCAAAACAGCATCAGCTTCAATTTTGGCAAACATCCTGTCCAGACATTCAGATATATTAAATTTTTTAGAAAATGGTAAATTCATACTTGTTTTTTTACTCTTGACGACCAAAGCCTATCATATTGAGCACCTTAAAATGGGTACTAATAATTTTTAATTTTTGGCACCCTAGTAGACTGAAATAAATTTAATTTTACAAGCAGAGTATAACAAAAACAGCACCCGAAAATAGGTACTGATTTTTTTGAAATTTTAGATTGTTTAAAAGATTATTTTTCGTTTAAGAGCATCATTAACATTCTCTTTAAATTCAGCCCACTCAATTTTAACCCTACCTCTGTAATTATCACCCAAACTTTTATTGTCATCGTGCATATATGCCGAAACTTCATCGTAAGTTAGCCCCCTTTTTCTCAATCTTGCAATAAGCTGATTTTTTTCAAATTCCTCACTTAAATATTTTTTTTGGATTATTTTTAGATGCTTTTCCTTCCCCTCTTTCCATTCTTTTATCTCATTATACTTTTCCTTATAAAGACGCCTAATATCTTTAGGTTTGGTATAAAAAGTGGTAGTGAAAGTAAATAATAAATAATTTGTTTTATCTTCTAAATTCAACTTTTCTTTCTTTTTGACTTGTTCTTTGCTTATATTAAATTTCTTAGTCAAAAATCTGACATATTGATGGTCATAACTTTTTTTATTTGTTTCTACTACAAGTTCACGACACAAAAAATCAACAAATAATTCTTCCAAACTGGTTAGCTTAGAAAAAAGAAAAAGGTTGTAATTCCATTTACAAGTAAAAAAATTATATTGGGAATTTTTGTATTCAACAACCTTCGTGTCTAGTCCCTCTAAAATTGGTTCTCGCTCCCTTTCTAAAATCATCGGAGCCATCATCTGAAAAAAGCTATCAAAATCCATCCTGTAAACAAGAAAAAAGAATAAGATTTTTGTTAGCATTGGAGTATCATTTTTGTTGCACAGCTTATACTTCTTTACCAGATTTTCAGTTTTTTCATAGGCTTGTTCTCTTTTGTATTTTACATTTCCTTTTTCTTTTTGAAAATCGAAGCCTTTTTCTGGAATGTCCGTCTCTCCTCTCAATAAAACCAGTTCCTCATAAAAAACTTCATTTAAAATCAAATAAGAAAGTGACTGCAAAACATTTTTACCTTTAGCAATAAAAACAGAATTTCTTTTGTTTCTCCTGTGATTTTCCAGCATCATATTAAACTCAATCAGATTTAATAGAAAGACTGACCTGTCTCTTTCAGTTATTTTTTTGCCTATCTTTGCATCTACAGAGCCTTTAATTTTCTTCGTAGCTTTAGCGCAATCAAGCCAAACCTCATCTTCTGATAAATTTTCTTTATGTCGTGACATATTTTATGATTATTTTTCTTTACTATAACATAAACAAGAAAATACCGATAATGTCGTTACGTCGTTTAAAAGAATAAAAGATGCTATGAAAAGATAACAGTATCTTGCATTTAGTAATTTAAGTACCGTTGGTGAGCTTGCTTCGCCTTTTTCTTGTCAGTCAGTCCTACGTAGTAGCGAATTGTTGTATCCAATCTTTCATGACCCATTAGAGTTTTAATCTCTGTAAAAGGACAATTATTAAAAGCTAGATGACTAGCAAAACAATGGCGGAGACAATGTGGTGTAACTTTTTTATTTATTCCAGCAATCAATCTTTGACGCTTGAAATATCTGGTTAAATCCTGATTACGAAGTCTTCTTGGTTTATCTCCTGTTGTAACAAATAAAGCTGGATTTTTATCTATACGTCTTTCAATATATTTCTTTATCCAAGAAATTGCATCATCAGTGAAAAAGACAGCTCTTTGTTTTGAGCCTTTTCCAATTACTAAACATTCTTTAGTTTGAAAATCAATTGAATCACAATTCAGACTTAAGGCTTCTGAGATTCTCATTCCAGTTCCTAGTAAAACCTCCACCAATGTGCGGAACCGCAGACCATAAATTGGTTTAATACTTATTGACTCTCTGAAACGTTGAATTTCTTCTGAGGTCAAAAAAATAACCTCTCTTCTGGGTCGTTTAGGAATTGTAATTTGGTCTGGATTTATTTGAAGCGGAGCGGAGTAGTAGTCACGATAATATTTTAAGAGTCCTTTGATACAAGCTAGACAAACTCCAATAAAAACTTCACTATTATTTCTTTCATATAAAATCTGTTTAAGCTTAAAAATATGTTCCATTGTGAATTTGTCTAATTCAATATCTCCAACATCTCGCACAAAACATTTTAATCTTGAACGATAACTAACAATAGAACTTTGAGCAAATCTTCTTTCCACTTGAAGCCAAGTTAGATATTCTTCGCTGGTGTTTTTTATTGTTCTTTTTTCCATAGCAACGACACATTAGCTTCGGGACACACAGAGTCAAGGCGAGTCATCTTCTTTTTACTCATATACTAAGCTTTTTTAATGGAATTAGAGTTGCTAGCTTTTGCAGTATAAAAAAAGCAGATTCATAATTGTATGAACCTGCCGTTTCCCTTTTTAAACTTTTGGTTGTCTTTAGATAATTTCTGTAAAACGCGTCATCATTGGATGTCTAATTAAATCCGCATCCTGGTAAGGCTTATATTCATAAGCCCTCCCAAGGTCAACGATTTTTGACCCATATATTTTCTTTGGCGGATTAGCTCCAACGAGAACTCGAGTATCATCTGGACAGCAATGCTTGAGCCAGATGAAATTATTTTCATCGAGAAGTTTCGATGTTTCTTCTTTGGTAACATAGGCGGTAATAAGATATTCTATGAGCGTAGGAAACTTATCTCTTGAATAGAAAGAAGTTCCATCCTTAGAACAGTCAATCCAAAACCAATAAGGCTTTCCGATTTTTCTTGAATTTCTATCGATTTCCGCCAACCATTTCTTTTCATATTGTTGAGATACAATATCAACCAGATGGGAAAGTTCCCCGAGAGAAATAAGAGAGGAGCCGTTGAATTCTTTTGCGTCGATTATCGGGCAAAACATCAAACGATGACCAGTCTTAACTTTATCTCTAATGTCCTTGTCTGATAACACTTTCCCGTCGGGATAACAGGGCAAGGGGACTTTTACATATCCAAAATATGGATTGATTTTTAATATAATTTCTTGGAAATATTCCCGACGTAATTCAGCCCAAGTTGTTGTAAAAATACTTTCATCTCGGTTAATAAGCTTTTTGAAATGACGACCAGAGAGTCCCTTCCCCCAACCAGCCTTTTTAAAAGCTTTGAAAGCCGAAATTACTTCTTCGATGCGCCCAGGGAAGCTCCCCAAGTCACGGTCAACCATTTTCGCAAACCAACTTTTGCTATTCATAGCCGATTTCTCCTTTTCTTAGTAGATTGATTGTTATATCTGCTTATTATTTAATTATTTTTCTTTTTTATCCTTTCTTTCGTCCTTGTTGTTTTTTTTTAATACCTCCTGCTTTTTCAACGACATCCTGTTGTTTAACTTCCTCCATAATAACAGAAGTGTGATAATTAATAGAACTTCTACACATTGGACATGTTCCTCCACATCCGCAATCTACTGCCATAATATCCCCCTTTTATTTGTTCATTATTAAGTTTACAAAGGTCTAAATTCTCTCTGTTTATCATTCGTTTAATAAAATACTCTACCATACATTATTCTAAAAATCAAACAAAGAAAGGTCAAATTTCTGAAAGTGGTTAAGTTTTTGGATAAAAAAAGCCCTGCCAGCAAATAATATGCTAGCAAGACTCTAAAAGATTGATATTTAAAGACGACTACTCACTTCTTACATTAAAAACGGGTCGTCCATTTTCGCCAATTTTATACTTAGGAATCGCTCCTCTCCGACTTTGAAAATTATTAAAATTTTCCCTGCATACGTGCCACGCCAATTGACGAAGTTCTCTTGCATTGTAGTTAGGAAATTTTCGTTCAGGTAAATCAAATCCCATAATGCGATTCATCATCTCCATCAAACGTATCATTCCTGCAGTCGGAGCGTCAGAGTCAAAAAAAGAGTAAATCGCACCCAACTGATGAGACCTGATTTCCGATAAAGAATAGGGATTATTTTTACTAGTCTCACCATAAAGGCGACTCATATTCTTCTCAAAACCGCTATCAACCACTATGATATATCTCGGATGATTAGGAGAGTATCTTGCTATCAATTTCTTAAGAATTGGAAACCAATTGGATTCCGCCACTCTGGCATTGATGATGTAAAAAATGGCAACCGTAGTATCAGCTTCATCCAAAATACTCTTAACACTACAAAAAAGGTTTTTAACTCCACCGAGATATTTTTTACCGTGCATCTGCATAATATCAACATCACGTAAATCCTGAACGTTATAACTGACAAACTGCCTGTAGCAAGAGAATTGGGTCATAAATTCTTCCAAATCCTGATTGCCCCAGAGTCGCATACCCATCCAAATTGGAAGAGCCACAGCTTCTGGTTTTTTATTGACCTCTTGAGTTCTTTCTTCAATAAAACACATAGTGCATAACTCCTTTCCTTTGTTAGTTATTAAGTTTACAAGGTTCTGCTTCCTTTTCTATCTTTCATTTAATATAACACTTTATCGTAGATTAACTAATAAGTCAAACAAAGCGGAGCAGTAACACAAAAACACCCTTATGGGTGCCTTGTTATCTCTTTAATCTATGACTTATTCACTAGGTTTTAGAGAGGATAAAGTTTTATCCTATCTTCAATTTTTATGACGAAGCGCCCTCTGGAAAAGATGTAGTTAGGCGGGAATGAAACCCCGGACCACAGGCACAAAAAGTACCCAAAAAATAAAATCCTTTCCAAGAGGACGCGAAATAAAGAAGTGTACTGTGCAAGGACTAGGTCCTTTTTGTAAATTCAAAAAAATGAATTATTGACCGACCAGGTCAACACAGCACACAAGATTAACTTCCAAAACCTAGTGAATAAATAAATCTATAAGGTCATCACAACCTTTTGCG
>CAYQVD010000013.1:0-36791 GCA_964421125.1 uncultured Bdellovibrionales bacterium
AAAGTTTTCTAAAAACTTATTTCAAAGTTACAGTTGCACCAGCTTCTTCCATTTTCTTCTTTAGCTCTTCAGCTTCTTCCTTAGCAACTTTTTCCTTGATCATTTTTGGAGCTCCATCAACAATGTCTTTCGCATCTTTTAGCCCTTGACCAGTAATTTCCTTAACAACTTTGATTACTGCAATTTTTGAGTCACCAGCAGTAGTAAGCTCAACATCAAACTCACTTTTTTCTTCAACAACAGATTCTTCTCCTCCAGCAGGAGCAACACCAGCAACCGCTACAGGAGCAGTAGCTGAAACTCCAAATTTGTCTTCAAGAATTGAAACAAGTTCTGAAAGATCCAAAACACTCATCTTTTCAATTTCTTCAACAATGCTTTTGAATTTTTTAGGAACCTCAACTTCTTTAGAATCTTCTTTTTTCTCTTCTACTACTTCTTTAACAGCTTTTTTTTCTTCAGCCATGTTATTAACTTTAACTAATTATATATAACTTATAAAAATAAGGGATTACTTGTTTGAGTGCAATTCGAGGCAAAATTGAGCATTGAGCAAATCGTATAAATTATACGATGAGCGAAAAGCGCAAATTTTAACAAAGAAGTGTGCCAAACATGTAATTCCTCCTATTATTTTGTCTCTTTTACTGCAGTTAGTACTCCAACTAAATTTCTCAAATTTCCAGCCAATACTTGAACAAAACTTGAAATTGGGGCATTAATTGTTCCAACCACCTTTCCAAGTAACTCTTTCTTCCCTGGAAGTTTTGCAAGTGCCATAATTTCTTTTTTATCCATTACATTGTTTTCCAATGTTCCAGCAAGAATTTTGAAATTTTCATTTTCCTTTGCAATTTCAGCAAGAACTTTTGGTGCAACAACTTCATCATCTCCTCCGAAAATAATTGCACTTTGTCCTTCCAATTTGGTTACATCCAATTCAACTCCAGCTTTTTCATAAGCAAGCTTAGTAAGAGTTTTTTTCAGAACTTGCATTCGTGCATTACCCTCTCGAAGTTTTTGTCGAACCTCTTGAAGTTCATTCACAGTAACGCCTTTATAATCACAGACAACCGTAGTTGCACTTTCTTTAATTTTTTCTGAAATTTCCTCAACCAGCTTCTCCTTCTGATCTCTGGTTAACATAATTTTTAATTAGGTAATAAATAAAAAAATCTGCGTTTCCGCAAAAAAATATAAAAAAGATTAATAACACTTTTTTACATCCTCGCCAGGTCTTTCGCATCCAACAAGTGAATACTGCCCAGTGTCTACGGAATTAATAGTAATAATATCTCAAATATAATCTAATGTCAAGCCCAACTCTACTACAAAAACCCTCCAATATTAACTCCTACCACAACAGCATTAAAAGCATACAAAACCCATCCCATTAAAAAACTAATAACTGACGAAAACATGAAAATAAAAACAAAGAGAAAAATAAAGCCATATTGATCCAACACTGTTTTTGTATGTTCAGAAATTGGCAAAAAGGTGAATAAAAGCTTTGATCCATCAAGCGGAGGAATTGGTAGAAGATTAAAAACTAAAAGTAGAATATTAATAAAAACAAACATTGCAAGAACATTAAAAACAAGAAGATTTTCGCTTACACCTAAAACTAATAATATTCGAATGCAAACTCCAGCAATCAAGGCCAATGCAAGATTTGAAAGTGGTCCAGCTACTCCGACAATCGCTGATCCATATTTTTGGTTTCGAAGATTATATGGATTATACGGTACTGGTTTTGCCCAACCAAAAACAACACCCACTCCAGAAAATATTAAAAGAGCTGGAACGACGAAGGACCCCCATAAATCCAAATGGCTCACTGGATTCAAAGTAAGGCGACCAGCATACTTAGCTGTTGGATCACCCAACCAAAAAGCCGCCAGTCCATGAGAAACCTCATGAATAATGACTGAAAAAATTAATATCGCTATTTGTAAAACTATGTCTAATCCCATAAAAAATTATTAATAAATTAATTCTAAATCTTATAACATAAACTGAAAACTAATCAAATGTAGCTTTTCAATAATGTTAATTTTAATAAAAAATTATGTTTGAGAGTCTTAATTTTGTCTTAAAATTTTCCAAGGTAGTGTTGAATGTGGGTAAAATTTTCAGCAATAAAATTAGGACTCAAGTTTATTTTTTATTAAAATTAATATTATTGATAAATTGATATTCTTAAAACAAATGCCATTGACATTCAAGCCTTTTATTGTTATTCTTAACTTCGTTATTATAATCCAAATTAAATATTGAATCAATACTATGGCAAAATGTTATATCTGTCAAAGAAGCGCTGTATCTGGAAACAGTCGTTCTCACTCCAACATTGCATCAAAACGAAAGTTCAAGATAAATTTGCAAACTAAGAAAATCAATGGGGTAAAACAACAGGTCTGTACTAAATGCATCAAAACAATGAACAAAGTAAAATAAAACGCTTTATATAGACACTAAAAACTACAAGCTCTTGTTTGTAGTTTTTTATTCAACACTTATTTATTACGCTCTTCAAAATACCATCTATAAATATCTTTCGTTGCTGGAACCGCGAAACTATGTCCATCTCCACCTCCTTCAACTAGGACTGCCATAGCAATTTCTGGATTATCATAGGGAGCAAAAGAAGTGTACCAAGAATGAGTCTTGTCTTCACTTCCAAATTGTGCTGTTCCAGTTTTTCCAGCTGATTTAACCTCTAATTCATTTAAAGACCTTGCTGAACCAGACTCCCCTGCCACCGTCTCACGCATTCCCTCCCTTGTTATTTCAATACTTTTTCTAGAGAAAAAATTTTCTCTAATTATTTGTGAATTCAAAATTTCCTCCTTCCCATCTGATTTTTTAATTTTATTAACTACCTGTGGTCGGAAAAGTCTTCCGCCATTTGCAATTGTTGCAGTGGCATTCGCCATTTGAAGTGGCGTGGTGGTTATAAAACCTTGACCAATCACATCGTGATAACTGTCTCCAATATACCAATTTTCTCCAAAATTTTTAAACTTCCATTCTTCAGTTGGAATATTTCCATCAGCTTCCCAAGGCAAATCAATTCCCAAAGAATCTCCAAGACCAAAAAGTCTTGCATATGAATTCATCCGATCAACTCCAAGACCCGAAATATTACCCCATCCACCACCAATAGCATAGAAAAACACATCACAACTCTCTGCAATTGCTTTTTTAATATCAGTTACTCCATGAGCTTTCCAATCTGGAAATTTCCATTGACCGACTGAAATAATCCCCACACAATTAATTGTTGTATTTTCATCAATAATACCCTCTTCTAATGCTGCTACCGACATTAACGGCTTAAAGGTAGAACCTGGTGGATATTCACCACTAACTGGACGATTCAGTAAAGGATTTCTTGGATCATTTAATAAATCGCTATATTGTTGTTGAGAAATACCTCTAGCAAACATATTATTATCATAACTTGGCAAGCTCAATAAGGCCAAAACTCCTCCAGTCTGAGGATTAATAGCTACCAATGTTGCACCCGTAGCATCTTTATTTTCCTCAAGAATTTTAGAAAGAATCTCATAAGATTTTCGCTGAAGACCTGCATCTAAATAAAGAATTAATTCATCTCCAGGCGTTGGATTAATAACTCCAAGATCTTCTTTTATTTCACCATTGGAATCAACCTCCATCCGATGCTCTCCATGTTTTCCGTGTAACCATTTTTCATAAGTATACTCGAGTCCATTTTTACCAATATAATCTGTCATTAAATAATCAGAATTAGCTTTTCGTTCTTCTTGTGTAATTTTTCCATCATACCCGATTATATGGGAAAAAACTGGACCATCCACATAATCTCGACGAGCAGTCTTATCGAGATAAATTCCTTTAATTTTTTGATATTTCTCCATTAAAACTAAAGCATCTTCATAATCAATTCCTTCTTTTAATAAATAAGAACTTTTTGAATCCTCTTCAGTGTTTTCAATAATTGATCTTATATTCACTTCATTCATTTCAAGTGATTCTGCCAACTGACGATATGTTTCTTTTTTCTGATTTTCATCTTTTGGTAAATCCAGTGGAGTAAATACAACATCAAAACTTGGAATATTTCTTGCTAAAACTTGATTATTTTTATCCCAAATGATTCCTCTTGGCGCTTTAACAGTTATTGATCTGATACGATTATTTTCTGCCACGTCTCGATAATACCCCCCCTTAACTCCTTGTAAATAAAAAGTTCTTACTAAAAGTAAACCTATTACAATAATAATCACCCCCCATAAAAATTGAAAATTTTTAGCATTATTTTCATTTTTGTTGAGAGCTCCATCACCTTCATTGATATCAGTATCTGGATTAACCGGATTCTCAACTTCTTTTACTTTGCTTGCATCAACTTTACCAAAATCGACCATTTAAACTAACTTTTATTAATTATAAGTCTCTGTCTTTTTTCGCCACTAATTTTTTCCAATTTTTCATAAACAATCAACAAAATAACAGCAAAAATCGTAAAAATAATCAAACTCAAAACATAGCCAAAAGAAAAAACTTTTGGTGCTATTATTGCATTAAATTCTGTAATTCCAATTATTACAAAAACTGCTCCTAAATAATATTTCATCACATCAAAAAACACTTTCCCTATAAAATATATTACGCTATTAATCACTCGATTACTTTCAAAGGCAATAAAAAAACTATTGGCAAGATTTATAATCAACCCAAGCAAAACAAAGCTTAAGGTATTAACTCCAAACATACGAGCCGAAAACATGTCTACCAAAATCCCACAAATCAATATCCAAACAATCCCGGAAAAATCAAATCTTCGTTGAGCAAGAATCATTACTAAAGCCAAAAGAAGATTGCTCTCAACTCCAAAAGCTGGCAAAAAGGAAAATTGCAGTAAAAATAAAACCACAACAATTATTCCAATAAATTTATTCATATAAAACTACTTAACTATTTTTATCACTGAAACTGCTCTAATTCTTTCGATTGAGACTGGAAGAGCAATTGATGTTTTTTGAAAAAGTTTGTCTGGTGTTGATGAAACATCCTTAACGTAACCAATCAAAAGACCTCTCGGCATACTGCTAACAAGACCTGATGTAACAATACTGTCTTCAGCATTTATTTTAATAGTCTGGGGAATCATATCCATAACAACTGATGTTCCATACTCACCATGAATAATCCCTTTTGCCTCTGATTCTTGAATTTCTGCATTAATTTTAATCTCCTGATCCAAGATCAATTCAACTTCAGAAGAACCACTAAAAGTTTTTGAAATTTTTCCCACCAAAATTCCTTCATTCACAATTACTGGCATCCCATTTTTCACTCCATGGTTCTCTCCTTTGTTGATAAAAACAATTTCACTACTTTGATTTAGCTCTCTCCCAATAATCAATGCTGTCTCTAACTCAAACTCATCCCGAGGAGAAAGCTCGAGCTGTTCTCGAAGATTTTCATTTTCTGATTTTATTTCTTTTAATTCAGCTAAGCTTGATTGCATTTTTAAATTCTCCTCAAAAAGTTCATTATTCTCCTTCTTGAGAGTCCCGATTGAAGAAACAAAAGTAATCTTATCTTGAAACCAATATCCTGTATTAGAAAACAGGCTTGCAAACGGCTTTACGATAGCAAAAGCAACTCCCTGACCTTTATTAGATGCTTTCTTGGAAACAAAAATAATCCCAATAGCGATCAAGACTATTGCGATATAGAAAAATAAACGATTTTTTATTAGAGATTTCATTTTGATTATCTCAACCTCCTCTCATCTGGAGGTTCATTTAAAATATCTTGAAGTTTATCAATATTTTCCAAAACAATTCCTGTTCCTCGAACCACAGCAGTCAACGGATCATCCATTCTTTTCACGGTTATTTCAGTTTGCTCCGCAATAAGCTTATCAAGTCCTCTAAGCAAACTTCCTCCACCAGCTAAAATAATCCCTTTTTGCATAAGATCCCCTAATAATTCAGGTGGAGTTTCTTCAATAGTTGCCTTTACGCTATTCACAATAACTTTTACTGATCGAGACAGAGCCTCCCGAATCTGAGAACTAGTTACTCGGACTTCTTTTGGAAGACCGCTGATTAAATCTCTCCCCCGCATTGGCATTTCCAATTCCTCTTCTCCTGGGTAAACATTCCCAATTGCAATCTTAATATCCTCAGCAGTTCTTTCTCCTAAAAGTAAGTTAAACTCATCTCGAGCAAAACGAATAACATCTTCATTCATTTCATCTCCAGCAATTCGAAGACTTCGAGATGCTACAATTCCCCCTAAAGAAATTACTGCCACTTCAGTTGTCCCACCACCAATATCAACAATCATATTACCAGATGCCTCCTGAACTGGTAAACGTGCTCCGATTGAAGCTGCCATCGGTTCATCAATTAAGAAAGCCTCTCTTGCTCCCGCATTTAAAGTTGCATCAATGACTGCCCTTTTTTCAACCTCAGTTACTCCAGATGGAATTCCAAGGATAATTCTTGGACGTGGCAAAAGAGAGAAGGAATCTTGATGAACTTTTTCAATAAAATACTTCAACATCTGTTCGGTTACCTCAAAATCAGAAACTACTCCATCAACTAATGGCCTTGAAGCAACAATATGAGACGGGGTCCTTCCAACCATTTTTTTTGCCTCTTTCCCAATTGCAAGAATTTGACCAGTTCTTTTATTAATAGCAACAACTGATGGCTCATTAATAACAATTCCTTTTCCTTTAACATAAACCAGGGTATTTGCAGTACCAAGATCTATCCCAATATCCTTAGAGATCTTCCCAAGAATCTTATTAAGTAATTTCAATTGATTATCTATCTTTAGTGTTTAATAACTCTTTGCAAAAAGCCAATCATGTTTTGCAGGCTTTCCTGTAATAAAGCATTTTTCATTTTTAGGTTTCTTATCCTCATTTTCCTTTGGAAGAACTCGAGAAACCATAGAAAATTTATCTTTTAATAACTTCTCCGATTCTGTATCTTCTGACCAGCTCGCTTCAAAGAATCCTTTTTGATCTTTAATTTCATCAATACTCTCAATTCTATTCACGTTATTTTTAACAAATTCTTTTGATTGTTCAAATAGATTTTTATGAATATCCTCAAATAATTTTCCAATACCCTCATTTAAATCTTTTGTGCTCAAATTCTCTCGTTCATTCAAGTCTCTTCTGAAAATAGTCAGTTCACCAGAATCAGCCTCCTTCTCTCCAATCTCAATTCGAACAGGAACTCCTCGTACCTCCCAGTGATTAAATTTAAATCCAGGAGAAACTG
This sequence comes from uncultured Bdellovibrionales bacterium, assembly GCA_964421125.1. Classification (GTDB taxonomy): domain Bacteria; phylum Patescibacteriota; class Minisyncoccia; order Moranbacterales; family DUUL01; genus UBA2193. The sequence continues at coordinate 7,296 of CAYQVD010000013.1, forward strand.
AATCTCTATCATCAATCTTCACACGATATTCTCCTTTTAACTCTTCAAATATTTTAGTCGCATATCCCATTACCTTGTCTCTATTTTCATCTCTGCAAATTGGAGTAATTATAATTTGCACAGGAGCAACATTTGGAGGAAGCCTTAAACCATTATCATCGCCATGCGCCATAATCAAAGCACCAATTGTTCTCCAAGAAAGTCCCCAAGAATTTTGATGAACGAGATGCTTCTTTTCATCTTCTCCAATATATTCAATATTAAAAGCTTTGCTAAAATTAATTCCAAGATAATGACTCGTTGCACCTTGAATTGCTTTTCCATCTCTTGCCATAACCTCAACCGTGGTAGTCATCTCTGCTCCAGCAAATTTTTCCATTTCAGACTTTTTGCCCTTAAAAACTGGAATCGCCATAAACTCATAAATATCTTCGTATATATCAAGCATCTGCCAAACTTCAATAACTGCATCTTCTTTATTAGCAAACGCAGTATGTCCCTCTTGCCAAAGAAATTCACTCCATCTTAAAAATGGTCTTGGTTTCTTTTCCCAACGCACAGCATTATTCCACTGATTAAGTCGAAGAGGCAAATCTTTATAGCTTTCAATCCAACGAGCATAAGCCGTGTACATTGAAGTTTCACTAGTAGGTCTTATTGCTAGTTTTTCGGTTAATTCAACTCCTCCTCCATGAGAAACCACTGCCAATTCAGGAGAAAATCCTTCGACGTGTTCTTTTTCTGTCTCCAGATTCTTCATAGGAATAAATACCGGAAAATAAACATTCTCAACTCCTGTTTCTTCAATTCTTTTTGAAAGTTCTGCCTTGATTAATTCCCAAATCTTATATCCATACGGCTTCACAATTCCACAACCACGAACATCAGAATTTTCTGCCAAATCTGCCTCCCTAACAACATCATGATACCACTTTGAAAAATCCTCCGACTGAGAAGTTATTTTTGTCTTTTTTAATTTTTTACTCATTTTTTAATCTTGATTAATAGATAATGCAAATAATTCTTATTCCATTTAGAACACTCTTTTACAAACAACTGATTAAACACAAATATATTTATTTTTTGAACGTAATGATATCATAAAGAAAAATATCAAACTAGCAAAGATAAATTCAGTGAAAAAAATGAATATATTTGTGCTTAGCCCTAAACCCATTACAAAAGCCCCATTTTTCCTAATTTTACCGGAAAAATGGGGCTTTGTCAAAATTGTCTTAAAAAATGTTTTAGAAAATATTTTTTACCTTATCAATAATTTCAAAATTTATAAAATCTCGAGCTGTAATTAAAATCATCAACAATAAAAGAGCTAAAAATCCAGCAGTATGAACATAGCCTTCTATCTTTTGGCTAACAGGAGAGCCCTTAATTTTTTCAATTAACAAAAATAAAATTCTTCCTCCATCCAATGCTGGAAGGGGTAAAAAATTAATAACTCCAAGATTAATAGAAAGAATTGCAGCAAATTGTAAAATATAAGCTAATCCCAACTTTGCCATTTGGCCAGTTAAAACTGCAATACCAACTGGTCCAGCAACTTCAGCTCCAACTGGTTTTGAAGTAATAAGATTGCCAATTAATGTAATCACAAAACCAACAATTGCCCCTATTAAATAAACAGTTTGCTTAGTAGCAACCCAAAATGATTTAAAAAATCCATATTCAACTATTGCAGTTTTTGCTAAGGCAATCCCAAGAAGACCCTCTCCTTCTAGAGCACTCTCTCTTATCTGAACTGAAATATCAGAAGATCCCTCTACTCCTGGGTGTTGAACCGAAAGCACAATCTCTTGACCAGCATTCTCTTGAATCAATTCTTGAAACTGATCAACGGATGCAATTACAAATTCCTCTCCTTGAAAATTTTCAATTGCTAAAAGCTCATCACCAAGTTCCACGCCAATATCATTCGCTGGAGAATTTTGAGCGACTTGAATAACTTGAATCTTTGCATCAGTACGATTATCTCCGTCATCAACCAGGTCAGGAAGTCCAATCTGCAAAGCAAACGCAAGCAAAACAATTCCCAAAAGAAAGTTCATCAATACTCCAGCAGATAAAATCTTAAAACGCACCCAAACTGATTGACTGGCAAAACTTTTTGGATCGCCCTTATCTTCCCCATCTTCACCTTTGAGTTTCACGAATCCTCCAAGCGGAATTAAATTAATTGAATAAATTGTGTCATCTTTCTCTAAAATATCACTCCTATCAATCTCCTTTCCACCCCAAACTATTTTTAACTTGTTATTTTTATCACGATAAAAACCAACCAACCTCGGTGGAAAACCAAATCCAAATTCCTCAGCCGTCACACCGTTTCTACGCGCAACTAAAAAATGTCCCAGCTCATGAACTAAGACCAACACTCCCAATATTAAAATAAATACTATTATCGTAAGCAACATTTTTGTTTATTATTAATCTTTTAACTCCCTAAACAGCCATTACATCAGCCTCCTTCTTTTTTTCAATTTCCTCTATTTTCTTATTATATTCATCAACGATCTTTTGCACTTGATCTTTTGATCTAAACTTATCATCTTCAGAGATATTACCTAGTTTTTCTTGTTCTTGAATATCATTTAAAACTTCTTCTCGAAATTGTCTAATTTTAATTCTAGACTCTTCTGTTTTAGTTTTTAATATTTTCACTAATTCTAATCTTCGTTCTTCTGTCATTGGAGGAAGAATAAACCGAATAACTTCTCCATCATTACCAGGATTAAGATTAAGATCTGAATCTTTAATTGCTTTTTCTATACTAATCAATTGATCTTTGTCCCAAGGAGTAATCGTGATAGTTTTTGCATCAGTTGCATTAACAGCCGCCATCTGATTAATAGGAGTTGCCACCCCATAATAATCAACCATCACTCCATCAAGAACGGAAGGAGTTGCACGACCAGTTCTAATGTTTTTTATTTCTTGATTAAATTTCTCCACTATTAAATTAAATCTTTTTTCTAACTTATCTATATTTTCATCAGACATATTTTTATGGTTATAATTAATTATGTTTAAATTGGAAAAAGTTTAAAAGATGATAATGATGATGACGATGCTGTCCCAAGATATATTACATTGGAATTATGAACATCTATTTCAATTTCTCTAATTGCCCTACTTATATCAAATTGAACAGGTTGCCATGTCTTTCCACTATCTATTGATTTATAAAAAGCTCTTCCGGAAGTATAATAGATCTCATTACTTTTAATTGGATTTATTGCTAACCCCCTAGATGCAACTTCTTCTGGTTTAACCAATGTATTAATTACTTTCCAAGTTTCACCATAATTATTACTCTCAAGTAACCCCTCTTTATTACTTAAATAAACAAAACCCTCTTTATTTGGATGTGTAACAATATTAAAAACTTGGCCCGATTTTTTTATTTTAACAAAATCCCGTCCTGCATTTTTTGAAACAAGTGCTCCTGATTTCACAGTTCCAAAATAAACAACAGATGTATTTATATGATCGACAACAATTGTCCGAATACCACTACCTGCCCAAAGAAGTGCTTCCCAAGTTTCACCACCATTTTCAGTTTTTAATATTCCTCCTTTTGATGTTCCAATATATAAAATTTCCGGATTATTATAGTCAAAAGCAATTGTTCCAATGGAACTCCCCTCTATTTTTTCAGTATAAATTTCAGTCCAATTGTCTCCACTATTTTCAGTTTTAAAAACTTTTCCTCTGGCTCCTTTCTTAGCAGCAATATAAATCTTCTGACTTCTAGGAATTTTTTTAATAGACATCACATTATTAAAATTATTCACATCTTCCACCCAACTATCACCACCATTAGTCGTCCTGAGAAGACCACTTCTTTCCGTCCCTATATATACAACATTTTCATTATCGGGATCAATTTCAATATCCAAAATATCATCACGAGAAATTGATTTTTTTTCATCAATAACAGCTTTTTGTTTAAATATTGCCCCTCCATCTACTGCCTTATAGACACCCCCATCTTGTTTCCCTGATAACAAACAACCAGACAAAAAAAAGACAATCAGCAAAAAGAAAGAAGTTGAAAAAATTCTTGAAAATAATTTTATTTTAATCAAATTTTTGTTTTAATTATTACCTTCTAAGTTTAACACATTTTCTATATTTCTAACAAAAAAATATCTAAACAGATCCTAGCACAATTTCAATCATTTTCTCCTCACCATCTCTAATAATTTTTATTTCTAATTTATCTCCTTTTTTACAATCAGTAATCATACTTGATAGTGAATGATTTAATTCAATTTTTTCGCCATTCACTTCTATAATAATATCTCCAATTTTTATCCCAGCTTTATCAGCCGGTGAACCTTTAATCACTGCTAATCCCTGTTGACCAGAGAATGAATAAACTAACGCCCCACTTTTAATTGATAAATGATTTAAAATTGAAATCTCTCTATCGATTGGAAGATAATATATACCAAAATAAGGTCTTTCTATTTTCTTGTTTTTTATAATCTCATCAATTGAGGCATGAATATTATTTATCGGCATAATAAAACCAATATATTCACCATCTTTTTTAATTCTATTTGCCAATCCAATCATAGTACCATTAAAGTCAACCACAGGACCTCCAATGTTTCGACTATCAATCTCCGTACTTGTCATAATTGCTCCTTCCATTTTTTCTGAAGAAGACAACTCGGAATTTAAAAGAGAGAAACCTCGATCATTTTCTTGAACAATTCCTTGAGAATAAATATTTTGATATTCCCCACTAGCATTACCACAAATAATTATCTTTTCACCACTTTCAATTTCATCAGAATTACCAAATTCTGGAACTGGAAAATTCTCACCTTCAATTTTATAAAAAACTAAATTACTATATGAATCTATCACTAAAAGCTCAGCATCATATTCTTGGCCATTTGGCCCAAAAACTTTATAATAATAATCAGGATCTACTTCTCCATTTTCAATTAATTCTTGAGTTCGTTCATCTAAAACACTCATAACTATCCCATCGCTAGTTAGAATAACTCCAGTTCTAATACTATTCTCAATTTCATTACTAGATTTAATCTTTAACAATCCATCACTAGAATCTTTATTTCCATCCCTAAAGGTAACAATACTTACAACAGCAGAAGAAACATCTTCTGCAACTTTTGTTAAAGAAAAATCTTCCTTAACAGTGATTTGCTCTGTTTTATTTATTATCGTCACCTTTTCATTAGCTCTTCTAAAAAAACCAACCTTTTTAAATGCATCACAATTCGAAGCCCATGGCATAAAAAATCTATCCACAATAACAGCAGTTAATCCACTAATTAGAAAAATTCCCAAAATAATTATGGCAATCTTTATTACTTTTTTAATTCTAATTTTCATGATTTTTATAATTTAACCTGAATAGTAAAACCAGTCATGTAACGAAATTTTTCAGATTTTGAGGAAAATTGCAGTATTAAGACTACCTCGCTATTCAGGTTATTAAACAATCAAATTCCATTCCGTTGTCATTAATATACCAGCTAATAATAATAAAGACAAAAAAGTATTTGCCAAAATTCTATTAACACTAAATTCTTGCTTTAAATAAGATCTAATAGTATCCCAAAATACATAGAATATTATAAGAGTTGAGACCCCAGTTGTTAAATAACCAAAAGGCCAAAAGGTGATACCCCAAGCCCATTGTGACATTATGATTGATAACATAAGTCCCAAAAACAAAACTGTCCCTTGATGAATAACTAAACCATTCTTTTCGTTTCGTCTCTCCCCTTTTTCATTTTCAGTTTTTCTAATTGCAGCAATAGATAAAGACGGTAAGCTAATTAGAAAAGTTGAACCAAGAAATGTTAGTACAAGAATCCAATTTTGAATTTGAAAATTTAAAAACCATCCAATATTAGAAGAAAACCAAAAAAATGCAGTTGCAAGCGTAGCCAAATTAACCATTCCTTGAGCAGTCGTATCATAATAATACATCTTCAACCTATAAACTCCCAAAACAGCTAAATAATAAACTAGAAAAGATAAAATAATAAAAACTTGTTTTTCCAGTTTATGATCAATTAAATAAAGAAGTGAAACAGACCCCAAACTAAGAAAAAGAGGAATTGCTAAAAATCTTAATTTTCTAGCAATTGGCCAAATTATTATGAAAGAAAAAGAAATTAAAAAAATAACTATCCAAACAACAAAAGTATCCTTCATCACTAAAATTTCAAGTGCGATGACGAAAATCAAGCTATAAACAATTGGCTGAAGCTTGAAAAACATAATTATTGCTTATGATTATTTTATAATAATAAAAATTTTTACTTAATATAATTTGAAAAAAATCACTAACTAACAAAAAACAAGAAATCTCCTCATTAATCTTTAGAAATTATCATAATCCCTCATAACTAATTGACCTTCAGCTTGTTTTATCGTTTCGATAACAACTGAAACTACAATTAAAATTCCCGTTCCACCGATAGTCATGGATTGTACACCAGTAAAACCCTGAACAATAAAAGGAAGTACCGCAACAAGTCCTAAAAAAATTGCTCCAGATAAGGTAATTCTATTTGTAATATAATTAAGATATTCCATAGTTGGTTCTCCTGGTCTAATCCCTGGAACAAAGCCTCCTTGTCGCTGAAGTCCTTCTGCTACTTTTTTCGGATCAAAAGTAACTGCTGTGTAAAAGAAGGTAAACAAAACAACCAAAACAAAATAACAAGTTCCATAAAACATTTGATTTGCAAATAAATCAGCAATTGTATTGGCAATATTGGAGACAAATCCATTTGAGCTACCCGCTAAAAAACTAGATACAACTCCTGGAAAAAGCATAATAGACATTGCAAAAATAATTGGAATTACTCCAGCTTGATTAACTCTGAGTGGTAGATTCGAATTTCCTCCCCCCTGAGCCTTTCCACTTCTAATCCGCTTAGCAAAAGAAATAGGAATATTTCTTTGTCCCTCAGTTACATAAACCACTGCTGCAATTGTGACAATAGACATAACTGCAAACCCAATATAAGTTAAAACTTGAGTTGGATCCCAAGTGGCAATTATCTGCTTGATGGTCGTTGGCAATGCAGAAACAATCCCAGCAAAGATAATAAGAGAAACACCATTTCCAAGACCTTTTTCTGTAATTAATTCACCAAGCCACATTAAAAATATTGTACCAGCTACTACAGTGACAACAATTGTTATAAAACTAATAAGAGAAAGCTCTCCGAGTACTTGCTGACTTTTTAATAAAGAAATCATTGCAATTGTCTGCATAAAAGCCAATGGAACAGTTAGCCATCTAGTCCACATATTAAATTTTTGTCTTCCTGCCTCTCCTTCTTCCTTGTACAGTTGCTCAATTTTAGGGAAAATCATCGTTGCTAACTGCATAATAATAGATGCAGTGATGTAAGGACCAACTCCCAACATAACAATCGAAATATTTTTCAATCCACCCCCGGAAAATAAATCAAGCAACCCAAAAAGTTGATTGCCTTCAAAGAAACTCTTTAACCTTTCCACATCAATTCCTGGAACAGGAATATTAGCTGCTAATCTAAAAACAACCAAAATAAACAATATAAAAAGAATCTTATTTCTTATTTCTTTAGTTCTAAAAATTTGCAAAACTTTTTCCATTTTGCTATGAACCTAAATTGCAAAATGGATCACGTAACGAAATTTTACCAAGAGATGAAAATTGCAATAGTGAGACTATTTTGTTATTTAGATTTATTATTATTATTATTAAATAAAAAGCTATTTTATTTCTTCTTTTCTGTCTTCTCTATTTTCTTTTCAATTAATTTTCCACCTGCTTTTTTAATTTTATCTTTTGCTGTTTCAGAAGTCAAAATATCTTCATTTATAATAAGTTTCCTTTTTATTTCTCCATCCGAAAGAATCTTAACCTTAGACTTTAGGCTTTTAATAAGCTTCTTTTCTTTAAGAAGCTCCTTAGTAACCTCTTCTCCATCAGTAAAATTTCTTTCTAATTTTTCAAGATCAACAATCTCTGCCTTAATATTAAGAGACTTAAATCCTTTCTTCTTTTTTGTGTGAGCAATAAGAGATGATTTTCCTCCCTCAAAAGTCGCTCTCTGAGAATAACCTGATCGCGATTTTTGACCTTTCATTCCTTTTCCACTATAAGTACCTTTTTTACCACCACGCCCAACACGCCTTCGCTCTTTCTTATCTTTATTTTTCAGGTCATTAACTTGCATAATATTGAAATTCTTTAATTCTTAAGCCTATTTTTTAGATTCTTCTTCGCCCGCCATAGATTTATCGGAGGCGGGTTTAATCTTTTCCTTCTTCTCAATCTTTCGTTTATCAACAATAGTATCTTTCTCTACCTTCTTCTTATTAATCGGTTTAGACCTCTTTCCTTCAAGCATAGTTAAAGACTTAATTGTTGCCTTAGCAACATTAATCTTATTTGAAGAACCAAATGACTTAGCAGTAATATCTCTAATCCCAGCTAACTCAATCACTGATCGCATTGCTCCACCAGCCACAATTCCCTTTCCTTCCTTAGCAGGTTTAATCATAACTCGAGCTGCTCCAAATTTCTCTCTAACTTCAAAAGAAATTGTAGAATCAGTTCGAGCAATATTGACCATATTTTTCTTTGCATCAGCTACTGCCTTAGTAATTGCAACAGAAACATCAGTTCCTTTTGCTACACCAAGACCAACTCTTCCTTTTTTATTTCCGATTACCATTGTAGCTCGGAAAGAAAATCTTCGTCCTCCCTTAACCACTCGAGTAACTCTTGCTAAATCAAGAAGCTTCTGATCAAATTCAGGTTTTTCTCTTTTTTGTCTAAATCGCTTTTTTTGATTTGCCATTGGAATTAACCACTCTTAAAAATTATAATTTCAAACCACCTTTTCGAAGCCCATCAGCAACAGCTTTAATCTTACCATGATATCGATATCCGCTTCGATCAAAAACTACTTCATTAATACCTTTTTTAATCGCATCTTTTGCTAATTTCTCACCAAGTCTTTCACAAGATGCAATATCAAATTTCTTCCCTGACTCGTCTCCAGACGGTTCGGATTCTTTCTTGCTATCACCAAAAACCAAAGTAGTTCCTTTTTCATCATCAATTAACTGAACATTCATTATGCTTTGACTCTTAAAAAGACTAACTCGAGGACGCTTGGCTGTGCCAACATTTCCTGCCCTTGTTCTTCTTTGACGTGTAAGTCTTTTTTCGTTCCTACTTAACATATCTGTAAATATTTATTAATTACCTTTAAACTACTCAGTTCCAATAACCCTCTTTCCTTCTTTCCTGATGACATACTCATCAACGTATCGAAAACCTTTACCTTTATAAGGCTCAACCTTTCTTTGCTCTCTAATTTCAGCCGCAAATTGACCAACCTTTTGTTTGTCAATTCCTTCAACTGTTAATATATTTTTATCGATTTTAACTTCTAATCCCTCTGGAATATCTTTTTCAATTGGATGAGAATAGCCCAAATTCAAAGCTACTTTCTTTCCTTGAACTGCCATTCGATAACCAACTCCGTTAAGTTCCAATTCTTTCTTAAATCCCACTGAAACACCTTGAATTATATTATTAACCATTGCTCGAGTTGTTCCCCATAAAGCAGCTGCTTGTTTCGTTTTTCCTTTCTTTTCAACTAAAATTTCATCACCCTCTTGTTTCAATTCAACATCATATCCAAAATTAAACATGAGTTCTCCTTTAGAGCCCTTTGCTTTAATTTCTCGATCATCATTAATTTCGATAGTTACCCCTTCTAGAATTTTTACCGGTAATTTACCTATTCTGGACATATAATTAAATTAAATTCAATTAGTTACCTCTACCAACTAGATCTTCTTACTCCAGGAATTTCTCCTTTCGTAGCAAGTTCACGAAAACAAATTCGACATAAATCAAAAGATCTCATGTATCCTCTTTTCCTTCCACATCTCCAACATCGCTTTACTTCTCTTGTGGAATATTTTGGTGTTTTTTGAGCTCTCGCTATTACTGATTTCTTAGCCATTATATAAAAATATTATTAATAAACTTTACCAAACTTCACAAATAATTTCTCCCCCAACCCCTTCCTTACGTGCTTGCTTATTAGTCAAAACACCCTTAGAAGTTGAAATAATTGCCATACCAAATCCATTTTTCACTATTGGAATTGCTTGCCTGCCAACATAAATTCTTTGCCCTTGCTTACTGACTCTATTAATCTCTTTAATAGCTGGCTGACTTTCAGTGTATTTCAATTTTATTTTCAAGAAATTCTTACTTCCTTCAGAAAAAACAGAAACATCATTAATGTACTTCTCGCTATATAAAACTTTTGCAACAGCAAGCTTAAGCTTAGATGCTGGCATAATAACATCAGCCTTATCGCTTCGCTGTGCATTTCTAATTCTTGTTAACATGTCTGCAATTTGGTCAAAACTCATATTTGTCTCTGCTTATAATAATTATTTAGAATCTTCTTTAATAGGAAAACCAAGTAATCTAAAAAGCTTTATGCTTTCTTCTTGATCAGCCGTTGTCGTTTTAACATTAACTTGAAAACCGAAAATAGTGTTGACGTCATCATGAGAAATCTCAGGGAAAACTATTTGCTCCTTAATTCCATAACTAAAATTTCCTTGCTTATCAAAATTACTAAGATCTATCCCACGAAAATCTCTAATCCGAGGAATAGCAGCTTGTGTTAGTCTTTCAATAAAATCCCACATTCTCTTTCCTCTTAAAGTCACAGCCACTCCAACTTCCTGATTTTCTCTTATCTTAAATCCAGAAATGGCCTTCTTAGCTTTAGTCTTAACTGGTGCTTGTCCAGCAATCAATTTCAAATCATTGAAAACATCTTCAGTAAAGTGAGGATTATTAACTGCTTTAGACAATCCTGCATTTATTGAAACTTTTTCTGGTTTTGCAACAGACATTGGATTCTTGTGACCAAATTCTTTCATCAATTCTGGCACAATCTTTTCTCTAAATTTTTTCTGTAAATTATTCATTGATATATTTTATCGTCTTCTTAAATCTCTACTTGGCACTTCTTACAAACACGAACTTTTTTATCACTAATCATCTTATGTCCAATTCGACTAGGCTTTCCACATTTTGGACAAATTAATTGAACATTGGAAACATTTATTGGCGCAGAAATAGTAATTCTTTCTCCCTTCTGCCCTCTTTGCTTAGACTTCTTATGTTTCTTAATTAAATTCAATCCATCAACTACAACTCGATCCTCTCTTGGAATCACACGGATAACTTTCCCGTCCTTTCCTCGGTCTTTTCCTGACAGCATTTTCACTTTGTCTCCTTTTTTAATATTCATATAATAAAATCTTAATTTCTAAAATTTAGTAAACTTCATCTGCCAAGGAAACAATTTTCGTATATCCTCTTTCACGAATCTCTCTAGCAATTGGACCAAAGATTCTAGTTCCTTTCGGTTCTATTCCATCAAGAACAACTGCTGCATTCTCGTCAAATTTAATATATGATCCATCCTTTCTTCGATATGGTTGTTTCTGTCGAACAATAACAACTCTAACAACTTCCTTTTTCTTTACATTAGCTCTTGGCTCAGCCTCTTTAACTGAAGCAACAACAATATCCCCAAGTCTAGCATAACGCCTCTTTGAGCCTCCAAGTATCTTAAAACACTTAACCATCTTAGCCCCTGAGTTATCTGCAATCTTCAATTTTGTCTCTACTTGAATCATCTTATCGAAATTTAATTATATTAATACAAATTTTTTCTATAAATTAATCAATCTTCTTTCCTGACTTGTCCTTAGACAGTTCACTTTCTATTTCAACAACTTTCCATTTCTTATCCTTACTAACCGGTCTACATTCAACAAATAGCACCTCATTTCCAATTTTATACTTATTCTCTTCATCATGAACCTTATACTTCTTGGTACTCTTATACTTTTTAAGATATTTAGGGTGAGTCTTGAAATCAGTAACGGCAACAACAATGGTCTTATCAGCTTTATCGCTAATAACAATACCTTTCTTTTTTCTAATAATTCTAGTTTTTTCCATGATCTTTATATCTTAAATTATTGTTCTTTATTCTCCTTGAGGATAGTTTCTATTCTAGCAATATCTCTTTTAACAGACTTCAATTCTTGATGATTCTGAACCTGATTTGCTTTTACGTCAAATCTCAACTGACACAACGCAACTCTCTTGTCTTGCAAGATATTTTTCAATTCTTCTGGATTTTTCTCTCTGATTTCTTTCGCTTTCATATTTTTATGAATTCCTTAAAATCTTAATTTATCTTTCTAATCTTTGCAAACAAATTTTGTTCTTACGCTCAGCTTATCAGATCCTAATCTTAATGCTTTCTTAGCAGTTTCCATATCAATCCCATCTATTTCAAATAGGATCTTCCCTGGCTTTACTCTTGATACAAAAAATTCTGGATTACCTTTACCTTTACCCATAGGAACTTCATTTCCTTTTCGTGTGACAGGTAGATCAGGAAAAATTCTAATCCAAATCTTTCCACCCTTTTGAACAAATCGGGTCATCGCTCTTCGGGCTGCCTCAATTTCTCGAGAATTAATAGCACCTCTATCCAAAGTTTTCATTCCAAATTCTCCAAAAGACAGTTCTGTTCCTCGAGTCGCTTTTCCTCGAAACTTTCCGCCTCTAAAACTCTTCCTATGTTTTAACTTCTTCGGCATTAACATATATTTGAAACTTTCCCAATTATTAAATTATCCTACTTACTAAAATTACTCTTTTCAATCTTCTTCTTATGCAACCATGTCTTAATTCCTAATGTTCCAAAGGTTGTATAAGCAGTAGATTTTGCAAAATCAATATCAGCTCTCAATGTTTGTAGTGGAAGATTTCCTTCAGCCATCCATTCTGTTCGAGACATTTCTGCTCCACCAAGTCTTCCGGAAAGTTCAACTTTAACTCCTTGAACATTTCTATTTTTCATTACTTTATCAATAGTCATTTTCATTACTCTTCGGAAAGAAACTCTTTTTTCAAGTTGAAAAGCCATATCATCGGCTACCAATTGAGCATTTTCTTCAACTGACTTAACTTCTCTAATATCCACTTGGAGTTCTAACTTCTCTTTTGAAAAATATTTCTTCTTAATCAAACTTTTCAAATCATCAACTCCCTGTCCTCCTCGGCCAATCAATACACCAGGCTTACTTGTTGCTATAATTATTCTAATTTTAGCAACACTTCTTTCAATTTCAACAGAAGCAATTCCTGCAGTCTTTAATCGTTTCTTCAAATCCTCACGCAAAAGAACATCTTGCTTCAGATTTTCCTGATAATTTTTATCACTATACCAACGAGACTGCCAAGTCTTATTGATTCCCATTCTCAAATTTCGTGGATCTATTTTCTGTCCCATGGTGAATATTAAATCTTATTATTTATCAGTTTTTTTAACTACTGACTTCTTGCTCGCCGTAGCCTTGGCGGAGATGGACTTCTCGTCTTTAGACGATTCAGTCTTTTTTTCAATCTTCTTATCAATGCTCTTAGCATTAATTTTCCTTCCTGATTCGTCCTTAGACAATTCAATATCTTTTATTTCCTTATCATCTTCTTTTTTAACAGGCTCAAGCACAATATTAATATGACATGATCTCTTAAGAATTTGGGCTGCTCTCCCATAAGCTCTTGCTCTCCATCTTTTCAAAACTGCTCCCTCATCAACTGTGATCTTAGATATATATAAATCTTTCTTATCTAATTTATGATTATTTTCAGCATTAGCGACTGCACTTTTAAGTAATTTTAAAATATCCTCACTACTATGCTTGCTAATTCCAGAAAGCTTAACTTCTGCCTCGCTAACCATAGCACCTCTAATAACATTAGCAACTTCTCGCACTTTTGATGCAGATCTTCGATAATTTCTTAAACTGGCGGTTACTTTCGTTGCCTTCATATTTAAATCCTTAGTTAACTTAATTTACTTTAATTCGTTGTTTTTACTGCTTTCGCTGCATCTAAATCTCTTTGCTTCTGAGCAGTTTCTAGCTCTTTCTGAATCTTTCCTCCATGTCTTGAAAAAGTATGTGTTGGAGAAAATTCGCCCAACTTATGTCCAACCATGTCTTCTGTTGCAAAAACTGAAATAAAAAGCCTACCATTATGAACATCAAATGTGTGTCCAACCATTTCTGGCGTAATTGTGCAAGCCCTTGCCCAAGTTTTTATAACAGATTTATCTCCTGGTTGTTTATTGAGAACCTTTTTCATTAACTTCTCGTCTACGAATGGTCCTTTTTTAAGTGATCTCGACATATTTTATTAAAATTATTCTTTAAATTATTACTTAGTGGTTCTTGTCTTTCTTCTCTTAAGAATGAGTCGATTAGAATATCTCTTCTTTGTTCTCGTCTTAACACCAAGAGCAGGTTTTCCCCAAGGAGTCTTTGGATGTTTCAACCCAATCGGCTGACACCCCTCTCCACCACCATGCGGATGATCAACTGGGTTCATTGCAGAACCACGAACAGCTGGTCTTCTTCCCATATGTCTGTTCCTTCCAGCCTTTCCAATCCTCATTGAACTATATTCAAAATTACTCACTTGACCAATGGTAGCATAACAATCCTTCTTGACCATTCTGATTTCAGTAGATGGCATTTTTAAATGAGCCATCCCTCCATCAATAGCTTGAACAATTAATCCAGTTCCAGCACTTCTTGCAATCTGCCCACCTTTCCCAACAATCATTTCAACATTTGAAACAACTGTTCCAACTGGAATATTCTGAAGCATCATTCTATTCCCTTCCTCAACAGGAGTTTTCTCGTCCGTGATAATCTTTGACCCCTTTTTCATTCCCGCTGTTGCCAAAACGTATCGCTTATCTCCATCTGTATAATTAACAAGAGCGATCAATGCATTTCTATTTGGATCTTTTTCAATCGAATCAACTGTCCCAGTAACACCCATCTTATTCACTTTGAAATCAACAAGTCGATACATTCTTTTTGCACCGCCTCCTTTATGACGAACTGAAATCTTGCCATTTGATCTACCAAATTTTCTATTAAGACTTGATAACAAAGACTTCTCTGGCTTCTTATCAGTTAGATTTTCTGGTTTAATAATCGACATCCCTCGTCGTCCAGCGGTATTTCTTTTGTAAACTTTTACTGCCATAATATTAGATTAATCCTTCTTTATTCGTTAAATAACTTAATTTCTTGTCCACTTTTAATGGTAACAATCGCTTTTTTAACAGCTTTTTGTTGACCACGAAAATTTCTGAAATTTCTCTTTTTCTGCTTATAATTCATCAAATTCACTTCTTCAACATCAACCCCATAAAGAGCTTGAACAGCTTCTAAAACAGTTTTCTTATTAGATCTTTGCCCAACTTCAAAAACATATTTATTCAAAGCCTGTTGATTCATTGCTTTTTCAGAAACAATTGGGTTAATAATAACACTATTAACCAACTCTGACTTCTTCTTTAAATCAGCTGAAACCTTCTTCTTTTTAGGCTTCTTCTTATCATCTTTTTTTAAAGCAACAGCAGAAACCTGTTTTTTTTCATCAACAGATTCTTTCTTTTTTCCATTGTCATCTTTATTCCAAAACGCTACCATGGTAGTCTGTGTTATTTCTTATTATCCTCTGCTATCTTACTAGAAACTTCTTTTTTCTCCTCAGTCTTTAAATATCGACTTTCGATATTTTTCACAGAGTCTTTGTCTAGAAGCAAAAACTTATTATTCAACATATCTAAAATATTCAAACTATCAACAGAAATATTTTTCACATTTTTAATATTTCGACTTGCTTGCATCCCACTTTTCGTCTCAGCAGAAAATGCCCATAAAACTTTCTTATCAATTTTCAAACCCTCCAAAGCTTTTGAAGCTTCCTTGGTTTTATTATCCTTAAAATCAAATTTATCAACTACAACAACTTCTCCATCTTTCAATTTTGCACTTAAAACCATTTTCGTAGCAAGTGCTTTCATTTTTCGATTAATCTTTTTTGAAAAATTTCGCTCGTTAGTTGGGCCAAAAGTTATTCCTCCTTTTCTCCAAAGAGGACTTCTCACAGAACCAGCTCGCGCTCTTCCTGTTCCCTTTTGCTTCCATGGCTTTTTTCCAGTTCCAGCTCTCTCTGATCGATCCTTCGTATGTGCAATTGGATTTCGCTTATTTGCATACTGAGCAACATAAGCCTGATGTACAAGTGAATCATTCATTTCCAATCCAAAAACATCATCATTCAATTCGATTTCTTCAATCTTCTTTCCTTCTAGGTTTTTTACTTCTACCTTTGCCATAATATTGAAATATTCTTTATTTATTGACTGATTACTCTAATTAATGAACCATTTCTTCCAGGAATTGCACCATTAATAGCAATTATTCCTTTCTCTGCGTCAACTTGAACAACTCTTAAATTCTTAGTTGTTTGCTGATCAACTCCCATTCTTCCACCCATCTTTTTCCCCTTAAAAACTCTTTGAGGAAAAGCACTTCCAATTGAACCAGGAGCCCTTAAGTCATGCCGATGACCATGAGATGCAGGTGAACCAGCAAATCCGTGTCGTTTCACAACTCCTTGTGTTCCTTTTCCCTTAGTGATTCCAATTACTGTAACTTTTTCTTTAGCTTCAAATTGTTCCACCTTCAGTTCATCACCAATCTTAGCTTTTTCAATCTCTTCTTTTGATACTCTAATTTCTCTGATTAATTCAAACTCATCACTCTCTCCTTTTTTCATTCCCCACTGAATCGATTCATATCCATCTTTGTCCTCTGTTCGGATCTGAGTAATGACATTCTTTCCAGCCTCAAGTAAGGTTGAATTCTGAGCAGTTCCATCAGCATCATATATCGTAGTCATCCCTAATTTTTTCGCTAATATAAATTTCATAATCTTTTTTTAATCTTCTTCAAATTTAAAACCGAATATTCTTACATGTCTGCAAACTAGCTAGACCTTGTAAAAACACTCGGTTTCAAGCTAATTCAGTATCCCCTAAAAAAATTTAGGACTTAAATTAATTCTAATTATTCAGTTCCTTGTAATGTTCTCTTCTTAAAAATCATAAACTTGAGTGCAGTTCAAGGAAAAGCTGAGCAACGAAATGAAAATGTATTCTTATACATTGAATGAGTCGCGCAGGCTTTGACACAGAAATGCGCCAAGTTTATGATTTTTAAGCTACATCTTGATCTCTATACCAACCCCAGCTGGAAGATCTAAATTAGTCAAATCTTCAATAGTCTTCTCTCCTGGTTCTAAGATATCCAATAATCTCTTATGAGTTCTAATTTCATATTGATCACGAGCATCTTTATGAACAAAGGTTGAACTATTAACAGTTATCTTCTTAATAGATGTCGGAAGTGGCACAGGACCTACTACTTTAGTCCCAGTTCTTTGTGCAGTTTCAACAATCTTCTTTACAGATTGATCAATCACTTTATGATCGTAAGCTTTAATCTTGATTCTAATTCGAGATTTAGCTTCTTCTTTGGTAATTTCCTTCGCCATTTGCTTTTTTTAAATCCACTATTAATAAATATGACTACAAGACTTCTCAAAGACAAAAAAATAGCTTCTTTGTAATTTCCTGATTTAAGCTATTTGACCGTCCCTTTAAAAATCTTATCAGAACTTTTAATATTATATGTCAAATAAATAAAAAGTCAAGTTTTCATTGACCTCTTATGAAATCTTAGTGATTTCTACCTCTGTTATATCTTGTCTATGTCCTTTTCGAGTCAACTGTCTCTTCTTTGCCTTATGTCTCACAATCTTCTTCTTAACATCTTTCTTCTGTGCAATAATCCTTCCCTCAACCTTCACTCCTTCAACAATCGGCGCTCCAACTTTCACTTCTTTCCCATCATCAAATAACAAAACTTCTTCAAAAGAAACTTTATCTTCTTCTTTTCCATCAATCTTTTCAATGACAATTTTATCACCTTCTTTAATCTTGTATTGTTTTCCACCTGTTCGTATAATCGCTATCATAAATTTATATGTCATTTTACTTTAGAAATAAAAAACCAAAGGTTTTCAAAACTAATGGACTCCCCGCATAAACGAAGATGACAATTACTTTTTAACTTCGCTAAGTATTGCAAAAAAAATTCAAAGTGTCAAGGGGACACTTTTATAATAAACTTTTATAGAAGAAAAGCTCTGTTGTATCAACAAAGCTTTTTCTATTTCAATAAAAAGATTACTTAAAAAATTAATAACCTGCAACTAAGACACCAACTTTAGTTACAACGCTCTTTAAAGATTTCACTTCTTCCTTGAGAGATTCATTTTCAATTATTAATTTAGCATTAACACGATCTATTGGCTGACGATCAGTCAATTCATCAAGGCATTCATTAAGCTCTTTTTTTTGGTCAATAAAAAGCTTAACAAAACTTTCAGGATCATCGGAAGCCATCTGAAGAAGATTCTGAAAATCAGAACAACCATTCAGCTCTCCTTGGAATAGATTGTTATTTTCTTCCTTTTCCACAAGACTTAATGCCTTTTCTAAGGACATAATATTGTCTTCCTTCATGCAATCAATTCCTAGCCTTAACATAGCTCTATAGGAATGACCTTTTTTAGCATTTATTCTTCCCTCTATTAAATCCTTTTCTTTTCTTCCTCCCCTTAACCACTCAATAGTATTTTTAAATTGACCAACAAAATTCCTCACACTTCCAATTTTTAAATCGCTAAATTCGTCATTTTCATTTAAGCATTTAGTGACACCCACAAAAGTTCTTCTGTTTTTAGGCTTAAAATCAGAATCTAAGTACTTAACAATAGCTCTCCCTAAAACTAAGTAATTAATTTGAGCTTTAGCATCAGTCATTCTGCCACGATAAGTCGTTGAAATTAATAAAATATTTACTAAATCAGTCATCGTCTCAGTCATCGAAACACCTCTTTTGAAAAATTTATAATAAAAACACTATAGAATGTTATTTTTTGAACGAACATCAATTTGATTGTTGATTATGAATCAAATAAAATCTTTGTCAACAAACAATCAATAACCCACGAAAGAAGTTAAATTATCTAACTCCTAATGAAATACTCAAAAGTGATGCATTACAAACTTGAACTTTTATCAAAATCCCCGTACTCAAAAAAGTACGAGGATTCAAAAATCAAAACATGAATTACCACTACTTAACCACAACTAACATAACTTCATTAGTAGTTCCATTGTATTGAACATCAGCTTCTGAATCTGTTGGGATATCAAATAGGCCGATTTCTTCTATTAGGAAAGATTCATCTTCTTGAATTGTCTGAGTGACAAAAGATGCTCCTTCTTGTGGAATTTTCAGAGTTAAGTCTCTTTCTTGAGTCGAAACTACAATAGCTCCAATATCAATTGAGGTTAACGTTCCTGTAGTGTTTTTTATTGCAGCTAATTCTTCTTTTTTTTCTTCAGTCAGAGGAGTTACTCCTTCTTCAGTTTCTTGAGTAATTTCTGGCATTGTCTCTTGAGACATTGATTGTTTATCTTTATTCATAACCATTATCACGAAGACAACTGCGATGATGACCAAGATGATAATTAGCGCTGTTAGAACGATTTTACTGTTTTTTTCTCCCATTTGTTTTGTTTTAATTTTTTAATTTATTTAAATTTAAGGGGCTACCTCTTTCCAATTAGATGGATTTGGCGATGAATTTGAGTCACATTCTCCTGAACCACTGTTGTAAGTAAATCCGGTTTTACAGATATACTCACATTTAGGAGCACCACAGCTTCCAACCAAAGTTCTTCCTACATCAGCAGTCAATCCAGTGCTGTCACTAGGACATAAATCAGCATTACTAGGAATATTACCAATACAAGTAGGAGGAACACAAGCTAATGTTGCTGTATTATATACATTTGGTGAGATACACTTATATTCACATTTTGTAACGGTGTTACTAGTAGAATATTCCCAATTAGTAGTGTTGTTTGTTAAACCGACTTCTTCAGTTGCTCCCCAAGATTCAGCATTAGTCGGAACAAAATTTTGGCAGTTATAAGTAATAAGATCACAAGTTGACGTTCCGCTATTCCATTCATATCCAGTACTGCACTTGTACTGACATTTTGCTGATGTATTAAGGGAAGAATATACCCAATTTGAATTAGATAATAAGCCAGTACTTTCATCTAACGCCCAAGACTCATAACCAAGGCCAAGAGGAAAATTCTCACAGCCAAAAACTGTTATCAGCCTACTCGGACAATTAGTTGACCAAGCTCCATCATTGTCCCGGACTCTGAAATATATCCTGTAAGTTCCTGGGGTTGAAAAACTTCTAGTAAAGGAGGAACTGCTACTCAGAAGATTTGCTGAACAACTTCCATTTAACCATTGATAATTAGTAATTGATCCATCTGAATCAGATCCATAACCAGAGAAACTAATAGATCCACCGGCAGTAATAGTTCTATTTCCGCTCGGAGCAGTAATCGTAGCAGTAGGACGGTTGTTAGTAGCAGGAACGGTATAATATTGACACTTTCTTGCTGTTGTACAGCTGGAAGAAGATGTTCCTACATAAGCCCAGGCTAAAGTAGAGGTTAGTCCAATATTATCACTTGAACACATTGTTGATTCTGAAGGGATAGAGCCTGTGCAGGAATAAGTAACAGGATTTACTGTTATTGTCCTGTATGGACAATTAGTTGACCAAGCTCCATCATTGTCCCGGACTCTGAAATATATCCTGTAAGTTCCTGGGGTTGAAAAACTTCTAGTAAAGGAGGAACTGCTACTCAGAAGATTTGCTGAACAACTTCCATTTAACCATTGATAATTAGTAATTGATCCATCTGAATCAGATCCATAACCAGAGAAACTAATAGATCCACCGGCAGTAATAGTTCTATTTCCGCTCGGAGCAGTAATCGTAGCAGTAGGACGGTTGTTAGTAGCAGGAACGGTATAATATTGACACTTTCTTGCTGTTGTACAGCTGGAAGAAGATGTTCCTACATAAGCCCAAGGTAAGCTAGACGTTAATCCAACATTATCACTTGAACACATTGTTGAGCCTGAAGGGATGGAGCCGGTACAGGAAGGAGGAGGAATGACGGGACATCCAGCGGTTGTCGTTGTCAGGGTAAGATTCTTTAAGGTAACATCAAAACCAGGATAGTAATCAGGAACTATAAGAACAAAGGTTGTTCCATTAGCAACCCACTTACCTGTCAATTTAGAACCTGTTGGACCACCACTAGCAAAAAGAGTACCCGTAGCAGAACTCATATGAATTTCAGTATTAGCAAACCCAGGTGCATTCCATGTGACATTAGTTATTCCCAATCCTGTGCCATCACAAACCTGAATCGGATTAGGACTTGCAGTAATTGAAGCAACAGAGTATCGACTTGCAGTACATGTCTTATTTGTAGTTCCCGATCCCTCACCAGCACACATCCAGGAATATGACGTTCCTGAACTCAAAAAACTAGGAAGGCTTGAACCCGTAGGCTCCCCAGAAACCCATCCATGATCTCCACAAAAATCACCTGAACTGCAAAAAGGTTTTTTCCAAGCATTAGCAATTGATAAGTAACTTGTTGCTGCTGGACCACAAGCACCATTCACAGGAGCTACGACCTGGAATGTTCTAGTAGCATTAATTGGAGTAGAAAATCCCCCTCCAAGCAAATATGATATATTGATAGCTGCTGTATGTGTTCCAACGCCAAGACTCGAACCAGAACCCAAGGAGTAGGAAAGGTAAGGCGCTATTCCCCAAGGGCAATACCCAACACCAACATCTTTATAAGGAAGAACACTACCATCTAAAGTAACTCGACTTCTTATGTAAAATTGGGCATTATACTCTTCAATTCCATCACTAAAACACCCTGGATACTTTGGAATAAGACTCCAATTATTAATTGATAATTTTACTACAATTCTTACGTCACTGTCAGTACTATAAACTCCACCTTGAGATGGACCGGTAATACTCATCGAATTAGCAAGAGCATCAGATATGTTCGCAAAAGCAATAGTGCTAAATATAATAAAGAACAATACTCCTAAAAACTTATTTTTTTCGCTTGTCCTCTTTCTTTTAATTAAAAAGATAATACAAACAATAAGAATACTACACCCCAGGACAAGCACGATAATCCATCCTTGATTAAAATTCTTTTGGTCCATCATTTCAACGTCATTCTTTTCGGCTACTAATGGAATATAGCTATTATCAAACAATTCAACCTCTGGCTCGTTAACTAAAAGCTCAAACTCCTTAACGCTCAATACATCCTCCCCTTTCGTTAAAATTACTCCTATTGTATAATTTTCTAAATAAGCTTTCCTGGGCAAAGAAAAATCAAAAATAATTTCCGTCTGCTCTCCTGCCATAAAA
The DNA here is from genome assembly GCA_964421125.1 of uncultured Bdellovibrionales bacterium. Lineage (GTDB taxonomy): Bacteria > Patescibacteriota > Minisyncoccia > Moranbacterales > DUUL01 > UBA2193. The sequence continues at coordinate 29,716 of CAYQVD010000013.1, forward strand.
TCAGAAACACCTTTACTTACACTAAAAACATTTACTTCTAATAAACTTGGACTATCCTTTTTTATTTGACGTAAATCTATTACATATTCAACATCTTCGTAATTTTTTGATTGAGAAAAGTTTTGGACAAAAACTGTCCCAGTCACCTTTTTATTTTCATTTTCCGTACTCTCCTTATCATCGACGTTTACTTTTTCAATGAACAAAGAGCCTTTATCATTAATTGCCTGTTGCGTACTGCTTGCTTGACCATAAGAAAAACTTATAGAAAGCAACAAAACAGCAATGACAAGTAAAAAAGCTGCCCTATTTTCTTGGATTTTTCTCAATCTTTTCATTTTTATTTTTATATTATATTAAACAAAGTTTTCTTTTATTTTATTATAAAGAAAACCTTAAAAAAATACAAGTATTTTAAAACGGAACTCGTTAAACTTTAAACTCTCTTTCCCTCCAATGTTATTCTTGTCGGACAAGTAGTTTTTATTTCTTTGATTTTTAATTAAGACTGTTGTTCCAAATCTTTTGGATCTATTAAGTTCTTTATGGATAGCCTGTCTTAAAACATTGAATTTCTTAACTGCATAAACAACTCCTCTCTATTTATTAATGAATTGATCTATTTTTTTTCTTGTAATATAAGATATCTTAGATTAAAATTGTTCATTAATCTTAAAAAATAGAAACTCTTTTGCTACGATATTAACAATAAAAAACACAACTGCAGTTACGCAGTTGTGCTCTAAGTTTTATATAGATTTCAATATTAATTACAACTTCCGCCCTCAGCTACAGGAGCACTGGATTCCAATGTTTCATCACAAGCAGAAGGTGCCTCGTTGAATGCTAAGCAAATTGCTTGTTTATAAGCCTCTGGATTTCCGTATTGGTAAACTGCCTTAGAATCAACACCGTTAATTATCATCGTTGGTGAACCACTTGCTCCAGCGTCAGTTGATGTTTTTTCATTAGCCTTCATCAAAGCTAATCCATCAGAAGTCACGCAAGATTCAATCTTAGAAGCATTAAGTCCTGAATTCTTAGCACCAGCCTTCCAGCAAGATCCATCGCTTCCACAATTAGTATTCACGTAAGTTACAAAATCAAACCACTTTCCTTCGCCATAATCACGAAGAACACACGCTTCTCTTTCATTTTGAATTACCTCTTTTTCACCATGCAAAGATTGAATTGCGTCACCACTAGAACTAACAATATAGTGAAAATTAAAATCTACATCATCTTTTAAGATTTCATATGCTGGCTTTAATGTATCCTCTGCCTTATTTCCATATGGGCAAAAGCTCATTAAATATAACTCAACTTTTGGTTTATCTGATTTTGGAACTTCTTTTTCTTCCTCTTGAACTTTTTGTTGACTTACAACATTCTTTTCTTCGGTTTCAGCAATATCCAAGGCACTAGGAAAAAATGTTTCTCCATCCTTACTCATATAAGCACTGATTTCTTGTCCACCAACATCTAATTGTATTTTGTATAAACCTTTTTCCTCAGAAACTTCCGTAATATCAAATTCTGTTCCTGGCTGAACCATGTTATTAGCAATAAAATCCTTTGCCTTACTTTCAACTTCTTCTATTGTAATATCTTTTACTACAACTTTTTCCTTGTCATCTCCTAAAACAGCAATCTTCTTAAAATTAAAGTCAGGGTTTTTAACAACATAACCAATTGCAACCAAAGCAATTACAATCACAACAACAAAAATAAGATTCTTCTTCATAAAATTCATAACTATTGTTTAATTCTTAATAAATATTTCATAATCTTAACCTTTAAATAAAATTTAGGCAAGTCATAATTAAATGTTCAACTCTTTTTTCAAAAATTCTTCTACGATAGAAAACCCATGATTAATCTCTCCAATTTTAAAATTTTCTTCCAAAGTTTTAATTAAATTCTCATCAGTTATCCATTCTTCCGTTTCATCAACTGCATGTTTCAAATTATTATCCGAAACTTGCCATAAATCATCATACCCTCTTTCAATAATTTTATCTCCTAAAGATATAACTTTATATCCCTCGGGTTTTATATCAGCTTTAAAAACTGGATATTCCCAAACCACCACTGGTTTCCCAGCAAAAACTGCTTCAATAAATTGATTTCCCCAACCCTCCCAAATACTCGGAAAAGTAATAATATCAGCATAAGTGTACACATCCCAAAGCGAATATATTTTTTTAGAATTATGAAAAGATCTTTTTGAATTTATTAAATCTTTAATAAATCTAAACTCTATATTTTTTTCTCGAGCTAGCTCTTTTATTTTTAAAAAATAATCCTTGTTTGAATCTTCATAATAACCTGCTAAAACCAAGACTAATTTTGAATCCAAGGTAATTTTTTTGCCATTATATAAAGTCTCACCAACCAATCCTTTCATTTTCTTTTCAAGCGCCTCAACAAAATCAACTGCTATTTCGATTCCTTTACGAGGAACAATCCGAGTTGCTTGAAGAACAAACAAGTCACTTTCTTTAACGTCAATTTTCTCCAACAAATCACTATTATATTTATCCTTCACCCATCTATCTTGAGAAAAATCAAAAATATCCGGTAAAATATCTGAATCAATTCCTCGTCTTTTCTTAAGTTCTCTTTTAGTAATAGAACTCAAGACTACGTGTTTAATTAAAAAATTGTCAGGAGGTAAATATGTTTCTACAAAATCTTTAATTAAATCAGAACGTGGAACCCGAAAATCTTTTCTCTCCCAAAAAAAATCATGATGAGTTGCGATTGTTTGAAGTTGATATTTTTCAATAAAATGATAGAAAGACCGTGCTGCTGCAATATGTCCACCAAAACAAAAAATATTATGAATTAAAACACAATCAAATTGCTCTTTTTCTTGAATTTCATCAAGTTTTTTTTCAATAATTTCAGAAACTTTTAAAATTTTATCCGCCAATTCTAAATTATCAAAATCTTTCCCATTAAATTTCACAAAACCATTCCTTTTGATAATAGAAATTGCATTATCTTCCCATTCTAATTCTTCAATCATGTAATCAGCCTTTTCGGAACGAGATCCAGCAATAAGCTTAACTTCACAACCACAACTCTCAAGAATTTGCTTCCTTTTTTTAATTTCTAAAGAAACTCCATCAGTTCCTCCAACTCGATAATGGCAAATGGCAATTTTTTTATTTTTATTTTTCATAATATGTTCTTATGCCCATAATCTAACACAAATAAAAATTGAAAACAAATAAAAACAAGCACTAAAATACTTGCTTTTATTAATATCAAAAATTGTCACTACATATACTTCTCTCCTCGATCCTTAAGTTCCTCAACAATTTTTTTAACCTCCGCTGCGCGAGACTTTGGACAAACTAAGAGCGCATCCTCGGTGTCAACAATCACCAGGTCATCCACTCCAACCGTTGCAATCAACTTCTTATCCCTTCCATAAATTACACAATTTGAAGTATCAAGATTCAAACGCTCCCCTTTAACAAGATTTCGATGTTCATCAGTTTTTGTCATCAAGTTCTCATGAAGTGTATCCCACGCTCCAATATCTTTCCAATCAAATTCTCCTTGAATAATCAGAACCTCTTCATTATCCATTTTTTCCATAATTGCATAATCAATTGAAATCCTTTCCATCTGAGAATAAATCTTCGCAACTTCATCTTGTTTTTTCGCTTTCAATGCCTCAATAATTTGTTGCAATTTCCCATGTATTTCTGGAGCATGTTTTGCATAAGCCTCCAACATTTTTCGTGGAGTCCACATGTAATAATTAGCATGCCAAAGATATCCACCTTCTTCCAAATATTTCTGGGCAGTCTTAAAATCTGGTTTTTCTGTGTGTCCCAAAAATTGATAAAACTCAATTCCCTCTTTTTCCATTACTCTTTCTCCCACTTTTGTATATCCCAATGCTGTATTTGGATTAGTTGGAAAAATTGAAATATCTACTAACTTTCCAGTTTCATTAATCACCTCCTCAGCTTTTTCAATTGATTTCAAAAAATTATCCTCGCGACCAATATAATGATCTGATGGAATAAAAGCCATTGGCTCATCCGGATTTTTCAAAAATAATTGAGCTGCCGCAAATCCCATTGCCGGAGCAGTGTCTCTTCTTGCAGATTCAACAAAAATATTTTCTTCCGGAAAATTTGGTAAAATCTCTTTAATATTTTCCTTCAACTCTTCAGTCGTTGCAATAAATATTTTTTCTTTTGGAAAGCCCTCAAAACGATCGAGAGTTTCCTCAATCATCGTTTTTTCTGAAATCAACTTACAAAATTGTTTCGGAACACTACTCCGACTTAACGGCCAAAGCCTTGACCCTCCCCCACCCGCCAAAATTACAATCTGCATTTTACTAGTCTTTAGTTATTAGTTAATAATTTAATTATACTATTTTTAATTTTCCTTGTCCGCCAACTTGTCCGCCGTAGCTTTTTTAACGAAGAAGGAAGCCTTGGCGAAGACGGAAACTTTCATTTTGATTTTTATTTCGTAAGGACGTACGTCCTTACGTCCGTCCTTACGTTTATTATTTCACATCTCTTTCCCTTTGTCATTTTCTCCTTTGTCATCTCCGTGTAGGCCTGCCTCGACTCGGCAAGGCGGGCGAGAATCCATTAGTCCGATTACTATATAAGTAATTATTTTTTAAAAAAAGTGTTATTAAACAAGTTACTTAACACTTTTTTATACTTGAAAATTTAGTCATTGAAAATTGATTGGAAATTGCCCGCTTCGACTTCGATGAGACATCTTGTCGAATCGAGGCGAGGAAATTATAAATTGAAAATTATTCTTTTATTCCACGCCCAACCCCGTTGGATGAGATGGCGCTGTGGTGTCGAAAGTTCCTCCAACAGTTACGGATCCTACTGAGCTATTCCCATCAGCGTCAAAAACAAATAGATAGGCTGTGCCATCAGGCAATCTACCTTGATTGACGGTTACGGTAATTTCTCCGCTGGCCCATGCAGTCGGAGGTTGAGGTTCGACAATCGTTGCAGATTCATAAGTTGAGTTGTTTGCGAGCATTACCCTAGATAAGGTATCATCGACATAGATATCATCAAATAGTCTAAAAGCATTATTATTCTGAGTTTGCGGAACATTTGTGTATGACCAATATCCGCCTATAGATACAGATCCAATGCCGGGATATCCAAGATCATACGATCCAGAACCAGTAAAAAAATCTGGATTGTTTTCACCACCCCAAGTTAATTTATTGTTTATATAATAATACAAATAGCCCTGATCATTTGAAACAACCTGTGTGTTTTCAATCCATTGGGTCCAGGCACCAGCCAATGTAGCAGATGCTCCACCAGTGTGGTCCGGGGCTTGCCCAAAATACCAAGGCGGCGTGTTGTCGGGAAATGAATCATAAGTGCTGTCGGTACAGGCATTATTGTGGGAATAAACATGATCGGCATCCTCATGACCGCACGGACTGTAATCTGGTACACCGAAACTCATATAATAATAATCGTTGACATAAGTCGGACCGCCATATTCAGATATATCAGATTGCATGATAGTTACTTTATGATTGGTGTCGGATTGGCAAGACGGCCATTCCGGATTTACATGATATAGAAATCGAATATACCATCTGTCGGCAAATACTCCAATGCCTCCAGCTGTCGGTATAGTTAGCGAAATACTTCTACCGGCATTATCACTTGATCCTGTTTCATAGTGACCGCCACTTAAACATTGTGTGGAGTAAGAGTGTGGCGCGGTGATTGCAACAGAAACAGGCGTGTATGGAAACGTCCGATACTTCATTTGATAGGCTTCTGGAATATTTACACCATTCCTGTATGTCCCCAATTGATAATCACTGTATGCCACTTGCGACGCACTGTTTACTGTAATCTCACTTGGCGCGGTATCTACTGTCTCACTCTCGCAGTCATCCCACATCAAAGGCTTGGCTGGATTTTTTATTCCAAAATCACTTCCACTGATTGTGATCGATTGACCATGAATAACGTCTCCAGAAACAGAACTAATATCCGCCTGTGAACTTCCCACCCACCCAAAAAAACTAAAAAATATTATTAGGGTGAGGATTGTCCCAAGTTTTCTTCGTCCGCCGTAGCTTTGGCGAAGACAGAATTTATCACTTTCCATTTTGATTTTTATTTCGTAAGGACGTACGTCCTTACGTTTATTAATTCACATCTTTTTTCTTTATCATCTCTCTTTGTCATTTCCGCAAACGCGTGTCGCACTAACTTTAGTCATACGTCACCAGAGACTTTGTCAACGGCGCGCGGTAAAGCAAAGCAGGAATCCAGTTTCCTAAGAATTTATCTATAAAATTAAAATCCTAAACCTGATTCTGCCTTATCCATTGCCTCATTTGCCAGTTTGTCTGCGTGTTTATTCTGCTCCCTTCTAATATAAAAAATTTCAACTTTTTTAAAATCAAGCATTAGATTCCAAATTTCAAAAAATAACGGTTTAATCCCTTCATTCTGAATCTTATATTCATGATTCAATTGTTTCACCATTAATTCTGAATCAGAAAAACAGTTCACTACTGATTCTTTTGCAATCTTTTTCCCAACTAAAATCTTCGCTTTCTTAAGCGCCATAACAAGTGCTTCATACTCAGCTTCATTATTTGTTTTTTTCTCTCCCAAAAATTCACTACATTCTTTTTTCTTACTTCCATATTCAATAACAGCCCCCAGCCCTGCTGGACCCGGATTCCCTCTCGATCCTCCATCAGTGTGAATAATTATTTCATCCATCATTTTTTTCTAGTAATAAATAATTCTCTTATTCTACTAATTAGTGAAATGCAATATATTTATTTTTTGAACGTAATGGTCTCAAAAAGAAAAACAAAGCTACCCAATAAATTATTCTCTTTAGTTTCGGATATTTAAAAGCAATGATAAATTCAGTGAAAAAAATTAATATATTGCATTTCATTTACAACAACTAAAACTAACTAAAATCATTAAACTATCTAAAAAACTTCAACCTTCTAAATCATATAAATAACCATTTAATATTGAATCATCCTGCTCAGCAACATGTTCACTAAAGTC
>CAYQVD010000014.1:0-29121 GCA_964421125.1 uncultured Bdellovibrionales bacterium
AAAAAGTGGACGACGGTTTTTTACCGTCGTCCACTTTTTGGGGTACAGATCAAACTGGACCGGCTTTTATTCCGGCTAGATATATTTTTATTTCCTTAGGTCTAAGTCCAGCTTTTTCGAGATTTTTTTCTAACATATTCGAAAGATAATGTTGTCGAATATTCTTCAACAATTACTATTCTATATTCAAATAAAGGCTTTGTCAATAGATGAAAATATTGTCGAGTTACTATTTACAAGTTATTGATTTAATGCTAGTATATTATGTTTAGGAAAGTAACTTGAAAATTTAATAAATTTTTTAAGGAGGGATTAAATGGATGATATTGCAAAAATACAAGAAAAGCTAAAAGAAGTGAAGAAAAGGAAAAAAGAGGAATTTAAAAATGATGTGTTGAAAAAATGGAGAAAAAGAAAGGAGGAAATTTTTCAGAGGAAAAATAAAGAGGAATATGAAAAAGTACAAAGAATGTGTAAAGCTTTTAATTATTTTTTTGAAGAAAAAATTCCGAAAAATGGAGAATATTTTTCTTCAATAATTAAAGAAATAATTAAAGAAAAAACCACTTTTTGTAATTTGAGAATTCATTTAGAAGAGCTTTCAAAAAAAATTGTCTCTGTAGCGATTGATTATTATGACAATTCTTGTGCTTACACTTATCAAAGTGGATTTGTTAATAAATATGGTGGGGGATGGTATTTTCTTTTTTTCTATCCTAATAGAGAAATTGAAGATGCGAATTATCAGGGGAAAATAATAGAATATGCAAATCTTTTAAGTTGGGAAGTTTTTCCTCTTGTAGAAGCGCTATGCGATAAGTTGAAATTGAAAGTAGAGCATTATGATAATCGTGAAGATGGTGGTTCTTTTTCTATAAAGCAAGAAAATTGTTTCAAATTTTATTTTTTCGAAATGAAAAGTTAAAAAAGAGGGGGGTACTATGTTAAAAATAAAAAATTTTGAAACTAAGCGTTATTCTACTGGTCAGTGGCCCGATCACAGCCCTGCTGTAAATGAGGAAGAGGTGGGAAAGTGGCTGGAGGAGCTGAGGGAGAGGGGAGGAGAAATTGTTTATTTTAAACAGAGTATAACTGGTCATGTCTCCGATTTAGTTGCTCTGCTAACATTTATTTATAAAGAAAGATAAGGAGACAAAAAATAAATCGGCAGAAACTTATCGTGGTTCCTGCCGATTTTTATTTTGGGAAGAAAATTAATTACGTAATTTTTTAAGTAATTTTATATCTTTCATAACTTTATCATGCTTAGTTTCAAGAATCATGTCGATGTTATTTTTTTTGGCGAAGGCAGTGATGTTCTTGAAGGCTTCGAGGCCAATTTCTCCTTCTCCGATGTGGGCGTGGCGGTCTTTATTTGATCCGCATTCAGTGAGGCTGTCGTTGGCGTGAATTAGTTTGATTTTGTTTATGCCGATTTCTTGATCTATTTTTTCTATGGTTTTGTTGAAATTTCGCCAATCATATCCGCTGGCAAAAGAATGTTGAGTGTCGAGGCAAATTCCAGCGATACTTGGAGAGTTTACACCTGAAATGATTTCTGAGAGTTCCTTGAGATTACCTCCGATGATTTCTCCTGCTCCAGCACTGTTTTCAAGGATGAGTTTTGTTTTTCCCTTATAGTCTTCTAGAGTTTTTTTGAGTAACTTAATGGTTTTTTTGATAGCTTCTTTTTGCTCTAAGTCCTTGGCGGTTCCGAGATGAGTCATGATATATTTTGCACCAATTAAACTGCCTCTTTCTAATTCATCGCGAACAGCTGAAATTGATCCATGACTAATACGATTATTTGCTGAGGCGAAATTGATGTAGTAGGGGGTGTGGATATAAGTATTTTTGATTTTGTTTTGCTTGATAGCCGATTTAAATTTTTTAATAACTTCCGGTGTGAACTCGGGTGCTTTTCCTCCTCGAGGAGAACGAGTGAAGATTTGTATTACTTCACAATCTAATTTTCCAGCATTTTCTGGGGCATTGAAAATTCCTCCGGCAATTGAAATGTGTGCGCCTATGTACATGTTATTTGAAATTAGTTATTTTTTTATGTTTATAGTTTAGCATAAATGATATTTTTTGGATAAGTTTATTTAAAATTTTCATTTTTCAATTCACAATTTAATAATTTTTTAAATAGAAGAGGGATAGTTATTTGTGTAAGGAATACTTTACTTACATAGAAATCGGAATACTGGATTCCCGCTTGCGCAGGAATGACAAGGGGGAAAGTGACTCTAAAAACTACCAACTATTAACTACTAACTAATCAGGCTCTTCACAAAACGAAATTCTTCTGTTAATATTCCTAGAGTAGTTGTTTGACACGGAGGAGTGGCAGAGCGGTTGAATGCACCAGTCTTGAAAACTGGAGCGCCTTTACGGGTGCCAGGGGTTCAAATCCTCTCTCCTCCGCCTTCGGTCGCCGAAACGACCTTCGGCGGACACAGTCCTTTGAAGGTGCGAAGGCGACAAAAGACAATCGGGTTGTTTTTAGCTATTGAGAAAAGATTTGAAGGGAGCGAGAGAAAGCGAGGAGGCGAGCTTTCGGTGCGCAGTGACCTGGCTTCGAGCCAGCCTCGCCAAGTCTAGGCGGGTCGGAGCGAGAAGAATTCTCTCTCCTCCTCCGCATTATTAAAACAAGTTTTCATGGCTTGTTTTTGTTTTTATGCTATAATAAAAACAAATCTAAATAAAACAAAATGGAAATTATAGAATACTTAGAACAAATGAATAGTTTTCTTGAGCAATCATATATTTTTAGATCCGTAAAGGCTTTACTAGGATTCTATATGATTGTGATTGTTTTGGTTTTGTTGGGGATTTTATTTCGAACTGGAAGAGGTTATTGGACGGTTCTGATGTCTGGACAGGAATTTCCGAATATTACTAGGGGAAAGCTTCAAAAGAGATGGGACAGTGTGTTGTTATTAATTGGTTCAAATGAGATTTTAAACTGGAAGGCAGCGATTTTGGAATCAGCTCAGATGCTTGATGAAATATTAAAAATTACACAACATTCAGGTGAAACTCTCAGAGAGAAACTTGATGGAATGGTTGAAGTTCAATTGAGAAATTTAGACCAAATTAAGAGTGCAAATAAAATTAAAAATCGTATAGTCCAAGAGGATGGTTTTGAAATTTCAAAAGAAGAGGCTCAAAAAATTGTTGAAATATTTGGTGATGCAATGAAGTTTTTTGAAGTAATAGAATAGAGCTTTTATTTAGCTTTAAGTTTAAAAATGAAAAAACAGTTTCCGGAAAATTTTCTGTGGGGGGTAGCATATTCTTCTCATCAAGTGGAAGGGAATAATGTTAATAATGATTGGTGGGAATGGGAGAAAAAAGGAAAAACAAAAGAAAAATCTGGCTGGGCTTGTGATAGTTGGAATCGATACTTAATTGATCATAAGTTAGTTGAAGATTTGGGATGTAATTCTTTTAGGATTTCATTGGAATGGTCAAGAATTGAACCACAGGAGGATGAGTTTTCAGAGGAAGCTCTAGAGCATTACAAGAAGGTTCTTATTGATCTTGAAAAAAGAGGAATAAAAAGAGTTGTAACGCTTTTTCATTGGACATTACCAATTTGGTTTGCTGAGAAGTATGGTTGGCATCATCCTCAAAGTTCAGAGATTTTTGAAAGATATTGTAAAAAAGTTATTGACTTTCTAGGGAGTGAGATTGATATGTTTTTGACAATTAATGAACCGAGATTAATTTTGAATCGGGGATATTTAAAGGGGGATTTCCCTCCAGGAAAATACAATCCTTTTCTTTTTTTTGAAGCCCGAAAGAATCTTGTTGAGGGACACAAGAAATGTTTTGACGTTGTGAAAAAGAAAAAACCGAATCTTCCAGTGGGGATAACTCAGTTTTGTAGTGATTTTAGATGGAGATCTAAGAGTAGGTTTTTTAAAAGAATCACAGAAAGAGTTGAGGATTTTTATAATTGGAATTTTTTTAACAAATTGGATGGAAAATTTGATTTTGTGGGGATAAATTATTATTCTGGATATCGCTTCGGAATGAAACCTCCCTTTATTGAAATATTTAAGCCTAATAATATTACAACAGAAATGGGATGGGGGATTCATCCGGATGGGCTTCAAGAAATTATCAAAAATGCTTGGAGGAGATATGGAAAGCCAATTTATATCTTAGAAAATGGAATAGCCGACGGAGAAGACGCTTACAGAACAAAGTTTATTGAAAGTCACGTGAAGGCGATTCAGAATGCAATTGGAGAAGGAGCAGATGTGAGAGGTTATTTTTATTGGTCTTTGCTTGATAATTTTGAGTGGTGTGAGGGATTTTCAAAGAAGTTTGGACTTTGTGAGGTGGATTTTGAAACAATGGAAAGGAAGCCTCGAAGATCATATTATGCCTATCAGGATATTATCAAAAAGAATAAAATAAAAAATAATAAATAATGAATTGGATTTTAATTGCGATTGTCGGTTATTTCTTATTGGCAATTGAAGCAGTAATTAGTAAAGCTCTTTTGACAGGGCGGATAAAAAGTTGGCAATCATATTCTGTATATGTTGGTTTGCTTTCTGCTGTTGGTTTTTTTGTTGCCATTGCTGGATTTTTTGGAGAAAATTGGATGCTTCAATGGACAAGTCTAGGGACTTTTTTGATAGCACTTCTTTCTGGGGCGATTTTTTTCATTGGGTTAATATTTTTATATCGCTCACTTCAATTTTCTGCTGCTTCAAGAGTTTATGTTTTGTTTGGTGCAGTGGTGACCGTCTTTAGTTATATATTAGGAAGTTTTTTGATAAATGAGAGACACAATCTCCAAGGTCTTTTTGGAATAATTTTGTTGGTTATAGGAGGGGTTATGATTTCATATAAATTTTATAAAAATAAATTTTTTAGTACATTTAAATATGTAATTGTGGCAGGAATTTTAGTGGCTTTTTCTTTGATATTTTTGAAATATGTTTATGATGATCAGAATTTTGTGAGTGGATATGTTTATAGTAGACTGGGAATGTTTTTGTCAGCGGTGATTTTTTTGTTAATTCCATTTTCTGGTAAACAGGTTAATTTTTCGAAAGGAAAAACTAAAAAAGATAAAAAAAGGAATAAATTAGATGCATTGGCAGTTTTATGCACTAAGGCAATTGCAGGAATTGGAACAATTTTGACATATTATGCTATTTCTTTGGGGAGCGTTACTGTGGTGAATGCTTTGGTTTCAGTGCAATATTTATTTACTTTTTTGTTTGTTATTATTTTGGGATTTTATATTAATTCATTGAGAGAGAATCTAACTTTTAAAAACGTTATTTTAAAATCACTCGGTGTTTTAATAGTTATTCTTGGTGTAGTTTTAATAAGTATTATCTAGACGTATGTTTATTATTAGAATGTTATTGAAAATTGTTTGGTATATTTTATTATTTTTAATTTCTTTAATAATAATTATTGGAATTGTTTTTAATTGGCCGGTTACAGACAAGAATGAGGAAATGGAGATGGGAGTTTCTTTTGTGGATCATCATGCAAGAAGTTTGGAGTTGGACTGGAAAGAGACTTATCTTGCTATTTTGGATGATCTTGGAGTTAAAAAGGTTCGATTAGGAGCTTATTGGAATAATATTGAAATAAGTCCAGGTGAATTTAATTTTGATGATCTTGATTTTCAGATAAAGGAGGCTCAAAAGAGGGATGTTGATGTGATTCTTGCTTTTGGAATAAAAGCTCCTCGTTGGCCTGAATGCTTTATTCCAGAGTTTTATGTGGAGAATAAAGAAAATAGAGAGGTGCAGTTATTGGAGTATGAAAAAATTCTAGTTGAACGTTACATGGGATATGATAATATTTCTTATTGGCAAGTGGAAAATGAGCCATTTTTGCCATTCTTCGGGGATTGTCCTGCGGAGGCAATTGATGCACAATTGGTTGATCGAGAAATTGCGCAAGTAAAAGAAATTAATCCAGAGAGAGAAATAATTGTTACTGACAGTGGTGAGTTGAGTTGGTGGCACGAGGCAGCGAAAAGGGCAGATGTTTTCGGAACAACGCTTTATCGAACAATTTATAAAGAGCCATTTGGTTATTTCACTTATCCAGTTGGACCAAGCTTTTTTAGGATTAAAGCTTTGATTATAAAATATTTTTCTGATCAAGAGAATGTGATTGTATCTGAACTTCAGGCAGAACCTTGGGGACCAGGGTGGATTCTTCATATGTCATTGGAAGAGCAATTTAAATCAATGAATCCTGAAATTTTTAAAGAAACAGTTGATTATGCAAAGAAAACTAAGTTTGATGCTTGTTATCTTTGGGGAGCAGAGTGGTGGTATTGGCTAAAGACGAAGCAAGGAGATGATGAAATGTGGGAGACAGCAAGAGAAGTTTTTAGTGAAAAGGAATGATTCATGAATAGCATTAGTTAATTGGTATTATTTACTAATTTATTTAACAGAGTAAAAAATAATTATGATTAAAATAAAAAAAAGAATAATCACTTTTGATATTGGCGGAACAAATATTTCTGGCGGGGTTATTGAATTTAATAAAAAGGGATATGAATTTTTGGATTATTTTGAACAAAAAAATCCCAAAAATGATAAAATGATTAAAAAGCTTTTATTAGAAAAAAGTCAGGAATATAAGAAAAAATACAAGACGAGAAAAGTCGCGGTTTCAACTTCAAGAATTGTTGATAATAAAAAGAGGGTTGTCACACAAGCTAGTTCTGTTTACGGGAAGGATAAATTTTCTTTCGATTTTTTTAAGAAAGCACGTTTTTCAATTGAAATTGAAAACGATGGAGCTTGTTTTGCGAGGGGTGAGTATTTATTTGGAAAGGGTGAAGCAAAGGGGTTGTTGACTTTGACGCTGGGAACTGGAATTGGTGGTGAATTTATAAGTCGGGAGGGGGAGATTTTAAGAGGTTTTAATAATTCAGCAATGGAGGTTAGTTTTATACAAATGAAAAATAATAATCATTGGTCCTATTGGGAAGATATTGCTTCAGGATCTGGTATTGAAAAAATATTTTTTTCAAAAACCAAAAAAAGAGAAAAAGCTGAAGAAATCTTTAATCTTCAAGAGATGAAAAATAAGTCTGCAAAAGAGTCTATTGCAGATGCTCAGGAATTTCTTGGCATGGGTATTTCAAATTTAATTAATATTTTTGATCCGGAAAAGATTGTTTTTGGAGGAGGACTTTCTCAAAGAAAAGAATTTATCAAAAAAGTGATTAAAATTTCCAAAAAAAATGTTTTCAATAAAAAAGGAAAATATAAGTTTATAATATCTAATCTTGGAAGAAAAGCGAATCAACTCGGTGCTGCTAGCTTGTATTTTTAGAAAAAAAATCACTTCATTTGAGGTGATTTATGAAAAGCACGGAAATAGAAACGTCTTAGGAGGCGTTTTTATTTATTTCATCAAAGTAAATATCAACATCATTTATCCATTTTTCAACACTTCCTGGAGTATGTCCAGCGCAACTTGATCCACATTTCCAAATAACCATTTCTTGCGGAGTGTCGATGTCAGCTTGAACAAGGTCTTGAAGTCTTCCAGCAACGGTGTTTACTGCGTCTTCTGGGCTATCAAAACAAGTGTGTCCTCCTGATCCCATTCTATCTCTAATTCCTCGATATCCCCAATAATTAAAGCAGTCTTTGCCGTTTAAAACAGGAACTCGTTTTCCAAAGTTACTTTCTTTTTTGGCGATTCCGATCAGAAATGCTGCAACCGTTCGATCTTGTTGTGCAATATAAGGAGTCATTTGTTCTATTGGATATCCAGCGACAATTTTATTGATTTCTCCTTCAAGTTCTTCTTGTTTAACATTTTCAAAATTTTGAAGAGCTTCAAGCACAAAATTATTAAGTTCTTCATCAAATTGTTGTGCAATTTCTTCATCTTTTTCTCCAAGCACTTTTATTTCAGTTTCTTTTTGGATAGTTTCTTTTTCGTTTTCGATTATTCCTTGTGCAATTTTTTCAGCAGAATTTTTCTGAACAATAGTGAAAGAAGCTATTATTGCGATACACACTATAGCTACTACGCCAGTAAAGGCTTTTGTTGCCAGAAATGATTCTTTCCAATTGAAATTAGGGATAGAGAACGGTAATTCAAATCGAGGCATTTTTGGGATCTTAATAGTTGGGGATGAAATTTGTATCTCATCTTCTATGTGCTGAGAATAAGAAAGTTTATTTTCTTCGCTTTTAATAATTTTTTTAAATAATTTTTCAGGTTTAATTCCACCAACTGAGTTAAGTTTTTGGACATGAAGTCCAGTCCAGCATCCTCTTTTTATAGTTAATTTTTGATAAGGATTGTAGAAATCCTTTTTTATTCCATCAATAAAATAATCCTTTTTTCTTTGATTAAAAAGGACCGTTTCTCCTCTTGTTGAATTTTTTATTTGTTTTATTTTCTTTCTTGCATCCTGAGAGTTTTCAAAAAGGTATCGATAATCTGGTTTATTGTTTTCATCAACAATACAGTAATGGCTACTATTAATTTTCATGTAAAATAATTAAGATTAAGGTTATTTCTGGAATAATTTGTTCGTTTCAGTATTTTCTTCTTTAATGTCTATTTTATTCTATTTTTAGGTGTTGTCAAATTTTCAATGGAGTTGTTTTGTTATTATTTTCGTGTTATGTTTAATGCGTAAAATAGGGTGTTTTTGAGAGTTGAATTGATGTAAATAGTTGATTTTTCAAAAGTAATCTTTATACTAAGATTTATAATTTTAAATTGTCTTGAAAATGGAAATTAGAGAAGAAATTAAAAAAATAGTACTATTTATCATTAAACAAAAATGGCCTGATTTAAATATTAGTGGAAAAGAGTTTGAGATAAATTATCCGATTTCAGAATTTGGGGATTATTCTTCAAATATTGCGTTAAAAATTGCTTCGAAAATAAAAAAGAATCCTTTGGAAGTTGCTGAGGAAATTACCAATGAAATAAAAAAAACTAATCAAGATATTTTTAAAGAAATTTCCTTTGTGAAACCAGGGTTTGTTAATTTTTCATTTAAAGATGAATTTTTGTATGAAGTAATAAAAGAAGTGTTACAAAAAAAGGAAAATTATTCTCAGATTTTATCTAAAGAAAAAAAACAAAAACTTCATCTCGATTTTGTTTCAGCTAATCCAACTGGCCCAGTCCATTTGGGGAATGGGAGAGGAGGTCCTTTTGGAGATGTGCTTGGGAATGTTTTTAAAAAACGAGGATGGGATGTTTGGAAAGAGTATTATATAAATGATTTTGGAAATCAAATAAAAATTCTAGGACATTCTGTATTAAAAGATAAAGAAACCCAGTATAAAGGAGAATATATTAATCAACTTCATAAAGAGATTAAAGAAACCGATCCATTTTTAGTGGGACAGGAAGCAAGTCAGAAGATTATTCAAGAAATAATTAAGCCGAGCATGGAAAAGCTTGGGATTGAATTTGATGAATATTTTTCAGAAAAATCTTTACATGATGACGGAAAAGTTGAAGCGGTTTTTGAGGAATTAGAAAAAAAAGATCTGGTTTATGAAAAAGATGACGCTGTTTGGTTTCGATCGACAAAATTTGGTGATGAAAAAGATCGAGTTATTCAAAAGAATACTGGTGAAGTGACTTATTTTGGTGGCGATATTGCTTATCATAAAGATAAATTTGAAAGAGGAGCTGATAAAGCCATTAATATTTGGGGAGCAGATCATCATGGTGATGTGAAGAGAGTTGAGGGTGCAGTAGAAGCACTTGGATATAAAGGAAAACTTGATATAATTTTAAGTCAGATGGTTAAAATTATTCAAGATGGGAAAGAATTAAAAATGTCGAAAAGAAAAGGCACGTATGTTTCAATGGATGATTTAATTGATGAGGTTGGGAAAGATACAGTGAGATTTTTCTTTTTAATGTATTCTTATAATACTCATATTAATTTTGATATTAATTTAGCAAAAGAACAATCAAGTAAGAATCCAGTTTTTTATGTTCAATACGCATATGCTCGAATTTGTAGTGTGCTGAGAAAAGCAGAAGAAGCAGGAATTAAATTTAGTGAAGAAAATATTAACTTAAATTTATTGAAAGATCAGAAGGAGCTTGAATTAATTAAATATTTTTTGCGACTTCCAGAGCTTCTTGATGACATTGTTTCTGAGTATGAAGTACATCGATTGCCTCATTATGCAATTGAGTTAGCGGATAAATTTCATAGTTTTTATCATGACTGTCGAGTGATTGACGAGGAGAAAATTGATTTAACAAAAGCTCGATTAGCGGTAGTAACAGCGACTAAGTATATTTTGCGTGAAACTCTTGATATTCTTGGAGTTGACGCGCCAGAAAAAATGTAGATTAATTAACTTGGTGAAAGTTTTTGAAGGATTAGTGGCGATCTCTTTCTGAGAACAAAATTTTCTAAAAAATAAACTCAAGCCCTAAATTTTATAACTGAAAATCTTACCCACATTCAACACCACCTTGGACGATTTCCAGATAAAATTTGGGCTTTCAGACAATAATTTTTGTAGAAAATTTTGTTCTCAGAAAGAAAGGGTATTAGTTTGAATTTATAGAATAATTAAGTATTTTAAAAAAAAATGGAAAATAACGAACAAAAAATTGAAGAACTTTTGACGCGAGGAGTTGAAGATCTGATTGTGAAAGAAGATTTGGAGAAGAAGATGAAATCAGGGGAAAAGTTACGAGTAAAATATGGAATTGATCCAACTGGACCAAGGATTCACATTGGAAGAGCTTCAACAATGCGGAAGTTAAAAAAGTTCCAAGATCTTGGTCATCAAATAGTTTTGATTATTGGTGATTTTACTGGGCAAGTTGGTGATGCATCTGATAAGGATAGTGAAAGACCAATGCTTTCTCAGGATGAAGTAAAAGAGAATATGAGAGACTACCTTGATCAAATTAGTCGAATTTTTGATGTGAGTAAAGTTGAAGTTCACTATAATAGTGAGTGGCTTGGGAAACTTGATTTTAATGATATTTGTCAGTTGGCAGATAATTTTTCAGTGGCAGAAATGATTGATAGGGAAAGCTTTTCAAAAAGATTTAAAGAAGGGAAGAGGATTTCTTTACGGGAATTTATGTATCCCTTGATGCAGGGGTATGACAGTGTTGCAATTAAAGCAGATATTGAAATTGGTGGAACGGATCAGCTTTTTAATGTTCTTGCTGGGAGAACACTTCAAAAAGCAAATAATCAGGAACCTCAAAACATCATGACTTTTGGTCTTCTTGAGGGAACTGACGGAAGGAAGATGAGTACGAGTTGGGGGAATGTGATTTTAATTTCAGATGAACCAAATGAAATGTTTGGCAAGATAATGAGTATTAGAGATGAGCTATTAGAAAAATATTTTGAAATTTGCACGGATGTTCCGATGGATGAGGTCAGACAGCTTCTTTCTGATCCGAGGGGAGCAAAGATAAGACTTGCAAGTGAAGTGGTTAGAATATATCACGGTGAACAAGAGGATCAAAAAGCACAGGAGCATTTTGAGAATGTTTTTTCAAATAAAAGAACACCAGAGGATGTTGATGAAATTGAAATGAAGGTGGGAAATAAATTGACAGAGGTCTTGGATCGAAATGAACTTGCAAAGAGTCGAAGCGAAGCGCGACAAAAAATTAATCAAGGCGGAGTAAAGATTGATGATAAGGCAGTTACCAATGTTGATTATAAGATTAATAAAGATATTGATGGAGCGATTTTGAAAGTTGGAAAAAGAGAATTTCGAAAAATTCAAGTTATTGAATAGCTCTTACTTTCAAACTAAAGCAGTTTCGTTTAGACGAGACTGTTTTTTATAAAAAGAAGTATATATTTTAATATATATTAAAATATATACAATAGATGCTTTAAGATAAGATTAATTAAGATTAAGATATTCTATTGTCTTGATTTATCATGCTCTCTGTGGAATACTATAGAGTATCTGGTTTTCGAAAATTATTTGAGTTATTTGTGTGCTTATTCTTAAATTAGGGTCGTATAAGTTATTAAAGGCGATTCGAATAACTCGAATTAAAACTCGAATGACCCAAATGTAATTATAAATAGTATTATTTAAAACAAATGTCAAAAGGAATTTCTAGGGAAAAACTTGAAGAAATAAAGAAAAAATTTGATGAAAAAATTTCTTCTGTTAAAAATTCAGAAGATTTGGAAAATTTAAGAATAGCTTTTTTGGGAAGAAAGAGTGATTTTTCGCTTTTATTAAGAGGGATAAAAGATCTTCGATTGGAGCAAAAAAAATTGATTGGTGATTTTGCTAATAAGATTAGAAAAGATATTAAAGGGATTATTGAAAGCAAAAAAAATGAATTAGAAGGAGGAGAAGTTGATAATGAATGGATCGATGTTACAGCTCCTGGCGAAAAACAAGAAATTGGTCATTTGCATATTCTTTCTCAAACTCAAAAAGAAATTGAGGAAATTTTTTCAACCATGGGATTTGAGATTGCCGATGGACCAGAGATTGATAATGAATGGTATAATTTTGATGCTTTGAATATGCCCAAGGATCATCCAGCACGAGATATGCAAGATACTTTTTGGTTAAAACAGGAGGCAAAAAATGAAAAAGGTGAGAAGCAAAAGCTTGTCGCTAGGACTCATACTTCAAATACTCAAGTGAGATATATGGAAAAACATAAACCTCCTTTTAGAATTATTGTTCCAGGGAGAACTTTTCGTTATGAAAGTACTGATGCAAATCATGAACATACCTTCTCTCAGTTTGAAGCATTGGTTGTCGGAGATGACATTAGTATTGCAAATTTTAAGGATATTGCAGAGAAGTTCTTTACTTTATTTTTTGAAAGAGAGATTACCGTAAGGTTAAGACCAAGTTATTTTCCGTTCACAGAGCCAAGTTTTGAATTTGATATTTCTTGTACGGTTTGTGATGGAAAGGGATGTAGTTCCTGCAAAAATTCTGGTTGGCTTGAAATTGGTGGTTCAGGAATGGTGAATCAGCGAGTTTTTGAAGCAGCTGGATATGAAAGAGGAAAATATCAAGGATTTGCTTGGGGATTTGGGATCGATCGTCTTGCGATGATGAAATATAAAATTAATGACATTCGTCTTTTTGCAGGAGGAGATTTAAGATTTATTAAACAATTTTAATATGAAATATTCATACAATTGGCTCAAGGAGCTTTCAAAAACAGAAAAAAGTGTCTTAGAACTTACAGATCTTGTAATGTTGAAGGGATTCGAATTGGAGGAGACGGAAGAATTAAAAAAAAGATTCGATAATTTTGTGGTGGGAGAAATTATTTCAGTTAAAGCTCATCCAAATGCAGATAAATTAAAATTTGCTAGAGTGAATGTTGGTTCTCAAGAATTGTCTGTGGTTTGTGGTGCGTCAAATATTGAAGTGGGGCAAAAAGTTCCAGTGGCTTTGGTGGGGGCAATTTTGCCAAATAGTAAAATTGAAATTAAAGCTTCAGAGATTCGTGGAGAAAAATCAGAGGGAATGCTTTGTGCAGAAGATGAACTTGGAATTGGAAAGGATCATGAAGGAATTTTGATTCTTGATAAAAAATTGGAAATTGGAATGTCTTTGGCGGAAGCAATTGAATTGGATGACGTGATGATTGATTTTGATATTCTTCCAAACAGGGCACATGATTGCTTGAGTCACGAAGGAATGGCAAGAGAGATTGCGGTTATGGAGGGTAGGAGAGTTAATTTTGAATTAGAAAAACAAGAATGGGAGAAAACTGAAAAGCTTTCAATTGAAATTAAAGAAAAAGATTTATGTCAAAGATATATGGGAGCTGTTTTGAATAATATTGAAGTGAAAGAGTCTCCACTTTGGATGCAAAATATTTTGATTGCTTGCGGAATGGAGCCGATTAATAATATTGTTGATATTACCAATTATGTAATGTTGGAAATTGGAAATCCTCTTCATGCTTTTGATGCGAATATGATTAATGATGGTGAAAAAATTGAGATTGTTGTTCGAAAAGCTTCTAAGGGAGAAAAACTTCAACTTTTAGATGATTCAAATTTAGAACTTGATGAAAATGATTTAGTGATTGCGAATCATGAAGAATCTTTGGCTCTTGCGGGAATTAAAGGTGGCAAGAAGTCTGGAATTTCAAAAGAAACTAAAAGAATTGTTTTGGAATCAGCCAACTTTAATTCTTTTAGTATCAGAAAATCAAGACAGCGACATTGTCTTTTAACCGAGGCACAGGCAAGATTTGAAAAAAATATCACACCAGTACTTGCAGAGAGGGGATTGCAAAGAGCGATTGAACTTTTTGTGGAGTATGCTGGCGCAAAACTTGAGGGAGTAGTTGATGAAAATTATTTTGAACAAAAACAGGAAACTGTGGATTTAGAGATAACAAAAGTTAACAAGTTGATTGGAAAAGAAGTTGATGAAAAAAAGTCTAGAGAAATCTTGGAAAATCTTGGATTTGAAATTGTTTCAGAAGATAAAGGAAAATGGGAAGTGAAAATTCCTTATTGGAGATTGGACGTTGAGGGTTCAGAAGATTTAACGGAAGAAATCGGGAGAATAAGTGGGTATGAAAATATTGAAAGTGTTCCAATGAAAACCGTCGTTGCTCCTCCAGAGAAAAATAAGATAAGGGAATTTGAGTGGAAAGTGAAAGACTTAATGACGACACTCGGTTTTAATGAGGTTGTTTCTTATTCTTTTTATAGTCATGAAGAGGCAAAGTTATTTGGGATCGAAAATCATTTCGAATTAAAAAATTCCTTAATTCCACAACATGCATTGTTTCGAAAAACTTTAATTCCAGGAATTCTTGAAAAAGTTTCTTTGAATGCTAAGAATTTTGATCAATTTTCAATTTTTGAAATTGGAAAAACTTATAACGTTGGAAAAGATAATAATCCAGAGGAGAGCTTTTTAATTTCCGGAGCTTTATATTCGAAGGATGCTTCTGGGGAGGATAATTTTTATGAACTTAAAGGAAAAATTGATGAATTTGTTAAAAAGCTTTTAGGAAAATCAATTGACTTTAAAGCTGATTCTTCCGGGAGAGCTATTATGGAGATTAATGGTAGAAAGATTGGTTGGATAGGAAAAATTGATAAAAATGTTAAGAAATTTTATTCAATCAAGTCAGATGTTGTTGCTTTCAAGATTTCCCTTGACAGTCTTTTTGAAATTTATCAAAATCTTGAAGAGAAGATTTATAAAACTCTTCGAAAATATCCAGTTGTTGAAAGAGATTTAGCAATGTTTACAGAACCGAAAGTTGAAGTTGGTGGTATGGAAGCTTTAATTAAGAAAAATGGAAGCAAAAATCTTTTGTCTTGTGAATTATTTGATGTTTATAGTAATAAAGAAACAAAACAAAAATCTTTAGCATTTCATCTTGAATTTGGAGATGATGAAAAAACGATGACAGGAGAAGAGGTGGATGACTTGATGGAAAATATTATTAAAGCACTTGAGGGCGCAAAATATAAAGTCAGGAAGCAATAGATTTGGGCAGTAGATCTAAAATATTCATTTTTTTCACTGAATTTATTTTTGCTAATTTAAAGACTTTCTTTTTAATATCATTACGTTTAAAAAATAAATATTTTAGATATTTTGAGTGAATGTCATTAATATTTTCAAATGAATTACGATTATCAGAATATAAAAAAAGAAGTAGAGATATTAGTCAAAGAGGCTTGTGAAAGAACAGTTGTGCGTGATCGAATTTGGGAATTTCATATTGTTCCGGTAGTTACTTTTTCTAAAAAACTTGGAGAAAAACTTGGGGCGGATTTGGAGGTTCTTGAACTTTCGGCTTTGTTGCATGATTATGCAAGTATTTTGGATCGTAAATTTGATAAGATTCATCATATTGAAAGTGCTAAAAAGGCTCGGGAAATTTTAGCTGAGATGAATTTTCTTGAAGACAAAATTAATCATGTGGCGGATTGTATTGAGGCTCATCGAGGGAGTATTAAGCAAAAACACAAAACAATTGAATCGAAAATCCTGGCTTCAGCTGATGCAATGAGCCATATTTCAGAGCCAGTTTCCATGATGCATTTAGCTTTTCGTGTTTTAGATAATAAAGTCGTTGAAGGTGCTTCTTGGCTTAAAGAAAAAATTAAAAGGAGTTGGGAAAAGACAATGCCAGAAGGACAGGAGATGATAAAAGAAGATTATGAAAGAATAGTAAAAATATTAGAGAATGCTATTGAAAGATGATTTTGTAGTTTCTTTTTTCTTAATAGGGGGGGGTAATAGAAAAATTCATTATGTTTATTTTTTTCACTGAATTTATATTTGCTTTTAAGAGTTAAATGGCTAAAGAGGTGATTTGTTGATTGGTTACGTTTTTCTTTTCAAAACCATTGTGTTCAAAAAATAAACATAATGAATTTATTATAAATTATGATTTTTAACATTTATTTTTGATTTTTGAATTAATATAATGATTTTACCAAAAACAAAATTTGAAGAACAATGTTTTCAGAAAGGGCAGTGTGTGATTGGGATTGATGAGGCAGGTCGAGGACCTTTGGCGGGGCCAGTTGTGGCCTCCGCTGTTTTGATTTTTCCAGAAGCAGTTTCTGTGGAGGTGAAATTTAATAGGGATTTGATTCGTGATAGTAAAACTCTTTCAGAAAAACAACGAGAAGAAATTTATGAGCATATTAATAATAATTCTGATTTATTTCGAATTGGGATTGGAGAGGTTTCACATAAAATTATTGATAAAGTTAATATTCTTCAGGCAACTTTTTTAGCAATGCGTTTGGCGGTGGATGATTTATTGACTAGTGTGTTTCAGGACGAAAAACTTTCAAAAAAAGTTAGTCATGAAAATATTTGTCTTCTGGTTGATGGTAATAGGCCAATTCCAAAAATAAAACTTAAGCAAAGGGTCTTTTCAAAAGGAGACCGAGATTTTTTTTCGATTGCGGCAGCTTCAGTTTGTGCCAAAGTCAGAAGAGATCGAATGATGAGAAAATTTCATGAAGAATTTCCAGCATATCATCTTGATCAACATAAAGGGTATGGTACCAAGCTTCATTATGAACAAATAAAAAAATTCGGCCCATGCCGAATTCATCGAAAAAGTTTTAATTTAGGATTGGATGGCTAGAATTCTTTAGCAATTTTTCTGAAAGATCCTTTACCTAGAGTTTTTTCTACTAGTCTTGCTAGGGGCATAAGATTTCCACTGAAATTTGCTTTAGCGAATATATCAAAAACTTCATTCCATTCTTTAAATTCTCCATTGGATTTCTCAATGATATCATTTATCAAATCATAGAATTTCTTTCTTTCTTCTTCTCTTTCAGCAAAAACAAGATTATCAATTTCTTTTGCTATATCAAGGTATCCTTGTAGGTAGCCAATTTTGTATTCATCTGATTCGTTGGAATTTTGAAGAAAATTAAGAAGTTTATTGCTTTCAGGAATAAAAATAATTTCAAAGATGGTTTCTTCTAGTGCTTCTTTATCGGTGGGATTATTTTTTGTATAAAAGTCTCTCAGCCAATTTTTAATGCCTTCTATTTCTGATATTTCATCTTTGAATATGGGGCGAGTTTTTATTTCTGCAAAAGCTATTTGATTTGTTGTGGCGACTATTGCTTCTTCTAAGCTATTAAAATAGATAATGTCTCCTTTCCTGCTAAAAGATTGCAATCCTGAACGATAAGGAATTAGGTCTCCGTTCTTGTCTATCTGGGCTGATTTATAAGATTTTAAATGAAGGAGTTCGTGGGATAATATTGCGGAAAACTGAAGCTCGGAGGATTCTTTTTCTACTATGACAGCCTGCTTTATTGGCGATTGTAATCCTTTGGAAAACTTTCCTTCAGTGACCTTCTTAACTGTTCCTGGTTTTACAATATGAAGTCTATTAAGAGGAAGATGATTTATTTTTCCACCATAGAAAGAGATTAATTTATCTGTGATTGAAGAAACTATTTTTATAATTTCTTTGTCTCTTTCTGTCGGGATTAATTCAAAAGGCTTAAATTTAGCTTCTTTTCTTGATAGCTTTTGTTGAAGAGTTTTTCGAACTTCTTTTTTCTCAGTTGCTGATTTTGTTCCAATGATTCTTTCAAAACTTGTTTTATGTTTTCCTTCTTTAAAATTTTCCATTTATTTATATATTACTTTTTTATTTATAATAGCATTCTAAGTAATTTTTTAAAAGAAAAGAATTCGGCCCATGCCGAATTCATCGAAAAAGTTTTAATTTAGGACTAGAAGATTAAGATTTTTTATTTTTTAAAGGCTTGGAAATTTTCCATATCATTTCAAATTGCTTTTTCATCATATCAGCCATTTCAATGCTTTCAATTATAAAACCATAATTTTCTTTTTGAGAAGACATAAATCTTACAGTGTTACCATAAATAGTATAGCCAAGATCAAAGCTTATATTTTCTGGTAAAATTCTAATTTCTCTTTTGAATTCTTTTGAATTTTCTAAAAAGGAATATTTTATTTTTTGGCGAATATGTTTTTTTGGCCAAACTACTTTAATGCTAATATTACTGGCAACTCTTTTTTTCTGGAAGTTGCTGTAAAATTCTTTTCCTAATATTTGGATAATATTTTCAATTGGCCAGAAAGAGTAAATCGTTATGTCATGATATAGAAGCATATCTTTCATCATTTGTTGTAATTCTTTTTTCCCTTCGTAAATTTGCATTCGTGGGATAGTTCTTTTTTTGTTAGTATAAAAATCTTTTTTAAGTTCTTCAATTGCTTGGGTTGCAATTGTTATTTTTTGACCTTTTTCGTTAATCAATAGTTCTATTTGTTCGGGTTTCTGGGCATAAAAATTTTTTATGCCTTGTTTTTGTGATTCAATGATCAAACCGACTTTAATAAGCTTATCTAGAAAATCATAAATTGAAGTTCGATTTATTCCAATTTTTTTAGCAATCTCTGTCGCCCCAATTCCATTGACATCAAAACAAACTTTAAAAACCTCTTTTTCAATAGGGCGTAGGTCAAATAAATTTAATACTTTATCTATTTTCATAATTGTTGTGGAAATGTTGCAACACTATTTACAATATAGCTTAATAGTCCTATTGTCAAATTGCCTATCTAAAGAATAGATCTTTGAAAATTTAAAAAAGAAAGAGGTGACACATGAAAACTTACAATTTTTTCAATCAATATCTTGAATTAAGATGGAAAATTCTCGACGCCCTTGAATCTAATAAAACTTTTTACACACCAGCAAAAGAGAATCTATTAGAAAAAGAAATGGTTTTGACTGGCAAAATGATTGGACTTTTTCAAAAATTAATCGGAAAAAGAATCTATATCGCCTATTGGGAAACAAAAGATGGTTTTATCGGACACAGAAAAGCTACGGTGTTAAAAGTTGATCAGAGAGTTAAGGGCGCTGGACTTATTACTTCTATTTTATTTGACGATAAAGATGAGAAACTTCGAGTATTATTGCCGTATATTCTAGCCATAAAAATTCCTAATAAGGAGAGTAAGAAATGAAAAAATATAAAGGAATTATTCTGATCGTTGATGATGAAAAATTTTTAACAGATTCTCTTGGCCGTTCCTTAAAAAAATTAAATTACTTTGTGCACGGATTTAATAATGGTCAAGCAGCAATCTATGCTATACGCAATCAAGGAATTAATTACGACTTAGCTCTTGTTGACCTTAGCTTCCCTACAGAACCTGATGGAGTTGAAATTACGGAATGTTCAAAAAATATTAATCCAGAAACACCCGTCTTAGGTATTTCTGCAGGGGATGTGCAATTTATGCACACTGATGGCTTTATTAAAAAAGAACCCGACATGATTAAATCAATTGAAAAAGCTTTTAAAAAATATGTTTTAAAGAAAAGGAGGAAAATCAAATGATTATAACCATTATTACAGTATTTCTCTGGATTACTATACCTGCGGGATATTATCTTTTTAATGCAAAATTTGGGAAAAAACGAGAAAGCATAGAAAAAAAATGGGTGATAGAAAAGCTAAAAAAGCAAAATTTTATCAGTTCAGATGTTCCGAAAAAAATTATCATTGAAATAATTTTGGAGTTTTCAAAAATTCATTACAAACAATTAACAAAAATATTATTTTTTGGCTATTTGTTTTTCATTCCGCCAATACAACGATGGATAATGAAACTCCCCAAGATTAGTAAAGGAGAAAAACTAGAAGGAGAAAAAAATGAAAAAATATAAAGGAATTATTTTGCTTGTTGATGATGATCAACGTTGGATATTTAATGTCGAAAGACGCTTGGAAAGAAAAAACTTTTTAATCCACGGTTTTACAACTGGTTGTTTGGCTATTGATGCTGTTAAAAATGGTCTGATATATGACATGGCGTTAGTAGATTTTTATTTTTCTGATGATATTCGGGGCGATGAAATTGCTAAGGAATTGAAAAAAATACATCCTGAAATTCCTATTTTTTCTTTTACGTCTTCTAAGATTGCTTTTGATAACACTGATGGGTTTGTTGACAAGGGACATTGTGGAACTATTGAAGAAATTTTCCAGAGATATGTTTTGAAAAAAAGGGGAGGGTAAAATGAGTATAATAAGAAGAGGAAGAAATCGTTTTGTTGCGCTTTTTCCAAAACTAGTAATTGTCATTAAACTTCCCAGAATTAGCATTACGTTATTCAAGTCTATTTTGAATCCGGAAAAAGAAATTATAAAAAGATATTCGATAAAAGTTTTCTTTGCTGGCGTAGTTGGCAATTGGCGAGAGTTTCTATTTTATCAAAAAACTCATCATTGCTTTTTACAACCAACTTATTTTTCATTTCTTGGATTGATAAATTTGCAACGTGCTGGGAAAGAATGTGCTGACTCTAACATCTCCCACAAAATACAAATGGCGATATACCCAAACAAAACCAACAAGGAAAGATTGTATTGCGTATATGTAGAGGATGTTGATTATTTAGCTAGAGATATGCATCATTGGGGAAACTCCTACAATTTCAGTTTTTGGAAAAACAAGTTGTATATACACGATTACGGTAGTCTTAGAACACAGAAAGTTATTTTAAAATTTGGAGAAACAATATTTAAAAACTTTTCTTAAACAAAGCGGGTTTTATCAAAAGATAAGCCTGTTTTTTATTTTAGTAGAAATTATTTTTTTAAAGGCTTTGAAATTTTCCAAATTACATCGTATTGCTGTTTCATTGTTTTGACTAGTTCGTTGCTTTCGATGATGAATCCGAAATTTTCCTCGGGGGATGAGAAAAACATAATTTTGTTTGCGTAAATTACATAGCTTAAAGAAAAATCGATATTTTGAGGAGCAATTCTCAAGTCCCTATTTATTACATGACCCTCTTCCAGAAAAAGGGCTGTTTTTTTTGAGGAGAGATTACTCTCTGGCCAAATTGTTTTTAGTTTTATTCCTTGTTTGATTCTCTTCTCATGATATTCTTCAAAGAATTTAACTCCTACGACTTTTGTTACGTTCTTAATCGACCAGTATCCATAGATGGTTATATCATCATAAAGTAAAATATCTTTTAGCATTTGTCTTAATTCATCTCTTCCTTTATAGGTTTGCATTTCAGGCAGAGCGTTTTTTTTGATGCCGTCGTATTCTTTTTGCATAAAAACAAGTTCATTTTTTGCAGAATTTATTTCTTCTTCTTTCTCACCTATTAGCAGTTCTATTTTTTCGGGGGATTGTGTTTTGAAATTTTTTATATTTAACTCCTTTATTTCAATTGCTAATCCCTTTTCTAATAGTTTTTCCAGGAGATCATAGATTGAAGTGCGACTCACTTCAACTTGTTTGGCAAGATTTCCTGCACTCATTTTTCCTCCATAGAAAAGTTTTTCAAAAGTTTTTATTTCAATTTTTCGTAAATCAAATATTGATAGCATCTTTTCGAAATCCATGTTTTTTAATTGATTTTATTAATCTATTCGTGGAATATTCTCGACACTGTTTACAATAATCTAAAAAAGGAGTATTGTCAAGTGTTAGTTCGTTGACAATATAGCTTTAAAATAGAGAAAGGAGGTTAATTGGCATTTAACTTTTATTGAAGAAGTTCTTTGAAGAGATCAGTAAAAATATTTTTAAGATAAGATAAGACTATTTCAATTATGTTTATAACCAAAAACGGAGGAAAATGAAATGAGTAATAAAAAAATAGAAAAAACAAAAGATTCAATTGAAATGCCTTTTATTTCATGGATATTAAAGATTATTGAGATGGCAGGAGAAATAGAAGAGCCATCTTCCAAAACGCTTGAAGAGATGTATTCTTCGGAGAGTCTCTTTTGGTCAATTAAAAAAATAGGTGTGGTAAACGATGACGAGACTAAAAAACTTTGGTCTGCATATTGTTATATTCTATCATTAGAAGATTTTGCTAAAAGTCATAATGAGCCTATTGAAGAAGTGTATCAATGGAAATTGATAGGAGAAGCTTTTGAAAAAATGTTTTTTCATCAAGTGATTAGTTGTGTTGATGCAAATTATGATGAGTTGTTTTCATCTCCCAGGGAAAATGGTAAAAAACAAGAACTTGTTATTGGAAAGGGATGGGAGGTAGGAATAAGAGAATTGGATATAAGCTCTTGTTTATAATAAGTCAGTATTTTTTTGAAGAGCTGTAAAGTATTTTGTGGTTCTAATAATAAAATTGATGGAAAGTTAAAAAGTTTTTAAATGGAGCTAATTTCTCAAAGAATAAAAAAGGAGAGAGAAAATGGAAAATTGGGAAAAAAACGCATGGCGAATTGTGAATCGCTGGGAAAAGCTTGGGAAGTATTCCTTTTCAGAGATGGCAGAAGTTATAGAAAAAGCTAAAACTTTGAATTGTGAAAAAAACCTAGAAAAAATTGAAGATCAACTTCGGCATTCCGGTGGGGCAGCGGAGATAGCAAAGAAGACAGTGGATATAAGAGATGATTATACTAAGAAACTTTGGTCTTTACGTTTTCAGTGGAATATAACTGCAGACTTTTTGAGTTCTGTGGAAGGGGCAGAGGAACGAATTTACGCTTTTAAATTAAAAACATATATTTTTGAAAGTTTATTTTTCGAACGATTATTCCAAGAGACTGGATTAAGAAAAGAGAGTGATTGCTCAAATCTTCAGAGGATTACCGTTGCGAAAGGTTGGAAAGCAGTATTAATAGAAAAAGATCTTGGTAATTTTTTGAATATGGATGATGAGTACATGGAGTATGTTCTTAATGGAGATTAATACTTTTTTGTGAAACTAGAATTTTTCTTTGCGGATCTACTTTTTAATTTAAAGTAGGTCTGTTTTTTATTTATAAAAAAATGTTATTTCCTTAATGGTTTTGAAATTTTCCAAAAATAATCGAATTGGGCTTTAAGGGTTTGGGCGAGTTCACGGCTATCGATAATCATGCCATAATTCTCTTTCTTGGAAGATATGAAGGCTACTTTATTCCCATATATTGCATAACCTAGAGTTTGGTCTATTTTTTCTGGTAAAATCTTTACTTTTCGTAGAGATTTTTTTTCGTTCCATGGTCCAAGCAATGGATGTTTTTCAGTGTCCACTTTTCTTTTTGGTGGCCAGAGAACATTTATTTGCATATCTCTTTTTATTCTTTCCTTATTAAAGCTGTTAAGAGTTTCCTCAGGAATAATCTTAAGCATTTCTCTTAGTGGCCAGAACCAATAGGATTCTTTTTCTCTTGACCTTAGAACATCTCGAAGAATTGATTTCGCTGCTTCTTGAGTTGAATAGTGAATGAATTTTGGTTGATAACTTGTTTTGTAGGCATGAGATTTAAGTGTTTCTGAAAATTCTTTTTTAGCTTTTTTGATTTCATTAATTTTTTCAATGTAGATAGATTCAATTTTTTCTTGATCTTCTGCGAAAAAAACAGAACCAAATTCGCCAAGTCCTTTTTTAACAAGACCTTTTTCTATTAGAGAATCAATATGTCCATAAATAGTTGGACGAGGAAGATTGAGTTTTTTGCTTAATTGTAAGACTGAGACTCCATTATTTTCTTCCAGAAGAGCAATAAATGTTTTAGCTTCATGTTCAGAGCAGTTTATTTTTTCGAGTAATTTTATTAGATTCATAATTTTATTATTTTTTTAAAGTTAATCTTATTTGTCGTTTGACGACAACATATTTACATATATTTTATATTATAGTATATTTCCTAGGCTGTCAAAGGACTGAATATTAATTATTAATAAAAAAACATGGAAAAATTTTGGAAAAATTTCTGGTGGATTATAATTGTTGTTGCTGTAATTGGAGGATTTATTTTCTGGCAAAGCAATAATAATCAAAATCAGGTCAGTAAAGTATCGATGGAAACAGAAATGGAGGTATCAGAGTTGAGGGTTGGTTATATGACTTCTTGGGCAGAAGGAGCTCTTCCTTCTGAGGTAATGAGAGAGTCGGGGATAGCAGAAAAGAATGATTTAAATATAAAGTATGAAAAATTTCAATACGGGCCACCTATGGTGGAAGCGGCTTTGGCAAATAAAATTGATTTATTCTTTGTTGGCTGGGTTCCTGCTGTTAACTTGATGACAAAATCAGATGACTGGATGATTATAGGAAAAAATTCCTATTTTCCAATGGAAGTGATGGCAAGAACTGACTCTGGAATTTCTAAGATAACTGATTTAGAAGGAAAGAGGCTGGGAATTCCTTATGCAACAGGTCCTTATCCTGTTGTGATTAATTCTTTGAAAAATTCTGATTTAGAGCCTGGAAAGGATGTGGAGATTGTAAATATAAAACCTACAGAAATGGGAGCGGCTCTTCAAACTTCTCAGGTTGATGCAATTGCCTGGGGAGAGCCGATGTTAACTCTTTTTAAACAAAAAAATCTGGCATATACAATTGAAGAGTATGATGATATTAGTTTTATTCTGATTTCTAAAACTTTCGCTGAAAAAAATCCAGAGGAAGTTAAAAAGTTTATGAAAGCTTTTAAGGAGTCTCAATTTTATCTTTCTGAGAATAAGAAGCAGGCCTTTGAATGGTTTAGCGAGGAATCTCAATTTGATATTTCGTTAGTAGAGTCTTTGAAATTTAATGAGCCTAACTTTAATGTGAAAAGTATTGAAGATGTTGATATGAGCATAAGTCAAGAGTGGATAGAAAAGACTCAAGAAAAGATAGACTTTGAGTTTTCTGAGAAAATAATAGATAAAAAAATAAATATAAAAGAAAACATAGATCAAAGTTATTTGTTTTAATTATGGAAAATGTTTAATTCTGAAAAGATTTGGCAATGGGTGTCTGCGATAACAATTTTCTTTTATATTTGGTGGATAGGGGCTTTTATTTTTCAAAACCCTTTTATCCCGAATCCTTTTGAAGTGATTTTTTCTTCAGTTAATCTTTTTCAAAGTGGTGAGATCTTTGTTCATATCTGGGGGAGCGTTCGAAGGACTGTTTTTGGCTTCTTACTTTCTCTTTTAATAGCTTCTTTATTGGGGTATGTTGTCGGAGTTTCATCTTTTCTGAAAAATTATGTTTCTCCCATAATTGAGCTTCTAAGACCTATTCCTCCAATTGCATGGATACCAATGTCTATTTTGTGGTTTGGCATAGGAGATGCATCTTCATTATTCATTATTTTCTTGGCAGCGTTTTTCCCTATATTCACCTCGGTTTCTTTTGGAGTGGCTTCCTTGCCAGAGGTCTATAATCGAGTAAGCATTGATTACGATCTCACTGTTTATCAAAAATTTATTCATATAATTTTCCCTTTTTCACTTCCTTATCTATTTTCAGGTTGCAAAGTTAGTATAGGGTTTGCTTGGATGGCTGTGATTGCGGCTGAGATGATTGCGGTTAATTCTGGGTTGGGTTATTTCATCGAAATTAATCGAGTTCTTCTTAAAACTCAATATGTAATTTTTGCGATGATTGTAATAGGATTGATAGGATATGTTATGAATAAAATTATAAGCTATTTAGAATTTAAAGTAGTGGTATGGAAACAATAAATAACATTGATAATATTCTTGAATTAGAAAAAGTGTCTTTTTCATTTTCCGGCAAATCAAATGAAAATATTTTAGAAGATATTTCTTTTGAAGTTAAGAAGAATGAGATTGTTGGATTATTAGGTTCAAATGGTTGTGGAAAAACTACTTTAATGAATTTAATAGCTGGTTTTATTTTTCCTCAAAAAGGAAAAATAAAAAAGATGTCTTTTGGAGGTAACAATTTTTTCTCTTCTTTGGTTTTTCAAGAGTTTTCTTTGTTGGAGTGGAAGACGGTTAGAGACAACATCGAGTTAAGTTTGATCTCATTTGATTTTAGCCAACAGAAAAAAAATAGAATTGTTAATTCTATGCTTAAGCTTTTAAAGCTGGAAGATTATGAAAATAAATTGCCAAAGCAATTATCTGGTGGGCTGAAACAGCGAGTTGCTATCGCTAGGGCATTGGCTCCAAATCCATCTCTTCTTCTTATGGATGAGCCTTTTAGTGCCTTAGATGTTAAAACAAAAGAAGTTTTAATGATGGATATGAGAAAGATAATTTTAAATAATAACGAATCTGAAGTTAGTTCTATTTTTATTACTCATAATATAGAGGAGGCAATATTTTTTTGTGATAGGATTGTCTTGATAAATCCTTTATCTAAAGGTGTAAAAGAAATAGTTAATGTTAATTTGCCAAAAAATAGGCAATTAGAAAAACTTTTAAGGAGTTCTCATTTTTTGAATTTAAATAAATACTTAAAGAAGACTCTTAAAGACTTAACATAAAAGATGGTTTATTAGAAAATAAATAAATTTTATTTCTTTGAACAATTATCCCATAAGAACTTAAACCAATTTCGATAGCTATTGGCAATTTTTTTGTCACGAATAACAAACATTGTTCCTTTTTCATCAATTTTTTTAATATAAATTCCAGTATAATTAATCACATAATCACCGAAAATATTTATTGTAGAATCAGTTAAATATTTATTTGGAATAAAACGATAGTTTTTGCCAAATTTATTATAATTTTCTGTGCTAGACTTTTTGACTTTTTCATCAAACAATAAGTACCATTTAATATTTTTTCGTTTCATTTCTTTTCCTACTTGTTCGGACAGTGCTTGCACTTGCGGATCAAGCCAAGCTAATTTAGCACCAATAGCATAAATATCCTCTCCTACTCTCAGGGCATCTCGCATATAATTCTTAAATCCTTCGACGCCTCGATAGATATAGGCCTCTTGACTAGTTAACTCTTTTTGATAGCGTTTTTGCAATTCGGGTAAAACTTTATTAAGTTCAGTTTCTTTTTCTTTTACTAGCTCTAGGAGTTTCCCTGGGTCAACTGGAGCATAAATATGTTCGCCTTTAGTCAAAATTGGAAAAACTAATCCTTTATCAATTAGCCGATTGATCGCATCATAAACATTTCTCCTATGCACTTTAGCTTGAATTGAAATTTCTCCCACACCAGCTTCATTAAGATCCAATAAAGACTCATATATTTTAGCTTCATTGGGCGACAATCCTAATTCTTGCAAAATATTTATTGGCATAAAAAATTATTTATAACTTATACTCTTAAATTACACTCTAATTTTTATTTTGTCAAGGTGATACTAATCACCATAGGGTCATATTGGCCACTCGAGATACTTACTATATACTCCCCTGAAGTCTAAAAATAGGCTTATTCTTTAAAAACTAAATAAAAAGGAGCGTGTCATGGGAAAAATAACCATAGTATCAATACTTCTCATCTATTTTTTGTCCAGTAATTTAGTTCAAGCTAAAGACCCAGTCTGGAGTGGAAGTTTTTTATTTTCATGGGAAGAAAAATATCTAGCAGTAAAAGCTTCTAAAAAAATTTATGATTTTCCTATGTTTCGAGTAGTTTTAAACCTAACCCATAAACCAAGTGGGCTGTTTACCAAATTATGGTTGAGTGAAAACGCTCGTTTTCGTGGTAGCTTTGACAGCGAACGCGGAAATGAATTTGAGCCAACTTTTGGTTGGAAGAAAAACTGGAGTGATTGTTTTTATTCCGAATTATCAGCAGCGCCGTATATTGTTCATTTTGATGAGCGGGATTCTAATCCATGGATTCTAACAACAAAATTCGGGAAAGAAATTAATCCTCAGTTGAAATGTGAATTATGGCTGGAGTGGTTATCACCTATCAGAAAATTTTGTGATGGTGACCCAATAATCACACTAAACATTCTCTACAATTATAAAGAAGCTTTCGGACTCGAAAAACTATCCCTACAATTTAACAATATGTTTTTATGGGATAGTGTTGGCGAAAATGACTCAAATGGAATTTTTCTACGTCAATATTTTGATGCTAAATATTTCCTGACACCTGACGTCAATATTTTTGGAGGGTTTACGCCCTTATGGAAATTAACACAAACAAATGATAACCGAAAAAATGAGCACACTTATTGCATAGGTATAAAGTATTTATTTTAATTTTCTTTCTTTTTTAATTATTGTATTTTTATTATAAAAAAGTTCATTAATTCAGGCTGAAAAATTAATCTGGAATGGAAGTTTTTTGCTGTTATAATTTTTTTATTATTTACTACTATTATTATTGTATGGAAGAGGATTAAAGAGTAAACATTTTGAAAAATAAAAAACGGATGTACTTAAAAGTGCATCTGTTTTTTCTTTGTGCCTCGGGAGAGACTTGAACTCTCATGATGTTGCCATCACTGGATTTTGAGTCCAGCGCGTCTACCAATTCCGCCACCAAGGCCTTTTAAAAATCAAAAATCAAATGTCAAAAATCAAAATGGAAATTAAAAAAGAAGAATAATTTTTATTTTATAACCAAAAAAGACAAGAAATTTGCCTTTTTGGCTTTTTGTTTTAAGGAATATTGGCTTCTTTCCTGTAGTAAATAGTAGCTAATTTTTTTTATAGTGTCAATTTTTTTAGTTGGTAGTTTTTAAGTATTAGTTTGTAGAAATTATTAGGGTGTACTTCTAGCAGATTTCTGTTTTGTGTCACCGCTAAAGCTAAGAAGATAAGTGGTTACAGGAGAAAAAGTTTTTAAATTATTAGTCAATAATCACTAATTAATAACTAACTTAAATTCTATTCCAAATCTTAATTAAATAATAATTAATTTAAGATTTTTTCTT
>CAYQVD010000015.1:0-27022 GCA_964421125.1 uncultured Bdellovibrionales bacterium
AAAAATCTAAAAATTTCTAAATAATTAAATTAACATTTGGAATAGAATTTAACAAAATAATAGAAAAAAGTTTTCATAATGACTCCTCTTTATATCTGTCATTGGCAAATGCGAATCCCCTTATAATAATGGGAGAATAAAACAGGGTGCTTGACATTTTTTTTGAAAATAATAAAATGAAGGATGAATTTAGCAGACAAGGGTTGAGACTGCTAATTGCATAGATTAATTTTCAATGGGGATTTTTTATGTAAGTAATTAAATAATGAGTTAAAGCACAACACAGAAGTCGGACTAATGGATCTTCGTCTGCGCGAGGATGACAAGAAAAAAGAGAATGGAGAGTTAGTGCGTAATAGATTAGTAAGTAGCAAGTGTACGTATTTAAATAAATTAATTAACCCTATTAAATAATTTACTTCGTAAATTAAAAATCGAAAATTTTTATTTAACAGGGCGGGTAAAAAAATGGCAAAACAGATAAAATTCGATGAACAAGCTCGAAGAGAAATCATGAATGGTATTGATCAGGTAGCAGACACTGTAAAAGTAACGCTTGGTCCAAAAGGAAGAAACGTAATTTTGGATAAAGGATTTGGTGCTCCAACTATTACTAATGATGGAGTGACCATTGCGAAGGAGATTGAGTTAGAAGATAAGTATGAGAATATTGGAGCAGAGATGGTCAAAGAAGTTGCTAATAAAACAAATGATAATGCAGGAGATGGGACAACTACTGCAACAATTCTGACTCAAGCAATTGCTCAAGGAGGAGCAAAAATGATTTCAAAAGGGATTAATGTAATTGATCTGAAAGATGCACTTCTGAAATATACAAAACAAATTACAGAAAATTTGAAAGATGAAAAAGTTTCTAGGAAAGTTGAAGGAGAAGCAATTGCACAAGTTGCAACAATTTCTGCTCAAGATAGAGAAGTTGGGAAAATGATTGCAAAGGTAATTAATGAAGTTGGGAAGGATGGAGTAATTACAGTTGAAGAATCTCAAACTTTTGGGCTTGAAAGTGATATTGTTAAAGGAATGCAATTTGATAAAGGATATATTTCTCCTTATATGATTACCGACGCTGATTCAATGGAAGCGGAATTGAAAGATTCTCATATTTTGATTACAGATAAAAAGATTTCTGCAATGAGTGATATTTTGCCTTTACTTGAAAAAATTGCTCAAACTGGCAAGAAAGAACTTGTGATTTTAGCTGATGATGTTGAAGGAGAGGCTTTGGCGACATTAGTGGTTAATAAGTTGCGAGGAACTTTGAATGTTCTTGCGATTAAGGCTCCTGGATTTGGAGATAATCAAAAAGCGATGATGGAAGACATTGCAATTTTGACTGGCGGGCAAGTAATTTCTGAAGAAAAAGGAATGAAACTTGAAAGCGCAGAACTTTCTGATCTTGGACAAGCCACAAAAGTTGTTTCGACAAAAGATGCAACGACTGTGGTTGGTGGAAAAGGAACTAAAAATGAGTTAGATGCTCGAGTTGAGCATATTAAGGCTTTAATTGAAAAAACTGAGAGTGATTATGATAAAGATAAGTTGCGAGAAAGAATGGCAAAACTTGCTGGTGGAGTTGCAGTTTTGAAAGTTGGTGCTGCAACTGAAGTTGAGCAAAAAGAGAAGCAACATCGAGTTGAAGATGCCGTTGAAGCAACTAAGGCTGCAATTGAAGCAGGAATTGTTCCTGGAGGCGGAGTGGCACTTCTTAATGAATCAACAAAATTAATTCGATTCCGAGAGGAAAATGAAGGAAAACTCTCAGGTAATATTGAAGAATTAGCAGCTATCAATATTCTCATAGAGGCTTTGATGGCTCCAGTGAGTCAAATTGCTTCTAATGCCGGAGAATCTTCTGATTTAGTTATTAATGATATTCTTGAAGAACAAGATGCACGAGAAATGAAAACTTTAAAAGATGGAGCAAAGAAAGTTACAGTTAAGGCTAATGGAAATATTAATTTCAAGATTGGATATGATGTAGCAAATGGAAAATATGTTGATATGTTCAAAGCTGGAATTATTGATCCTGTGAAAGTTGTTTCATCTGCTTTACAAAATAGTGTTTCAACTGCGGCAATGATTTTGACAACTGAAGCAGTAATTACCGATATTCCAAAAAAAGATGATGATATGCCACCAACGTCTGGTGGAGGAGGAATGCCAGGAATGGGCGGAATGCCAATGATGTAGAAAATTTTTAAAAGAGACACGTCTCTGTTTGAGGCGTGTTTTTTATTTACAAAATTGTTTAAATGTTATATGATTATTATTCAGAAAATGATGTAATTTGAAATTTTAATATTTTAAAATGAAGGAGTGATAAAATGAGCATAAAAGCTTTTTCTTCTTATGATGCCTGGGTGTTGGGGTGTTTATTCAAAAACAAACTCTTCTTGGAAAACCATGGAAGAGATCTTGGTAAATTATTGTTACTATTTTTCAAGAAAAATGATCTTGAAATAGCAACACGGTTATTAAAAGTTGCTGAAGAGATTCCTGCTCTTCGAAAAGAGCTTTTTGACGTTGTATTTGAAATTGCAAAACAAAAACCTGATTGCAATAAAAAGCTTTTTTTGCATAAACTCATTGTAAGAAAAGTTTTAACTAAAGATGAGTCTTTGGTTATCGTGAGGATTGAGCCATATTCAAAACTTCTTCTTGATGGAGTTCGTGGACTTGATTTAAACAGAAAGGAAGAAATGGAAGTTTCTCAGTTGAATAAACCTTTTGAAAAGACAAAAGGATAGATAAAAAATTTAATAATAAACTGGGAGGTGGTATAATGAAAGAGGATTTGGCACATAGAGTGATTATTCAATCGATCAAACAAGCTATTTTGGAGCTTAAGCAAAAAAGAAGTTTTAGAAGAAAAGTTGAGTGTTTTCAAGATTACTGGGAAATTGGAGTATCTTCTGGTTGTATAATTAGTGGACTTGAAATATTAAAAAGTACAAAGCTTCTTGCTAAGCATCGGATTGAGGTTGTGAAAGCTTTGATTGAAATTGAAGATAGTTGTTCAGAGATGAATATCGATGCACTTTGTATTAAAGAATTTATCCTTTTTATTTCAAGGGAAAATAAGATTATCAATTTTTTTGTCTTGAATGGTGGTGATTTTTCATCAGAAGAAGGAATATCTCTTATCAAAAATTCAGATATTAATACTCTCAATGAGGCTTTATCAGTTTCTGAAGTAAGTGAAGCTATTGAAAAAGTAGTGGGGGATAATAATGATGTTAACTGGAATGAAGATTTGATTTCATTGCTATTCGTACAAGGAAATTTTTTTTAGTATTCTTAAGGGCAAAGTTTAATAAACATTGAATTTTGCCCTTTTTCTTTGCTATTTTTGTGAAATCGTGATATAACTTAATATTATATTTATCATCATAAATCCATGTTAACTCTGAATGAGTTAGTAAAATTAAGGAAAATTCCCTTTGATAAGAAACAAATTGAACGTGTTTCGAAGGCTTATTATTTTGCTAAAAAAGCTCATGAAGGGCAAAAAAGGAAAAATGGTAAAACTGATTACTTTGAGCATTGTGTTGAGACTGCCTCGATCCTTGTAAAAATGGGGCTAGGTTCAATTTCAACTGCGGCGGCTTTACTTCATGATGTGCCAGAAGATACAAAGTACACAACGGAAGATATTGAAAAGGAATTTGGCAAAGAAGTTGCTTTTGTTATTGATGGAGTTACTAAAGTTGGTAAAGTTAGGCTTCAGGAAGATATGCAAGAATATTTTCTTGAGAATTTGAGAAAAATGTTTTTAGCAATGGCGGCTGACATTCGAGTTGTTTTGATTAAAATAGCTGATCGTCTTCATAATATGAGAACGCTTGAATATTTACCGGAAAATAAAAGAAAGCGAATTGCGAAGGAAACAATGGAAATTTTTGTACCAATTGCTAATCGACTTGGAATTGGTGAAATTAAAGGTGAATTAGAGGATTTGGCTTTTAAATATCTTGATCCAGAGAATTATAAAAAAATTGTAAAGCTAGAAGAAGAAGCGTTTGAAGAAAGAAAGGTTTATGTGAATCGGGCAATAAAGGAACTTCATAATGAATTTAAAAAAGAGAATCTAAAAGTTATTGATATTCATGGTCGAGCAAAACATTATTATAGTCTCTTTGTGAAACTTCAGGATTATGATATGGATATTAGCAAGATACATGATCTTTCAGCTATTCGAATTGTTTTCCCGACAGTTGTTAATTGTTATGAAGCGCTTGGTATTGTTCATAAAAAATACAATCCATTAATTGGTAGAATAAAAGATTATATTTCATTGCCAAAACCAAATGGATATAAATCAATCCACACAACAGTTTTTGGTCCCGAGGGGAGAATATTAGAAATTCAAATTAGAACAGAGAGAATGCACAATGAGGCTGAATACGGAATTGCGGCTCACTGGATTTATTCGGAAAAAAAGTCATGGAAAGATTTCATTGTAGGTAATAAAAGAGAAGTTATTGTTCCAGAGGATGAGCTTCATTGGATAAGTCAGCTTCGAGATTGGCAAAGAGAGACGGGTGGTCAAACTGATGAGTTTTGGGCTTCATTGAAAATTGATTTTTTTAAGAATCATATTTTTGCATTTACTCCGAAAGGAGATGTTATTGAACTTCCAGAAAAAGCCACTCCTATTGATTTTGCTTATCGAATTCATTCAGAAGTTGGTGATAAAACAAAATCAGCGAGGATTAATGGAAAAATAGTATCTCTTAGTCATGAGATTCGCAATGGCGATGTAGTTGAAATTATGACATCAAAAGAAAGCAAAGTTCCAAGTCGTGATTGGTTAAAATTTGTGAAAACAGTTCAAGCAAAATCAAAAATAAAAAGTTCTTTAAGAAAAAGTGGAATAGAAATTGTTTAATATCATTAATGTTGACACAGTAAATGGTTTGTGAAATAATGTATTTTGTGTATGAAGTTTATCGCGGGGTGGAGCAGTGGTAGCTCGTCTGGCTCATAACCAGAAGGTTGCAGGTTCGAATCCTGCCCCCGCAACAGTTTTAAATTTCCAGTTCTCAATTTACAATTTTCAGTCAATTCGAAGGTAAGGTTGGAAATTGGAAATTTTTTTTAGATATTTTATTAAACGTTAACTGTTTAGAGTTAATTGTTAATGACGGCGACGTAGCTCAGTTGGTTAGAGCGCAGGACTCATAAGCCTGAGGTCAGTGGTTCAACTCCACTCGTCGCTACAATATGAAAATAGCAATAGATATTAGGCCAATTGGTCAACAAAGAACTGGTGACGAGGTTTACACTTTAAACCTTGTTCAGAATCTAATAAAAATTGATTCTGATAATTTTTATTTTCTTTTGACAAATACAAAAGATGAGAAGCGATTAGAAGATATAAAAATAAAAATATTTGGAATAAACTCTAATATTCCCAAGAACTTTAAAATTATTTCAATCATTCCTGCAAATAAATTGTTGTGGACCTTTTTCTTTCTTCCTCTGTGGATTTTGAAAAGTAAGGTTGATGTTCTACATGTTCAATATATAACACCATTATTTTTTCTCGGAAAAACTAAATTGATAACAACTATTCATGATGTTTCTTTTGATGCACATCCTGAATTTATAAAAAAAACAGACCTTTTATTTTTAAAAACATTGATTCCTTTGTCTTTAAGAAGAGTAGATAAAGTTATAGCTGTTTCAAATTTCACCAAAAAAGAAATTACTAAATATCATAAAATTTCATCAGGTAAAATTCATGTGATTTATAACGGAGATGCAGCAAGGAGTTTTTTTCAGGAATTCACGGAAGACCAAATAATAGATGTTTCTAGGAAATATAAGTTGAAAGATCCTTTCATTTTTCATATTGGAACACTTCAGCCAAGAAAAAACATTCCGTTTCTTTTAAAATCATTTCAATTATTTCAAAAAAAATATTCTCAAGAAAATTCTGATGTGTTGAAAACGTCACTTTATTTAACGGGAGATTTAGGTCGACATAATTCTGATCAAAGAATTAAGAAGACATTAAATCAAATCCAAGTAGAAAACCCTGAAATTTTTAGAAAAATTAAATTCATAGGATATGTTGAGGAAAAAGATTTGCCAATTATTTTCAAAATGGCCAAAGTTGCCGTTTCAACTTCTTTGTATGAAGGATTTGGTCTTCCAATGATTGAGGCGATGATAGCAGGAGTTCCGGTTGTTTCTAATAATGAATCTTGTCTTGGAGAGATAGCTGGAGATGCTGTAGAATTTTATCAACAAAATAATCAAAATGATTTGGCAAAAAAGATTTTTGAGGTTACAATAAATAGGAACCTGAGAGAAAGACTTATTCGACAAGGAGTAGAGAGAGCAAAATATTTCAAATGGGAGAAATGTGCTCAGGAAACACTTAGGTTGTATAAATCAATAAAAAAATAAAAATTATTTAAAAATGTAGTAATAGGCTGGTTGCTTAGAAGGGTTTTTGTGTAATTTTATTTTAGTAAAAAAATAATTAAACATTTTACAACAATGAGGAAAACGTCAAATTTGAATTTAAATCAGGGGAATAGAAAATTCTATAAAAAAGGTTGGTTTAAGATTACAATGATTATTCTTATTCTAATCTTGATTGGGGGAGGAGTTTTTGCTTATAAAACTGGTAGTATTTT
Source organism: uncultured Bdellovibrionales bacterium (assembly GCA_964421125.1). GTDB lineage: Bacteria > Patescibacteriota > Minisyncoccia > Moranbacterales > DUUL01 > UBA2193. The sequence continues at coordinate 6,669 of CAYQVD010000015.1, forward strand.
AAATAAGATTTCTGACTCTGATACTTCTAGTATAAAAAGCTTATTAAATTTAGTGAGGAGTGGAAATGAAATTAAAATGGATGAAAATGGGAGAATAAACCTTGCATTATTTGGAATGCGAGGAGAAAATATCCCTGGAGGAGGATTACTTGCTGATACTATTATAATTATTTCTCTTAAGCCTGACGAAAGTAAGGCTGCTATTATTTCCGTTCCTCGAGATCTTTATGTGACAATGCCGGGGACTAGTCAGAAAATGAAAATTAACGCTGTTCATTATAATGGAGAACAAAAAGGTGATGGACAAGGATTGAAAGCAATGGAAGAAATTTTGTCTGAAGTTACGGGTCTGGATATTCAATATTCTGCTTCTTTGAATTTTGTTGGGTATAAACAATTAATCGATGCAGTTGATGGAATTGATGTTTACTTGGAATCTCCTTTCTATGAAACAAGTCAATTTCATGAAATGAAAGTTTGTAACGGAGATATCGGGGGTTCTTTTACTGTAGAAACAGGAGAATTTGAACATAAGAAAAATGAAAACGGAAAAATAGTGGCGTCATATCCCCTTTGCTATAATACCCAAGAGGAATGTGGCGGTGAATTTACTTTACCAGCGGGAAATAATCATTTAGATGGAGAAACAGCACTTTGTTATGCTAGGGCTCGAGAAAATACGTCTGACTTTGATAGAAGTAAGAGACAACAATTAATGTTAATGGCATTGAAGGATAAGTTAATATCAATGGGAACTCTTTCTGATTTTGGTAAAATCAATGGAATACTTAATGCAGTAGGAGATAATGTTAGAACTGACTTAGGCTCTAGTGAAATGAAAAAGTTTTTCGAAAAATATTCCTCAATGAAAGAGGCGGAACTTTATCGTCGTGTGTTGGAAAATTCAGTAGAGGGTTATTTAATGGTTCCACAAGATGCTCCTGAAGGAGCAGGATATATTTTAATTCCGAGAGCTGGTTGGGACAACTATTCAGAAATTCATCAAATGTCAGAAGAAATTTTCGTTCTTTCTCCACAAAGTGATATAAATCCAGTTAAGCAATATACTCGTCCGGCTTCAAAAAAAGTTGATAGTGATAAAAAAGATGAAAAGAAAAAAGATAAGGATGAAGAATAATGTAGCAAGAAAATATTGAAATAATTCAATGAAACCCGAAGTATCAATAATAGTAACATCTTATAAGAACCCGCAAATACTTGATCTTTGTTTGGGTTCTTTGCAAGAAAATGTTAAAAATCTTGATTATGAGATTATTGTTGCTGATGGAGAGACAGGAGAGAGGACGGCAGATTTAATGAGAAATAAATATTCTGATGTTCAATTTATTCCAAATATAAAAAATATTGGTTTTTTAGCTTTAGTTAACCAAGGACTTGATGTAGCAAAGGGTTCTTTTTATTTTATTATTAATGCTGATATCGTTATTAAAACGAATACAGTTGAAAAAATAATTGAATATATTAAAAATAATCCTGAAGTAGGAATTGTGAGTCCTAGGATGATTAATTTTGACAATTCTACTCAGCCTTCATGCTTTAGATTTTATACGCCATCTACGATTTTATACAGAAGAACTTTTTTGAAAAGATTTAATTTTGCAAAAAAGCATCTTTCCAAATTTCTCATGGAAGATGTCAATAAAACAAATGGTTCTATTGAAGTTGATTGGGTAATGGGTTCAACAATAGCGATGTCAAAAAAGAGTTTAGAGAAAATCGGAAGAATGGATGAAAGATTTTTTATGTATTTTGAGGATGTTGATTGGTGTTGGAGATGTTGGGAAAATAATTTGAAGGTTAAATATTATCCTGAGTTATCGGTTTATCATTATCATGGTGCTCAAAGTTCTAATAAAAATGCCTTGCGAGCTGTTTTGTTTAATAAATATTCAAGAATTCACATTGTCAGTGCTATTAAGTTTTTTATGAAATATTTTGGTAAAAAAAATCCACATAAAGAATATGATAAAAAATTCAAAAAAACGAACAATGAATAATCCTAACTTAGCGAATAATAATCAAGTTTCAAATAACAACCCTTCTCCAATTAATACGCCTGTTCAGAAAAAAGAGAAAGTGAATTATTTTTGGATTGTTGCTATTGCATTATTATTTTTTTATTTTGGAGCAGCTTGGAAAACTAGTCAGTTTTCAGAGAGTGATAAATCCGAAAATAAAAAATTAATTAGCAGTATTACTGACCCAGAAAGTGTGTTGAAAAACATTAATAGAAGTAAGCCTGAAAACGTTGATTTTGGAATATTCTGGGAAGCTTGGAATAAAATAGACAAATATTATGTTGATAAAGAAAAACTTGATCCTCAAAAACGAGTTTATGGGGCTATTGATGGAATGATTAAAGCTATTGACGATCCTTATTCAGGATTTATGGATCCAGAAACTTCTAAAGATTTTAATTCTGATATGGAAGGAAGTTTTGAGGGAATTGGAGCTGAACTTGGAATTAAAGATGAAATTTTGACAGTAATTTCTCCAATTGATGATATGCCAGCTCAATCAGCAGGAATTCTAGCTGGAGATAAAATTATTAAAATTGATGGTAAAATGACTGCGGATATATCAATTGATGAAGCTGTTAAAAGAATTCGTGGACCAAAAGGAACCGACGTTACACTTACAATTTTTAGAATTAATAAAGAGAACGAAGCCAAGGATATTACAATTACTCGAGATACTATTGAATTGAAAAGTGTTATTTATGAAAAAAAAGAAGATAATATTGGCTATATAAGGATAAATAAGTTTGTTGAAGACACTTCAAGGGAGTTTAATCGTGAAATAACTAAAGCAATTGCAGATGATAGTAAAGGGCTTGTTCTTGATGTTAGAAATAATCCTGGTGGTTATCTTAATGTATCAATAGAAATGGCATCAAAATTTATCTCAAAAGGCGAGGTGGTAGTTTGGGAAGAGGAGAAAAATGGAGAAAGAAAAGCTTTTAATGCTATTGGTGGCGCGAGTCTTTCGGAGGTGCCAGTTGTCATTCTTATTAATGAGGGAAGCGCTAGCGCTTCTGAAATTATTGCTGGAGCACTTAGAGATAATAATGGTAGCAAACTTATCGGAACTCAGAGTTTTGGAAAAGGATCTGTTCAACAACTTGAAACACTTGAGGATGACTCTAGTCTCCGAATTACAGTTGCAAAGTGGCTTACTCCTTCTGGAGAATCAATTCATGAGACAGGTCTTGTGCCAGATATAATAGTAGAACTTTCTGATGAGGACATTGAAAATGAAAACGATACTCAATTGCAATGTGCGATTGAGGAGCTAAAAAATTCTATCAATTGATCCTATGATGTATTTCATTGATTTTGATGATACAATCTTCAATACTGGAAAATTTGCAAAAGATTTTAAGAATATTTTTGCTAAATATAATATTAGTGAAATAGAATTTAATGAATCATACGTTCCTTGTCGTGAAGGAAATCATAATAAGGCATTTAAGGATTATGATCTTGAGAAGCAACTTATTGACATTGAAAGTCGTCATGGGAAAATGCCAATCCTAAGAAAAGAATTAAACAGCTTCGTTAAATCTTCTAGTAAATATATTTTTGATGATTTTTATGAGTTTGTAAAAAAAGTTCCTAAAAATAATATTTTTCTAGTTTCATATGGAAGTAGTTCTTTTCAGAAATTAAAAATTGAAAATTCTAGTGTTTTGAATTACGTTCATGATTACGTCTTAACTAAAACTAATAAAGCTGATTGTATTGATAAAATTTTTTCTAGAAATAAACAAGGAGAGAGACGATTAACTTTTATTGATGACCGACCAGATCAACTTGAAAAAGTACAAAGGAAATATCCCAATATGCTTATTTATAGAATGAAACGACTAGAGGGTCGATATGGAGAAATTCCAATGCCAAAAAATATTCCGGAAATAAAAAAACTAACCACCATATTAAAATAGCCATTGACCAATTATTTTTTATGAGTTATGATTATTTTTGTTGATTTTAAGGTTTTTACCAACAATAAGCGTGCATAGCTCAGTTTCCGATAGAGACGGATAAAGTCCGAGCAGGGTAACAAGAATTGAGAAGTGTTATTGGTAATTCATTAATAAGCGTGCATAGCTCAGTTGGTAGAGCAGTGGCCTCTTAAGCCAATGGTCGGGGGTTCAAATCCCTCTGCGCGCACTGTTAAATGTAAATTGTCAAATTGTTAATAGTTGAAATAGGACGCTTAGCTCAGTTGGTTTAGAGCATTTGATTTACACTCAAAGGGTCACAGGTTCGAATCCTGTAGCGTCCACATTCGCTTAGAATTAATTTTAAGCGCCCGTAGCTCAATTGGATAGAGTGTCTGGCTTCGGACCAGAAGGTTGCAGGTTCGAGTCCTGCCGGGCGTACGATGATAAAAAAGGCTTATTTAAAGCCTTTTTTTGATTGGGCCTGAAGAGTGAAATTTCAGGATTTAGTTGATTGAGGCTTTAGGTAAAGTAAAATTTAGATGTTCGAAGATTTGGATAAAAAGTCTGTTAAAGATTAGATGGTTTTTGTGTAAAAAAATAAGGTCGATGACATTTAGCCAACGACCTTAAATTATTTTAGTAAATTTTTATTAAAAAATAAAAAATGCTTTTAAAAGCCCTGGAAGAATGCTTTTTTAAGCCCAAACGGACATTTTTCATACCGCTTTTCTAATTTATCAAGGGACTCCACAGAATTAAGAAGTTCGGCATAACGTGCTTCGATGGATGGTTCAAATTCCTCAGAACACTTTTCATACATCACTTCCAGTTCATCAAGGGACTCCACAGAATTAAGAAGTTCGGCATAACGTGCTTCGATGGATGGTTCAAATTCCTCAGAAGGATTGTCATACATCACTTCCAGTTCATTAAAAGACTCCACGGATTTAAGAAGTTCGGCGTAACGTGCTTCAATGAATGGTTCGAATTCATCAGAAAACTCTCCACGCATCACTTTCAATTCATCAAAAGACTCCACGGATTTAAGAAGTTCGGCATAACGTGCCTCAATGAATGGTTCGAATTCCTCGGGACACTTTTTATACATCTCTTCCAGTTCAAATAAAGAATTTATTGACTTAATTTCTTCGGGCATATGTTTTTCCCGAAACTTCTTTAATAACTTACTCATTGGCATCTCCTTCCTTGATAATTGCGTTTTTATTAAAAAATAAAGAACTCTATTGTTAAGTTAATTTACAATAATTATTGTGCAAATTTAAAAAATAACAAGAATAAATATTAACACAATAACACCTTTTGTCAACAAAAACAGCTTGCATTCTGATCCCAATCTTAATCTAGAAAAAAATAATGTTATTTCATCAAAACTCCAATCCTCTCAAAAACCATTTCCATTTTATCCCAATTTTCTACTAATCCGGTTCGAAGAGCGTCCCACCGGGCGTACAAATTGCAAAAATCCCTTATTTCAAGGGATTTTTTGGGTTCAGGGGTTGACAAATTAGTTAATTAGGTGTATATTAAAATGTTTTGGATGAACATTTGAAAACTAACACTAATCTCAGTCAAAAGGAGGCCATATGTCAGCTCACTATCAACTTTTGGATCAACAGGAAAATGTGAAAGTGAAGGTTCCCCGGAAAAGCCAATATATGGAATTTGTTTCTGCTCATAAATTTGAGACTGGAAACGGAAAAACGGTTTCTGTTGAGGATCATTGGAGGAGCAGTTCCAATATCAATGGACAGATTGTTCAGCGGAATTTCTTCGGGATTACCGGCGAGCAGTTGGGCAAGAATGTCATCGGACGGGTAGAGGCACAGGTGAAAACCACTTCGTTTGGTAAAAAGTCCTTCTTATTGATTTCTGGCCAGATATCGAGAAACAACGGGCAGAATATAAGACGGGATTTAAAAACGGTGAAAACGGAAATCTTCAGTTGTGTTTTTATGAAATTAACCAACCGGCCAAATCCGTCGCCGCATAGTTTTTTCTTTGTTCTTTAATTCTCAACCAGTCGCATAGCATTAACAGTGTTATGCGGCTGTTTTATTTTTAAAATATTTTCAGCAATTTTTCATCAAAACTCCAAATTTCAAGGAATTTTGATTCACTGGTTAATTTTAGAAATGGATATTTAAATATATATTTAAATGGTTATTTTTAAAAACAAATAAGAATGATACTTAAGGCTCTTTAACTTTTATCTTATTTTAATTTTATGTTATAATTCAGAGTGATTTGAATAAAAAATAAAAATAAATGCAACAAAAAGATTGGCACAGTATTTCTGTGAGAAAAGCGATAAAAGAATTAAAAGTTAATCCTCAAAAAGGACTAACAATGAAAGAGGTTCGGCAAAAACAAAAGGAAAATGGTTTTAATAGAATTTCTAAGGAAAAAAAGTTTTCTAAATTCAAAATATTTCTAAATCAATTTAGGAGTCCCTTGGTTTACATTCTTATTATTGCAGTAATCATTACGTTCTTGCTTGGTGAGTATACTGATTCATTTGTGATATTTTTAGCAACATTTTTTAATGCACTTTTCGGGTTCTGGGAAGAAGTGAAGGTTTCGAAAGTTTTAGAGAAACTTCAAAATGTACTCAAAACAAAAGCGACTGTTTTGCGAAATGGAAAAAAGAGAGAAATTTTTGATGAAGACTTAGTTGTTGGTGATGTTATTTTTTTAAGTGCAGGAGATAAAGTTCCAGCTGATGCAAAAATTATTGAAGTACAGCACCTTGAAATATCAGAAGCAATTCTCACTGGAGAATCAGTTCCTTCAGCTAAGATAAATGAAAAATTACCAAAGAAAACTGCTTTAATTAGCAGAGAAAATATGGCTTATATGGGATGTTTGGTTGAAGGAGGGAGGGGGAAGGCAGTTGTTATTTCCATCGGAAATGATACTGAGGCCGGAAAAATTGCAACACTTCTTAATAAAACCAAGGAAAATAAAACTGTTCTTCAGCAAAAAATTGCTCGTCTTGGAAAATTCATTGGAATATCCATAAGTACAATTTGTGTCTTTCTCTTTATTGGAGGAATTATTCGTGGAGATAATCTTCTTGAAACATTCGAAGCCTCAGTTGCTATTGTTGTCGGAGGAATTCCTGAATCATTACCAATTGTTCTGACAGTTGTTCTAGTAATTGGGATGGAGCGTCTTTTAAGGAAGAGAGGGTTAACTAGAAAGCTTGGATCAGTAGAAACACTTGGCTCAACTTCCGTAATCTGTTTTGATAAAACCAAAACGCTTACAAAAGGAGAGATGGAGGTATCTGAAATTGAGTCATTTGATATTGAAAAGACCTTAAAGATTGCGGCACTTTGCAACGAAGCATATGTTGAAAATCCACAAGATGCAATAAAAAAATGGAAAGTAAAAGGGTCTCCAACGGACAAAGCACTACTTTCCTCTGGGATTTCAAAGGGAATTACCAAGAAAAATCTTTCGAAAAAAGTGATTGAACATTTTAAAATGCCTTTTGAACCAACATTAAGACTTCAAGCAGTATCACTAGAGTGGAAAGCGAAAAGTTTATCACACAGGTATTTTATTTATGCAACAGGAGCTCCAGAGGAATTAATTAAAAAATCAAAGCAATCAAGGCAATGGGAGGATAAAGTAATCGAAATGACAAAGCAAGGATTAAGAGTTATTGCTGTTGCAGAAAAAAAAGTTGATGGTGATGTTAAAAAAAGAGAAGATTTAATTGATAACCTTTCGGATCTTGAAATCATTGGATTAATTGGTCTTAAAGATCCTATTAGAAAAGGTATTAAGAAAACAATTAAGATTGCTTCTCAAGCAGGACTGAAACCAATTATAATTACTGGTGATCACCCAGAAACTGCACGTGCTATTGCAAAGGAGGCAGGACTTCATGTAAAAAGGAGTGAAATTCTTGAGGGAGATAAGCTGGAAAATATAAACGACGGAGAATTAAAAAAGCTTGTTAAAAAGATAAAAATATTTGCTCGAACTGAACCAAAACACAAGATTCGAATTGTTTCAGCTTGGCAAAAAAATAAGAAGGTGGTTGCTATGGTGGGAGATGGAGTTAATGACGCGCCTGCTCTCAAAAAAGCTGATATTGGAATTGCTCTTGGGTCAGGAACCGATATTGCTAGGGAGGTTTCAGATCTTGTTCTCTTAAACGACAGTTTCTCGATCATCATAGAAGCAATTGCCGAAGGAAGAACAATTATCGACAATCTTCGAAAATCAATTTCGTATATTCTTGCAGATTCGTTTACGTCAGTGGTCGTTGTTGGTGTTTCAAAAATTGTTTTTGGCTGGCCACTGCCGATTCTTCCAGTCCAAATTCTTTGGAATAATTTTATTGAAGATACGCTTCCAAATATTGCCTATGCATTTGAGCCAAGAGAAAAAGGTGTTATGAAAAGAAAACCGATGCCGATTGAGGCACCGCTTCTTACAAAAGAAATGAAAATTTTAATTTTCTTTACTGGTTTAATTGATGAATTTCTTACACTTCTTCTTTTTTGGATTCTTTGGAGGAAATTAGGAATGGATCTAGATTATGTTCGAACATTAGTTTTTGGAGCAATTGCGATCGACACTGCCTTTGTGGTCTATTCCTATAAAAATCTTAGAAAAAATATTTGGCAAATTAATCCTTTTTCAAATAAATGGCTTAATTTTGGAATAGTTTTTGTGGTCATTGCTTTCTGTGTTGCAGTTTATGTTCCATTTTTTCAAAAGATTCTTCACACAGTATCAATCGGATTTACAGATTGGCTCATCTTAATTGCTATTGGAATAATCAGTATGACATTAATTGAAGTAACTAAGTGGTTTTTTATTTCAAGACATAAAACAGAAGAATAAGGGGTAATTCTCAATTTTCAGTAAATTGCTTTTTTTAAAATAAAATTTTATTTCTTTTTAACTATTAATGCTCGAGATTTTCCTTCGAGTATTTTTTCTTTTTTACCAGGAAAGTCGTGGATGCTTTTCAAGAGAGTCGCATAAGAATAATGAAATCCTGCTCCTCTTTTTGTTCCTGGGTCATTAGTAATGAATTCTCGTGTTAATTCATCATAACCAATCACAACCAAAGCATGATAGAGCGGTCCTGGAGGAGTGAAAAATGGATTTCCAAGTTCTTGTCCAGCGGCTGGAATAATTATTATGTTTCCATTAGCAAGAACTTTTTTAAAAGACTGCTCGCTAATTTCTTCTGAAAGTTCAAGATTGTCTTTATAAAACTCAAGTGCCATATTTTGAATTTCTTCTAATTTCAAGTCTTTATGTTTTCCGTATTTTTCAATCTGCCAATCGACTAGGGCTAAAATTTCTTTATTAGCTTTTTCGTTTGAAATTTCTTTAACATCATTTAGGAATCCATTAGCAATAATTATTACAGCTTCTTCACAAGCTTCATCATGAAGTTTGTCCCAAACACCAAAAGGTGCTTGAGAAATGAATGGTGCCTGGTTTTCAATGAAGCTAGCTATTTTTATTTCAGATTTTTCGGTTTTAAAGGTGTTTCCTTGGGTTTCACTGATTGACTCATCTTGTTGCGAAACATCGCTTATAGGTTCATTTTTTGCATTTTCCGGGGTGTTTTTTGTTGTTTCTTGAATTACTTCAATCTTATTAACAGGAATATTGTGTCTTGAACTGTTTTTATCTAAAAAGAACCATAAAAAAACAGAAGAAGTTATTATTCCTATTAAAATTATCCCCAGAGCTATTATTGTGTATTTTTTCATAAATTCATAATAACATTTTAAAAAATGGTTGCAAATATGAATATGTGTTATAATAAAGTTGTAATAAGTAATTGTTAAAAAACAAAAAATGCAGACAAAAAATAAATTAGTAACTGGAATTGTTGCAGGAATTATTCTTTTGGTTTTTGTTGGTGGAGCGAGTGCTGTGATGACAGTGGAAGATCTTGAGGCCAAGAAGGTAGAAAGAGATACTAAAAAAGAAGAAATTCAAGCTGATAGAAAAGTGAAAAAGGAGGAGCTTGATGCGAAAAAAGAAGAAAAAAAAGTAGAGATTCAAGAAAAGCGTTGTGAGCAAATTAGAGAACGGGTTCAATCTAGAACTCAAAAATTTGAAAGTAATAATAAATATCATCAAAAGAATTTCAATGGTATAAATAAAAACATTGAAGAGCTTAGTGTTTTTTTTGAAGTGGAAGGATTAGACACGTCTGATATTGAAAGTTATTTGGCAATTCTTAAAACTAAGCTAGAGAATCTTTATGTAGATCACAATTCTTTCATTGCTTCACTTGAGGCTTCGGTGGATGTGGATTGTGTTGATATTGAAGAAGGAATTAGAAATAAGCTTCAATTAGCAAGACAAGAAGGGAATTCAATCAGGGAAGACATTTTGGATATCAAGGATTACTATAAGGAAACAATAAGACCAGAGCTTCTTGAGTTAAGGAAAGAATATCTTGGATCAGCGGGGAATGACCTAGATAAAAAGGAAGAAGAATAAAGATAAAAATTAATAAACAAAAAAATGAATAAATTAATTGCGACATCAACAATTTTATTTTTCGGAGTTATTTTTCTTGCGGGATGCACAGCTGATCAACAAAAACTTGAAGAAGTAAAACAAGATATGATTGAAAAGAAAGATGTTGCTGAAGAAAATATTCAGAAAGTTTTACCTGAAGAAATAATTGATTTTGAACATCCTGGAAATGATGAAGTGGGGAAAAAGGTTGAACAAATTGATTCTTTAATAAATTCAACTTCAGCAAGTGGATATGAAGATGATTTATCAGGAGACGTTTTAGCGGAACAAGAATAATTTTTTTATTATTTCAATAAAAGCGTTTCATTATTTTATGGGGCGCTTTTTGTATCGTTAAACCCTTGAAATTTTTTTAGATATGTATTAGTATGTCTAGGTAGTTATTTACATACATGGCGGCTATAGTTCAATGGTAGAACTCTGGTTTGTGGAACCAGCCACGAGGGTTCAATTCCCTCTAGTCGCCCAAACAGTTAACAAAACAAAAATAGTAAAATGAGAAGGGTTCTTGGCTAGAGGCCGACCAGTCTCTGGCTGGAATTTTTTTTAATTGCTTAGATTCAAAAAAAAACAGACTTGAGTCTGTTTTTCTTAAATCAATTATTTTTTTGTATGAAAACCTTGCTTACCAAGTTAATTCAAAAGAATGGCGATCATCTCCTTTGAATATACATTTTGTTTCTTTAACTTTTATATGCTTGCTTCCAGTGGTTATTTCAAGAATTCTAGTTATAACACCACTTAGATAAATACATAAAATAGGGTGAGTTTTAAAGTTTTTTATTTCTATAATTGCTTTTTTCTTATTCTTATTGAAGTTAGTAAGTTTAGCGTTTCCTTCTGAGTAATAATTATTCCAATCATCCACTATTCTTTGAATGGTTTTTTTTGTTGAGGTAAAATATTTAATAAACATCTTAAGGGTTTTGGAATAAGTAATTGCATTTTTACCTATTTCATAAATATCTTCTCTCTTCCAATCAAAGAATCTAACAGTGGCAACTAAGAAGATATGCGGAATAACTTCGGAAATCCACTCTACGTCTGTAATTTTTTCAAGATCAGGTAAGAAGAAATCATAATGTTCGGCTAATTCTATCTTTAATTCTTTTAAACCATTTTCTCCTTCTTTTTCCTTAACGTACTCAACGAGATATTTAATATCAGCACCTCGCTCTTTACCTTGGAGTTTTTCCAAGGCTAAAATTTCCTGATCTAATAATTTTTTATTTTCCTTCTTCATTTGTTTACAATAAAGATTATAAAGTTTGAGAGTTTAATTGTTCTATGATATTACCATATTTTGCATAATATTCATCCCATTGTTTTCCGGACCAATCTTTTGGTTTATTACGAATAATTTCGTTTGGGTTAGGGTAATTATCATGATTATTGTAAAAACTCTTGAAAATATCTTCACGAATTTCTTTGCCATCTGCATTCTTAATAATCTGATAAAGAATAGTTTGAATTCCCCCCTCAGGAGTTCTTTTTATTATTGTTGGGCCACTAAGTTCAACTTGACGACCATCAGATGTTCCATAAAAGTCAAAAAATAATTTAGTTCCTTCGATTCTTGTTTGAATTAAAATGTGATTTCCAGTATTATTAATAAATTTTAAATCAGGCGCTGGGATATAAACGGTTGCATCTAATCCTGGAGGGTTATAGTAACTAACTGGATAGGCATGATTATGACGTTCTGTTATTTCAAGTCCTGCATTAAGCGCTACTCGAAAAGCTGTTGTTGAAATCTGACAGATTCCTCCTCCAAATTCAGGAACTGTGGTATTTTTCTTAATAACCAATTCTTTTTTATATCCATGATCCCCATCTACTTCACCAAGATTCTCAATAAACGAAAATTCTTCTTCTGGCTTAATTATTAATCCATGAAAACGAGAAGCGGCGACTTTAATATTATGTATTCTATTTTTTGTTGAACCACGAAAATTTGATTCTCCTGTTGCAATTTTTTCTTTTATTCCAAGCTTACCAATTCCATCTTCTGATAACTCTGGCTCAATTTTGTTTGTGGCAAGAGGGATATAGAAATCTTCATTTTCGTTTTTTAGTACATTAATGATTTCACTGTAGCTTTTTTCTACATCAAGCTTGTATCCTACTTCTCCTGCATTTATGAAATAAATCTCTTCATTTTCATTGATACCAATTTTTCCATTTTTTGGTTCAGAATCAACTCTTTCTGAAAGAGAATTGAGATAGTCTTTTATTTTATTTTTATTTATAAAAACTTGTGTAATTTTTTTGTTGTGAACTCTTTTATTAAAAGGCTTGGTGATGTCACAGAGCGTGGAATTTCCATTTTCCAAGGAGCATAAAAAAGGATTTTCAATTTCTGAAATATGATCAGGATCTTCTATGATGGAATAATGCCAGGTTATGTAATCTCGAGCGTAGAAGGGGATAACTGTGTCTCTATTAATATGGTAGAGATAATAAGGCTTCTGTATTATTTCTTGTAGTTTTCCGTTTTCGAAAAATCCAATATTTTCTTGATCATTTGCATTTGCTTTACTGAAAAATCCAATCAAAACAAAAACAGCCATTAAAAACAGAATTTTCCTACTTACTTTATTCAAATTATCTTTATTCATTTTTCTAAGTTTCAAAAACCAGCTTGAAAATGCTGGTTTTTGACTTATTAAAACATTTTCAATTCTTCCTAGTATCCTCTAACTTGAATTTTTCGAGTTTTAGTTACATCAGCTTTTGGTAGCCTTAGAGTTAAAATTCCATTTTTCATGGCAGCTTCTGCTTTTTCAGAGATAATTTCAACTGGTAAAATAACGCTTCTGGAAAATGGTCCCCAATAACATTCTTGATAATAGTAATCTTCTGGATCAATCTCTTCGTTTTGAACTCGTTCTCCACGAATAGTGACCATGTCATTATTAATATTAACGTCCAAGTCTTCTGGTTTTACCCCAGCGATGGTTGATTTAATCACGATATCATCTTCTGTCTGATAAACATCAATTGTTAATTGTCCTTCTGAGTCAACTCTTGAATTAGATGATTTTTTCTGAGAAATAGGTGTGGTTTTTTGTGGAGAAGAACTTGAAATATTGTAGGTCTCTTGTTCGTAAACAACATTTTGTTTATCGTCAGGATATTCATATTCGTCTTGGTCATTGTCTCGAATTTGATTTATAGGAGTCTTTTCTTCAGGAGGGGTTTCATCTTCAATATCGATTAAATCATCATCATCATCTTCAATTTTTTTTATTCCTGTAATTTTTTCAAGAAATGATTTTTTCTGTTTCACCATTTTATTTTTTAATTTTACTTTTTAATTAAGGTAATTATATCATTTATAGAAATTCAAGGCAAATAGATTATATGCAATGTGAATTCCAATGGCGATTACTAAGAAAATAAAAGAAATAAGCCATCTTTTATTTAATTGCCAAAAAATAGTTGCTATTCCTAACATAAAAGAAGAGAGACTGTGAACTCCTAAAATTAAAAGTATTCCAAATGTTTCTGTTATTCCACTTGAGAGAATTATAAGAATTATTTCGAAAAAGCCAAATCCAAGCCCAATTAAAATAGAATAAAAAAGTCCCAAAGTCCAGTCCTTTTTTTCTGAAACTAAAAGGTTCAATACAAAAAATATAAACAGAAACTTAATTAATTCTTCGCCAATTTCATTTATGAAAAAAACAGAAATCAACCCTTCGGCTTCAAATAAGGTAAATGCGAATTGAACAGCGCTAAGAGTTAAAAGCGCAACTAAGCCAGAGACAATTCCGACTATAAATGAAAATAGTAAACGACTAAAGGTATCGAGCATTTTTTTTAATGGACTCTTAATTTTTGTAAAAAATCTGAAAGTTTTTCTTTTTGGCTCTTTATTAATACAAGTTTGTCTTTTTCTTTTTGTATTATTTCTGCCGGTGCATTTTCTGCAAATTTTTTATTAGAAAGTTTTTTATTAATAATATCAATCAATTTTTCTTTTTGTTCAATTTCTTGAATTATTCGCTCTTTTTCTTTTTCAAAATCAACAATGCCTTCAAGGTGAACATAAATTTCAATATTTCCAATAGTTTCATAATAAGCATTTTTAATCTTTTCACCCTTATCTTTAATAGTAAGCGTATTGATTCTGGTTTGCAGACTTTCTATTATGGAACTATTTTCTTTTAAAAATTCTGATTTTTCTCCAGCAAAAATTGTTATATCAATCTTTTTTGCAGGACTCATATTATATTGAGCTCGAGCACTTCGAATAACAGTAATAACTTTTTTAATTAAAGAAAAATCTTTTGAGTCTAAGTCTTTGATATTGTTAATTATTTTTTCATACTTTTTCGGTTTTGGCCAATTTGAAATCATCAAAAAAGAAGAGTCGTCAATATTGCTCCAAATTTTTTCTGTGACAAATGGGACGTATGGATGCCAAAGTTTTAATAAGTCAGATAAAATTAACTGTAAGATTTCTTTTTTTTCAGAATTTTTTTCAATTTTTGAAATTTCAAGATACCAATCTGCAAAATCATCCCAAGTAAAAATTCTTAATTTTTCACCAGCTTGAGAAAATTTATAATTTTCGATATCTTTTGTTATTTCAGCAATAAGAGTCTTGAATTTTTCTAAAATCCATAAATCAGCTAAAGTGTGGCTGGAATCTTTTTGATTTTTTAGTTTGTTCGAATCAATTTGTTGAAAAACAAATCTTGAAATATTCCAAAGTTTATTTACGAATTTTTTGTATCCTTCAATTTTTTCTTCTGACATTCGGAGATCGTTCCCTGGAGTATTTCCAATTAATAGAGAAAGTCGAACTGCATCTGTTCCATATTTATTAATCATTTCGACTGGGTCAATTCCATTCCCTTTAGACTTGCTCATTTTCTTTCCATGTTTATCAAGAACTAGTCCATGTAAATAAACATTTTTAAAAGGCACTTCTTTAAGAGCAAAAAGTGACATAATGATCATTCGAGAAACCCAAAGAGTGAGAATATCATAACCTGTTTCAAGAACTTGTGTTGGATGGAATTTTTTTAAGTCTCCATTGGAATCATCTGGCCATCCCAATGTTGAAAAAGTCCACATTCCAGAAGAAAACCATGTATCAAGGGTGTCAGGATCTTGTTTCCATCCATTACCATCAGGAATATTTTCACCAACGTGAATATCTTCACCCTTATACCAGGCTGGAATTTCATGACCAAACCAAATCTGTCTAGAAATACACCAATTATGTAAGTTTTCCATCCAGTGAAAATAACGTTTTGTGAATCTGTCTGGAATGAACTTTATTTCTTTTGATTCTGCTATTTCGATTGCTCTTTCCTTTAAAGATTTTCCTTTAAGTCTATCTAGTTTTTTATCAACGTCAATAAACCATTGTTTTGATGGAATTGGCTCAATAACTGAACCACAACGATAACATTGAGCTGTATTATGAATGTAGTTTTCATCAATATGATCAATTAATCCCATTTTTACCATATCTTCAACGATTGCTTTTCGAGCTTCCAAGGTTGTCATTCCAGCATACTTTCCACAATTTTTCATCATCTTTCCATCTTCATCTATAATCTTTTTCATTGGCAAATTATGTCTTTGCGCAATTTCATTATCTACAAAACTGTGAGCTGGGGTTACCTTAATTGCGCCAGATCCAAATTTAGGATCAACGGATTTATCGGCAACAACCTTAACTTTAAAGTCCCCTAAAACACCTGGAATATCATATTCTTTGTTAATCATTTCTTTATATCGATCATCATCTGGATGAACTGCTACTGCAGTGTCTCCCAATTTTGTTTCTGGTCGAGAAGTTGCAATAATAAAAGGTCCATATTTAATCCAATAAAGTCTTGCTTTTTTTTCTTCATGCTCAATTTCATCATCTGCAAGAGTTGAATGACATCTTGGACACCAATTTACAACTCTTTCTCCACGATAAATTGCTCCAGCTTCATACATATCTATAAACATTTTCTTAACGGCTTTTTTTCGTTCATCATCAAGAGTGAATGCTTCTCGAGACCAATCAAGAGATGCTCCCATTTTTCGAGTTTGCATCAAAATTGTCGCTTGAGTTTCTCTTAAGAATTCCCAAACTTTTTTCAAAAACTTCTCTTTTCCAAGATCATGACGACTTTTATTTTCTTCTTTTAAAAGCTTTTTTTCCACAGCATTTTGAGTTGCAATTGACGCATGATCAGTTCCTGGTACCCATAAAGTTTTAAATCCATTCATCCGATGAAATCGAATCAATAAATCTTCAATAGCAAGCATAGAGGAATGACCAAGATGAAGTTTGTCAGTGATATTTGGAGGAGGAAGTACAATGGTGTAACTTGGAGCATCTTCTGGTAAATCAAGATTATCAGGATTAAAGTATCCCGAATCTTCCCATTTTTTATATATCAAATCTTCAAATTTTTGCGACTCCCAAGTTTTTGCTAATTCTTTTTTGTTTTCATCCATAAATATTATTAGAAGTTATCAAATTCTAAATCCTTATTTTCTATATTACAAGAGGCAGTAAAAAATGCAAGACAGCCCCAAAACAAAAGCTGTCCTTGAAAGGTAGATGCAAAAAAATGATCAAAAATTCCCAGAAAAAGAAAAGTCAAAAAGAGTATTCCAAATAAACGTTTAAAGGGAATACGTTTAATATTAAAAATAATAAAATAAACAAGAATAATTAATCCAATAATTCCGATTTCGCTAGCAACTAGAAAATAAAGACTATGCACTGGTTGTCTTTCCCATTCCTGAAGATGTTTAACGGCATAATCTTCCATTTCTATAACAAAATTACCAGGTCCAACTCCAAGAATTGGATTATTTCTAATAACATTTATTGCTGTTTCAGTGTATTCTTTTCTAATTTGATATGAATCATTTCCATAACCACAATCACGAATACACAATCTATCAGCGATAAGAGGAGAAAGAAAAACTAAAAGAATAATCACATATAAAGATCCTAAAAATACCGTATCTCTAAAAAGCAGTTTTTGTTCACGAGAAACTGAAATTTTTTCCTTTGAATTATTTCTTTTAAAAAATGCTCGGTTTAAGGTAGGAAGGCGATGACGATTAACAATAACGCCTTTCGCAATGGCAAAAATAATAACTATTCCTGTTCCAAACCAAGCAAGTCTTGAGAAAGTGATAATAATTCCAGACGTTATTAATAAAGTCCCGAGAATGATATGAAAAATTCTCATTAAACTTGCGTCCCACTTTAAAAAGCTAATTCTTTTTTTAATAAACAAAAGAACATTAGATTTCCATTCTCGATTGAGCAATGGTTGTCCTTTCCCGCTCATTAAAAGAAAAATTCCGCAAACAAGAGCGGTTAGAAGAAATACTCCTAGTATATTAGGATGTGGACATGTTCCATATCCTCTGATAAATTTCTCTCCTTCATGTTCAATTTTAGCAACACCTAAAATGTGTGGCGCAATATGACTTTCGCCGATAATGAAAAGACCAATTGATTTTTGAAAAATGAATTGAAAAAGTGCAATAACTGATTGAATAACGCCTGCAATAAAAACAATATAAACACTTTGAAGAAAGATTCGCTTATTTTGAGAAAGAATTTTCTTTGCAATAAAGAAGAAAACAATAGCTTCAACTGTCCGAATAGTATTATAAATTGCAACCGATTGATTATCTGAAAAAATTGAAGCTATTATTAAAACAAGGATTAAAATAACAGAAGATATATATAAATTAGTACTGGCAAAAAGTTTCGATTTAATTTTTACCCATTTTTCCCAGATCAAAGTTGTTAAGATTAAAAGTATTCCAATATCAAAAGGGCATAAAAAGAATGTTAAATTCTCTCGAAAACATTCAATCTCTTTAATCACCTCATAGTTAAAAATATGCCTCGTATTAAAGGGCAATATAAACAGTAGTATAAAGAAAATAATTTTTCTGTAATATCTAAGATTGTTCATATTACAATTTTAATCTAATTTAAATTCCTTGTTAACCATTTTTAATTGGTTTATAATCTTAGCATAACTACTACTAAAAGTCTAGCATATGAACATATTTAAAAATATACTAAAGGCTAGTAATACACTGTATTATCCTGGTTGTCTTACAAAATTTGCACTTGAAGATATTCAAAAGAGGTACGAAGTGATTCTTATGAAGGAAGGAATCGATTTCATTGTCCTCAAAGATGATGAATTGTGTTGTGGGTCACCCGTTAAAAATGCTGGAGAGCCAAGAGCGTTTAAAGAACTTGCTGAAAAAAATTTTAAAGTCTTCAAAAACCATGGGGTTGGAAAAATTATCACTAATTGTCCAGCCTGTGCTGTTGTTTTTAAGAAAGATTATGCTGAAATACTTGGAGAAAAATGGGATATCGAAGTGCAACACATAACGGAAATTATTACGCCTAAAAAAGAAATTACGAATAAAGAATCAAAAAAAGTCACCTATCACGATCCGTGTCATCTTGGAAGATCGATGGGAATTTATGATCAACCTCGAGAAATCATTTCGGGACAAGGACTTGAGTTGAAAGAAATGGAACTTTGTCGGAATAAAAGTTATTGTTGTGGAGGTGGTGGGGGAGTTAAATCAAATTTTTCAGATCTCTCAAATGCGATTGCCAAGGATCGAGTCAATCAAGCCAAAAAAACTGAAGCAGAAATTCTTATTACATCTTGCCCAATGTGTTTCGCCAATCTCAAAGAAAACAGCGACGATATGGAAGTAAAAGAACTAAGCGAGATTCTGACGAAAGAAGATTGATTTAGAAGAATGTAACAACTGAGATGCAGATAACATACTTTCTCCCAAAATCCCATCGGAATGGCCTGACACTCGAAAGTATATTATCTGCATCTCAGTTGTTTGTCGTAATAATTTGAAATAATATATTTTCTCTTAAAACGTTATCGGAATGGTTTGACATTTGAAAATATGTTGTCTGAAATTTAACTTCACTGTGCTTAGAGACAATTATTATCTTAGATTTATTCACGTAAGGACGTACGTCCTTACGTATAAAAGTATTTTCTGGAATTGCTAGAGAGGATAATTATTTTTTCACTGAATTTATTATATTCTAAATTCTGATATTCCCATTCCATATTCTAACTTCAAGATTTTAACTCTCATTAACATGTCCAGAAAATTCCAAAGAAAAACAGAAGACTTTACCTGCGAAAATTGCGGGGCAGAAGTGAGAGGCGATGGATACACTAATCATTGTCCTAAGTGTCTTTGGTCAAAACACGTTGACAACAATCCTGGAGATCGAGAAAACAATTGTCAGGGCCTCATGGAGCCAATAAGAGCCTACTTTGAAGCAGGAGAATGGATTATTATTCAAAAATGTAAAAAATGCGGAGAAGAAAGAAAGATTAAGTCTGTGGAAAAAGATGACCTGGATGAAATATTAAAAATATCTATCAAAAACATAAAATAAAGACTGTAAATTCTATTCCAAATGTTAATTTAATAACTAGTGATAAAAAATCTTGGATCGTATGACCAGATTTCAGTCACCTCAACCACCAAATTCAAAGGAGGTTCGTATGACCACTTTGGAACTGACCGGCTCAAACATATTTAGAGCCATTTCAACCCTTGAGAATTCAGATCAAGTTTTCGCAGCCATCAGAAAAGGCTGCAAAAATATCGACTTTCAAGGTTTTAATGAACAGTTTGGGCAAAAGTTTGCTCAAACTAAACGAAATTTTTTCCAAATTCAAGAGGAGAGGCCGAAGAAAATTCTAATAAACAAAAAACCACCCGCGATGATCTGTACCCCAAAAAGTGGACACGGTAAAAAACCGTCGTCCACTTTTTTGTT
>CAYQVD010000016.1:0-25071 GCA_964421125.1 uncultured Bdellovibrionales bacterium
AAGCAGTCACTTTCTTTTCTTCTTCATCCATAATCTGACTTTTTCTTTCAGGACCGAGAAGCACCTTCTCAATTGCTTCCCGCATTTCCTGCATCGTAAGATTTGTCTTGTTTCTTCTAGCGGTTAAAATAGCAGCTTCATTAAGAAGACTAGCTAAATCTGCTCCAGAAAAGCCAGGAGTTCTTTGAGCAATTTGAGTTAAGTCAATTTCTTTTGAAAGAGGCTTTCCTTGAACGTGAATCTTTAAAATTGCTTCTCGCTCTTTTATATCAGGAAGATCAATCGTAATTCTCCTATCAAACCTTCCTGGTCTGAGTAAAGCTGGGTCCAAAACATCAGGACGATTTGTTGCCGCAATAACAATAACATTTGTATCAGTATTAAATCCATCCATTTCAACTAAAATTTGATTCAATGTTTGCTCCCTTTCATCATTTCCTCCACCAAGACCGGTCCCCCTATGACGACCAACCGCATCAATTTCATCAATAAAAACAATTGCGGGTGCGCTCTTCTTAGCTTGTTTAAATAAATCTCGAACTCTTGAAGCACCAACTCCCACAAACATCTCTACAAATTCTGACCCAGAAATTGAAAAAAATGGAACATTAGCTTCCCCTGCAACTGCCTTAGCAAGAAGGGTTTTTCCTGTTCCTGGAGCTCCAAATAACATAAACCCTCTCGGAATTCTCGCTCCAAGCTTAGTAAACTTTTTAGAATTCTTAAGAAATTCTACAACTTCATAAAGCTCCTCTTTGGACTCTTTCGCTCCAGCCACATCCTTAAAAGTAATATTCTTTCCGTCTTTCGTTGGAATCATCATCTTCGCTCGACTCTTTCCAAAAGTCATTGCTTGATTACCTCCCTTTTGAGCTTGTTTCATTAAAAACCAAACAAAAAATCCAATTAACAAAAACGGTAAAAGAAACGGTAAAACAATATTAAACCAAATTCCTGAAGATGTCGTATCCACATTGTCTATAGCGATATTCTTCAATGACTCCTCTGTAGCACCAAGATTAATAAGTGACTCCGAAAGTGAGCTTTCTGATTCTTTTATGGCTGTTATCTCATCTCCGTCCATCAGTTTCACTCCTAATCTGTTTCCTTCAACTTCAATTTTTTCGACATTCCTATCATTGATCTTCTGAACTAATTGAGATAATGAAATATTTTCTGGTTGATCAAAAGGTGAAGTGTAAATCGAAAACAAAGCGATAATCACTAACGCCACCAAAACTCCAATTGCAATTTTTTTTATAAGCTTACTATCCATTTATTTAATTTAAATTAACTTATTATATATTCTTAAAACGAACTTCTTCGCCTCTTTTTGAAATTAATAAATTTCTGATTTTCATTTCACTAATTTTTGACTTTTCACCTTTAATGATCTTTTCAAATTCAAAAAAATTAGCTGTGGAAATGTTTTTAGTATCCCCAACAATATTCATGATAATTTTTCTAAAAATTCTTTTCTGTAAAGCAACTGGCATTTCCAGCAAATCACTCACTTTAATAATAATTTCTTTATCATTCACAACTACTTTATCATTATACACTTTTTCCACAACATCTTCAATTATCTCTAAATCATCCCTTAGATGACCAGCTAAATCAATGATGTGTTCTTTAATATTGTTATTATAATCCTTTTGTAATAAAGGAATTAAATTTTCTCTGATTCTATTCCTTGAAAATTTTATATCAAAATTACTTTTATCGATACAGATTTCCTGAGTAAATCCTTTCAAGAAATCCAGAATTTCACTTTTTTCACAACACATCAAAGGTCGAATAATTTTTCCTCTCTGATCTCTCAGTGAAGTAATGCCCTCCACTCCGGACCCTCTAATCAAGTTCATTAGAAAAGTTTCAACACTGTCATCTTTCGTGTGACCAATTGCAATCTTATTAAAATCATTTTTACTCAAAACTTCCTCAAAAACTTTATAACGAAAATTTCTCATGTCCTCTTCAAGATTTTTTGATTCTCCTGGATTATAATCAAAAGCCTCCAAACTTAGACCACTCTCTTCTGCAAAATTTCTAACAAATTTCTCGTCTTTATTAGATTCATCTTCCCTTTGATGATAATTCACATGAACAAGCTTGATTTGAAAGTCTTGTTTTTCTTTTAATTTATTCAAAACGCAAGTCAACGCAACAGAATCTGGTCCACCAGAAATTCCAACGACAATTTTGTCGCCTCTTCTTAAAAGTCCTCTATGAAAAGCATATTGCTGGACCTTTTTAACAAAAGAGTTTGGCATTTTATTTTTTAATCTTCTAATTTATATCCTGCTTGTTTTACGATTTCAATTATATTATCGACGGCTTCGTCTAATTTATTATGAGCATTAACAACTTCGAAATCATAACTATTTCTTTCATTTTCTATTTCATATTTAGCATAATCCAATCTCTTCTTAAGATCATCTTCTGAAATCGAAGAGTCTCTTTTGAGATGTCTCTTTTTAAGACTTTCCATGGAATCAGGCATTATAAAAATAGTTGTAGCATTCCAACTATTTTTAAAATACTTTGTTCCTGTTATATCTGTATTAATAATAACATTAAGCCCCCTAGAAGCCTTGTCCGCTAAATCAGGTAAATATGTTCCATAGTAAACATCCCTATCTCTACTATTTTGATATTCAGGAATATTTCCTTTTTTAACCTCTTTCAAAAATCTCTCATTAGACATGAAATAATAATCAATCTTATTTTTTTCGCCAAGACGAGGAGCTCTGGTTGTTGCCGTCACCAATCTCCTAAAGTTAGAATATTTTTCACAGATTTTGCTAACTATAGTATTTTCTCCGACCCCAGTAGGGCCACTAACGATAAGAACTCTTTTTTCTTTCATCTTAAAATTTTGAAGATTAGTTACTATAATTATTTCTCTCCTTCTTTTTCCTCACCCACTGTAGCTTTAGTGGAGGCAGATTTTTTGTCTTTAGTAGCCTCTGTCTTAACATCTTTCTTCTTCGTTTCTTTTTCCTCGCCCGCAGTAGCTTTAGCGGAGGCGGGTTTCTTCTCAGTCTTCTTTTTATCAGCTTTCACTTTCTTTTCTTCCTTGTCAGCCTTAGTCTTAGTAGAGGCAGTTTTCTTTTTAGTCTCCTTCTTATCTTTTTTTTCTTCTTTTTTATTATCTTCTTTATCAGAATCAGATTTATCATCTTCCTCGCCCGCCGTAGCTTTAGCGGAGGCGGGTTTCTTAGCATCACTCTTCTTATCTGCCTTCTTCTTGTCCGTCGTAGCCTTGGCGGAGTCGGATTCATCTTCTTTATCCTCAGAATCAGTATCTTCTTTTTCAGCTTCTTTCACAGCCTTTTCACCTTTTCCAATAAACTTCAATCCCATTCGATGTTCATTAGGATCCATTGACATGATTTGCCATTTATAAACCTCTCCAGAAACAATAACTTCATCAATATTCTTATTTGGATATCTAGAAATAAATTCACTGACATGAGCCAACCCATGAATATCTTGATCAAGATAAACAAATGCTCCAAAGTGATTAATTTTATTAACCGTTCCATCAACAATATCTCCAACTTTATAATTTTCACCAACATTTACCCATGGATCATTCTTTAATTCTCTAATAGATAAAGAAATTCTAGTTTCATTGATGTCAATAATTTTCGCTTTAATTTTATCACCAACCTTAACAAAATCACGAGGATTACTAATAAGTTTCCAATCCAACTGAGAAATATGAACCAATCCTTCAAGTTTATCTTTTTCATCACCTTCACTTTTCTTTGAAGGAGGGGAAAATTTAACAAAAGCACCAAAGTCAACAACTCCACTGATCTCACCTTCAACAATATCACCCATTTTAAATTCAGAAATCGCTTCTTTTTCCTCATCTTTATAAGCTTCTTTCTCAGAAACAATTAATTTTTCTTCGTCTTCAATCGCATCAAGTACAACAATTCTCATGTCTATCCCAACATAGGATTTCAATATTTCAAAAATCTTATTCTTGTCACCATCATCAACTCGAGGATAATGCTCTGCTGACAATTGACTCACTGGCATAAATCCAATTACGCTGTTGATTTCAATCATCAATCCACCCTTATTAGCATCAAGAATTTTTGCACTAAGTACATCCCTAGTTGACATTTTTTCTCGAAGATCATTCCATGCCTCTTCCATCATTGCCTCCTTAACAGACAATTCAACATATCCCTCTTCATTTTCTTGATCAATAATTGTAGCAACAATTTCGCTCCCTTGTTTTAACTTCTTTCGATTATCTCCAATTCCATCCTTAATTTCTTTTCCGTAAACAATTCCTGTTCCATATTCACCAAGATCAACAAAAAGAGCGTGCTTATCAATTGCGATAACCACTCCTTTAATTTTTTTTCCTTCTTGAAGAGATTGAACAGGAAACTCCTTTAAAAGCTCTTCCATTTTTGATACAGTAACATTTTCTTCATCTTGACCGTCAACATCAGCAATCTTTTGTTCTTCACTCATAGTTTTTAGCAAAACAAAAAGCTTGTATATTCAACATATACTCTCCTTTCGTCTTTATTTAACTGAATTAATAATTATAAGTTCTAAGAGTCTGCTCATAACTTAGCCTATTCAACAGAAAAAGTCAAATATATTACTACTGCACAATGTCATTATTCTCTTGAACATTAACCTCCTCATTTGTACTAGAATTTAAAAATTTTTCCTTTTGATCTCTTAACTTAGCCTCCTTCTTAAAACTAAAATCATTAAAAATCAAAACTAAAAAAGCAATCCCTACTATTAAAAATAGAAAAACAGCTATACTAATAATAATATTTTTTTTATTCATTTTTATTTTTTTTAACACTAAGCAAAGAATATGCCTAGTGTTAAAAATGATAGATGATAGGAAGTATCGCTACTTAATCACAACCAACATAACCTCATTAGTAGTTCCGTTGTATTGAATATCAGCTTCTTTTTCTGTAGGAAGATCAAAAAGTCCTATCTCTTCCATAAGAAAACTTCCATCCTCTTGAAGTGTTTGAGTGACAAAAGATGCTCCTTCCTGTGGAACTTTTAAGGTTAAATCTCCATCAATAGTTGAAACTACAATAGCTCCAATATCCACTGATCTAATTGTTCCAATGGTGTTTTTTATTGCAGCTAATTCTTCTTTTTTTTCTTCAGTTAAAGGAGTTACTCCGTCTTCTGATGATCCTTCTTCTGATGATCCTTCTTCTGATGATCCTTCTTCGGCTTCTTGAGCAATCTCTACTGGTGTTGTCTCTTGAGCCATTGGTTGCTTGTCTTTATTCATAATCATTATTACAAAGACAACTGCAATGATGACTAAGATGATGATTAGTGTAGTTAAAATGATTTTACTGTTTTTTTCTCCCATTTGTTTTTTTTAGTTTTTTAATTTATTTAAATTTAAGGGGCTACTTCTTTCCAACTGGATGGATTTGGCGATGAAATTGAGTCACATTCTCCTGAACCACCGTTGTAAGTAAATCCGGTTTTACAGATGTACTCACATTTAGGAGCACCACAGCTTCCAACCAAAGTTCTTCCTACATCAGCAGTCAATCCAGTACTGTCACTAGAACATAAATCAGAATTATTAGGAATATTACCAATACAAGTAGGAGGATCACAAACGAATGTTACTACATTATATACACTTGGTGAGGTACACTTATATTCACATAAAGCTGGTGTGTCACTAGCAGAATAGTCCCAATTAGTAGAGTTATCTGTTAGACCAACTTCTTCAGTTGCCCCCCAAGATTCAGCATTAGTAGGAATAGATAATTGGCAGTTATAAGTAGGAAGAGCATTAATTTTTATATGCCTACTTTCGTAATTACCCGACCAAGTATTATTACTATCCTGAACAATAAGACAAATATCAAATTCTGTCGCAGCACCAAAAGCTAGACTGTAAAGCGGATTGGTAGTGGTAGTTAATTCCGTCCCTGTGCAACTTCCCAAAACTCCACGCCTCCATTGATAATTAATTATTGTTTCACCTGCATCTAAGTCTGTTCCATTGCCCGTAAAACCAATTGCAACACCAACATTTACCTCCATATCTCCACCTGGAACAGTGATATTGGCTCTTGGAGCAGTGCTTGGAACAACAGGAGAATCAACTTGCACATCAGTACTCATTATCGTAGGCCCTCCAAGATTTGTACAAGAAAGGGTATAAGTTTTTAATTCAAGAGGTAAAGTTGGGGATGCAGGTTCATTATAGTTTTGTCCATTAACATGCGACTTTGGTCCCAACCAATCTCCGTCTGTTGAGTTGGCTGTGCAAGTAGTAGCACCTCCTGAGACTCTCCAAGAAATAGTTGTCGGTTGTCCAAGTTCGACAGGAGTCGTCGCAGAAAGATTTTCTATTACAGGAGCAGCAACATTCGTCGCTGCGCAATTTTGATTTGTTCCACCACCGGAACCGTTACAAATCCATGAAACAGAATTTCCATCGGTTGGGAAGACAGGACTTGCGCTGGCTGTTCCTGAAGCACAATATGTAGAACTTCCTGGCCAAGCAGTTTCAGTTCCATAGGTTGTATTTCGTGTTCCACAGGTGCCGTCAGTGGTGTTAACTTGCACACCAGTACTCCTTGACACAATCCCTCCAGCATTTGAGCAAGTCAAAGTATAAGTTTTTAATCCAGCTGTAGTTGGAGTTACAGTTTGATTATAGAATACCCAGTTAGCATGCGATTTAAGTCCAGACCAATTTCCGCTAGCCGTACAAGTAGTAGCATCTCCTGAGACTCTCCAAGTAATAGTTGTCGGATCTCCAAGGTCGATAGGAGTTATTGCAGAAAGATTTTGTATTATAGGAGCAGGAAGTGAATTCACAACAACATCTACAGTTTCACTTATATTTCCTCCAGGGCTAGAACAAGCCAACACATATCTTTTAGTTCCGGTTGAAGTTGGAGTTACACTCTCTGTTCCGCCAGAAGATGATTTTGAACCAGCCCATGAGCCTGCTCCGGCAGATAATACGGTGGCGTCGCAAGAAGTCGCTCCGTCAACAGCCCAAGTCAAATCTGTTGATTCTCCAAGGTAGATGGAAGTTGGGCTGGCTGAAAAATTAATGGCAAGTTCGGGCAATAGGTCATAGTGTAAAAATTTCCAATATGAGTTACCGTTACTGACATTCTTAACTATAAAGGGCACACGCCTATCTGTTCCTGATGCATAGGAATCTGTATTCCCAGCCCTACCTCGCAGCAAATGTCTAGACAAATTAAATGAACTATATCGTGCGATATTAGAACTAGCGTACCAACCATTTGTGTTAGGGTAGTAATTATAATACACCTTAGCCGGACAATCTCCTAAATTTTCTAAATGTAATGATATATAAAGCTCCTCACCAGGATAAAATGTCTGATCACTTATCCAATTTCCAGTAGATCCGTCTACAAAACCAACATAACCGTCAGTGCCATAACAAACGCCCTCCGCAACATCTAAATTAATATAGACCCAGGCGTGAGCTTTATCTGCAAATCCAAATAAAAGAAAAAAGGACACCACCAATAAAAATTTCTTAATCATTTTTTTTATTTTAACCTTATTATATATAAAACTAAACTATTTTATCACTACTAACATGACTTCGTTGGTTTTGCTATTATATTGGACAAATACTTCCTTATCTTTCTGGATATCAGATACGCCCATTTCTTCCACGAGAAAACTCCCATCCTCTTGTTTTATTTGTTTTGTGAAAAATGCTCCTGATTGAGGAATTTTAAGTGTAAGCTCTCCCTCAGTTGTTAAAATTTTTATGCTTCCGGTTTCAGCCGAGATGACCTTTCCTGCAATCCTATTTATTGCAGCAAAATCTTCTTCTTCCTCTTTTGTTGGCTTAGTGATTGATGTTGACTGAGTATCTAAATCATTTTCAACTACTTGGAGTGTTTTATCTGGTATCTCAACCGATGCCTCAATCGGTATTGATGGTAATGGTAATGGTAATGGTAATGGTTCGATATTTTTTTTACTCATAATCATCAACATATAAATAATCATAACAATGATTATAGAAATAATTAGTAACACTACGATAATTTTTTTATTTTTTCCCATTTTTTTGTTTTGTTTTATTTTGTTTTATTTTTATATTAAAAGTTGCAAAAACTTATTTCTCTTATTATACAATAAGTCTCAACTTCAAGTCAATTAAATGTGAGAAAGATCCTAAACTAAACACACCACCGTTGTATTAAAATTGATAACTAACTCTAGTTAAAACCTATATTTCTATGTCAAAAAAATAAATTAATAAAAGTTACTGTATCTCAAAATCCGTTTCTTGCCATTTTTGTTCTTGTCGAACAAGAAGCTTTTCTTTCTTAAGAGGATTTGCCATTATTTCACCAACAACTTTTTCCATTCTCATTCCCTGAGATCCCTTCACAAGAACCAAGTCTCCTTCTCTTATAAGATTTTGAATAAACATTCCAGCATCCATTGGGTTATTAAATTTTGCTACCTGAGAATCATCTTCTTTAGATTTTACAAATTCGTCAACAGCCAAAGACATCCTACTTCCAACTGCCACAAAGAAATCAATATTAGCATCTACCAAAAGCTTTCCAATTTCTTTATGACCTCGCTCTTCTTCATCTCCGAGTTCAAGCATATCCCCCAGTACCACAATCTTCCTTGAAGCATTAATTTTTTCAACAGCATCCACTGCCGCCAAAACACTGTCTGGGGCACTATTATAAGTATCGTCAATAATCATTGTTCTCTTAATTCCCTCCAACAAACTCATCCGACCCGGTGTTGGATAAGAATTTTTAAGAATTTCAGCAATTTCAACCAAGTTTAAATCAAAATAAGAACTAATTGCAAAGGTTGCTAATGCAGAATAAATCTGTCCTTTCCCAATGCAATGACTTAATCGAACTGGCATAATCTTGCCTTGATAATTAAGCTTAAAGCTTGTCCCCCTTAAAACTTTTCTTTCAATCCCATTAGAATCAGTCACCATTTCATAGCCATATAAAATATCAGTTGCTCTCACCTGCGCTCCTTCTTCAAATCCATAACTGATTGCATTAGCCTTAATATTTTCGCCAATTTCTCGAATGTCCTTGTTATCAAAATTATATACACCCAAGCCTTGTGCTGGAAGCTGTTTCAAAAGATGTCCTTTCTCTTTAATAATAGCTGCTTTAGTTTTAAAATTTTCAAGATGAGAAATTCCAACTCCAGTCAAAATCCCAACAGAAACAGGAATAAATTCACAAAGATATTTAATATCTCCTATCTTGTCAGCTCCCATCTCAAGAACCAAAATTTCTGGATATTTTAAAGGAAAGATAATTAAGCTCCAAGCCTTCAAAGAAATTATTATCCAACCAAAAATTGAAAAATCTTCAGCCTGATAACCGATAACAGTTAACGGCACTCCAATTTCATTATTAAAATTCTTTTTACTCCTCCTTGTTTTTTTGGACTTCTCAAGAACCTCACCAATCATTTCTTTAGTTGTAGTCTTCCCAACACTACCAGTAATAGCCACAATCTGGGGCTTATACTTTTTTAATATTATTTTTGCATAAAATTTTAATATCCCTTCTAGCCAAACTGTTTTTTTTGATTTCATTCCTTTTTATTTAATTTCTTATTCATCCTCCTCTTTTTTATCGTCTTCTTTCCCATTCTCATCATTATTATCGTCTTCCTCTTGATAATTAATATAATTATGAGAATTATTAAATTTCGCCAAATCCTCCTCGAAATACTCTTCCGTACTATCAATCCCCCAATAATCAAACATGAATCGTGCTAATTCTCCAAAAATCGGGGCTGCAGTACTTTCTGCCCATTCTACATCCTTTGGGTTATCGATTACTACAAGCATTGCAAATTTTGGATTTTCAACCGGGCCAAACCCAGCAAAAGAACCAACCGTTGCACCTTCCTCGTAACCACCTTCTTCTTTATCAGCAATCTGAGCTGTTCCAGTTTTCCCTGCCACTCTAAAGCCAGGAACTCCCGCTAACTTTCCATGACCATTTACTATATTACTTTCAAGCATTAACCCTAACTTGTTTGCAGCATCTTTTGAAATAACTTTCCTTTTAACTTCTCGCTCTCTTTTTTCAATATTACCAGCAAATCCTTCAGTATAATCAATAATTTGAGGTTTCATAAGCTCTCCCCCATTAGCAATTGCTGAATAAGCATTTAATATCTGAAGAGGAGTAACGGTAATTCCCTGCCCGAAAGAAGCTGTAAAGTATTCAATATCACGATCTGCATCAAGATTAGAAATATTTCCAATAACTTCTCTTGGCAATTCAACATCTGACAATTCTCCAAATCCGAAGTTTTTAATATACTCCTTAAATCCTTCATTGCCAATTTGTTGTTCGACATAAATAGCTCCTGTATTTAAAGATTTCTCAATAATTTCTGTCATCGTCTGTTCTCCATAAGACTTCTCATCAGAATTTTTAATTACGTAACCCGCCTCAACAACTTGCCCTGTATCTATATAAGTTCCGTCATACTCAACCTTTCCACTATCCAACCCAGCTGCCATTGTAATCGTTTTAAAAATCGATCCACACTCATAAGTATCCGAAACTAAAGTGTTGCGAAATAGTCCCAAATCATCAACTTCTGAATATTTATTCAAATTAAAAGAAGGCTCTTGAGCCATTGCAATAATCTTTCCGTCATAAGGCTCCATAATAATAATCCTTCCTCCATCTGCACTATGTTTTTTTATGGCATTACGAAGCGCCATTTCTGCCTTAAACTGAATTATATGATCAATTGTCAAAATCAAATTATTGCCGTCTTTAGCTGGGCGAAGATTTTTTTCTCCAATTGAAATCCATCTACCGCCAGCATCTCGCTCCTGTTCAAGAAGACCAGAAGAACCCTTTAGGTCATTTTCAAAATATCTTTCAAGACCATATATTCCCTCAAGACTATCCTCTTTATAACCAACAAAACCAATTATTTGAGAAGCAAGGCTATTTCCAGGATAATATCTCCAACTTTCTGGCAATAAATATAACCCATCTTCCTGAATTTCTTTTATTTGACTTGCTTCATCTCTTGAAAGACGTCGCTTTAAAAGCTCATAAACATCGTCCTTTTTTGATAACTTATTAAATACTTTTCCTTTATCTAATGATAAAATCTGAGAAATTCTTTCAGAAAGATAGTTAATCTTTGTCTGATCAATTTCTCTTGGAACAATATAGGCCGTTGCCAAATCACGATTAACCGCTACCGGAAATAAAGAATCTTTCTCTTGAAGAAATATCTCCCCTCTTCCTGGAAAAATTTCAGCACTAATAACATGCTGATCATCTGCCAAGGAACGATAATGAGAATAAGCTTTTACTTGAATAAGATAAAGTCGGATAAAAACAACCAGACATAATACTAGAACGACTACGGCAATCGACCTCACTCTCCAAGTCGACAATTCTGAAAGTTGTCCATTTTCAGTATCACCCCTTTTATTATTTTTTCCAGTATAACATCTAGGAGACATATATAATTCAGTTACTAACAATCAACATTAGATTCCCCTTAAAGAGCTTGTCGGAAGATCACTTTCGTTACGAAATTTATAAATTTAAAGCGAAAGAAATGAATCAAGAGGAGGCATATCGGAAATCTGTCGACGAGTGATGAATTTCTTGCAGCTTAAATTTGGAAATTGCAGTAGAAAATGGATTTTCCGATAAGCTCTTACCTATTCATCGCAACAGGTTTTTCAAATTCAACTTCAAGCACACTAACATCTTGTGGCTTTTTCATTTTTAAACTATCTTTATGATCTTCAAGATTATATATTGATTTTAATTGTGCCACCTCAAGCTCAAGTTGTTTATTATTTTTCGTTAAATCATTAATACTTCCTTCTCTTTGTTTCATTTCATATCCCATAGTCGCCAATTGGTTAACTTGAAAAACGTACATAACACCAGCACAGCAAATTAAACCAACTAAAATAACAACAAAAACCGAACGGCTGAAGTATTTTTCTCCACCAATCACAGATCGTCGATCTGTTTTTCGTTTTCTTTTGCACACCATAGTGCCTGGATTTAATACCAAAAAGTTTCCTATCATTGTTTCAATATCCCCCTCAAGGACCTAACGGTCCTAGGACATTGTGTCTCTTTTTATTTTATTATTTGTTTTTTACCCTGTGAAATCTCTTATTATTTAACAGGGTGTTTTTCTACAAGAAATTGAATTTCAATTTCTATAACTTTTCAGCAACTCTTAGCTTTGCACTCCTAGATCGTGGATTGTTTTTAATCTCCTGATCCGTGGGAACAATAGGCTTTTTTGTAATGATTTTCAAAATAGCCTTTGCCCCACAGATGCAGATTGGCATCTCTTTAGGACAAACACATCCCCCTGTGTTTGACCTAAAATATAACTTAACAATTCGGTCCTCTAAGGAATGAAAACTGATAACTGCAACTCTTCCTTTTGGCTTCAAACTCTCTTTGGCACCATCAAGGAATTTTTCCAAATTACCAAGTTCATCATTCACTTCAATTCGCAATGCTTGAAAAATTTTTGTTGCTGGATGAATTCTACTTTTTCTGTAAAATGAACTAAGTCTATTTTCCAAAATTTCCGCTAGCTCCGTTGTTGTTTCTATTTTATTTTCTTCCCTTGCTTGCAAAATCGCCTTCACTGCTTTTCTAGCATGATGTTCTTCTCCATATTTCCAAAACAACTTAATCAGACTATCTTCATCCCAATTGTTAATAATATCTCCTGCATTCAAACTTTCTTCATCTCGATTTCCCATTTTCATATCAAGTGGAGCATCTTTTTTGAAACTCATTCCATATTCTTCATTTTCAATTTGCTCAATCCGCCAACCTAAGTCCGCCATAATTCCATTCACTTCTGAAAAACCCAATTCTCTGACTTTCTCAGAAATATTTGCAAAGTTATCATTCACCAACTCAAATCTTTTTTTCAATTCAGGAAAATCTTTTTCAATTTTTCCCCGAAACTCTTCAATTGCTTTTTGATCAACATCAAAGCTAATCACTTTCCCATTTTCACCAACCAACTTTGCTAATTCAATTGAATGTCCACCAGCACCAAGTGTTGCATCAACAACCACGTCACCATCTTTAACTTCAAGCACATCAACTGCCTCTTTCAATAAAACTGTCTTATGCATAATCTATAAACATTATCAATTAAATTCTATTTGAAAATTATTTAATTGAAAATTCATTGGAAATTATAAATTGAGAATTGAAAATTATTTTTAGTAAACTCCCAATTTCCCCAACTGCTCTGCAATTTCATCTTGATTTTTTTCAGCAGAATTTTTGTATTTCTCCCATTCTTTTTGATCCCAAACTTCAAGCCGATTATACAAACCAGCCACAACTACATTTTTGTTTAAATGTGCATATTGTTTCAAATAATCAGGAATTAATATTCTCCCTTGAGAATCAAGGTCAACATCAATTGCTCCTGCGAGCATTAATCGAACAAAACTCCGAGTCGACCTTTCTCCAACTGGCATATTCCCAAGTTTTTCAGCAATCTTTTCCCACTCAGGCAATGAATATATGAATAAGCAATTATCAAGTCCCCTGGTGATAACAGCTTTCTTTTTAAATTTCCCACGAAACTTCGAAGGCAACGCTAACCGCTTTTTTGGATCTATCGAATGTTGGTATTCTCCAATAAACAACTGCGTAATTATTAATTGTTATTTTTTTAAATACTAATTAATAACTAAAAATTATTAATTAACAATTAAAATCCCCACTTCTCACCACTTGAATACATTTTACTCCACATAGCATTCCGTGTCAAACACTTCTCCCCCTTTTTCAACATAACAAAAACAGCCCCAAACAGGCTGTTTCCCAAGTTTTAACCAAAAGTTATCAACAGTTAATTCACAAAAAGATAAACATCAAGACTATCTCAACCCCAATCGACTCTTAATTTGTTCAACTTCTTGTTTTGACATCTGACCACTATCGACTGCTTCTTTAAGTTGTTTTAAAATCTTATCTTTTTCCTTAAGAATGTTCTGAGGATTCATTGCCTTTCGCATCACATCTTCTTGTTTCTTTTTTGGCATTTTTTGAAACATCTTAAATGCTATTTTCTCCTTAAGTCCCATCTTTGAAGTATCAACTTTTTTCATTGCATCACTTAAATCGGGAGAACCACTTTTCTTTTTTTCATCATCTTTATTTTTTTTCTTTAAAATACCTAACATTCTATTTTTATTAATTACTTTTTAAAACAAAAGAATTTTAACAACATAAAAACTAAACGTCAAACTTAAAACTAGTCTTTTTTAATAAATGCTGTGGTAATCAATAATGTTCCAATCACAAAGAAAGTTATGATCTTTAATACCATATCCATTTGCCAAAATTCCACCAACAATAATCGTCCGATAACTAATCCGAAAAATAATCCCCCAATAATCTTATACAAAACGTGATCCATTTTCCTCCCCTTAACATAAAAAATCATTCCAATTATCGTATAGATTATTAAAGATATCATACTAGCAAAATATTCTTGACCCATTGCTAAATGAAGAATCACCCAAATCATGATTATCACAAACAAACCGGCTATACTAGTAAAAAAGCCAGTTAATTGAATACTCTTTTCTTGCCTTTTATCTCCCTCTGAAAAAGAAAATGCCCAAGTTGAAATAGCAAGAATAGATGACATCAATAAAACAATTGCCAAAACAACTAAATCAGCAATATTTTCATCAGTAAAAACTCCCCCTTCAGCCATCAATAACTCGCCAACATTCTCAAAAGACATAAACACTGGAACAATAAAGAGAACTAATAATCCCATATAAAGAGAACTCTTATTGGGATGATCTCTAAATAAATATAATGCTACCATAATTAAAATTCCAAATTCCAATAAATAAGCGACTGTTAAAACACTACCATCAAATTGCAAAGCAGTGGCTGAAGCAATAAGCATCAAAGAAACTGCTGTATATATAAAAACTGAATGTTTAAGTTTAGTTAATTTAAATATTGCAAAAGAACTCAAAGCAAAAACCACTGCTCCAAGCAAAATAACAAAAACTTCTAATTCTTCAGGAGCAATAATAATCATCCAAAAAAGAAAAAGAATTCCTATAATTCCAGCAATAATCAAATCTATCTTTTCAGCTACACGATCTCTTATTATGGTAACCATATTAGCTACATAAAATAATCCAGTAAAAATAAATGCAAATAATATATTTTGCCAAGTTTCACTGAACCCTCCAATTGACTCTAGAGCAATTGAATAGAAAGCAACTATTAATAATGATATAAATGTAAGTGCTTTCCAATTCGTACTTCTCACTAACCAAATAGTTCCCGCTGATAAAATAAAAAGATATAGCATAATCGTTACCTCACCAGCATCTTCAAAAACAAACATCGGAACAACTGCACCAAGGATAAGAGTTACTATAGCTAAAGCCTTGTTATTTTGATACAAACTAATCATCGATAAGAATACTACAACAATGAACATTGCAACAAAAGCAAAAATTGGAGAAAAGAAATCATAAAATTCCATACCAGCAAGAATTGTTGTTAAGATTGTAATTGCTCCAACTACAGACAAAGTATTTCCCTGAGCTTGAATTTTTTTTGAAATATAAGCACCAATAAAAAGAAAAATTGTACCAAAGATAAGACCGAGAGAAACACGCCCAACTGATCCTATCCAATCGTTAATAAAAGCATAAGTAACAAACCACCCTAAAGCTAGGATTAAGAAAAAAGCCCCAGTTTTCATCGGCCAATCAATAGTAAACCACTGAAAAAATTTAGTAATTGGATCCAGTGTTATTTTTGAGCCTATTTCCTCCTTAGATTGAATCTGAACAACTTTTTCTGCCGAATTAGTTTCAACCGACTGCAAAACAGTGTTTTCTTGAATTGATGAAACTGGTTGAGACATTGAAACTTGTTGCTGTTGAGAAATTTTTGACTCCTCATTATTAGAATCACCCATTCTCTCAGAACGTAAAGCATCAAAGTCCTTCCTTAAAGACTCAATTCTATTATTAAGAATCACAAAAAAAACAACGACTAAAACAAGTGAGATAAATCCAATCATTTCTTTACTTTAATTATTTATTTTCCTTCAAATATTTCCTCACTGCAATAATAGAACTAATCACTCCAAGAAAAATTCCAATACCAACCTGGATCAAAATTACCCAAATTAAATATCTTACAAAATAATCTGATAAAAATTGCTGAATGTAAATACTATTTGAAAACGGTAAAACTGCTCCAGACGATTCACTACTCGAAATAAATCTCAAATATAAATAGGAAAAAGGAGCCGACAGAATTCCTGCAATGAAGCCAAACATCACGCCTTCCCAAATAAAAGGCAATTGAATATAAGTTTTAGAACCACCCACCAATCTCATAATTTCAATCTCCTTTCGATAAGAATAAATCGTTACCATTACATTATTAAATGTTATTAAAATCGCAATAACAGAAAGAGTGATTCCAAGCAAAAATCCAATTCGCTGATTTGATTTAATCTCTCCGCTCAGTCCATCAATAATATCTTTATATTTATAATAATTAACACTTGCAATTAAATCCTTGTATTCACCATTCTCAATTGAAGTTGCAATTACTTCATATTGATCTGGATCATAAGCCTTGATATTAATTGTGTCTTCAAATGGATTGGAACCGAGTTCCTTAAGAGTTTCCTGCAAAACCTCATTGCCCTCTGTTCTCTTTTCAAAATCAGTTAAAGCATCCTCTTTTGAAATGTGTTCAATCTCTTCAATTTCCTTGTATCGAGAAAGATTATCCTTCACTATTTTAATTTTATCTTCAGAAACATCTGGCTTAAAATAGACAGAAATGCTTACTCTATTTTGCGCCTCCTCTAGAAGAAGATTATTTGCCACGATTACTCCCGTCTGAATTGTAATCACAAAAATTGCAATCAAAAGAATAAAGATTGTCGCAAAAGATAACCATTTATTTCTCCAAAAATTTTGAGCGCCAGCCTTGAAGGTTCTGATAAGTTTAATCCACATATTGTTTTAGTTGTTATTTAGTAGTTGATAGTTATTAAAATCACCCTAACTCAAACAATATTTCCCATGCTCATCATCTCTAATGATTCGTCCTTTATCCAAAGCAATCACTCTCTTGCAAATCTTATCAACAATACTCTTATTGTGAGTTGCCAAAATCACTGTCGTTCCAAATTCATTGATTTTCAATAATGCTTGAACAATATCCCAAGTTGAAATTGGATCCAAATTTCCTGTCGGCTCATCAGCAATTAAAACCTTTGGCTTATTAACTAATGCTCTCGCCAAAGCAGCCCGCTGTTGTTCCCCTCCTGAAACTTCACTAGGATATTTCTCTTCCTTTCCACTCAAGCCAACAATATCCAAAATCTGAGGAACGTCCTGATTAATTTCATCATCCCTTCTTCCAGCCACTTCCATTGCAAAAGCAATATTTTCAAAAAGAGTTTTTTTCGGCAATAACTTAAAGTCCTGAAAAACAGTTCCAATTTCTCTTCTGTGAGATGGAAGATCCCTTTCTTTTAGATTAACAATACTCCTATCAGAAAAGATAATATCTCCCACTGTTGGTCTTTCTTCTGCATAGAGAAGTTTCATTAATGTTGATTTCCCTGCTCCGGACTGTCCAACTACCGTAACAAATTCACCATTTTTAATATGAAAATTTAAATTCTCAAGCGCCGGCGAATTCCCAGGATATATCTTCGAAACGTCTTTATATGTAATCACGTTGGTTAGTTTTTAATTCTTAATTTTATAATTTTTAAATAAACTCTAATTTTATAATTTTTATTTTTTCTCTTTACAGCTTTTTGAAATTTTTGCAAATATTAATGTTAGTTCATGAGATTCTTTCCATAACTCCCTGCACTTTTCTTTATGTTCTTCATCTGCTACTGATATCATTCTCGTCCAATGTTTTGATTCATTGGATTCTTTCTGACAAATTCTAATTTTATTAATAAAGTCCCTTTTCGAACTAGCCTGATTGGCTTCCATATAGTTTGCTCCCACGCTAGTCGCTGATCTAATAAATTGATCTATTAATGGCTTTACTATTTGACTATATTTAATTGTCTTACAAAATTTAATAACATCTTCTCCAAATTTAGCACATCTTTCCTCTAAATCATACTGCATTTTTTTAAAAATTTAGATTTAGACATTATTTATAAAATTAAAAATTACAAAATTAAAAATTATTTTCTCCTCTTAAGCTCTTCCTCAATAAACCTCTCAATCTTTCCATTTAAAACTTCTTCAATCTGAGCAGTTTCATATTTAGTTCTATGATCTTTTACGAGCTTATAAGGATGCAAGACATAGGACCTAATCTGACTGCCCCATTCGACTGATTGATGATCCCCTTTTAATTCTTTGTTTTTATCTTGTTTCTGATTTTCAAAATAATCAATCAATCTTGATTTCAAAATCTTCATTGCCTGATCCTTATTCTGCTGTTGAGATCTTTCTTTTTGACAAGTTGCTGAAATTTTAGTTTCAAGATGAGTAATCCGAACTGCTGAATCAGTAGTATTCACACTTTGTCCTCCAGCTCCCGATGAACGAAAGGTATCAATCCTCAAATCTTTATCATCCACTTTAAACTCTTCTTCACCCGCCAAAACTGGCAACACCTCCACTAAAGCAAAAGATGTCTGACGCAAATTATCCGAATTAAAAGGAGAAAGTCTCACAAGTCGATGAACCCCTTTTTCTGCCATCATTTTCCCATAAGCATATTCACCCTCAACTTCAATTGTCACACTCTTAATTCCTGCTTCACTTCCACGGCTTTCTTGCAAAATCCTAGCCCGATAATTATTATTTTCAAAATACTTTAAATACATCCGAAGAAGCATCTCCGACCAATCCTGCGCATCAGCTCCACCTGCTCCAGCATGAATTGCAATAATCGCATCCCTTCTGTCATATTTCCCACTTAACAATGTTTGATTTTCATATTCATTGATTTTTTCTTGCATTGACCGAACAGTCTTTTCAATCAATTCAATAGAATCTTGATCTTCTTCATCATTCTTTTCAATTTCATCAAGAAATTCTTCCGTCTCTTTCGTTTCTTTTTTTATCTTATTCCAGTCTTCGATTTCATTTTTTAACCCTTCAGTTCTTTTCATTATCTTTCCAGCCATCTGAGAATCAGACCAAAAATCTTCTTGTTGACTTTTTCCTTCTAATTCAGTTATCTCCTTCTTTTTTTTATCCCAGTCAAAGACAGTCGTCCAATTGGACGATCTTATTTTTTAGATTTTCTATTGTCTCTTTTAATTCTTCTTTTGTTTTCATTTAACAATCCCTTGCAACATAATTAAATCAGCATTAGAATAACTAAACAATACCAAATTTCACAAGATACGTCAATTTGACTAATGAGAGCTCGCCCATGTAGCTCAGTTGGCAGAGCAATGCACTCGTAACGCATAGGTCACCAGTTCGATTCTGGTCATGGGCTCAAAAACCTTGTCCTTCCCACTCAAACTGTAAATCCACCCTTTTGTCATTCCGACTGAAGCGTAGCGAAATGGAGGAATCTGTAAACATGAAGGCTTTTACTACTTGTCATTCCTGCGAAGGCAGGAATCCATTCCAATAAAAACTTTTTTCTTCAAAAAAGTATATATAAAGCACATATTACCATTAAAAAGCTATAATTACAACATATTGATAAAATACTATTGATTTTTTATCAACACTATGATAAAAAATCAATGTAAATACATAGATATTCTTATTGGCACATATGTATTTGATTTCTTAATTCCATTTTACAAAAACTACCCGTTTGTCATTCCCATGAAAATAGGAATCCGTTTTAAAAATTTAGAAATTAGAATTTATTTATAAAATTAAAAATTACAAAATTACAAAATTTACCCCCCCCCTATGTTCAAAAAAATCATCCAAAAAATTAAATATCCAAAATTAATCCTCCTAATAATTTCTTTTATTATCGGATACCTTATTTACAAAGATCAAAACGATTTTAATTTTCATCTCATTATTGAAAGACTTGGCTATATTGGAACCTTTTTAAGTGGATTACTTTTTGTGTATGGATTCACTACTGCTCCAGCTGTAGCAATGCTTTTAATCCAAAGTTCAACACAAAACTTCTGGGCAGCCGGAATTATTGCAACCATGGGTATAATAATTGGAAATGTCCTCGTTTTCAAAGTATTAAAAATTTCAATGGAAAATGAATTGGATGATTTAGCTAAAAATAAATATTTTCATTGGCTTATCAGTAAAATGGAAGGACATGTTCCCCTTTTCATCCAAGCATACATCATCCCCGCTTTCGCTGGATTCATTGCCGCCACACCTCTTCCCGATGAATTTGTCGTTGCTCTCGTTTCAAAATCAAGAAATATGTCCATAACTGTTTTCTCCACCGTAGCCTTCACCTTCACCACCTTCGGAATTTTCATCATCCTCCTAATCGGAAAAATGATCGCATAAACAAAAAAATTCCGGAATAACTCCGGAATAATAAAGAAATATAACAAATAATAGCACATAAAAAACCAAACAATCATTTCACCATCTCCTTATCACTTTTTATTTTATTTTTTCAAAAAATCTTCTGTTTTTTCCTGAAGTTCTTTTTTCATTTCATTCCAATCAATATCTTCAATCATTATCGGCATCGGCTCATCCTCAGCATCTTCAAAGAATGCTAAACTTTTCAAAAGATGAACTTTATTGTATTTTATGTCACTATATTTTTTCTCAAAAATTTTCAATAAATCCTCTAACGAATATTTTCTTAAAAGAAAATACAAATCAATAAAATCCTTTTTGGTTCCTCTTGAAGAAATAGCATCCAATTTCATAGCAGCAATATCTTTCTCATCAGCTATTTTCACTCCTTTAAATTCAACTAATGGAAATTGAAGATCATATCTATATTGCAAAAAAGAAATCTTCACGTCATCCAAAACTCCATGAATAGTCCCCTCTTCCTCTTGGTTAAGTTTAAATTCACCAATCCCAGATAATAGTTCTATTATCTTATTATTCGAGAAGCAGTCTTTCACAAACCAATCAAGGTCAATTGATTCACGATGATTTAGCTGAATTGCTAAAGCAGTTCCTCCAGCTAAATAAAAATCTTCTGAGATATTTAATCCTTTTATCTTCTCCAAAACGCGCTCTGCGTCCAAACTAATTGATTTTTTTTCCATTCCTCTTTATTTATATTAAAATAATGACACCAAAAATTAGCAGATTTTTTATCCAATTTTCTTGTTTTTTCCACTACTTTTTTCAATTGATCTTTACCATAAAATTCCATCGCCCAATAAACATCATCAATATCCCCAAAAGACAAGACCCTCTCTATTATGAATTTCTTATGTTTCTGAGAATCAACATCACCAACATCCCAAAAAAGATCTTTTTTTTCTAACGTTTTCATAGTCTTATTCTAACATTTTTCCTACTATTTAGCAATTTAAAAATCCCTTTCCTAGTCACT
Source organism: uncultured Bdellovibrionales bacterium (assembly GCA_964421125.1). GTDB lineage: Bacteria > Patescibacteriota > Minisyncoccia > Moranbacterales > DUUL01 > UBA2193. The sequence goes on from CAYQVD010000016.1 coordinate 21,606, forward strand.
TTTTATTTTATTTTAATTCAAGATATTTCATATTATTCCTAAAAATAGGAACATTATGAAATATATTAGCATGTTAATGCCAATATATTATTATTTTTACTAATTTATCACCATCTATTTTCATTAAGTATAATTTACTGTTTTTGAAAATTTTAATAAGATATAACTCAAAAATATAAGACCCTTAATCACTTCATTTTCTTCACTTCCGTCTTCAGTATTTCCTTGATGTTGTTTCCAAGATTTTCAACAAAATTTCTATCCGAAACAAAGCTTTCCAAATCCAAAATAATACTTCTGCTGTCAATTTTTTCAATTATACGTAACATCTTTTTCTTAAGCGCTTCCATGTCATCAACCTTTTCAATGCAAGCAAGATTCGGCTTTACTCCTTTCTGTAAATACCACATCAAATCAAAATAATCCCTGCCCTTAACACTAATCAATGTTTCTCCTTGTTTATCGACTTTCTCCCATTTTCGATATAATATTGCTCTTATTTTTGTCGACATAAGAGTTGGCAAATCAAATACCCTAACCAAAACCGATTTATTGTGCCTAAATATCGGCTTCACCTCTGTTCCGTATTTTCGGCAAAACTTAAATCCCTTAAAAACTTCAATTTTCAAATTCAACAAATCCGACTGGCTCTCATCAGCAAAACCCAATTGCTTAAGAATAGGAAATTTCAAATAAATTCGAAATTTCTGAATCTTAACCTTAACTGGCAACTGCAATTCTTTTTCGATATATTTCGTCAAATCTTTTGCAAGATCATTAAGACTAATTCTTTTTTCAACATCCACAAAGTCTAAATCCTCAGAAAGTCTAGGCAACTCATAGCACTGAGCAAGCGCCGAACCACCATAAAAAATCAGCTGACTATAATCCTTGTTGGAATAAACATAATCCAAAATAAAAAACTGCAAATACTCTTTTAAAAGATTTCGTTTATAAAGATCGAGAACGTTAGGATTTTCGTCAATTATTTTTCTTAGCTCTTGAATTATTTTTACCATATTCTTTAATTAAATAATTGAATATTTTTTGCATTCTTTTTGAATTGTCTCTAACAATATATTCTTTCATCTCAACAAAATCTTTTTTTGTTAAAACGTCAAGATTAAGCCTTAACTCATCAATTTGATCCTCAGTAAATAAAATGTTTTTTCTATAATACAAAAAATCAAATAATGCTTTTGCAAGAGACGCTTCGGCAATTAAAAAATCACCCTTGGTTTTTATTTCGAATCCAGTGAACAATTTTTCCTTTATATTAAAATATTTGAAAACTCCCAGATCATTTGAAAATTTATTTGTTTTTTTTATTGAAACAGAAGTTAAAGTCACGACACCCTCACTCAAAACTCCATATTTTTCAAGCACATATTCAGTGCTTAAATAGCTAGGATCATAGACAATGTTTCCAATAAATTCCGAATAATCATTGAATTTATTTTTTCTATTAACCTCCTCTAGGTATATTTTACTGACATACATTCCTCTTTTAAGAGAAACTATCTCACCTTTTTCTATAAGCCGGCTAAGAGTCTTTTTTAAATAATCTTTATCGGTATTTACTGTCGCTAAATCATCAATACTAAAATAAGGAAGATTCTCAATTCCCCTTCTTATTCTGTCTATTTTATTCTCAAATATTTTTTTCTCTGCCATTTTTACTATTAATAATCATTTCCATAAGTCTACATAAAGTGTAGACTTATGGAAACACATTGTCAAATAATTCTATACGATATTAAGTCCTCTTATCTTTTCCAAAACGCGCTCTGCGTCCAAGCTAATTAGTTCTTCATCCATTCTTATTTATTTTTTCCCAACTAGCCACTTCCATGCTGGAACAACAAGAATCTTACCTTCACTTATCTCAATCTCATCAGCTTCATTATTTGTAATAATAATAGCTTTTTTCATTTTCAATTCCTTCATTGACTCAGTCAATGCTTTTATTTCTCTTTTCTTTGTTTTTTCATTTTCCAAATCCCAGCAAACCTGAATTAACTCCTTATTATTACCTTTATCACGAACTAAAAAATCAACCTCCAAATTATTTTTTGTCTTATAAAAATAGATATCACCAAAATTTCTTAATAAATGTAAGAAGACTACATTTTCCAAGATTCTCCCATAATCCTTCGAAAAAGAAAAAGAAACCTCTCGTGCCAATCCTGTGTCCACACTATATATCTTAGGGATTGTCTTGCTTTGTTTTTTAAGAGAAAAAGAGAATTGCCTTAATTCAAAAACAAGAAAAGCTTCCTTCAAATATTCTAAATAATTATTAGCAGACTCATAAGACAAACTGAATGCCTTCATCATCGAAGCAATAGAAACCATCTTACTGGAATTACTCATCAAAAATACTGCCATCTTTTCTAATGCATCTCGATCACGCACCTGGTGACGAACCACCACATCCTTTTGTAAAAAATCATAAAAATAGTCCTTGAGTAGTTCCCTATTCTCACTAATTACGACTTCTGGAAATCCTCCTATTTTCATATACTCTTCAAACTTTTTCTTAATAATGCTTTCCTTTAAAATAACATCCTTAGGAGAATCGATATTAATCTTTTCAAAAAAAAGAAACTCTTGAAAACTAAGCGGAAACATTTTAGTAGTAATGTGTCGTCCCGTAATTAATGAAGATAATTCTCGACTCAATAAAGTAGAGGAAGACCCCGTAACAAAAATCTTATAATCCGTTCCATCTCTTAATTTTCTCACAGCTTTCTCCCAATTTTGAACCTCTTGAATTTCATCAAAAAAAAGATATTTTAAATTTCCATTAAAATACTCCTTACAGACAGCAACTAATTCTTCGACTATTTGTGCGTCATTATTCTCTATAAAAAAAGGATCCTCAAAATTAACATACAAAAAACCATCAACTATTCCAAGCCGACTGATTATCAATTTAAGCAATGATGACTTTCCACTTCTTCGTGGACCAATAATGTCAACGATTTCTTTGTCAGAATAGTTTATTTCATCAATCGCTTCCCTGCTAAATAACTCTGTTTTATCCAGAGATTCATGCCAAAAATCTATTATTTTTACTAATTTATCTTTATCTATTTTCATAAACTATAGTTTATTATATTTTATAATTTTAGTCAAGTATAATTGATTATAAAGTTAATTCTTATCCTTCCTGCAAAGACTTGCCTTAACCCATATCTGCTCAATTGATCTAAGTCGAATGAAAATATATTTTGCTTTATTTTCTGATTCCTGAATAGAGCTATGTTCAAATTAATCGGAAATGGGGAATAATAAATTGATAAGATTGAGTATAGGCTCACAGCATTATAATTATATCCCAAAAATATCATAAAAACAATAAAAAAATTTCAATGGAAAATGAATTGGATGATTTAGCTAAAAATAAATATTTTCATTGGCTTATCAGTAAAATGGAAGGACATGTTCCCCTTTTCATCCAAGC
>CAYQVD010000017.1:0-21455 GCA_964421125.1 uncultured Bdellovibrionales bacterium
TCTTATCATTAAGAACTTTGAAGATACCTTTGGTTGGGTTAAGAATATACGGTAGAGGGAGGAGATATAATAATTGTGAAAAAGAAATAAAAAAAGAAAGTGAAAAAGCATAAAAATATAATTAAAAAAATCAAAAATTACGAAAGTTATTTCAGTAAATTTCGTGATGAAGATTTTCATATTAAAACAGATTTGTTTAAAATGCGTCTTAGGAGCGGGGAATCTTTACCTGATTTATTGCCGGAAGCGTATGCTCTTGTTCGAGAAGCGATTAAGAGAATTCTAGGAATAGATGTTTTTGATGTTCAATTAATGGGAGCAATTTCCGCTAATGACGGAGTAATTGTTGAGATGAAAACAGGAGAAGGGAAAACTGTAACAATTATTTTCCCTGCTTTTTTGAGATCGCTTGAAAGTAAGGGAATTCATGTAATTACTTCAAATGATTATTTGGCGAAAAGAGATGCAATATGGATGCAAAAAGTTTATAAATTACTAGGGGTTAGTGTTGGTTATATTACGCAAGAATCAAGCGATTTTGATCGTCATGTTTCTTATATGGCAGATGTTACTTATTTAACTGGAAGTGAAGTCGGGTTTGATTATCTTAAGGATAATATGATTTATAATAAAGAGGCAAAGAAACAGAGAGGATTTAATTTTGCTATTATTGATGAAGCTGACAGTGTCTTGATTGATGAAGCACAAACTCCCCTAGTGATTTCAAGTCCTTCAAAAGAAAAACAAAAAGATAAAGAAATGTTTCAAGAAGTTAATCAATATATAAAATATTTAAAGAAAAACTTAGATTTTAAAATAAATAGAAAGAGTCAAACTATTTTTTTAACAATTCAAGGAATCAATAAACTTGAAAAAATTGTTGATGTGGAAAATCTTTATGGAGACAATGAAGAAGATTATCTTTATTATTTCGAAAGATTATTAAAGGCTTATTATTTATTTAAAAAAGATAAAGATTATGTAATAGAAGATGGTAAAATTATTATTGTGGATGAGTTTACGGGTCGTTTAATGCCAGATCATCGATATTTTCAAGGGCTTCATCAAGCAATAGAAGCTAAAGAGGGAATTGAAATAAGAACAGAATCTGAAAATCATGCAATAACGACTTTTCAGCATTTTTTTCGACAATATAATGATTTTACTGGATTTACTGGAACAGCTCAAACTGCTGAGAAGGAATTTAGAATGATTTACGAGAAAGAGGTTGAAGTGATTTCAACTAATGAATCTGTGAAAAGAATGGATTTACCAGATATGTTTTTTGTTAATTGGGAGGAGAAGGTAAATTATTTGACTTGGGAAGCACAAGAGTATTTTTTTAAAAAGAGAGCAGTTTTGATTGGAACTAGATCAGTTTTGAAATCAGGTGATGTTCAAAGCGCTCTTGCTGGAGAAAATATTCCTAGTAATGTTTTAAATGCAAAACATACTGTCCGTGAAGCTGAAATTATTTCTCAAGCAGGTCAATCACAAACAGTTACTGTTGCTACGAACATGGCAGGGAGAGGAACTGATATTGAGCTTGGTCAGGAAGTCAAAGATTTAGGAGGATTATATGTAATTGGTATGGAACGTCACAATGCTCGTCGAATTGATAATCAGTTAATTGGTCGATCTGGTCGACAAGGTGATATTGGTCAAAGTCGATTTTTAATTTCAGCAGATGATGAGCTGATAAAAATATATTTCAAGGATGAATATTTGAAAAAAATAAGAAAATTTCGTAATCCTGTTTCAGGAGTTGAAAGTGATAATTTGGAAAAAATTTTGCAGAAAGCCCAAAATAGGATGGAAGAACTTTTTCTTAATCAAAGAATTCTTAATTTTGAATTTGATAAAATTCTTGAAAAACAACGACAGTCTTTTTATCGGCAGAGAAGGAGGATCCTAGAAGATATTGATCTTCGGATCGAAACACTTGGTCTTTTAAGAGAAGAAGTTTTTAGAGAAGCATTAAAACCTTATTCTTCTAGGAGAAAGAATTTTAATCAAAGTAATTTAAAAAAAATTACTGAAAGGACATATAAGTTTATTAATAATCGCTGGTTTAAGCTTTTTTTGGGTTATCGTAAGTTGTGTCACATTTCAAAGATTAAGAAAAAAATTTATGAATCAGTAGAAAAATATTATAATGATTTTGAGGGACATTATGGTTTAGATAAAATGAGAAAAGCTGAGAAAGTAATAACACTCAAAGTTTTAGATTTGATGTGGCGCAATCATCTTAAGAGAGTTGAAGAGTTACAATTAGAGGCATTGATTAATTCTTTGAGTGGAGCTAATTTTTATGATAATTATACAGTTGAGATGACAAAGGCTTATAAAGAAATGCTTTTGTCTATTCCAGCAGTTTTTGCACAGACATTCTTTTGCACTATAAATAGGATGTGGGAAGATAAAAAGTTAAATGAAAAATCATGAAAGCTTCTTCAAGAAAAATTTTCAAAAAAATAGGAGCTGGTTTGATGCTTGGGTTAAGTCTTTTTAATCTTGGGGCGTCTTGGAATAAGGCTGAAGGTTGGAATATAGCAAAGCGCTCAAAAAAATTAAGAGTGAAAGAGAGGGATCAGGTTGATATAGAAATGGCTATGTTAGCTGAAGTTGCAGAAGAAGAAGCGGAAAAAGTTATAAAGAAAAGAAGCTCTTCACAACAAGAACAGGTATTAGAGAATGTTGAAAATAATTTTGCGCAAAAAGTTTATCGAATTAGTGCTATGGGAGTTTTGGGAGTAGCTTTGGGATTTTTTGCAACATCAATGATTTTTAATTCCCCTTTTGCTCTTGGAAAAGGGCTCCTTTCACTGTTACCAGGAGCTTCTCATTTGGCTGTATTTTCGTTGTCTATTAATGAAAAAGAGATAAGTGTTGTTGATGATTTGACCGTTTTGGTTAATCTTGATTCTGCCGGAAAGAGAGTCGATAAAATAAAATTAGTAATAAGTTATAATCCTAATCTTGTTTCTTTTGAAAATTACATTTCTTCTATTACGGGATGGGAAATTAGGGAGAGTCAAGTTTCTAATAATAAAAGAGAATTAATTGCTTTAATTGATGAAGATTATCTTGATTCTAAAATATTTTCAAAAGAAGAATTAATTAAAATTAATTTTAATCCAAAATCTTTAGCTGTTGGGCAGGATCTTGTATTCTCTGTGAATCAAACTCGTTCACTTGTCGTTTCTAAAGAAAATGGATGTAATAAAAATATTTTAGGAGATACCAAGGGAGTAAAAGTTTTTATTTCTGAAAAAAATAATCAGATAATGAGATGCCAAAAAGTTGAAGATTTAATTGGAACAATTGATTTTTGGAAAAATTTTGTGCAAGGAGACCCCTTAAAGCCAAGAAATAAATATTGGCAGAAGTTTGATGATTCAAATGGTATGCTTTGCGCTCATAATGGAGACTATATTTATATGACAATCGTTGTTCCTGATGATCAGAAAATTGATATTTTTAAAATAAAGAATAATCAATATAGTCAAAAGATCGAAAAACCTGAATATTTTTGGGAGGAAGGAAATTTTAAGTTTTACCTTTATCAAATTTCTTCCAAGGGAATAACGGCGGATAGTAATATTGAGATTGAGATTGAAAGTGAATTTTTTAATAAAAAACAATGGCCGATAGATGAGTCTGGTAAGATAATTCTTGAGTAATAAAATGAAGACAACCCCTAGGAGTGACATTTACCATATTTATGAAATAGAGGCTCGTGGATTTAATGCGGGTAAAGTGGATGTTTTTTGGAAAAATGTTTTTCAATCAGCAGGCGTTTTTGTTTTTATGACATTCATTGTTTTTTTTATGATAAATTTTCGTTTTATTTCAAGTCAAATGGTTGATTGGTATAGTGCACGTGACTATGGGATAGCAGTTGAGTATTCTTCAGATCCAGGAGTTTCTTTTCAGTCTCAAAAATATATTGTTTCTAAAAATGATTTGGATGGTGATGGGCTTAATGATAGCCTTGAGTCTATTTTAGGAACAGACGTTAATAATACTGATACTGATAATGATGGCTATAATGATTTTAATGAAATTTCCAATGGACATAATCCTTTAGGAGAGGGGTTGCTAAAAATGGAGATTGAAGTTTTAGAAAAAGAAACATTGCCGGTCGCTTGGCGGGGTAGCTTGAAAGGTAATTTAGGGAAATTTGCTATAAAAAATGATCAAGAGAATTTATTTTTAAAAGATGTCTTCATTGTTCCATCTAAATATATTAATGATCAAGATAATGGAATGGGAATAAATGTTTTAGTTTACTTAGGTAGCGGTAAAAAAATAAGAAGTGTTTATCAAGAAAAAACAAGAGAAATAAGTAGTGATTTTTCTGAAATAAAAACACCTAATTATGGAATTCAAATTATTTCTAATTGGCCTGAAGGGACAGATTGGCAGAGACTTGTGATCAATACTGAATTGATTAAGATAGGTTTAGATAATTAATTAAAAGAATAGTTATGATGATATTTGAGAAATATCGAATACAATCAAGGGAATATGGAATATCGGTGTGGAAATTACCTGATATTCTTTTAATAGGGATGGCTTTTGTTAATGTGGTCATTATGGTAGTTTCTTATTGGTGGATATCATCTGGAATAGATGATCCAACTAAGGCAATTTTTCCTATTGCATTAGAAGCTGTGATAATTCTTATTGTAGGAAATATTATTGCTGAAACTTCCAAGGAGGTTATTGATAATCAGAAACTTAAGAAAGAATTTATTAATATTATTTCTCATCAAATGAGAACTCCTTTGACTGCGGCGAAATGGAGTTTGGAATTATTAAAGAAGGAAAGGGACGTAGAAAAAAGGGAAAAATATATAGACAGGACAATAGAGGCTAATAAAAGAATGATGAGCATTGTTAATGATTTTGTTAATTTAGCTCGTATGGCAGATGAGGTTAAAGAAATTAAAATAGAAAAATTTGAAATAAGCGAGATAGTTAAAGGAATTATTAGAAATGATCAGTTTTTTTCTGAAGTTCAGGACGTAGAAATAAAATATGAAAATAAAGAAGGTGAAATTTGGGTTAATGCTGATAAACTTAAAACAGAAATTGTTTTTAATAATTTAATTGATAATGCTCTTAAGTATAGTCCTTCTCATACAAAAATAGATGTGATACTTAAGAAAGAAAAGGGAGGTTTTATAGGAGAAATAAAGGACCGTGGGATTGGGATTAATAATGTAGATAGAAAATATATTTTTACTAAATTTTATCGAAGTGCTAATGCAAGAAGATCCTGTTCGAGTGGAACTGGGATTGGGCTTTATGTATGTAAAGTTATTGTAGAAAAAATGAAAGGAAGTATTTACTTTAAATCTAAAGAAGGAATTGGGACATCTTTTTTTGTGTCACTTCCACTTTAGGATAAAAGCTAATTTTATGTTATAATTATTAAATAATACTTAATTGAACAAAATGAAAAAAAATAAAATCTTGATTATAGAGGATGAGACAGTAATGAGGGAATCATTAAAAGATGTTTTAGAAAAAGAAAACTATGATATTAGTGTGGCAGCAGATGGGGAGGAGGGCATTGAATTAATCAAAAGTTTTTCTCCGGATTTAATTCTATTGGATATTATTCTACCAAAAAAAGATGGTTTTGATGTTCTTAATGAACTTAAAGATAGTAATGAAGATGGAAAGGTTGATATTCCGGTTGTATTATTAACCAACATCAGTGGAATGGAAAATGTTCAAAAAGCTCTTGATCTTGGAGCGACTACTTATCTTGTAAAGGCTGATTATCAGCTCGAAGAGGTTGTTGGAAAAGTTAAAGAATTGATAGGAAGATAGAATATTTAAATAAATAAAATAAAATTTGATTTGTTAAGCTAATTGCTTTGCAAGTCAAAAATTAAATATTTTTACTTAATATGATTTTAAATAAAAACAAATGAATGTTGCTTCCAAGCAATTAAAGGAATTTTTGATTGATGCTGGTCTTGTCGATGAGAAAATTATTGATAAAACTATAGAAGAATCCGAAAAACAAAATCGGAAACTTGGTGATTTATTAATCGAGAAAAAAGAGATTTCAGAAGAAGAACTTCGAAAGATGTACGCTTATATTTTGGGCATTCCATTTGTTAATTTAGAAAAGGAGACTATTCCAAAGGAAATTCTTCAAATTGTACCAGAACCAATCGCTAGAAAAAACAATATAATTGCTTTTCAAAAAGATAATAATAATTTGAGAGTGGCGATGTTGAATCCTGATGATATTCAGACGGTTGATTTTATAAAAAAGAAAACTGGGCTTAAGATTTCTCCTTGTTTTACAACAGAGGAAAGTATTAAAAAAGTTCTTCAACAGTATAATAAGAGTCTTCAAGCTGAATTTGGTGATATTATTGACAAAAACTCTAAAGATCTTTCTGGTAAAGAAGATTTAGAAAAAATTGCTCAAGATTTACCAATTATTAGAATTGTCGATACTCTTTTACGTCATGCTATATTACAATTAGCTTCTGATATTCATATCGAACCAGATGAAAAAGAGTTGAGAGTTAGATATAGAATTGATGGAGTTTTGCATGAAGCTATGACTTTACCAAAACAAGTGATTCCTGGTATTGTAGCAAGGATAAAAGTGCTTACCAATTTAAAATTAGATGAACATCGTGTTCCTCAAGATGGTCGTTTTAAACTTGAAGGAAATGCAGGGGAGGACAAAAAGATTTCTTTTCGTGTCTCTATTCTACCTGTTTTTGGGGGAGAGAAGATTGTAATGCGTATTTTAGATGAATCATCCAAAGGGCTAACTTTGGAAAAGATGGGACTTTGGGGTGAGAATCTTGAAAAAGTTCATCAAGCAATTAAGAAACCAAATGGAATGGTTCTGGTTACGGGACCAACTGGAAGCGGCAAGACTACTACTCTGTATACTGCTGTTGATATTTTAAATACTCCAGAAGTTAATATTTCTACAATTGAAGATCCAATTGAATATCGAATGCAAAAAATAAATCAAACTCAAGTAAAGTCTAATATAGGGATGACTTTTTCGGCAGGGCTTAGAGCACTTCTGCGTCAGGATCCTGATATTATTATGGTTGGTGAAATTAGAGATAATGAGACAATGCAAATTGCTCTTAATGCTGCAATGACAGGGCATCTTGTTCTTTCAACTCTTCATACTAATTCTGCGGCAGCAGCTATTCCGAGAATGATAGATATGAAAGCAGAGGCTTTTTTAGTGGCATCAACAGTTAATGTTATGATTGCTCAACGTTTGGTTCGAGTAATTTGTCCTGATTGTAAAGAGGAATACAAGTTAAGTAAAAAACAGCTTGAGGAAATTGAACATATCGTTGATTTTAAGGTTATTGAAAAAGTAATTAAAGATTCTGAGGCAAGTGAGGTGAAGTCAATTAAAAATATAAAAAGTTTTGCCGATGCAACTTTTTATCGAGGGAAAGGTTGTAAGAATTGTGGGAACGAGGGTTACAAAGGCCGAATTGGAATATATGAAGTCTTGGAAGTTACAGAGAGAATCCAAAAAGCAATTAGTCGAAATGCAACGGCTCAAGAGATTGAAAATGAAGCAAAAGACGAAGGGATGTTTGCAATGCTTATTGATGGATTAATTAAAGCTCTCCAAGGAATAACAACTATAGAAGAGGTTTTAAGGGTCACTAAAGAATAAATAAAAAATAAAAAAAATGCCAAAATTTAGTTATTCGGCAAAAAATAGCGAAGGAAATGTTAAAAAAGGAGCGATGAACGCTACTGAAAAAAAAGAAGTAATAGAATCTTTGAAAAAAGAAGGTTTTTGGGTTACCTCATTAGAGATATCAAAAAGTAAAAAAGTAAAAACCGATTTTTTTGGTGGTTTTACAAGCGTTCCATTAAAAAGTAAAATGATTTTTAGTCGTCATTTAGGCGTTATGATAAGTTCTGGTCTTTCTCTTTCTCGAGCATTGAATATTTTGGGTTCTCAGGAGAAAAATAAAGGTTTTCAGAAGATTATTTTTAGTATTGCTGATGAAGTTAAAAAAGGAGTGAGTTTAGCAGATGCAATGAAAAAATATCCAAAAATTTTTGATAATGTTTTTACTTCTATGATTGGAGTTGGAGAAGTTGGCGGAAATCTTGAGGAGATATTAAAGCTTTTGTCTGATCAAATGGAAAAAGATCATAAATTGCTTTCCAAGGTGAAGGGAGCCTTGATCTATCCATCTGTAATTATAACCTTGATGATCGTTATTGGAATTCTTATGATGATTTTTGTAGTTCCTAAAATAACAGCAATTTTTAAAGATTTTGATGCTGAATTACCGGTTTTAACAAGAGTTGTTTTGGGAACAAGTGATTTTATGGCAGCTCATGTTTTTCTTGTTCTTGGTTCCATCGTTGCAATTGTTGTGTTTGTGATATTTTTTTATAAAACAAATCTTGGAAAAAAGTTATTTCATAAATTTTTTATCAAAGCCCCTTCTGTTGGTAAAATTGTAGTTCAGTTGAATAGTGCTCGTTTTTCAAGGATATTAAGTTCTCTTTTGAAAAGTGGTGTTTCGTTGGTTGAGGCTTTAAGGATAACCTCAGACACTCTTGGTAATTATTATTTTAAGACAGCTACTAAACAGGCATCAGAAGATGTTCAAAAAGGAATTAATCTTTCTAAGGTGTTGAAAAAATATGACAATATATTTCCATATTTATTAATTCAGATGATTGAAGTTGGAGAAGAAACCGGAAAGACTCCCGAAATCTTATTAGAATTGGCTAATTTTTATGAAGACGAAGTGGATCAAGTGACTCAGAATCTTTCTTCAGTAATCGAGCCTATTTTAATGATTGTTATTGGTACTGCTGTTGGTTTTTTTGCGATTGCTATTATTCAGCCAATTTATTCGCTTGTTGATACAATTTAAAATTTATGAAAAATATTTTTAGAAAAAATAAGAAGAAGGATAATTCACAAAAAGGAGTTACTCTTATAGAAATCCTGATTGGAGTTGGGATAATTGGGATGATTACTATCACGATTTATTCTACATTAGCAGGAATTATTAGAATTGGTAGTGATTCGAAGCAGAGAGTTGGCGCAACTGCATTGGCTAATGAAAAAATGGAAGTTATAAGAAATTTATCTTATGATAATGTTGGAATTGTTGATGGAATTGTAAGTGGTCCAATTGTTGCCAAAGAAACAATTAGTCAAAATGGATTTAATTATGGGATAGATGTTGATGTTAGATATGTTGATGATCCTTTTGATGGAACTTTTCCAACTGATACAGTGAGTAACGATTATAAGCAGGCTCAAATAAAGGTGACTTGGCAAAATAGTGGAGCAGAAAAAATGGTGACCTTTTTTTCAAACTTTGTTCCAGATGGGATAGAGTCGAGTTCTGGAGGGGGAATTTTAAGTGTTAATACTATTACTTCTGGTGGTGATTTGGTCCCTGGGGTAACGATTCGCGTGGAAAGTTTAGATGATAGTCCAGTAATTGATTATGAAACAGCAACTGATGATCAAGGAAATTTAATTCTTCCTGGTGTGCCTTCTCAAAATTATCGTTTTTATGCTTCAAAAGATGGTTATGAAAGTCTTCAAACATATCCAAATCCACCAGAATCTGTTTTTATTCCAATTGACAAAGATCTTTATGTTAGTGAAGGAGCTATTAATCCTTTAACTTTCATTATTGAGGAAATAGCTGATTTAAAAATTATTGCTAATGATGTTGCCGAGGATAGTTTTATTGAAGGAATTGATTTTGATATTTCTGGCGGTAAAAAAATTGGAACTTCTCCTCCTCCTCCTCCTTTAATTGACACATTTAGCTTAGATGAAACGGGTACTACTGATTCAGTTGGCGAGATCAATTATTCTAATTTAAGTCCGGGTAGTTATGAGATAACTAATTATGAAGAATTGGGGAATAGTACTTTCAAATGTATTGGTTCTGATTTAGAACAGATTTTTCAGCTATCTTCCGGGACTACCAATGAAGTTAATTTTGTTTTTGCTGATAAAGATGTTAATTCGCTTTTTATTACTGTGGTTGATAATGATGCAGGGGAAGCTGTAAGTGGAGCGGAAGTTCGTTTGTCTGGTGGAAGCTTGGATCAGACAATTACAACGGGAGAAAATGGACAAGTTTACTTTCCAATAAAAACTGACCCAGAAACTGTGATTGATGCTGATGATTATGATTTATCAATAAGTGCTGTTGGCTTTCAGAACCATGATGAGACATTATATATAAATGACTTAACGACTCATGAAATTATTTTAAATATTTTATAGAATTAAGTTGAATGATTAAATTTTCAAGAAAAGATATAGAAAATAAAAAAGGGATGACTCTGGTTGAAGTTATAATGGCTTGTTCAATGATGGTTTTGTTGATGGGAATTGTTTCTGTGATGATAATTCGTTCGTTTTCTGTTAATAAATATACATTTGAGCAAGGGCTTAATACTTCAGCATTGCAGTCGTCTCTTCGAAATTTTTCTCGTTATTTAAGAGAAGCTCGTCAATCGGATGCAGGTGGCTATTTAATCGAATATGCTGATGATTTTGAGGTTTACTATTTTGCTGACATTGATAATGATTCTATTACAGAAAGAGTTCATTATTTTGTGGAAGATTATCAACTAAAAATTGGTAGTTCAAATCCAAGTGCTTTTCCAGTCAGCTATCCAGCAGAAGATGAAGAAGTCAAGATTATTGGAAATGGAATAGTAAACAATGCTAGTCAACCACTTTTTTATTATTATAATCAAGATTATCCGTCTGATGTAATTAATAATCCATTAACAACACCAGCTTCTTCACAAGATATTGGAATGATTCAAATTGATCTTTACGTTAATATTGACACTGAGCATGTGCCAGATAGTATGAGAATGAGTACATTTGTTAGACCAAGGAATATAAAGTAATCTTAATTGAATATTGATTAGTGTTAATTCGATGAGCTAAAAAAAATATGAAAAAAAAAATTGTATTAGCAGGAGGTGGAACTGGAGGACACTTGTTTCCATTGTTGACTGTAACAAAATATCTTCGTGATAATTATGATTTAGAAAAGGAGTTTGAATTTTTATTTATTGGTCCGAAGGGAGAGTTCGAAGAGCGCCTAATGAAAGACGCTTCTATTCTTCAGAAAAATATTCAATGTGGAAAGTTGCGTCGTTATTTTTCATTATATTATTTTTTTGATTTATTGAAAATTCCAATTGGTTTTTCCCAATCACTTTGGCATGTTTTTCGTTTCATGCCAGATGTTGTTTTTGCTAAAGGCGGATTTGCTTCAGTGCCAGTAGTTTTGGCAGCTTGGATTTATAATATTCCGATAGTTTTACATGAATCAGATGCTGTCCCTGGAATAGCAAATAAATTTTTAGGCCCAATGGCGACTTTAGTGGCTCTGAATTTTGAGAGATCACAAATATATTTTAATCCAGATAAAACTTTTATAGTAGGCTTGCCAGTTAAAATTGAGGTACTTGGAGGCAGTAAGGAGGCAGCAAGAAAATTTTTAAGTATGGAAAAGCAAACTAAGCCAACAGTTCTTTTTCTGGGTGGTTCGCAGGGAGCTCAGTCTATTAATAAAAAAGTATTAGAGGTGATTGATAAACTAATTAAGAAATATCAAATCATACATCAAACGGGGACGAAACAGTTCGAAAAAGTAACTAAAGAGATTCAGCATAAAGGATATAAAATTGAACATAGTGATTATTATCCAGTGGATTTTATTGGTAAGGAATTGGGTGATTTATTAGCATTAGCCGATGTTGTTGTCTCTAGAGCTGGGGCGACTTCTATTGCGGAAATTGCTGCTAATGGAAAGCCATTGGTTTTAATTCCAATTCAAAAAAGCGCCAATGATCATCAGCGTATTAATGCTTTTGAGCTTTCTAAAGCGAAGGCGGCGGTTGTTTTAGAAGAACAAAATTTTTCTAAGGGAACATTGTTGCACTATTTAGAAAAAATTGATAAAGATGAGAAATTTAAAGAAACATTATCTTCTAATATTAAAAAGTTTTATTTTTCTGATTCGGCTCAAACTCTTTCGGAGGCGATTTTGAGAGTAATGAAATAATAACAGGAAGATTTTATGGAAAAAGAGATCTCAAGAGATCTCTTTTTTTGATTTTAAATTTTAGCAAGAAGGATTTTTGTTTATTGATTTTTATCGTGAATTTGCTAGCATGATATAATGTTAAAAAATAATAAGTTATTTAATGGAATTTAAACAATTTATTTTTATTGTTTGGCAAAGAAAAAATATTTTCATGTTTATTTTATTTTCAATTATTTTTCTTGCAATATTTTGGTTTTCCGTACAGCCAGAGAAATATGATGCTGTTTTTTATATTGATATTTCAAGAGAAGATTATCAAAAAACTACAGATTATCGATATGATCAATTCTACCGTTTTCAGGCAGATGAAAATTTTTCAGAAACGATAGCTTCTTGGATTAATGAGGTTGAATTAGATCAAGAAATTCGTAAAAATTATCAAGGGAATGTTTTTTCTATGGAAAATTTAAGAGCTGAAAAGTTGAGTTCTAGCTATATTAAGGTTTCTTTTAAAACTAAGAGTGAAAATTTTGTTCCAATGATAAGGGATTCAATAAATAAGTCTTTAAATTTAAAGATTGCTAGAATTAATAAGGAAGCCAGTGATCCTGATTGGTTTTCTATTGTCGTGAGTACTTCTGTTGTTTCGAAGCATCAATCTAATTTAAGGATAGTTATTTTCGGTGCGGTTTTAATGGGAATTATTTTAGGAATTTTTGTTTCACTCTTTCACTATTATTGGCAATTTAATGAAAATTGGAATTGACGCTAGATGTCTTCAGGAGAGTCAAAAAACTGGTGTAGCAGAATATGCTATAGGTGTTTTTAAGCATATTTTTTTGAATAATTCTCAAGATGAATTTATTTTATTTTTAAATTCTTTTCATGAAATTGATTCTGATTTAGAATGGTTAACAGATTTTTCAAATGTGTCTATTAAGAGATTCTATTTTCCAAATAAATTGATAAATTTATCTTTTTGGCTTTTAGGATGGCCAAAAGTGGATAAAATGGTTGGTGGGGTTGATGTTTTTTTTATGCCAAACTCTTCTTTTATTGCATTAAGTAATTATTGTAAAAAAATTATTACTATCCATGATCTTTCTTTTGAAAGATTTCCTGAAACTTTCTCATTTAAAAGAAGACTTTGGCATTTTATGGTTAATTCTCGTAATCTTTGTCGTAAAAGTGATCAAATTTGGGCGGTTTCTGAGTCAACAAAACAAGATTTGGAATTTATTTATAAAATTGATCCTGAAAAAATATCAGTTTCATTTCCACCGTTTGATCATCAAAGATTTTTGTTGGAAAATTTATCTCAAGAAAAAATTAAAAAAATTAAAAATAAATATAATATTCCTTTTAATTTCATATTATTTATTGGAACTATTGAGCCACGCAAGAATATTGAATCTTTGATAAAAGCTTTTGGTCAGCTTAAGAAAGAGAATCCAATTAAATTAAAAGATCTAAAATTAGTTATTGCTGGAGGATCTGGCTGGTTGTGTCAGGATGTTTTGAGAGAAATTGGGAAAAGTTTAGTGAAAGATGATATAATATTAACAGGATTTGTTGATGATGAAGAAAAGCCTTTCCTCTATAATTTTGCAAAAGTTTTTGTTTATCCATCAATATTTGAGGGATTCGGATATCCTCCAATAGAAGCAATGGCAGCGGGAACGCCTACTATTACTTCTAATTGTTCTTCTATCCCAGAAGTTGTAGGAGATAGTGCTATTTTAATTGATCCATATTGTCCTTATGAAATTACAATTGCATTACAGCAGTTATTGTTTGATAAAGAACTTTATCAATATTATTCCGAAAAAGGTAAAAAACGAGCAAGAGAGGTTTCGAATATTTTTCGAACCTGGGAAATAGAAGTTAATATGAGTAAATAAAAATAAGATGAGAATTGGGATTGATGCTAGATTTTTTGGTCCAAAACAAAAAGGATTAGGGAGGTATTCTCAAAAATTAATAGAAAATCTTGAAGAGATTGATCAAGATAGTAATGATGAATATTATATTTTTTTACGTAGACAAAATTTTGATTATTTTAAGCCAATAAATAGACGTTTTAAAAAAGTTTTGGCGGAATATTCTTGGTATGGATGGAAAGAGCAACTAATTTTTCCATTGCTTTTGAATAAGCATAAAATTGACTTAATGCATTTTTGTCATTTTAATGTGCCAATTTTTTATCGTAAAAGATTTGTAGTGACGATTCATGATTTAATTCTTTTTCATTTTCCTACAATAAAAAATACTACCTTAAATCGTATTCAGTATTTCTTTAAGATGATGATGTATCATCTAGTGATTCGATCTGCAACAAAAAGAGCAGTAAAAATTATTACTATCTCAAATTACGTAAAGGAAGATATAAAAAAAGAGCTTAAAATAGCTGATGAAAAGATTATTGTTACTAAAGAAGGATTTGATTTAAACTCCTTTTTTGATAGCGTTGATTATCAGACAATTTTTAAAAAGTATGATATAATTAACTCGTATCTGTTGTATGTAGGAAATGCTTATCCTCATAAGAATCTTGAAAAACTTTGTGACGCGTTTATAGAAATTAGACGAAAATATCTAGATATGAATTTGGTCATAGTGGGTGGTGAAGATTATTTTTTTAATAAACTGAAACAATATATTAAAATTAATCAAATTGATGGGGTGATTTTCCCTGGATTTGTTTCGGATAAGGAATTGGATGCTTTTTACAGGGGAGCAAAGGTTTTTGTGTTTCCATCTCTTTATGAAGGATTTGGACTTCCTCCTCTTGAAGCACTTGCAAAAGGAATTGCAGTTGTGTCATCGAATCGTACTTCAATGCCAGAGATTTTAGGAGATACTGTTCAGTATTTTGACCCAGAAAGTACTGATTCGATTGTAAAAAATATTATTACCGTTTTGGAGTCAGAGAATCGAAGAAAAGAAATAATAAAAAAAGGAGAAGAGAGATTGAAAATGTTTAGTTGGAAAAAAATGGCACAAAAAACTCTTGATGTCTATAGAAGTGCTATGATGTAGATAGATTTATATATTCTTACTTAGAAGTAACTTTACGGAAGAGGTGCTTTTTTAAAAACATTGATACAAAAAGCAAAAATGAAAAAAAGAAAAAATAATATTATTCCTCAAATGTTTGACGTAAAGCCGAAGGAAATTTCTGGTGATTTTGATATTGAAAAAAATAATAGAAAATTTTCTTCAGTTATCAAGCTTAGTGAAAGAGTAATTATTAGTCCTAAGAAAAAGCGTTCACCGATTATTATGCCGGCAAAGTGGGATATTTCTAAGAATACTGTAATTAAAGAAAAAAAGACTTTGGATGCAAGAAGGAAGGATGAATTAGGAAGACTTTCAGAGCAAGCTTTGGATAAAAAAGTTTTTCAATTAAATCGATTTAATCAGAAAGAAGAAATTCCATCATTTATTTTTATTGAAGACGGGAAGTTTTTGGGTGCAAGTAAGCCATTTTTAAATCAACCTTTTAATTATCAACAGGAGCTTTTTAGTAAAAAAAAGTTAAATCAAAATGATTCAGTTAAAAATTTAAGTCAGAAATTTCAAGATTGGCAAAAAGAGAAACAGGAAAGAAAAAAAAGAAAAGAGGATCGGTTGTTGCGAAGACAAGCAAGAAGAATTGCAATCGCGAGAGAGAAAGAATTTAATTTAGAAAAAATTAGAAAACAAGAGGATCAATTAAGGCATTTGAGGTTAGCAGAAGAAATAAAATTGAAAGAGGAGCGTTCTTATCAGCAGAAATTAAGAAAAATGGTGTTAGCGAGACGTCGAGAGGAAAGAGGAGTGAATTTGAGTGAATTTTTGTCATCGATTAATCCATTTTCTATTAATGCTAAAAGTTTTTCGAGTAATGGAGCGTATTTTTTTAATAAGAAAAAACAAGCCTTGGGATTTGCGATGGCAGTAGTTATGGTTTTCTGTGGATTTTGGGGATTAAATATTTTTTCTTATGGAATTCAAGTTCAAGATGAAATAATTGTTAAGGGGAAGAGCGCTATTGGAGAATTAGCGTATGCTAAAGATGATATTGAAAGACAGGATCTTTCTAGTGCAGTGAAGAAGTTTTCAAATGCTAGAAGTGATTTCCAGGAAGCTAGTAGTCGGTTGGATCATTTGGGTGGGGACCTTCTGAATATTTTTTCGGTAGTGCCTGGTTTGTCAAAAGTAAGCAGTGGGAAAAGTATTTTGAAGGCTGGAGAAAAAATGACAGAGGCGGCCGAAGAGTTAGGGAGGTTGGCACTTGTTTTCGTTGAAGAGGAGGGTAATTCGGATCAAGTTAATACGAGTAGTTTGAAAGAAATTTTCGTGGAATCAAATGAGCGTCTTGTGCGAGCTCATAGTGCGTTAACGGAAGCGCAAACGGAATTGGATCGAGTGCGTGAAGAGGATTTACCAGTGGAATATCGACAACAATTTTTACAGATTAAGAAAATAATGCCAAGTGTTGTTGGGTTGCTTGATGATTTAGAGAAAAATTATGAAGTTTTATGGGAAATTTTTGGATTTCGAGGGGTTCGAAGATATTTGTTTGTTTTTCAAAATAACCAGGAGATGCGGGCAACTGGAGGATTTATTGGTAGCTATGGAGTATTGGAAATGAATGATGGAAAAGTTAAAAATCTTTTTATTGATGGAATTTATAATCCGGATGGACAACTTCGGGAAAAAGTTGTTCCACCAAAACCAATTCAGAAAATTTCTGCGGCTTGGTCAACTCATGATGCAAATTGGTTTCCTGATTTTCCAACTTCGGCTGAAAAAATTGCTTGGTTTTATGAAAAAACTGGAGGACCAACAGTTGACGGGGTGATTTCAGTTACTCCAACAGTGATGCAAAAGCTCTTGGGAATAACGGGGCCGATTGAAATGCCTGAGTATGACACAGTTATTGATGAAAATAATTTTCTCGAAAATACTCAATATGAAGTTGAAATTGATTATGATAAAGCTTTGAATAAGCCAAAAAAATTCTTAGCTGACCTTGCTCCGAAAGTTTTAGAGAATTTATTTGTAGATAAAGACATGGGCCGATTGTCTAAGGCGCTCAAAGTATTTTCAAATTCACTTAAGGAGAAGCATATACTAATTTATTCCTTTAATTATAATGTCGAAAAAGTTATTTCAGAACAGGGTTGGTCGGGAGAAGTTTTGCAAACAAGAAAGGATTACTTAATGGTTGTTAATACTAACATTAATGGATACAAAACAGACGGGGTCGTTGATGAAAGTATCAACCATGAATCAGAAATTCAATCAGATGGAACCATTGTCAATACTGTTAAAATAACGAGACATCATAATGGAGGGGATTATGAACATGAATGGTGGAATAAAGTGAATAGTGATTACATGAGAGTTTATGTGCCAAAGGGTAGTCGGCTTCTTTCCGTAGAAGGACACACTCGTGAGTTTAATAGTCCGCCACTTGATTATGACAAGTTAGAATTTAGAAGGGATCCTCAAGTAGAAAGCGAGGAACAATCAATGGAAATTGATGAAGAGACAGGGACAAGAATTTATGAAGAAGAAGGCAAAACGGTTTTTGCAAATTGGGTTTATGTTTCACCACAAGAAACTGTTGAAGTTGAATATAAGTATCTCCTGCCTTTCGAGATTGATCTTTCTGTGAATGAAGACGGGATGGATTCATATTCATTACTTATCCAAAAGCAGTCTGGTTCAGTTGGAAGTGACTTTGATTCTAAAATAAGCTTTCCTTCGGATATGGAAGTTTTTTGGAGGTATCCTGAGACACTTTCTGTTGAAGGGAGTAACTTGGAGTTTAAACAAATTTTGAATAAAGATATTTTTGTTGGAGCGGTCTTGAAGGGCGGAAGTGAGTAGTTCATGGAAGTTGGTTTATGTCAATATTGACGATGTCTTGTATATTAATTATTCTTAAGGCAGGAAGATTGAAGCAAATTTAGGAGGGGTAAGGAAAAAAACAATGCAACAAAAAGAACTGAAGCAAAAATTTGCGTCAAACTCTTGGAGGTTTTGTTTTGTTTTGGAAAATTTTAAAGTTTTAGTTTAGGTCAGCAGTTAATGCTGATTTTTTGTTTTTTATTAAGTAGTTAGATAATTAAGTATAAGTTTTAAAGGTCGAAGTGGATTCTGAAAAGCAACCACTCAAAAAATCGAATTAAAAAATTAATAAAATAATCCCAGTTGAATAGTGGCTAACGCCAATTCAACGGGACAAGAAAACACATGAAAAAAATTATTAAAAGTCTTGCAGTTATTACAGCTGTAGCAGCTGTAGTAGTTGGAGGAACAATGGCTTATTTTTCCGACACTGAAACCAGCATAGGTAATACTTTTACTGCTGGAACAATTGATATCTCAGTGGATGAACCAAGCACTTGGCAATATCAATTAAACGATATGAAGCCTGGATATGTTGATTATAGTGATTTTGTTATCAAAAATGATGGCAACAACCCAGTCAATGTTTGGAAAAAAGTTGATAATGCTGTAACTGAAGAAAACGACATAAATGAACCAGAATGTATGGCTTATGAAGGGAGCTGGGATGGAACAAGCTGTGATTATGATTCTGCGAATGCAAAGAATAATCTTGCTAGTGTTATCAATTATGATTTGTCTGTTGTTGTTAAGTTTGATGGAAAAGAATGGAGTCAGATGCTTTACAACGAAGACAAAACCATCGCCCAAATTAATGCTATGGGTGGCAACGGAACATTCTTAGGAATGATCCCTGTTGGTGGAATTATGGAAGTGACAGAGAGCTATCATATGCAAGAAATTGCTGGTAATAAACATCAAAGTGATCAAATGACTTTTGATATTACTTTGTATGGTGAGCAACTAACAGGTGAGGTAGTTTTAGAGGATAAAGATACTTCTAATTGGATGCTTGACTTCGCAAGTACTGAAAAAGCCACTTTAGCCTATAATGTAACGGGTAATGAATTTGACTATACTCTTACGGGAGTTTCTCCAATTACAAATGGTAATATAGCTTTAGTTGTTGGATTTAACGGAAGTACTAATCCAGATACTTTAATCGGTTATGGAACAACTGATGGTAGTGGAAATATCACAATGAATGAAAGCAGTATTAATCTTGGTGATGATTTAATCAGCGCTAAGGTTTGGTTAATTCCTCAAGACAATTGGAATGGGACCCAAGTTGTTAGTTGGGATATGGCTGACTATCTTTGGGAAACAGGTTTGATTGATTATTACGACACAAATAAATAATCCAAACTGTTTTTGATGATTGAGTGACTTTAGACTGCCTGAATAATCGGGCAGTCAATAAGCTAACTATCTCTGTTTTAAAATAAACAATTGTTAAGAAATATAATTTTGATTAAAAAAGTTTTTAAAACAATTTATTATCTGGTGTTGATAATAATAGCTGTTATAGCAGTGTTTCTGGTTCTTTCTGTTTTCCCGATGAAGAGTGGTTATGGAACCTTTATTGTTCTTTCTGGATCAATGGAGCCAGAAATTCACACTGGAAGTGTTGTGGCGGTTAAAACTCAGGATGAATATAAAATTGGTGATGTAATTACATTTGGGGAAAATACCAAGTCAAAAAAACCTACAACCCATCGAATAACGGAGGTAAATGATTCAAAGGAAGGGAATATTTATACGACTAAAGGTGATGCTAATAATTCAGAAGATCAGAAAACTGTTAAGGAAGATGAGATTTTAGGGAGAGTTTTCTTTTCAATTCCGTATATTGGATATGCAGTGTCAGCAGTTCAAAAACCTATTGGTTTTATTCTCATATTAGTTATACCAGCGGTAATTATAATTTATGATGAAATAGGGAAGATTAAAAAAGAAGTTTTGAAGAAGGTTGATTATAGGAAAAGAATGAAAAAACGCAAGGAAGAAAAAGAAGCATCCTCCTCCGCTTCCGCCTCCGTTGAAGCTTCCTCCTTCGCTAAAAAAGCTACGGCGGATAAACCGGCGGACAAGGGGAAAGAAGATGATAATAATAAAGAAACTGATGAAAAAAAAGAAGTATAAATCAGTTATAACAAAAAGAATTTATAAATCACTTGAAAAAGTGGGGATTTGTTTTTTGATTTTGATTCTTTTTTCTCCGCTTGTTTTAATGAGAGGGACTAATGCGGGATTTTTAGATGAAGAAAAAAGTGAAGGGAACATTTTTTCTTCTTCAACTTTAGATTTTTATGTTTCTTCTGGCGATGATTTTTCACCAAAGATTTCTCCGTCAATGGAAACAATTCGATTAGTTTCTATTGATCAAGAGGGAATGTCAGACTTTAATTATAGGGTTTCAGTTGATAATATTTCTGGTGGTACTGATCTTTGTGATGAATTGGAAATTAAAGATGATTTGGATGATAGCTATCAATCCTTGAGTAGTTATGTCTCATCAAGTACGGACAATTTAACTAAAACAGATTGGAATTTTACTGTTCAATTGGCTGACAATGATGATGCTTTGGCTGACAAGACTTGTGATTTTGATTTGAAGTTTGAGTCTTGGCAGGAAAATTTGGCTTATGGAGTTGGCGGGTTTGTAGATGTTGAAAATATTTCCAGTTCTATTGAATCAGAACATTGGACTAATATTGCTGATCATCTTGTGATTAATAAAGTTTATTATGACGTTGACGGATCTCATGGATTAGAAGGAACGAATGAATGGGTGGAAATCTATAATCCAACATCCAGTGCGGTTAATTTGAAAGATTGGGAGATTTGTGATGGCCTTTCTTGTGATGTAATTGCTTCTGTCGATTTGGATATTCCAGCTAATGGTTACGCTGTAATTACAAATAGTGCGACTACTTGGGGTGTGGGCTGGACAGTGCCAGGAACTGCAGTGAAAATTGCTTTGGGAAGTGATATTGGAAGCGGATTGAATAATCTTGGTGACAGGGTGATTTTAGAAGATGATAATGGTACTGAGATTGATAGAATGAGTTATGGGACTGACATTATTGGTTTAAATCCGGCTTGCCCAGATGTTTCTGAAGGACATTCATTGGCACGAAAACCAGCCGGTCAAGATCTTGATATAAATAGTGATTTTGAGGATTTATCTAGCCCAAATCCGGGAACTAATCCTCATACGGTAGTGATGAATGAAATTATGCCAAATCCATTTGGTGATGACGACTCTAGTATGCCAAATGGAGAATGGATTGAGCTATATAATTATGGTGAATATTTGATAGATTTAGCTGATTGGAAGTTGGAGGATGGAGATGGAGACAATTTAGATATAACCGAAGACAATACTGATACAGGAAGTACTGTGATTGCTGGAGGAGAGAAGATTGTTGTTTATCGAAATGGAGATGGAGATTTTAATTT
>CAYQVD010000018.1:0-18823 GCA_964421125.1 uncultured Bdellovibrionales bacterium
CTATGAAATTATTTCCAAAACTGACTTTATTGGTACACATACATATCAATTCATCCTGTGTTGGCAAATCACAAGTCGGACAAAGACTGTCGCAATAACTCATGGCTGTTGCCCAGTTGGCGGTAGTGGAACGATCCACCGGCCATACTTCAAAATCACCGCAAGAAGGAGAAACGCTAGAGGCATCGTATCCAGCCCTAACAGTAAGTTGATCGCTAGAAGTGTCAAGAACAAGCAAGCTTCCGCTATCACTCCCCGCATCAAAATCTGCTGTATCCGTATCCTCCACCTCCGAACTTCCCGAACTCAAAGTCATCTCCCCTGGAGTAGTTGTCACATCAACATTATCATCTTTAGAATAATACTTGGTCCAATTTGATTGGTTATCGGTGTGAGTTGCTACCGCACCCGTATCTGCTCCTCCAATCCAACTAGCTTGAAGCCAACCATAAGAAGCTCCTTTAGCCATATAGTTTAATGAAAAGAAAATTGTTGTTCCTACTAAAAGAAAGACAAAGGTTGATAGAAAAGCCATTCTTTTGGTATAAAAGAATTTCTTTTTTATCTTAACTATTTGAGCTTTGATTCCATAGCCAAAGGCAAGATAGAATATTTTTGGTTTGGGATTCTGCTTAGTTTTGTTTTTTTCTTTATTCTTTCTTAGGTCTAGGATGGGAGAATTTGAATTGTTTTTTGATTTATTCATTTTTGTTTATTTTAAATATAAATTTTGTGATTTTTTTTCTTGAGCTTGAGTAAATCCTCTTTCTTGCCATCCTCGAGTCAGTTATTCTTTCTTCCCTGGATTCCCGCCGGAGTTTATGCTCGCGGAGGCGGGTGCGGGAATGACAATGTTTGGTACTCTTTTTTGTCATCCTCGCGAATGCGGGGATCCAGTCCCTCTTTCATTTCTGGATTCCCAGTCAAGCTGAGAATGACAATGATCATCTTATTATTAAACTTAATCAAATTATCTAAACAGTCCTTCCTAGTATTGTTTTGTTAAGTTGATTATAGCATGATAATTAAATAATCCAAAGTTTTTTTGTGAGATTATAGAAAAAGAAAAACCCCTGATGGAACAGGGGTTTTGAATAATAATAATAATACTTTATTTCAATAATTCGTCTTTAATGTATCCCTTTAAATCCTTACCAATATCATCTCTCTCAATTGCATAAGCAAGATTTGCTTTGAGATAATTTAAGGGATCACCAGTTGTCATCCACTCACCTTCTTCGACTTTTTTAGCATAAAATTCGCCACCTTGTTTTATATATCTTCTGATTGCATCGACAATCCAAATTTCATCGCCTTTTCCAGGAGGGGTTTCATTTAAAACATCGATAATATCTTGATTTAAAATCATTCTTCCAAAATCAGCATATTGTGATGGGGCATCTTCTATTGAAGGCTTTTCGATAATATCCTCCAACAACATTGTGTCATCTTTTGGCTTTACAATCCCATAACGATTCACTTGATCGCTGGGAACCTCCTGAACACCAATCATCAAATGTCCTGTCTCTTCATAGTCATCAATCATTTGTTTTGTAAAAGAAATTTTTGACTTCACAAGATCATCTCCCCAAACAAAAACAAAAGATTCGTCTTTCACCAAACTCTGAGCTGATAAAACTGGTACACCATTTCCATATTGAGGATTCTGTCGAATATAAATAAAGTTAGCTAACTTTGGAATCTTTTTAATTTCTGCCAACAATTCATCTTTCCCGTTTTTTTCCAAATCATTTTCTAGTCCCCAACTATGATCGAAGTGATCTTCCAGTGGTTTTTTGTCCCATTTTGTCACCATAATAATATCCTCAATCCCAGCCTCCACTAATTCCTCTACTACAAGCTGAATAATTGGCTTGTCAACTATTGGCAACATTTCTTTCGGCATTGCTTTTGTAACAGGAAGAAGTCGAGTTCCCGATCCTGCCACTGCCACAATCGCTTTTTTTATTTTTTTCATCTCTCAAATATTTTTTAATTTTTACATTAGATGTTTTTTAGCTAACACTTTTAACTCTACGCTAAACTCTTCTATTGCCTTATTAATAATTGGATCAAATTGCTTATAAATCTCTTTTTCTTTAACAATGTTACCTGCCTCCAAAAGACTATCAAAAGTTCCTGCATCTAACCAAGCTCCTTCAAATGTACTTACTGTTAATTCTTCTTTTTCTAAATAGTAATTATGAATAGAAGTAATCTCTTTCTCTCCTCTCTCTGAAGGAACCGCTGTTTTTGCTGCTTCAATACAACGACTATCAAAAACGTAAAGACCAGGAATTGCATAATCACTTATCCATTTCTCCGGCTTCTCTTCTATCCGTAAAACTTTCCCATTATCATCAAATTTTACCACCCCATACCTTTCTGGATCAGGAACTTTTCTCGCAAAAATATGTCCACCAGATTCAAACTTCTTAATCGATTCACTAAAGTCATCTTCAAAAATATTATCCCCCAAAATCATTGTTACGTCGTCCTTACCAATAAATAAATCCCCAATCACGAAAGCCTCTGCTAATCCTTTTGGTACTTTTTGAACTTTAAACTCAATTCTAATATCATATTTTTCAAAGATTGAACCAAATAAATTTAAAAAATGCCCTGAATGTTCAGGAGAAACAATTACTAAAATATCTTTAATACCAGCCTTAACTAGAACATTTAATGGATAAAAAATCATTTGTCTATCGTAGACTGGTAAAAGTTGTTTACTTGTCGTAACAGTAAGCGGGAAAAGTCTTGTTGCTGTTCCTCCTGCTAAAATAATTCCCTTCATTTTTCTAGTCATAATTTAAAATTATTTTTTATAATATTTAGAATTAAATAACAAAAAAATCACCTCACATTGATTGGCAATTGCTTCCAAAAAATCTTGCTCCTCTTTTTTATGCTCTACCTCTTTTTGTGGAACACAAATAAAAGCTCTGATATTAAAATTCTCTAATTTTGAAGTAAAAACCGCCCTATCTTTCAAAATAAAATAACTATCTTTTTTAATGTTATTAAGTAATTCATTACTACTAACATTTGCAAGAAAACCCTCCTTGTAATCTTTTTTAGTTTTATAAAAATTTTCATGCAAAATTCTTCCGTCCTCTATATCAACTATTTTTAACAAAGCATAATTACTTTTTGTGATACTACAAGCTAGACTTAAAATCTCCCCATAAGCTCTTTTAAGCTCATTTTTCGTAGAAGGCATTTCCATCTTCTTAAGCAATTCCTTTATCATAGAGAACTGAACATTCACTTTTCCAAGATATTGAAATGCATCAAGTAATTCCTTTTCTTTTTTCTTTAACTTAACGTCCAACATAATTGCCTCGTCTTCTCGTTTTTGCATTAAATAATCATAATGTCGGAAAAGATAAATTAATGCAATCAATCCAATCATAATAAAAAAGGCTTCAGTTACCTCCTCTGAAATCCATTTTGTATTAGTTCGAATAAGAAATGGTATTGAAAGAATAAAAATAAAAAGAATTGAAAAATTCAATCCAAGAACAATTTTTATTTTCTTAAGTGGACCTAAAATCATTTATTATCACTTTTAAAAAAATTATAGCAAATATAGAATATCACGCTTTATTCGTTTTTACCACTTTTCTCATTAAAAAAACCCCTTTAATTTTTAAATCAAAATCAATCTCATAAATTCTCCCTAACCCACCATGAGCTGATTTTTTTTCTCCTTCATTTGGCAAGACAATTTTCAAAATTTTTGTTGACAAATTTCCCTCTGAAATAATAACATCAATTTTATCACCAAGATTAAAATGATTATGAACAAAAACTTTTCTTTGTTTGCTAAATTTATCTTCAAAAGAAATTCCTATAAACAAATCACTTGCAATAATTGCAGCTTTATCAAAAAGATGTGGTGGCTCATCATTAAGCAAAAAACCAGTCCAATACCCCCTATTAGACAATTTATCAAGCTCTTTTTTTTGACTTTTAATTATTTTAATAATTTCAGTTTTATTTTCAACTCCAATAATTGCATCTAAAACTTTCCGATAAGCACGACTTACAATCGCGACATAGTACACACTCTTTGCTCTTCCTTCAATTTTAAAACTACTCACGCCTACTTTCACAAGATCTTCTAAATATTCAATTAAATTCAAATCGTAACTATTAAAAAAATGAGTTCCATTTTGATCTTCTTCAATATCCATCTCAAATCGATCTTGATCATCAATCACTGAAATTGTCTTAATATCATCTTTATTTTTTGTATGATATTTCCAACGACATGGCTGAGCACAATCACCAAGATTTGCACTTCTATTTGTCATCCATTTTGAAAGAATGCATCGCCCGCTATAAGACATGCACATCGCACCATGCACAAAATATTCCAATTCTAATTCTGGAATTTTTTCTTTGATTTCTTTTATTTCATCCAATCCAACTTCTCGTGCAAGAATAATTCTTTTAACTCCCTGCTCGAACCAAAATCGAGCGGATTCATAATTCGTCACATTCGCTTGAGTAGAAAGATGAATTTCCATCTCAGGAATTTCTTTTTTTACAATATTAAATATACCAGGATCAGAAATAATTAATGCGTCTGGCTTAATTTCTTTAATAAATTTCAATTGTTCTGGTAATTTTTCTAAATGAACATTGTGAGCATAAATATTAAACGTCATGTAAAACTTTTTATTTTTTTCTCGACAATATTTTGCCGCTTCCTCAATAGTTTTTTTATCAAACTTATTAATTCTTGCTCGCAGAGAAAAATCTGGCAAACCAAAATAAACCGCATCCGCTCCAAATTCAAATGCAACTTTCATTTTCCCCAAATCCCCCGCCGGCGCTAAAAGCTCTGGCGAGGTAAGGCCCGCCGGAACAAGTAATTCGAGATTTTTAAAATTATTTAATTTATTTTTCACAAAATAAAGCTTAAATATATTTATCTTAATTTAAATCTCTAGATAACATACCTTTGCATGCAAAACTTTCTTTAATTTTGGAATACAACTGATGTATTTTCGAGGATCTCGCCATTCTGATGGCGTTGCGAGAAAATATGTTATCTATATCTTAATTACTAAATCAAACAAAAAATTCAACAATCAGATTTTCTCTTTTCGATAAAAATAATTGCTCCTCCCCAAAAACCGCCTAAAATTACCCAAACACCTAAAATTACGATAACCAAATCAAAATACTGATTACCCATACTAGCAATAATTCCCCCTATCAAACTTAAAAAAGCTGTTGCAATCCCTATGACTGTACCATAAATTCCATAGCTTAATCCGCTTGATCCTCTATAAAGATTTTCCACAAAAAGTTTCCTCCATGCAATTAAATTCATTGAAGCTCCAATTCCAAGTAAAACCTGAAGGATATAATAATTTGCTTCATTTTCAATGATTGGATAAAGAATAAAGGCTAATCCCATCAACAAGCACCCTAAAAATAAAACAAAAATATCATCATGATCTTTTTTTATCTTATCCAATAATATTCCTAAGGGAATTTGAGTTATAGATCTAAATAAAAGATAAATCGCCATTCCAATTCCAACAATCCTAATTGCATCTGCACCAATTTTCTCTGAAAGATAAATTCCCATTAAAACCGAAACCACCGTAAATCCTCCCCAGGTAAAAATATCAGACAAAGTCAAAAGAGATATAGTTTTATTTACACAAAAAGTATGATGTTTATATGACATTTTATTTTTATTTAAATTAATTTATTTACAATGGCGTCCCAAGAACTCACCCTGGTAATTTCTGGATATTCCTGATCATCGAAATACTGATTATGCGGTTGATTAAACAAGAAAGTTGGCACATCAGCTGAAGCACATTCCAAGCAATATTGAGGAAGATCATCTATTAATAATTTTATACCGTTTTCAATGCACATTTCCCCTTTGTCTTTTTTATTGCCAGAAATCATATGCATATCTGTAATTAAAAAATCAGAAAAAATCTCTGGAAAATTTTTATTCAACCAAATTCTAGTACTCTCTCCAGCACTTGCTGGCCTACCAGTCAACGCAATTAAATTAAATTTTTCTTTTAATTTTTTAACAGCTTCCTGAGAACCATTAATTGTTTTTAAGTTTTTCGTCACATCACTTTCAACAAACTCTATTATCCTCCTATATCCTTCCTTTCTCGATAATCCGGAATTATCAACCCATCCCGCACTATAAAGTTCATCTTTAATTGGCTCTAAATCTAAATCATATTTTTTCTTTTGAAACTTAATAAACTCAGTTGAAAAATCTGCCAAAACATCATCTACATCAATTGCAATCTTCATTACTAATAAAATTATTTATAATAAACTTAGTCTATCTTTAATTGACAATATTTTCAAGGCAATGCAAGATACAAGAAGTAATTAATGTTAATAATATGAAAATAGGAATCATCGGACTTCCAAATGTTGGAAAATCAACCCTCTTTAAAGCCCTTACAAAAATTCAAGTTGATATTAATAATTACCCGTTTTGTACCATTAAACCAAACATCGGAATTGTTGAAGTACCTGACAAAAGAGTTAATCGGCTCACAAAACTTTCTTCTTCTAAAAAAACTATTTATGCAACCATCGAATTTGTTGATATTGCTGGACTTGTTAAAGGTGCATCTAAAGGACAAGGACTTGGAAATAAATTTCTTTCTACTATCCGAGAAGTTGATGCAATTGTTCAAGTGGTTCGTCTTTTTAAAAATGACAACATTACTCATGTTCATGAAACAATCGAGCCAAAAAGGGATATCGAAATAATCAACACTGAATTAATTCTAGCTGACATTGAAACAGTTGATAAAAGGATTATTAAGCTTCAAAAAGAAACAAAATCAGGTAACAAGGAAGCTCAAAAAAAATTAAAGATCATCAATGAACTCAGAAAAATTTTAGATGAAAATAACTTAGAAAAAATATCAGAATTTATTTCAAGTTTAGGAGAAAATTTTGAACTCATTGAAGACCTTCATCTTCTTTCTTTTAAAAAAATACTTTACGTTTTTAACACATCTAATCCCGAGAAAATCAAAGAAGATCTCGAAAAAAATGAATTAAAAATCGGAAATCACCTTGCCTTGAACATAAAAACAGAAGAAGATCTTCTCGATCTTTCTGATGAAGACAAACAAGAACTTGAATTAAAATCAGAACTTTCAGAACTTATCAAGAAAAGCTATTCAATGCTCGGATTAATAACATACTTAACTACTGGAGAACAAGAAACCCGCGCCTGGACAATCCCGGAAAACTCCACTGCTCCAAGAGCAGGTCGCGCCATTCATGAAGATTTTGAACAAAAATTTATTTGCGCTGAAATAATCGACTACGAAGAACTTATTGAAGTC
Organism: uncultured Bdellovibrionales bacterium; assembly: GCA_964421125.1. Classification (GTDB taxonomy): domain Bacteria; phylum Patescibacteriota; class Minisyncoccia; order Moranbacterales; family DUUL01; genus UBA2193. The sequence continues at coordinate 7,368 of CAYQVD010000018.1, forward strand.
GGTTCTCGCACCAAAGCTAGAGAACTTGGAATTGCAAGAACTGAAGGAAAGGAATATATTGTCAAAAATGGTGACGTGATTGAATTCAGGATTTAATATTAGCAACTTTTAAAAATAAAAAACAAACCTTATCAAAAGGCTTGTTTTAAACTTTTAATCAATTCTAATTTATCAACTCTTGATAAACTTTTAATACGATGTTCTTCTTGTGATGCTTTCGCTCTATTTTTAACTTTTTGAGAAAAAACCAACTTCACCGGCCTTCTTCCTTTTGTATATTTTGCCCCAATCTCAGAAAAATTATGCTCGTCAATTCTTCTTTTTAAATTCTTAGTAATTCCCGTATAAAAGGTTTTATCAGAACATTTTAAAATATAAACAAACCACATTTTAAAAATGTATTTAAAAAAATTAATGATTTCCTAGATAATATTCAAGAGTATAAATCCAATCTTTATCATTTTCTCCATTTTGCTCTTTAGCTTTAATTTTTTCACCTAAAAGCCATTTTAAATATCCAGCACCAGCATTATCCTTCGCTATATCAGACACCATTTTCCCTTTATGTTTCCCAAAATTAATCTTTTTTATTAAAATTGGCAAAGCTGAAATTTCCAGCATTTTCTCTAAAACTTTTTCCTCATCTTTCATTTCCTGAATCATTTTTTCAAATAATTTTTCAAATAATTTTTCTAAAACTCGAACATCACCAAGCGCATCATGTGCCATTGCATTTTCGACCTGCAAATCAAAATAATATCTTAAATATTGTAAATTATATTTAGGAATCTCAGCCTTCTCATCAAGATATTGCACTAATTTGAAAGTATCAATCATACTTTCAATTTTTACTCCATCCTTCTCAAGCATATCAGCATCAAATTTGGCATTATGTGCCACTAAAATATTTTCCTTAAAAACATCAACTAACTTAACCTGCATTTCAGACCCAATAAAATCCTCTTTTTCATCAACCATTTTATTAGTAATGTGAGAAACTGCCATTGCCTCAATTTTAATTGGAATAGGCGGTTTAAAAAGGCCTTCCGATTCTTTTCCTTTAAATTTATAAGCAACCTGACAAAGTCGATCTTCCACTTCAGTGCCTGTTGTCTCTGTATCTAAAAATACTAAACTTTCTTTTTTCATTTTTTTTTACTTGCCTCATTGAATTAACGCTACTCACTATTCAACTAAGATTAATTTTTATTTATATACAAACAAATAATAACATTAAAAACTACTTTTTTCAATTTTACTAAAAAACCGCCAAGAAAAGCAGTTATTATTAATAACATTAAATTATTAAAAATCTATTTTTATTTTTTAAATATTGTGTCCCGGGCAAGATTCGAACCTGCGACCTACGGCTTAGAAGGCCGTTGCTCTATCCAGCTGAGCTACCGGGACATGTAATTATTTTTTAAAAAAATTAGACTCAGCTAATTTAGACGTCCGCCGATTGGCAGATCCATCCAGCTGAACTACAGATACATACAATAAATTTAACACGCTCATATTATCATAATATGAGCAATTAAAAACTTATTAAAACTTAGCAGAAAAAAATTTAATAGTCAAAGCAAATTCAACTACGGCATTCTATTTACACCAGAAATATTTGGAGATTGAGATGTTGGATCCATTTCTTGAAATATTTCTTCCTTGCTTTTAAATATTTTTTTATCAACTTGATGATCAATCGCCCCTTCAAAATGAGCTTTTCTTTCTCTTATTTTTTCAATAATTAAATCAATTTGCTTACTTTTCATTTCAAATTCAGCTTGCTCTTTTTGAATCTCCAAAATAACATCTTCACTTGGAGACGGATTTAAAATACATTGCCACCAAGTCCAAAGAGAGAAACCAAAGGCAATACCAAAAAAAATAATAGTAAAAAACCAAGTTTTCTTACCAATAGAAGTAAACCCACTAAAGATTTTTTTTATTTTCTCTAAATCAATTTTTTGTACTTCTTTTTTTAATTCTTTTTTGTTCATTTTTGAGGAATAAATGAAATAACAATTTTTGCCTGAAGAGATTTTTGATTACCTTCTTCTTTAATTTGTTCACGAAGAGTCGGAACAGTTGAGCGAGTCTTAATATTGATAGACGAAATACTTAAAATATAATTAAAATTTTCTAATTTATAAAGATAATCTAATATTTCATTATACTCCCCATCCAACGTCAAAGCAAAGAAAACTTCTTCTTCTGCAGAAGATTCTTTTTTATCATCTTTTTTATTTGAACTCGATTTTTTTTTATCAAAATTAACAGAATCCTGACTTTGAATTTCAATAATCACCCCTTCTTCTTCTGCGATTTTTTCAAGACTTTCAATGAGGTTTATTTGTGTTTCGTTGCTTATTGAAGAATTCTCTAATAATTTTTGATTCTCTTCAATTCGCTCTCTTTGTTTTTTATATTCTTGCCATTTCTGTCCTTCCACTTTAGTGTCATCTAGTTTTTGCTTGCTTTGCTCACCCATATCTTTCTGTTCTTGAACCTTATTATACAATGGTTTTGCTAAAAAAATAATTAAACCAACAATAAAAAGAATAGCTACGACAGAAGCAATTATTATATTCTTATTTTTCTGCAAAATATTCATAACTATTTGTTTATATCAATAGTAAAAATAAAATTAACATTTTCACTAGCAGTAAAATTAGAAATAGGGGATTCAACTGAACCAAAAGATTCTTCTGTTTCAAGTCGATCACGAAATTCTATTAATGCATTTCGATTAGAGGAAAACCCATTAATAACCAATTTATCTTCTGCTATTGAAATTTCCTGTAGAAATAAATCATCTGGAATTAAATCATTTATCTTTTCTAAAAGATTTATGTAAGAAACTTGATCCGATAGTCCATTGTCGAGTTGTTGGGTACTTTGATAATATTCATTAACTGCCTCATGTGTCTTTTGAACTTCATTATAAACCATCACTTTCTTAAGCTCAATGGACTCCTTTTCTATAATTTCTCCTTGTAAATTAATTATAAAGAGACAGGCAAGTAAAAATAATGAAAAAACCATAACAGCAGTTATCGCTAAAAAACCAATCTCCAAAACTCTCCCAGCTAACTGCTGAATTCTTATCGTTTCCTTTTTATTAGATGGTAATAAATTAATTGTAACTTTCATATTTTTGAGCTCTTAGAGCTAACCCAATTACTGTTGAAAATCCTTGGGAATCCTCTTTTGAAACAGGAGGAACATCTTCTTTAAATCGAACATTTATCCAAGGATTTGATTGTTCAATTGTTTCTTGTAAATTAATTGATAAATAAGAACTAAGTCCTTTTAAGTTAGCTCCTCCCCCCGTAAGAATAATCTTATTAATCTTTAATTTATTATTACTTGCATCACTTCTTTGGATAGCCAATGTTTCATTAAAAAAGTTTAATGCCCTTTTAATTTCATCAACAAATGTTATTAACACTGGCTCAAGAATAGCAAAAGATTCTTGTTTTTCTTCTGGAGTTGAACCAAGACCAATTTTTACCTTGTAGCTTTCAGCTTTTTCAATTGCCAGCCCTTTATTTTTCATTATCATATCAGTTAACATTTTTCCTGAAACTGAACCGCTCGAAGTAAAGATTGGAAAACCTCTTTCATATATTGCAAAACTAGTATTCTCAAGCCCCATATCTACAACTAAAACATGCTCTTCATCAGAAGAATCAATAACACTTCTACCAGTTGAAATTGACTTTGGCTCAAAAGCAACAACTTGATATCCAGCCACTTCAAATGATTCCAAGTAATTATCAATAATTTTCATAGGTGAAGCCACAATTAAAATGTCCATATCTTCTTTTCTTTTCTGAACAATTTGCCAATCAAAATATGCCTCATCAACTGAAATTGGAATATTTGCCTCAGTTTCAAAACGAACAGACTCCTCTGCTTCCCTTTCATCCATCAGAGGAATTTTTATTATACGAGTAAAAACTTTATTCTCTGGAATTGATACAATCACTCTACTCCCTTTTATTCTACCCTTTGATTGTTTTAATGTATCAATGAAAAATGTTTTAAATTCATCTTTCTTAACAATTAACATCGACTCCATTATTCCCTGAGGAATTCTTTTCTCAACCCAACCGCTCATTTTTTTATTTTTTCCATCTTTTTTAAGTTGCATAATCCTTAAAGTACGTCCATTAAAATCAACCCCGAATGCTTTCGAGCTTCTTAATGTAGAAATTTTTCGTAAATCAAACTTCTTTAATTCCATTTGTTTTTGTTTTTTATTTTCTATCTTATAAATCTTCCCATAAATCTAACTCATAAACATTTCCGGTTGGAAAATACGGTGGTGGAGTATAAAGAAGATTGTTATCAAAATAAATATCTCTTATTTGATATCCCGCTCCATCAGTCCAAGCAAATCCATATCTTTGATTAGTTGCAATTGATCCATACACAAGGATACTGTCTCTCTTGAAAAAAGCATTAGACTGAGATTCAGTATAATAATCCCTTCCAACTCTTCCATTTTTTGCTAAAAGTGCTGCGTCAATTTCCAAGTCATTTGATGAATAAAGTCCAATAGAAATATCTCCCTCAGCAACCAATCCGATAACGTCTGTTCCATCCTTATTTGTATATAAAATATCATCATTAATATAGATATTTTCATCATTAGATGAACCAAGACTAGCAGCCACGATAGTTAACTCGGCACTATCAATTTGTCCGTCAACCCACACATGACTTCCAAAAAAAGCCAATCCATTAGATGGCATATTAAAAATTACTGGGTCTGTTTCTTTTTTTATTTTATAAGTCTTTGGATCATGTATATCTGCTCCTTGATAATCAGTTACCATTCTTACTTCAATGGTATCATCTATTTTTAAAGTTACATGATAACCTTCAACAGGAATTTCTTCAGTCGTGCACTTCCATCCACACCCCCCCCTTACAGGTCCACTTACAAACCTCCTCAGAATAAGTATCTCCTCCAAAATAAATTCCATTAACTTGTGCCTCTGTCTCCATTAAATTTAAATCCGTTGTAACCCCATTGAAATCAATAGCAACAACTGGAAACTCATTTCCCGCTAAAAAAACCTCTTCTTCATTTGGCTGAGAAGTCCAGACTCCTGGTTTTATAGAATCGGTATCTGGATCATAATAATCTTCAACCGCGCTTGAAATAACATTATTAGCAACTCCATCAAAACGAATTCCATTATTAGAATGTATCGGTCCATAAACATTAGTTCCTTCACCAAATCTCGCCAAATCATTTGCGAGAACCGAATATTCGCTCCAGGAAGGACGTCTAAATCTCACTCGAATAGATCTTGTCACGCCAGGATTTTGATACGTCCAACCAGTTGATAAAGCAGTTACAATAGTAGAGTTCGCCTCAGGAGCCTCAACTTCAACTTGATAACGACCAATAACACTTCCGGAAAAATCAGTCACATCTTGCTCAAAGGCAGTTGCAACGCCAAGAGGATCACCGTTTTCCCAAAAATCTTTTATTTGTAAAGCATTTTTTCCGTCCAAACTGTGTGCTAAATACCAACGATAATAATATATCCCACTTTCAGCAATTTGAAGTGCTTGTTGCCTTGAAACCTCTCTGGTACTTTGTCGATGATTACTTGTCACAAAAACCATTAAACCAGTAATAAGAACTACTGCAATAGAAGTAGCCATTAATATATAAACAGAAATAACTCCTTTATTAAAAACAGTATCTTTCTTAAAATTTCTCCCTTTTTGAATTCTCACCTTTTTTATTTTTATATTATCCAAATTTTAACTTATTATAGCATAAATTATTAAAAGAGACAATCAATAAAAAATAATCAAACATCAAAGCTCCTTTTTTTGATATCGTCAATATTGCTATTAGTGAAATTTGTGCTAGGATGAAATACTAAATTAATTTCCCCACCTTTTTTAAATTCAAGAATCTAAAAATAAATACAGAGATGGAAAAACCCAATCAAGAATTCTTTAACCTTATTAATAAATCAAGCCACGTCCTCATCGTGACCCCAGCATCCTTATCAATTGATTCTATTACAACTGCTTTTTCTTTAATTCAATTTCTTCAAACAAGAAAAAAAGAAAGCACACTTTTCTCTCAGAATAGCATTCCAGAAAAACTTTCTTTTCTCGAAAAACCAACCTCAATAATCAAAGATTTCACTGGATCACGTGATTTCTTATTAATATTCAATACTCAAAGAAATAAAATAATAAAAATAAAAACCCAAGAAAAAGAAAGTGAGTATATCGTTCAAATAACTCCAGAAAAGGGATCTATTGATCCTCGAGATTTTTCTTTTGTCCCAGCAAATTTCAAATATGATTTAATTCTCACAATTGGAATTCAGAGTCTAGAAAATTTAGGAAAAGTATACCTTGAAAACAGTGACTTATTTTTCGAAACTCCTAAAATTAACATTGATCACTCTAATGCTAATGAAAATTTTGGTCAATTAAATATCACTAGCTTGACTTCTTCTTCCTGCGCTGAAATTGTAACTGAACTTTTACTAGAAGAAAATGAGAATGAAATTACTGAAAAAATAGCTCAGTCACTTCTGACTGGAATTGTCGCAGCCACAGAGAGCTTTCAAAAACCGACAACTTCTCCAAAATCAATGATGCTGGCAGCAAAACTTATGAAATATAAAGCTGACCAAGCAACTATTATTCGACATCTATATAAGACAAAACCCCTTTCATTCATGAAACTTTGGGGTAAAATAATGGCACGACTAAATTGGAATAAAGAATATAAAATGGTTTGGTCTCTTGTTTCTGGAGAAGATTTCGTTCAAAGTCATGCAAGTGAATCTGATATTCCTCTCATTCTCGAAGAAATTCAAAAAAGCTTTTCCCAAGGACAAATCTTTGCCATCCTTTATTCTTATGGAAATTCTAGAACTAAAGCTCAATTTAAAATCCCTAATACAAAAATAAGACAAAAAATAATAAACATCTTCGAAGAAAGTGTTTTGGAAGCAAATGAAACAATTTGCATTGAAACCAAAGAACAAGACCTCATTAAAGCAGAGAAAAACCTTATAGAAAAAATAAAGCAAATTAATGATGATTAGATAAATTAATCAACGCTTTTATTAATAAAAATTTTATCCCCAACAATCACTCCATATTGATCAGCCCAACCAGCTCTTATTTCTAAAACACTATCATAATCACCATTCCCTCTCAAAATTCCTTTAAAATTTAAAGGAATATTTTTTGTTATTTCAAGAACTTCTCCATTTTTGATAAAAATAAAATCTAAATCAATTTTCATATCCCTCATTTCAAAAGCATATCTTCCTTTTTGGGAAAAAACAAAAAGCATTCCACTATTATCAGGCAAAAAATCCCTATTACCAAGTCCTTGATGTCTTGAATTTTCACTCCTAGCAACCTCCACATGAAAAATATTATCTTGTATTTTTAGATCAAGTTTGTCTCTATCAGATAAATTTTTATACATCTCAGAAAAACTCTGCCAATCCCCATTGTTGTCTTTTGTATTTGAATCAAAAATACTTAAATAAAAAGCCAGGATCAATCCTGTGATAGCTAGAAAAAAAAAGATTTTGTCCTTAAGTCTAAATTTAATATCATTTACCATATTTTTTTATTAGTTCTTTTTTATAAACATAATACATAAAAGAAATTATTATTCCAATTTCTACAACCAAAAGCAATAATTTAAAACTCCTACTCTGTAAATAAAAATCGATAATTAAAATTATAGCTAGAAATAACGCATAAACAAAAACAACTTTTTGTTCAGACCATCCTAATTTTATTAGTCGATAATGAAGATGGCGAGAATGATTATCCCCAACAAATATTGATTGCTTATTTTTAATTCTATCAAAAATTACCCAAACAGCATCAATTAATGGAATTATAATAATAAGCATCAAAGCAGCAATTTTTGTACCTGAAATAACCGCTAGAGTCGCTAGGATAAAACCAAAAAAATAACTTCCACTTGTTCCAGCAATAAGACTCGAATGAAAAAAATTAAATGACAAAAATGACAAAAGAGCACCAATCACAATCAGGCTAATTATTGCAATAGCTGGCTGATTTACTTCTGGCCTAAGACTTACAACAAAAATTGCTAAAAGAGCCAAAACAGAAACAAATCCAGACAAACCATCTATTCCATCCAGCCAATTAATAGCATTAATTACTGCAATCATCCAGATCACGAAAACTACTGATGCTATTAAATAAACATAAACACCAAAAAAATTAATGTAAAAAAAATTTAAGTTTACTACGATATCATCAAAAAGCTTGATATGACCAATATCAAATCCGATCCAAATTAAAAAAAGGGCTAAAAAGAATTGAAAAGCAAGTTGATATTTCCAAGAAATTCTCTTAAAATCATCCCAAATTCCAAAAAATAAAATTGCAACACCCCCAATCAAAATAGCAAAAATTTGACGAGTTATTTCAATTTCTGGATTTATAATAATAGTTAAAATGGTCGAAACAATCACAATCGATCCTCCCCAACGCCTAACAATTTCTCGATTAAATTTTTTCTTACCCCAAAAAAGAATTGAACCAATAACTGCTCCTATTAATAATGCCTCCAAAAAATACAACAACCAATTCATTACTATTTTTTATTATTTAAAACAACATATTTCCAAAGAATAATCAATCCAATTACTGCTCCTAATAAATCAAAACCAACATCAAAAAAATTACCAGATCGACCCACTACAAAAAATTGATGAAACTCATCACTTAAAGAGAATAAGAAAACTCCTAATAAACTAAAAATAAAAGTCATCCTAAGACTCAAGTGACAAAGCTGATAAAATATCCTTGCAAATAACCAAACAAGAATCGCATATTCAGTTAAATGTGCAAATTTTCTGAAAATCAACTCTACTGGAATTGACGCACCTGTTTTTAGACTTGGAATTGATGATAATAAAAAAATAAAACCCATCCAAACAAGAATGGGGAAATAAAACATGAAAAAAAATTTTAATCTTTTGGAAACAAACATATTAATATCCTAATGAATACTAATCATTAATTATTTTTTAATTCATTCTCATAAATATCACGAGTCACTCTATAAAGTGCGTAAAGAGGTAACCATAACCATAAAAGCCTTTCAATAAAAAATTCAAAAAATTCATTCATGTTTTAAAATTAATTCAATCAAAGAACGAGATTATAAATTTCTCATTCCAAAAGCTGGCAATCTTTTTTTAACAACGAAGTTAATCTAATTTTCTCCTGCTTGAATAAACCAGCTTTTTTATTATTTTGTCTATTTAACCTTAGCCAATGTTTTTCTTTTTTTTAGTTGTTGTTTTTCTTTTTTTAGTTGTCACTGCCTTACTTGTTGATGATTTTTTATTGTTTTGAGATTTCAATATCTCCTCATCTTCCTGAGCGCTTAATTTAACATAAATTCCAACTAAAACAGTGAAAATAGCTACAAGCATCCATTGAGTTGAAGCCAACCAAATATCTCCAAGCAAGAAACCAATTAATGCTAAAAAGATAGCAAAGAAAGAGAACACGAAAAAACCATCTGCTAGTGTTTTATGATACATAACTCATTCCACCTCCTTTCATTTTTTTATTTTTTATTTTTTATTTTCTTTTCCGCTCCTATTATAACAAATTTTTTATGTTTTTCAAACCATTCAATAAAAACAATGTTCAATAAAATTCTAGTAATAACAATTGCAGTAAACATTGAAACTATAACTCCAATGATTAAGGTAAGAGCAAATCCCTTAATGAAACCTGAACCAAAAGACATTAAAATAAGAGCCGTTAAAATCGTTGAGTAATTTCCATCACGAATTGATGGCCAAGCCCGACGAAAACCTTCATTTAATGAGGCTTTTAAATCTCTTCCATTCTGCAACTCCTCCTTTATTCTTTCAAAAATTAAAATATTTGCATCAACTGCCATCCCAACAGAAAGAATAAAACCAGCTATACCAGACAATGTCAACGTCACTGCCAATGGTGTAATAGAAGAAATCTTAAATATACTAACCATTAAAGATGCATAAATAATCAATGCAAGAACTGCCACCAAACCAACTAAGCGATAATAGAAAATCATGAAAACTGCTACTGCCAACAATCCTAATAATCCCGCTTTCAAACTTTGTTCAAGTGAATCTTTCCCAAGTGATGCCTCAACACTTTTCTGATGAATTAACTTTATTGGCACCGGCAAAGCTCCAGAATTCAATCGCAATGCAGTTTCTTTTGCATCATCCATAGTAAAATTTCCAGATATAGAAGCTCTTCCATCCCTAATGACAGCTTGTACAACTGGAGCAGTGACTAGCTGACCATCAAGAAAAATAGCAATTTTTTTTCCAATATTCTCCTCTGTTATACTCTTAAAAAGATTCTTCCCTTCATCATTAAACTGTAAAGATACTTCGGGCTCACTAAGCCCTCCTCCTTGACCAAAAGTCGCTTGAGCTCCTTCGAGATATTGACCAGTTAGACCCGTTGATTCAAAATTAGGTCCCAACATCATCGTAGCATAATCAGCAGGATCTATTATATAAAAAACGATATGAACAATTTGAACCTCTTTTTCTTCTCCGTCTCCTTTCTCATTAATTTTTTTCAAAATATGAAACCCCGAAGAGCTCTCTATTAAATCAGGAAGAATATCACCTGAACTGAAGTTCGAACTAAAAACTGATTCTTCTAACTTTACCTCATTAACAAAAATTGTTCCTTTTTTGATATAACCCAAATCTCCTCCGTTTTCTTTTGTTTCACTATCCATTGAATACTCCCTTGCAAGCTTATCAAAATTCCCACCTTCCTTTGCTTTTAATAAAACTGCTTCCGCTTTTTCTCTTGTTTTTTTATTTAATTCTTCAACCTGCAATCTCTGCTCTTCTGACAATTGTTGTACTTCATCACTTTCCTTTTTAAATTCCAAAAAAGGAGTTTCCTTAATCATATTTTTTGCCTCTTCAATATCCTTAACTCCGGCTAATTCCACAATTAATCGATAATCATTGCCTGTTTTTGACGTCTGAACAACTGGTTCTGAAACCCCGTAAGCATTTACTCGAGTTTCAATCACATCCTGAATTCCCTCAAGAGCCTTTCCTGCATCCTCCTTTTTTATATTGCTCATATCAGCTTCATAAACAAGATGAACCCCTCCCTGAAGATCAAGGCCTAGGTTTATTTTTAATTTATTGACAGCATTATCAACCCATTTCAAATGAGTTTGTCCCGGATAAGCAATAACCACGGTAACCATTATCAATAAAATAATTGAAACCAGTCTTAATCTGGCTTTATTTTTTATATTCATAAAGCTATTGTAATAAATTTAAAACCAATTAGCAACCTCCTTCCTCTACCGAATATTCTTAACCCAACCAAAGGTATCTTCAAAGTTCTTAATGATAAGA
>CAYQVD010000019.1:0-13442 GCA_964421125.1 uncultured Bdellovibrionales bacterium
AAGAAAAAATCTTAAATTAATTATTATTTAATTAAGATTTGGAATAGAATTTAAGGCACAACACTTGACAAATTCTGTAGATATGATATAATGTAATATTCTAAGTAGGAAGTTGATTAGAAGCTCCTTTTTTCTAGTAAGGTATCGCCTCTCATGAATATGAGATGACGCCTATTGCACTCTTTCTAATTTTATTGGAGGGATGTTGCTCCAGGTTCTCGCGATGCCTTTCTAGAGGGAAGGATGAAAACAGTTTTGCTTTGGCAGAGCTGTTTTTTGACTTTTGTGTTTAAGAAAACTATTATTTTAATATATGGAAAAGGAAAAAGTTTTACTTGCTATGAGCGGAGGAGTTGATTCTAGTGTTTCAGCGTTTTTGCTTCAGGAACAAGGCTATGAAGTTATTGGAATTCATTTTATTCTTGATAAAAGCAAGAAGGATTTTGAATTGGTTCAGGATGTTGCGAGGAAGTTTGAGCTCAAATTAATTATTGAAGATATTTCAGAAAAATTTCAAGAAAAAGTAATTGACTATTTAGTGGAAGAGTATAGTAAAAATAGAACTCCAAATCCTTGTGTGAAATGTAATCGAGAAATCAAATTTGATTTATTGAAAGAATTTGCGGACAAAAATAATTGTGAAAAAATTGCAACAGGACATTATGCGCAAGTTGAAGAAAAAATAGATTTGAATGGTGAGCAATATTTTTCTCTTAAAAAAGCAATTGATCAAACAAAAGATCAGACTTATTATCTTTATCAACTTAATCAAGATGATTTGAAACGAATTATTTTTCCGTTAGGAGGAATAGAAAAGAAAGAGATAAAAGAGATTGCAAAAAAAGAAGGGTTGTCTGTTAACTCCAAAGAATCTCAGGATATTTGTTTTCTTTCGGATAATGAAAAAATTAAAGAATTTTTAAAGAAGGAGATTTCTGGAGAAATTGAGGTGGGTAAGATCGTTAATGAAAATGGAAAGGTCCTTGGAAATCATCAAGGATTGGTGTATTATACGCTTGGACAACGGAAAGGGCTTAATTTGAGTGGTGGGCCATATTTTGTTATCGGAAAAGAAGAAGATGAGAATAAGTTAGTTATTAGTAAGGACAAGGATCATTCTAGTCTTCTCTTTGAAAAAGTGAAATTCAAGAATGTTTTTTGGATAAATAGTTCTCCAGAAGAAAATAAAAAGTATTTAATTAAAACTCGTTATCAGGGGAATGGAACGCAAGGAGAAGTTTTTCAGGAAGATGACGGAGATTGGATAGCTCGATTGGATAAATCACAATGGGCGCCAGCATCAGGACAGTCATTGGTGATTTATGATGAAGATGATGTTGTTGGAGGGGGAGTAATTTATTAGTGGGTAGTTTTTAGTTAGTAGGATTTTAAAAATTAATAAATAAAAAATGAATAATTCAGACAATGATGGTCAAGACAAAAGAGATATAGAGGAGGGATTGCGAACAATTAAAAATAGATTGCAAGCATTAAGAGGAGATGTCTCTCATTTTGAAAAGGAGATATCGCACATAGAAGAGAAAGAAAAACAACTTGAAATGGAAAAGAGTAAGCTAAAAAAAGAAATTAGTCAGATTAAGCTTAGGACCAAAGAAAAAGAGAAAGAGACAAAGAATCTAGGACAAGAGAAATTTGAGATTGACGAGGAGAAAAAGAAATTTGAGGAGGATATTGAGAAGCTTGAATTTGAAAAAAAAGACTTGGAATGGAGAAAGGATCGTATTGGCCGATAGGGTTTGACATTCATAAATTAGGATAATAAAAAATCGCTGATTTATTCAGCGATTTTTTTTGTAATATTCAAAATTTGTTAAATTTTTACTTCATTTTCTTTTTTCTTTGAAATTAAATTAATTGTTCCGGCGAAAATTAGACCTCCAGCAAGGGCTGTAATCAATTGAGGCCATTGAAACATCATAATTAATTTCGAATTAAGAATTTCTGCGAAAAATAGCGTGATAGTAAAAAGTAATGCAAATTTTACTAAGCTGGCTAGTATAATGCCAGCCACTAATTGATTTGGTTGAAATTTCCTGAAAAGTTGGAAAACTGCTATTAAAAGAAAGTTAGCTGTGATAATAAAAGGGATTAGTGCTACCATTGGAGCAGGAAGAAGTCCTTGCATCAGGGCAACAGAAGATGGAAGTGCGGCAACAAGAAGTGCATTAACTGGTGCAATTTTCAATGCTGCAGTAAAAAGAATAATATTAACAACTGTTCCGGTGATCCATTGGTTTTGAGGAGTATGAGCCAGAAGTGCTGGGGCAATAACGGAAAGAATAAGAAGAGACCCCGTCCACAGAAGACTTTTTGAATCAATTGCTATGAATGATTGTGTAAGAGTTTTTGTAGCTGTTTTTATATTTTTCATTTGTGTTATTCAAGGAAATTAATCAGTTAGGGTACTAGCTTTTGCAACAATTCCGTAAAATTCATCGAGTTTCTTTGTGATATTATTTATTTCTTGTGCAGTTGCTTCAATTGCAATAGTAATCATTGCAGTGCAATTTTCAATGCAATGACGTTGGACATTAACTCCAAGTCTTGCAAGAATTAAATGACCATTATCGGTGAGGATTTGATTCACTTCAACAGCATGGGACTTTCGATCTTTTACAAGAATGGTTATTGTGGCGAGATGTTTTTTATCCATTATTTTTTGTTACTTAGGTTATGATAATATTGTAGCATAAAAAATGATTTTAGAGTATAATATAGGAAAATTAAAATGCAAAATAGTAATTTTTAATAAAGTATATTTATTTTTTGAACGTAATGGCTTTGAGGAGAAAGACTTAACTAATCTAAAATATTATCTTTAGCCATTTAACTATTTTTTAAGCAAGGATAAATTCAGTGAAAAAAATGAATATACTTTGTTCAAGAGATTCAATTTTAAGATAAAAACAAAAATAAAATGATTGTAAATAAAATACTACTTGAGTTTAAGCCTGATAAGAATAATTTATTGGATGCAATTAAAGCGGTTGCTAGAAGTAAAGGCTTTTTCTCAAATGAAGATGCAGAGAAAACAGCTTCATATTTCAAATTGTCTGTAGCAGAAGTTTTCAGTGTTGCAAGTTTTTATGATGAGATAAAAACGAAAGAGCCATCAAATGTGGTGGTTAAGTTTTGTGATAGTCCAAATTGTCAATCAAAAAATGTTGAAAAAATTATTAATGAAATAGAAATTCTTTATCGCCAGAAAGTAGGGGATGAGAATAATAGAAAATTAAAAATAGAGCGAATGAGTTGTGTCGGAAGATGTTTAGATGGACCGATTATGATGGTTAACGGAAACATCTATGAGAAGGTTAATTCGGCAACCGCGATTGATATTTTGAGTAATTATCTTTAAAAAAGCATGAAAGAAATAAAAATTATTACAAAAGATTGGGATAAAATAGTTCCAAATAATATTGAGAGTTATCGTCGTGTCGGTGGTTATTCAGCTTTGCATAAGGTTATTAGAAATTTTTCTCCAATTGAGGCGATTGAAGATGTTAAAAAATCTGGATTAGTTGGTCGAGGAGGAGCAGGCTTTCCGACCGGTAAAAAGTGGGAAATTGTTGCAAAAAATCTTTCTAAAGAAAAATATTTTATTTGTAATTTAGATGAATCTGAACCAGGAACATTTAAGGATCGTGTTATTGCTGAAAAAAATCCTCATCAGATTATTGAGGGAATTATTATTGGAAGTTATGCTATTGGTGCAAAAAAAGCATTTATTTATCTTAATGGAGGATTTAACATTGCCAGGGTAATGTTGGAACAAGCAATTCAGCAAGCTTATGATAATAATTTGCTTGGTAAAAGCGTGATGGGGGCAGCTTTTGATCTTGATTTGGAAATATTTTTTGGTGCAGGAGCATATATTTGTGGAGAAGAAACAGCGTTAATTAATTCCATGGAAGGAAAGAGAGGAGAACCAAGGAATCGTCCTCCATTTCCATGTGATTGTGGGTTATTTGGTAATCCGACTGTTGTTAATAATGGAGAAACATTGGCAAATATTCCTTTTATTTTTAAAAAAGGAGCAGATAAATTTTTTGCAATTGGAACAAGAGATTGTCCAGGAACAAAATTGTTTTGTGTTGACGGAGCAGTGAAACGTCCAGGACTTTATGAAGCGCCGATTGGGATTACGGTTGAGGAAATTTTAAATAATTTAGCAGGTGGAATTAAAGATGGATTTGAGTTGTCTTTTATTCAAATTGGTGGGGCTTCTGGGAGATTAGCAGTTTCTTCAATGTTTGGGGAAATTCCTAGTTATTCAAAGAATGCCAAAATACCACTTGGATCAGGAGCTGTTTTAGTGATTGATAAGTTTCAGGATCCTAAGAATATTGCTTTGAGTTGGCTTCGATTTTTTCAAAGAGAATCTTGTGGGAAATGTGTCCCCTGTCGAGAGGGAACTTTTCGTTTAAAAGCAATTCTTGAAAGATTGGTGAATGGTGAATTCGATAAGAATGATCGAGAAGATTTGGATAAATTGATTTGGGTCTTGGATAATACGACTTTTTGTGCACTTGGAAAATTTTCAGTAGTTGGACTTAAGGATTTAATTAAATATAAAATCATCGAAGAACTAAATCCAGTAAAAAAGAAGAAAAATGCAAATTAAGATAAATAATAAGATTTATGATTTTGAGAAGGGAGAGACAGTTTTAGAAATCTGTCGAAGGAATGATATTTATATTCCAACTTTATGTTATCATGAAGATTTACTATCATCAGAGGGAGTTTGCCGACTTTGTTTGGTGAAGACAAATAAACATCGAGGACTGACAGCTTCTTGTCAGACAAAAGCAGAAGAGTATATGGAGGTAATAACAGAAGATGATGATATTGAAAAAGCTCGTCGATATAATCTTGAATTGCTTTGGGCAGACCATGCTGGAAAATGTAAAGATTGTTTGCGAAATGAGAATTGTGAGCTTCAGGATCTTGCAAGGAAATTCAAAATTGATGTTGATGATTTTGTTCCGTCACTTAATAAATTTGAAAAAGAAGAGCAATTAAAAGTCTTGAAAGAAAATTTAAAAAATCGTGTTGTGGATGATGCAAATCCTTCAATTTATAGAGATAATCAATACTGTATTGGATGTCGAAGATGTATTAATGCTTGTAAACAAATCCAAACTATCGAATCTTTTGGGATGAACTATCGAAGTATTGAAACAACAGTTGGAACACCAGGAGAAGTTCCCTTGGATTGCATTTTTTGTGGTCAATGTACGCTATATTGTCCAACAGCTGCTATTACAGAAAAGGACAATTTAAAAGAAGTTGAGGAGGCTTTAATGGATAATTCAAAGATGACAATTTTTCAGGTGGCTCCTTCGGTAAAGTTTACTCTTGGGGAAGAGTTTGGATTTGATCCAGGAACTTTAGTAGAAGGCAAAATTGTCTCAGCATTGAGAGAGCTTGGAGCAGATTTAGTTTTTGATACTACTTTTTCTGCTGATCTTACCATTATGGAAGAGGCGCATGAATTAATTCAGCGAATTACTTTAAAAAGTCAAAATCATGAAATTAAGATGCCAATGTTTACTAGCTGTTGTCCTTCCTGGGTTTTGTATGTAGAAAAATATTGGCCACAGTTTCTTGGCAATCTTTCAAGTTGTAAATCTCCACAACAAATGTTGGGAGCTTTAATTAAAACTTATTATGCTGAAAAAAATAAAATTAACAGAGATAAAATTGAAGTAATTTCAGTAATGCCTTGTACTGCTAAGAAATATGAAGCTGGTCGAGAAGAAATGTCTCAAAATGGTGACCAAGAAGTGGATTGGGTGATGACTACGAGAGAGTTCGCTAGACTAATTAAAAGTAAAAAAATTAATTTTGAAAAATTACCAGATTCAGATTTTGACCAAGCTCTTGGAATTCATACTGGTGCGGGAATTTTGTTTGGTTCAACGGGAGGAGTAATGGAGGCAGCTCTTCGGACTGCTTACGAAACAATTACTTGTGAGGAACTTGAGAAACTTGATTTCAAGTCGATTCGTGGAGATGGTGGTATTCGTGAAGCAGAAATTACTATTCCAAAATCAAAATGTTTGTTGAAGCCGTTAACAATCAAGGTTGCCGTGGCTCACGAAATTAGAAATGCTAAAAAGATTCTTGAAAAATTGGATCGAGGGGAGTGTGATTATGATTTTGTAGAAATAATGGCTTGTCCAAGTGGTTGTCTTGGAGGGGGTGGACAACCGATACCAACAAATTCAAAAATTAGAGCCATGAGAAGAAAAGGGATTTATGATCGTGATAAAAATCTTTCAATTCGAAAATCACATGAAAATGAAGCAGTTCAGGAGGTTTATAAAAATTATCTTGGCGAGCCA
This sequence comes from uncultured Bdellovibrionales bacterium, assembly GCA_964421125.1. Taxonomy (GTDB): domain Bacteria; phylum Patescibacteriota; class Minisyncoccia; order Moranbacterales; family DUUL01; genus UBA2193. The sequence continues at coordinate 6,369 of CAYQVD010000019.1, forward strand.
GGAAGTGAATTAGCTGAAAAACTTTTACATACAAAATATTTTGATAGAGGAAATAAGTGAAAATTGAAATATTAATTTATGACAAATTTTTTAATTAATAGTGATGGAATAAGAGTTTTTATTTCAGAGAAGAAAGATGGATCTATGAAATTATTGGGTGATTTTGAGAATGAGAAAATTATTAAAAATAGAAAAAAGTTTTTTAGAAAAATTGGAATAAATTTTGAAGATATTGTTTTAGCCGATCTTGTGCATGGTGTTAATGTGAAAATTGTAGATATAAAAGATAAGGGGAGAATAATCAAAAAAACTGATGGGCTGATCACAAAAGAAAAGGATATTTTTTTAATAGTGACCGTGGCGGATTGTTTGCCAATTTTTCTTTATACTAAAAATGGAAAAGGAGTTGGAATTTTACATGGAGGGTGGCGAGGAATTGTTGGTGGAATTGTGGAGAATGGCATTGCAAAATTATTAGACTTAACAAAGTGTTTGCCAGAAGAAATATTTTTAAAAGTTGGCCCATCGATTGGTCCGTGTTGTTTTGAGGTCGGAGAAAAAGCGATTGAATGTTTTGAAAAATATCAAGGGGTAATTGAAATCAGAGAAGGTAAGAAATATGTTGATTTAAGAAAAGTTGTTAAGCAAATTGCCTTGCAAGAAGGATTATTGAAGGATAAAGTTGATATTAATTGTGAATGTACGTCTTGTTTATCGAAAAAATACTTTTCTTTTAGACGAGATAAGCCGGAAAAAGTTCAGGCGATGATAGCGGGAATTGGTTTTGTTAATTTAAAACAATAAATAATCAGGTGTTAGCTTGGGGTTCTTTTGGTAATGTAAATTTTGACAAAAAATCTGTTTGAGAGTTTGAATTTTATCTGAAAATCGACCAAGGTGGTGTTGAATGTGGAGAGATTTTTAGCAACAAAATTCATGCTAGAGTTTAGTTTTTTCAAAATTTATGTTACCGAAAGATAGGTTGCATTATTAGATAAAATGAATAAACACTAAATACAACAAAACATTGTTTTACAAAGAAGTAAAAAATGACAATAGGCATCTTTGGACAAGTCATTCGAAATATAAACTTATTCAATATAATCTCGGGCCTGGTATGGTCAAGAGAGTTATTCATACTCCTGATCGAGTTGAAGAAGGAATTGCTCCAGATACAGTGGCGGTGATGAAAGATCGTTCAACGAAATCTCAGGAAAAAGAAATGTGGGTAATGTATCAACGGGAAACCAAAAACCAAAAATCAATCCGCCAGCTGACGGACAAAAAAATAGATTCAAATTTAGGAGAATTTCAAAATAAAGTTTCAACTGGAAGAATTAAAATAATTTCTGCTTGGATATATCCCGGAAAAACAAAAAAGGGAAAAGAAATTTTTATTCCCGATGACACTTTAGCTGAATTATACAAAGAAAAATAAATATAGATTTTAATATATATTAAAATTTTGTATTGAAACAAAGAATTATTTAAATTGTAGATAGCATATTTTCTCCCAAAATCAGATCGGAATGGCCTGACACTCGAAAATACATTATCTAAAATTTAAATTGAAATAAAATAGTTCATGGTCGCATTTGACTTTTTATGAAATTTAAGATATTATAAAAGAGTAAAGAGAAGTGGAGCTTTTGAGCTCAGATAGTGATTCCGGTCTTCAAGACGGGAATTTGTTTTTAAAAAGATGCGTAAATATATAAGTAATTAAATAATGTATATAAAACTATGAAGTTAATACAAGATTCTTCAGCAATGGGGCAATTTGGAAGCGCTATTGCTCAGATTTGTGAAGAAAAAGGTCTTGAAAAGGATCGAGTTATTGAAACAATTGAAGCAGCTTTAGCTGCTGCTTATAAAAAAGATTATGGAAAGAAGGGGCAATTAATTATTGCTCATTTTAAAGATGATTCTGGGGAAATTAGTTTTAAACAAGTTAAAGAGGTTGTTGATGACAGTATTCGAAATCTTGAGAATTTGGAAAAAATTGATGAAGATAGAATGGCGGATGAAGCGAAGGTGTTTGCAAAAGCCAAAAAAAGCAAAGAGCAAATTGATAAGCCACAATCTCATTCTGATGAAGATAGCGGAGAAGATCATTTGCCGAGATTTAATATTGATCGAGATATTTTAATTAAAGATGCCAAGGCTATTAAAAAAGATTTTAAAGCGGGTGATTTTTTAGAAATTACTCTTCAAGCCAAGGGAGATTATGGGCGAGTTGCTTCTCAAACTGCAAAACAAGTTATTATTCAAAGACTTAGAGAAGCAGAGCGTGATTCAATGTATGATGAATATAAGAACAAGGAAGGTGAAGTTGTAAATGGAGTTGTTCAGCGAATTGAAGGGCGAAACATTTTTGTTGATCTTGGAAAATCTGTCGGAATTCTTTTTCCTTCTCAACAAATTCCAGGAGAGCATTATCGAATTGGTCAGAGAATTAAAGTCTATATTGAAAAAGTTGAATCTGATCCAAAAGGACCTGGAATTTCTTTAAGTAGAAATGATGCGAATCTTTTGAGAAAACTTTTTGAATTAGAAGTTCCGGAGATATTTACCGGAGTTGTTGAAATTAAAGCTGCTGCTCGAGAAGCAGGAAGTCGTTCTAAAATTGCAGTTCTTTCTAATGAAGAAGGAATTGATCCAATCGGTTCTTGCGTTGGGCAAAAAGGAACTCGAGTTCAAGCGGTGATTGATGAGATTGGGGGAGAAAAAATTGATATTATTGAATGGAGTGATGATATCGAAAAATTAATTGCTAGTGCACTTTCTCCAGCTAAAATTGTTAGTGTAGAAATTAAAGACGATGAAAATGAAGTGAAAAAAGCAATTGCTTTTGTTCCGGCTGATCAGCTTTCTTTGGCGATTGGAAGAAGCGGACAAAATGTTCGATTGGCAGCTAAACTTACAGGATGGAAAGTTGATATTGAAGCAGTTGAGGGAACTGATAATAAAAAAGAAGAAGGGAATGATGATAGAGAAGTCAAAAAAATTGATGAAAAAGTTATTGAAAAGATTGAGGAAATAAAAGATCAGAAGGCTGTGGAAGATAAAACAGGGAAAGAAGAATTGTCTGAAACTGAAGAAGTGAAAACTGTTTCTGATGAATCTACGGCGGGCGAAGGTGAAAAAGTTACTGAGAAAACTAAAGTGAAAAAAGAGAAAGGGAAAGAAAAGGGGTCTGATTCTGAAGAGAAAGTTGAGGATGTAAAAGAAGAAATTATCGAAGACAGACCCACCTCTGCTAAAGCTACGGCGGGCAAAGAAGAAGAGAAATAAATCTTCTATAATTATTTTCTAACAATTAAAATAAAAAAATGAATTTATGGCACGACCTTGAATTAGGAGAAAATGTTCCTGAAGAATTTAATGTAATCATTGAAATTCCAAAAGGATCTAAAAATAAGTATGAGATTGACAAAAAAACTGGTTTAATTAAACTTGACCGGGCGATGAAATCTTCTCAGGACTACCCATTTGATTATGGATTTGCTCCTCAAACTTTATGGGATGATGGAGATGCACTTGATGTTGTGGTGCTTTCAACTTATCCAATTGCCTCAGGAATTTTGGTGGTTGTTCGTCCAGTTGGAGTAATGAGGATGGTTGATAGAGGAGAAGGAGATGATAAGATTATTGCTGTTCCGGTGGAAGATCCTCGATGGGATGAAGTAAAAGACTTGGAAGATATTAATAAGCATCAAGTTAAGGAAATTCAACACTTTTTTGAGACTTATAAGCAAATTGAGAACGAAGAGGTTTCTATTTCAGGATTTGAAAATAAAGAAGCTGCTTTTAGTGCTGTTGAAAAGAGTATCGAATTATATAAAGAGAAATTTAGTAGTAAAGAATAGCATAAAGTTAAATTAATAATTTTTTAAAATCGTTGTAATGGCAAAAAAAGATCAAAAGATTAATATTGAAAAACTTCCAAATTCAGAAGTTAAGATTAACTTTTCAGTTTCAGCTGAAGATTTTTCAGAATTTATTCAAGATGCTGCGAAAGAGATTTCAAAGGAATTGAAAATAGATGGCTTTAGAAGCGGGAATATTCCATTTGATATTGTAAAAAAACAAGTTGGAGAAAAAACCCTTTTGAAAGAAGGGGCAGAAAAAGCTGTTCAAAAACATTATGTGAATATTATTATTGATAATAATATCGAAGCAGTCGGACAACCGAAAATTGAATTTAAAAAACTTGCGATAAATAGTGCTTTGGAGGTTGAGGCAGTTGTGTCTGTTATTCCAGAAATTGAAATGAAAAAAGGGTGGGAAAGCGGAGTGAAAAAAATTAATGAAAAATTTAGTAAGCAAAAATTTGAAGTTAAAAGTGAAGATGTTGAACGAGAATTAAATTTTCTTGCTAATCAGAGAGCGAAAATTGTTACAGTTAATCGAGAAGTTAAAAAAGGAGATCAAGTTGAACTTGATTTTGAAGCATGGAAAGACAATGCTCCAATTGAAGGAGGAACTGCTAAGAAGCACCAATTAATCATTGGTGAAGGAAAATTTATTCCAGGATTTGAAGATCAGCTAATTGGTATGAAGGCAGGAGAAAAAAAAGATTTTGATTTGGCTTTTCCAGCTGATTATCATCAAAAGAATTTAGCTGGTCAGGTAACAACTTTTAAAGTTTCTGTTGGATTAGTTCAAGAAAGAGAATTACCAGAGCTTAATGATGAATTCGCCTCTGGAATCGGAAAGTTTAAAAATCTTAAAGAGTTAAAGGAGAATTTAAATAAAGGGATGGAAGAAGAGGGGAAGAAAAAGATTCAACAAAATCAAAGAGTGGAGGTTATTGAAGAAGTTATTAAGAATGTCGATGTTGAATTACCAGAAATTTTAGTTGAAAGTGAAGTAAGTAGGATTCAAAAAGAACTTGAAAATGACGTGGCTAAGATGGGGCTAGATAAAAAACAATATATTCAGCAATTAGGAACAACTGAAGAGAAACTTATTGAGCAATGGAAGCAGAAAGAAGCGCCGAATCGAGTGAAGGCAGCTTTAATAATGAAAAAAGTCTCTAATGATCAAAAACTAAAGCCATCTGCGAAGGAGGTCGAGGAAAGAGCAAATGTTATTTTACAACAATACGGAGCAATGCAGAAAGGGGATATGGAAAAAGACATTGATATTCAGAGACTTTATGATAGTCTTAAAGCAGAAATGATGAACGAAAAAGCACTTGATTATTTAGCAAAACTTTAATATTGTTTTTTAGTGTTTTTTGGTTAAAAATTTTTATGACCATAAGACTTTGAATAACATATTTTCTCCCAAAATCCCATCGGAATGGCCTGACACTCGAAAATACATTATTCAAAGTCTTATGGTATGCTGGATATTAATTAACTATTAACTATTAACTAGTCATGATTATACCAACAGTAATTGAAAAATCTCAAGATGGAGAAAGAGCTTATGATATTTATTCTCGACTTTTGAAAGAAAGGATTGTTTTTATTGGTTCTGGCATCAATGATCAAGTTGCAAATGCAGTAATTGCTCAATTGTTATTTCTTGAATCTCAAGATAGTAAGAGTGATGTAAAAATATACATAAATTCCCCTGGTGGAAGTGTGACATCAGCTCTTGCAATCTATGATACAATGCGATATATCAAATGCGATATATCAACTATTTGTGTAGGACTTGCAGCGTCTGCAGCGTCTCTTCTTTTATCTGCAGGAAAGAACGGAAAGAGATTTGTTTTGCCGAATAGTGAGATAATGATTCATCAAGTAATGGGAGGGGTTGAGGGTCAAGCAACTGATATCGATATTCATGCTAAGCATATTTTGAAGATCAAGGAAAGATTGAATAAGATTTTAGCGAAACACACTGGTCAGAAGTTAACAAAGGTTACAAAAGATGCTGAAAGGGATTATTTTATGAGCGCAGAAGAAGCAAGGAAATATGGGATTATTGATAAAATTATTAAATGTAGTGATTAATTTTAAGAAGTTTTTGGAAATTGGTAGATTTTAGTAACTATCAATTAATAGTTACTAATAATTACAAACTATTCAAGCTTGACATTTTCCTTTATTTTACCTAGAATAGTTTTTGATACTAATAAGAGACTGATCATAAAGTCTCTTTGTGCCATTGTTAAAGCTAAGACGACACGCGGTCTTTTTGAAGTCGTATATAAATAATTTACTAATAAATAATATGCTTATTATTCGATTTTCCAGAGTTGGAAAGAAAAATCATGCTCAGTATAGAATTGTCTTGGCAGAAAAATCATCCCCAGTTAAGGGAAAATTTGTTGAACTTTTAGGGAGCTATGATCCACATCAAAAACAAGCGGTTTTTAAGGAAGATCGTATTAAATATTGGGTTAAAACGGGAGCTCAGTGTTCTGATTCAGTTTATAATCTTTTTGTAGAAAAAGGATTGATTGAGGGGGATAAAAGACAAGTAAAGATGCCAGAGAAGAAAGAGGAGGAAGGGAAAGAAAATGAAAACGGAAAAAAGCTTGATAAAGAAAAAACTGAAGAAGTAAGTGGAGAAATTTTAAGTGATGAAAAAAAGAAGAGTCTGTTATAGATGAAAAAACTGAATCTTCCGATAAATCTTCAATCAAAGATAAGGAAGAGTCTAAAGTTGAGGAAAAAATTGAGACAGTGGAAGACAAGAAAACTGATTCGAAGGAAGAAGTAAAAGAAGAGAATTCTAAAGAAGATATTAAAAAAGAAGCATCTGATAAAAAATCCATTCCTGCCAAGGTTACAGTGGACAAGGGAGAAAAGAAAGATGTAAAAGAAAAGGTGGAAGAAAAAAAGGAAGTATCAAATGTAAAACCCTCCTTCGCTAAAAAGGCTACGGCGGGCAAAGAAGAAGAGAAATAGAAATTTTATTACTTCTCATATAAAAAAGCCTCTGAGGGGCTTTTTTAATATCTAAAATCAAAACGTCCTTACGTCCATCCTTACGTACGTCCTTACGTTATCCAAAATCTTTTTTAACTACAATCTAAACCTTTGCCCCAAATAAAAAATCATGTTAAAATAACAACACAAAAGGACTTTTCTTAACAAGGAAATAGTTCCAATA
>CAYQVD010000020.1:0-13062 GCA_964421125.1 uncultured Bdellovibrionales bacterium
AATTGTCAAAATACTGTGACTCCTGATGATAGTATAGAATTAGTCTTTTGTCAATCTCTCATACTTGCATTCTGCTCCCAAAGTTAATTTTAATTTAAAAGACACCTCAATTAGGTATAATTGATTAGTCTAACAAACTAACAATTAAATTAAAAAGAGATGTCTTGTAAGCATATTACACCAGAACAAAGGAATGAGCTATCGGTTTTACTTCGAGCTGGAATTAAACAAAAAAAGATAGCTAAGATCTTAAGAAAAAGTGAACCAGCTATTTCAAGAGAGATTAAAAGAAATTCCGTTGATGGTAAATATCATGCCAGAATAGCTAAAGAAAAAACTAAAAAAAGAAGAATTGTTGCTAATCAAAGATTTAGAAAGATAGAAAATGATAAATGGATAAGAATATATATTATTAGAAAGTTAAATTCTCATTGGTCTCCAGAGCAAATATCAGGAAGATTAAAATTAGAATATCAGAAGAAGATTAGCAAGGATTGTATCTATCATTGGATATATGAAAAAAGGAAAGATTTAGTAAAATATCTCCGTTGTAAGAAAGGAAATTATCGAAGAAGATATGGTACTAGAATACGTGAAAAACATCGAGAAAAGGCTAAAATTAAAAGAATTAACACAAGACCTGCAGTTGTTGATAAAAGAGCTAGAATCGGTGACTGGGAAGGTGACACGGTGGTTGGAAAAGAAAGAACTAAAAGATTACTAACTAATGTAGATAGAAAAAGTGGTTATGGATTAATTGATAAATTAGACTTAGTTAGTGCAGAAATAATTTGGAAGAAACTAGAAGAAAGATTTAGTAAAATTCCTAAGGAAAAACGATATACCTATACTTATGACAATGGAACTGAAATTGGAAAAGAAGATCTATCTTTGGAAAAGAAAATCAAGATGGATGTTTTTAGAGCTTTTCCTTATCATTCTTGGGAAAGAGGTTGTAATGAAAACTTTAATGGACTTGTTAGAGAATACTTTCCCAAAGGGATGCATTTTGTTAATATATCCAAAGAAGAAGTTAAGAAAGTTGAAAGAATTTTAAATAATAGACCAAGAAAGAGACTAAACTATTATACTCCTAAAGAAGTGTTTTTTAGAAAAAATCTAAAAATTTCTAAATAATTAAATTAACATTTGGAATAGAATTTACAAGCAAGATATGATTTTGGAAACCAAACTAATTGTTTATGAATGTGAAGGTGCAGAAAGCGAAATAAAAGAATGGTTTAAGACAATCAATATCGCTGGGGTTCCACTTAAACTCCAAGAATTGCTTAATGCTATTTATTCCGGACAGTTTGTAACACTCGCAAAAGAAGAATTTAGCAATAGTCAAAACGCTAATATTCAAAAATGGAGCGCATATATAAAAGGAAATGTGCATCGGCAAGATTTTCTGGAGCGAGCACTAGATTGGGTAAGCAAAGGAAATATTGATGACTACATGAGTCGTCATCGTAAAGACACTAATATTACAGAACTAAAAACATATTTTGATAGTGTCATCGATTGGGTATCTAGCGTATTTATTGATGTTGAAAATGAAATGTGCGGATTGGAATGGGGTCGATTATATGAGCAGTATCATAAACAATCCTATGATCCCACTAAAACATCAAAAGAATTTCAAAAACTTTATGGTGATTTGTATGTAAAGAATCGTAAAGGCATTTTTGAATATGTTCTCGGAGGATTATCTGATACAAGACTTCTAAATGTTCGAGTTTTTGATGAAGCAATTAAAAAATCGGTTTATGCATCACAAACAGAATTGGCAAAAGCTAAAAATGAATCAAATTGTCCGCTTTGTGCTATCGGACATGATGCTAATAAAGATAGGGTATGGAATCTTTCTGAAATGGATGCTGATCATGTAGCGGCCTGGAGTAAAGGTGGAGAGACTTCTGTTAAAAACTGCCAAATGTTATGCAAAACACACAATCGAGCGAAGGGAAATCGATAGAAAAAATAATTACGTAATGTATTACTTACATGATTTTTTTGTTAAGCAACACTTTTTTAATAAAAAATATTCAGATGAAGGCGATTCAATTATATAATCAACTTGAAAAAGATTTCATTACCCCTTCTTTATCAGACGATTGGGCTCAGGATATGTCTGAAATAGAAGAATATGTTTGTGATAACTTCAAAAAAAGAAGTATGGGGCTTGTTTGTGATTTTGCTGATGAAATAACGAAAATTTATTCTGCTGTTTTTTCTACTGAAGAAGTAATGCAAAAAATTATCGACAATGACACTCGTAATGCAATGCTGTTTGTGCATCATCCATCAATTTGGGATGTTCAAAGAGATCCTGTATTTTATCAGATGTCTTCTAATATGCTTGATCAATTTAAGGAGCGTAAGATTTCAATTTATAATTTACACGTCCCATTAGATAATTTCAGTGAATACTCAACAAGTAAAACCTTAGCTGATGCACTTGGGATTAAGGTAGAAAAACAGTTTGGAAAATATTTTGGTGCTTTGTGCGGTGTTATCGGAAAAACAGATTGTAATACAGTAGAGGAGTTACAGAATAAGTTTTCTAAAGCAGTTGGGCATGATACGAAATTGTATAAATACGGTAGTGATGAAATCTTGAACGGAAAAGTTGCCGTTGTAGCTGGTGGTGGGAATGATATGGATATTGTATCTGAACTTTCTGAGTATAACGTTAAGGTGTTGATTATTGGCATTACGATTAAAAACGATTTTTCGAAATCCACGCACGAATATGAGGAAAAGCATGGAATCAATATTTTAGGAGGAACTCATTATTCAACTGAAAAGTTTGCTTGTCAGGCTATGTGTGGATATTTCAAAAATCTTGGATTGCCTTCTGAATTTATTGAAGGAGTTCCTGGGATGGAGGATATGTAGGTTTGTATAAGAACGAGTTGTGTTAAATATGGTTTATTTGAAAATATAATTTGCGAAATGAGGCAGTAGAAAATCGCGGTAACATAAAGGCTTTTCGGCGAAATGTCTAAAGCCATCGGGAATAGGCTCCTGCGAACTTGCCCCTACTCCTCATTTCGCAAAACCTATTTTGAAGTATAATAAACTATACATCACACAACACTGCGATAAGCGGCTACAGAAAAATTCCTCGGCTCGCAATTTTCCCGAATTTTCTCCGTTTCACTCCGAAAACTTTTTTTATCCCCGATGTTAGATAAAATAAATTATAATTTTAACAATCATATGAAAGAATATCCAAAACTTGAACAAAAGAAACAAATGTTAGATGATAACTTTTCCAAGGCTTTTGATGAGTTGCAAAAAATTGCTGCTATATTGTCTGAAATGGGACTTAACATTAGGGAGTATGTTTATGATGAAAATCCAATTACAGGAATTAAGGGGGATTGGGAGAGAGGTACTGGAATAGGTCTTGTCTCAGATGGGCTTGATGGCATAAGGGCAACTCGGAATAAGGATTGTAATGGCTTCAAAATTTGGTTTACTAATGGTTTTGAGGATCAAGACAATCCTCAGAGAAAAGAGATTACTAAAAAACTTAAAGAAGCTGGATTTGAAGTCAATTAAAATTTACAACACATAGCAATCGATATACATACTACTGATCTCAAACAACTTTCTTTCCTGAAAGTTGTTTTTATAAACTCAACATATTGGTTTTTGGGACAAAAGGATTGTTTAGTGGTATAATTTTGTTGAATAATAATATATGGATCCCCGCTTGCGCGGGGATGACAAAAAGAGAGAGGGATTAAGCTATTGTGAATGCAGATTCTTGCGCCACTGCGCGCCGTCGACAAAGTCTCTGGCGACGTATGACTGAAGCTAGGGCGACACGCGGTCGACTCCACTTCGTTCCGCTCAGGATGACAGAGGATGGGGATGACAAAAGAGAAGAGTGGTGGCTAGTAGTTTTGATTTATTGATAAAATGAGGATAGAATTAAAGGAATAAAATTATAAATAGATATTTTTAAATGAAAGAAAATAAGTTTCAAAAATCTGAATTTATTCTTTATACTTCTCCTGTCGGAGATGTTAAGCTTGAAGTTTTTTTGCAAGATGAGACAATTTGGCTTACTCAAAGAAATATGGCAGAGCTTTTCGATGTTTCTACTCAAAACATTACAATTCATTTGAAAAATATTTATGAAAACGGGGAATTGGAAAAAAAATCAACTTGTAAAGAAATTTTACAAGTTCAAAAGGAGGGGAAAAGGGATGTTTCAAGGAATATTGAATATTATAATCTTGATGTCATTATTGCGGTTGGCTATCGAGTAAATTCTAAAAGAGCTACTCAGTTTCGAGTTTGGGCGACTAAAGTTTTACGAGATTACATTGTTAAAGGATTTGTTTTGGATGATAATAGGCTCAAGCAAGGACAAGAAATTTTTGGAAAAGATTATTTTCGAGAACTTTTAGAAAGAGTTCGTTCAATTCGTGCCAGTGAACGAAGAATTTATCTTCAAATTACAGATATTTTTAAGGAATGCAGTATTGATTATGATAAAAATGCTAAAATTACAAAAGATTTTTATGCAAAAATTCAGAACAAATTTCATTATGCAATTACTGGAAAAACTGCAGCGGAAATTATTCATTTTAAAGCTGATAAAAGTGAAAGAAATATGGGGCTTGAAACTTGGAAGAATTCACCTAAGGGAAGAATTTTAAAATCAGACACTTCTATTGCAAAGAATTATCTCTCAGAGCAAGAAATTAAAAAATTAGAAAGAACTGTTTCTGCATATTTTGATTATATTGAAAATCAAATTGAGCAAAGAAAAAAAATGAATATGAGGACTTTATCTGAATCTGTGAATAAATTTTTAGAGTTTAATGATTTTGTAGTTTTGAGTGGGAAAGGTAAAATATCTTCAAAAATGGCAGAAAAAAAAGCTTTTACTGAATATGATGAATTTAACAAAATTCAGAAAATTGATTCTGATTTTGAAAATGAGATAAAAAAGATAAAGAGGAGGAAATAAGAATTCTGGATTTTGGATAATTTAGTTGGAGCAAGGAAGTGTGAGCATGGGAAAGGTTCAAGTTTACAATGCACTACTTTTTAATAATGATATTTTTATAATTTAGATTTTCAGGAAACTGGATTCTCGCCCGCCTTCGCTATGGCTTCGGCGAGGCAAGTCTGCGCGGGGATGACAATTAATTTTAAGTGAGTTTTAATAAATAAAAACAAAACATGGAAAAATGTATTAGGAAATTAACTAGGGTTTCCACCCATAGTTATTCAGTGATAATTCCCAAAGAAATCATTGAAAAATATGGTTGGAGAGAAAGACAAAAAGTTGTTATTTCAGACAAGGGCAACGGGAAGATTGAGATTAGGGATTATCGGAGTAAGAAATAGGGTTATTTCTTTTCTTAAGATATTGATTAAAAAACAGTGTTTATGAAAAGCGCTGTTTTTTTGCTAATATTGAGGTAGGTAAAGATTTTTTAATTTTAGTATAAAACAAAAAACTCACCTGCAGTACAGATGAGTTTTCTGTTTTCTGCTGATGAGTTGTCTTATAACTTGGAAGCGGTTTCAATTTCGCTCCGGCAATCTTGTTTCATCTTTTTGAAATCAATTGGGATGTTGATGCTATCCAATTTCATTAGATGATTGAGTGATATTAATGCTTTGTGCCATTTGAGTACAACTTTCATGAAGGGCTTTTTTTCTTCTGTCAGTAAATACCAATATTTCAAATGAAGCAGATCATTTCTGATCATTATTCCTGCATTATGATCAATTCCTTTTATGGCAATGCTAATAGGAACGATATTACTTGAATAAGAATTGCCAGAAATAGAGACAGAATTTTTCCAGAAATAGGAATGATAATTATCTAATCCGAGTATTTCTTCTTGAGCCTCTTCTTTGATCGTTATCTCAATGGAGAACTGATTGAGAAATTCATGTAAAAGATTTTTATTGAAGTTTTTCTCACGTTCCTCAATTGTGTCAACCTTTGTAGCATTGCAGCGTCAAGTTTACACTTCTACACTCTTCGAGCTTCTGCATAGGAGTTAAACCATTCATACCTAATCCTCTATGTTTCTTCTGATAATTGTAATGGTGTAAGAAGAGATTTAGCTTGTATTGTAAACTATCTAATGATTCACTAGGAGGAAAGCCATACTTAAGAGCTTTTTGGTTTAGAGTTTTATGAAATCTTTCTATCTTTCCATTTTCTTCAGGACAATATGGAGTATTCTTTCTATAATTAATATTGTGTTTTAAGAAAGATTGTTTTAATTTATCATTTAAAAATTCAGTACCTTGATCAGTTCTAATCTTCTTAATGTTAAAAGGAGCTCTTCTAATTACTCTTTCTAAAAAATCCACAGAATTGATTGCATTAGCTTTACTATAGCTCCAAGCAAAGACCCATCTTGAGGCATCATCTATGATAGTGTAGATAACCTTACCTTGTTTGTAGCCATGCGGGTATTTAGTGTCCATCTGAAGCTCTTTACCTGGGACTTTATGAGAATAGAGTTGCTTCTTCCATCTTTTCTGAGTATGAGGATAGTTCTCTGTATAACGAAGTCCTTTTCTTTTCAAGATTCTGTAGATTGTTGTAGGATGCAAAGTAATATTGTTTTCATATTGCAATCTATCAGCAAGAGATTCTACTCCATCGTGATAGTATTCTTTAGCTATGTTAATGACTAACTGCTCTATCTCTTTTGAGGTTTTATTGTGAGGAGTATAGTTAGTATTAGTTCTTCTTCTTTTAATTAAACCTTCTATTCCAAATCTTTTGTATCTACTGAGCCATTTATGGATAGTTTGCCTTGAAACATTAAGCTCCCTAGCAACATCAGTTACTTGTCTTTCTTTATTAATGATTTGCTTTAGTTTTTCTTCTTGTAGCATAAGATATCTTGGATCAAAGTTATTCATAGAATTTTAAAAGTAAAAAATTACTTTTTAATTCTATTATTTTTCTTTAAAAAGTGTAAACTTTTTTGCTGCAATGTTAACAACCTTTCTTCCGATATCTCCTGCTTGGATGGTGAAAGCAGGTTTTTCACTGGACCATTCCAGCCATTTCGGTGAATGAAGGTCTAATCGCATTTGGCAACCATCAATAAAGCTCTCTTTTCCTTTCATGATTTTTAGTTCTACTGTCCAGGGTAATCCTTGAACATTTCCGATGACTTTTTTGGGAATAGATTTGGGTCTCAATGAAAGACCAGAAATTCCATCCCCGACGGAATCGATAAGTATTTTGCCTGGGTGGGGGAGAGATCTCAGTAGCTCCAAAACCTTTGCTTGGCTGTTTTTAGATTGTTGCTCCATGGTACACGCTCCTTTCGAAGAAGAGAACCTGTTCTTCTTCATTTGTTTGTGTTGTGAAAAGAACTCGTTTTTCACAGTAGCCAGAATAGCTACTTCTATTACAAGAAATCTAGCATGAAAACGATTTTTGTCAAAGTAAAAATACCATTCTTAGGAGATGTAGATAGATTAATAGATGTAAGGATGGACGTCCTTACGTGCGTCCTTACGAAATAAAAAACACTTTTTAAAAGTGTTTTTTGATGAAAGCTCGTCCTGAGCCAGATTTTAAATATTTTTCAAAATCAAAAGCTTTATATTTGTCGGTAAAAGCTGTGTAACTAATAAGGTCAACTGGGAGTCTATCAGTGGTAGTAGTGACATATCCATTTTTATGACGCTTTAATCTATCTTTTAAATTTTCAGTGCAACCTGTGTATAGTTTATCGTCTTTGCATTTTAAGATATAAACATAATACAACATTTCTAAGATTTATTTCTTATTTTATAGATCCCGCCTTCGCGAGCTTCAGCGGACTGTGTCCGCCGTAGCCCGCTATGGCGGGCGAAGGCGGTACCTTTTGGTTGAAATTCTAACTTTTTTTGAACAGAACCCCGACTAATCACGCGCCGAGCGCGTGGTGGCTCTGAACTTAATTTTACGCTCGTAGAGCGTGGTAATTCTGTCGGTGCGTTTCCGCTCGCCTCCGCTTCGCTACGGCGAACCAAAACAGAAATTTTTTCATTACATTTTTTATTTTTTCGCCCCCCCCATTTTTTTCTTTTAATAGGAGATGAAAAATTTTCTGTTTTGGTTTCCTCTTAATCAGAGGAAAGCGGAAACGCTCTAATTCAATTCGCAAAAGGGCAAAAATTCCTTCCCCCAACCCCCTTCCTTTTTGCCCTTTTGCTCCGCCGTCCGTCCGAGAAAAAACTGGAATGCTCGCGGAGCGAGCGACGGAAAAAGAAAAGCTCAAATTAATTAATTGCCACTTGCATAATATTATCAGAAAAAATTACAACTTCCTTTCCGCGTCTTGATTTAAAAGCACTGTGATTTATAGTAAATTTATCTTTTTTCATTTTTTGATAAAGATTTTGTATATAAGAAACATCATCATAAGTCATAACCCATTTTAAAGAAGATTTTTCAAGAAGTTTCAGTAATTTTTTATGATCTTTGTCGATATAATGGTTCAAATACAAAGATTTTCCTTTTTGATAATAAGGAGGGTCAAGAAAAATAAAATATCTGTTTTTACATTTATTTTTCTCTAATTGCTTTAACAATGTGATCCCGTCAAGATTTCTAACTATTACTTTATTTTTAAATTCTTTGATTTTTTCTAATCTTGTAATAATAGTATTTTTTGTAAAACGAGCTTTTATATTCCAATATCCAGATTGTTCTATTCCTCCAATTGGTCCGCCTTCTATAATTCCAGAACGATTTGTTCTATTTAAAAATAAAGTTGCAAAAGCTAACTCTTTAGTCGTTGATAATGGGTTATTGTAAATTTTTTTTTGCTTTTTCCATTCATCAATATTAATATTTACTTTTTTAATTTTATTGATTAAAAAATCCGTATCAGAAATAGCAGTTTTCCAAAATGAAAAAATCGCTTTATCTAAATCATTAATAATAATTTTATCCACTTTACCTGAAAATAATAATTTTAGTGAAGCTCCCGCACCACCTGCATATGGCTCAACAAGTATTATTTTTTCGTCTTTTGAAAAATTTTTATTTAACGCATTAAATAAAAAACTAGCTAGACGAGTCTTCCCTCCAGGGTATCGTAGAGGACTAAAAAAACCAGATATTATTTTATTATTTTTTACTAACATTTTTCTTTTTATTAACAGTCTTTTTATTTAGATCTTCCCACAATAATTCAAAAAATTCCTGTAAATTATCCCATTTACTTTTTAATTCGCTTGAACTTGGCTGAGTTGTAGTGGAATGAACATATTCATGAAAATTCTCTATTGACAGATAACTCTTTTGCCCAGTAGCAGAACCAACTTTATTTATATTATTAAATTTCTTTTTTTCGTATTTTTTTCCTTCCAGACTCTTGACTACCCAAGAAATTTTTTGATTTATTGTGTCTAACTTTTTGAATCCATGACTATTCATTTTTGCGTAATAATCCAAAGATATTTCTAAAAATACTCTAAAAAGCACTCCAACTGCATTTGGAACAGCATTATTGGAATCATTAATTAATAAGTCATTTTTTAATTCGCAGTAAATATTATTTATTTTTGTTTCTTTGTAGTTAATTTTTAAAACGCAAGTTTTGGGTATTAGATAACTTCGAAGCGATGATTTTGGAGTGCTTCGATTATTATTACTACCAGTTGGGATAATATCAGTTGTGTTTTTGCCAAAAAGATTAGTTTTAGTTTGTTTCTTTAGCTCTTCTTCAACTCTTTTATAATCGTTATTTGATATTTGTTCCAGATAATTTTTAATTTCTTTTGTATTCAAACGTGAAAATAATTTATCGTTAAAGTTACCTTTTTGAAGTACATCAAAAATAATGACTTTAAGTTTTTTATCAAAATCTTTGTCTTTTATTTCTAGATCACCATTAGTATTTAGATTAAACCCAAAAAATGACCATGCGGGATTCTGCTCGACAAGTCTCCAAAAAGTAGTAACAAAACCATGTCCCAAAACTTGTTCCTTTAGCTCCTCACTAAAATCTAAGTCTTTCATCCTTTTGGTAATTGCTACTTTTAACAATTCTTTCTGACTTGCATTTCCTCTGCGGGCATTATGATGAGCTCTTTCATTATCTCCCCAAGAAACTTCATTGTTTCCTCTTAAATGTTTTCTATCAATATAGCGAAATCCTTGATCTTTATTTTCTGTAATTAAACATTCAAGTTTAAAATCACTGTTTATTTTTGCTCTTGTTTTTAATGCTTGGAATTTATTTTTTAACTTAACATTATCGGTTAATTCAGGATTGTCCAAGAGTTTATAAACTGCAAGGCGTCGATTTCCTTCCAAAACTATTTTTTTACCACTTAATTCATAGATAACTAATTTTTCAAGTTGAGGTAAATCAAACTCACTAACCATATCATCAGCCAATTCAGTTATTTTAAAATCTTTTTTAGAAACGAAATATTCTATTAATTCTTTCTCTGTTTTATTGAAATATTTATCAGGAAAACGAGCATTTTCATCCCAAAGAAAAAGATTTTTAATTGCTATATTTTGTTTTTTGAAATTATTTTTCATAATATTATTTATCAAAAAGTTCAACAGGATTTATTTTAAACTGAAGCATTTTTGCTGTATCTCGTCCATTATCTCCGCCTTTTCTTTGCATACCTATTTTCCCAATCTTTAAACTTCCTTGATTCGTTATTCTAATTTCACCGCCACCAAAAATATTCATGGCCTCATTTATTGATTTTAAAACCCAGTCACTTTCTCCATTCACTTTCAAAATAACCAAAACCCAATCGGCTGAAAATTCGCCCCTACCTTTTAGTAAATCGGAAACAATCAAAATTTTATTTTTCTCAAAAAATTCTAAAATCTTTTTCTGGTCAATTTCACTCATTTCAGTTAAAAGCATTCGTCTAGAATCCTTTAAATCTTTTTGAGTTGGTTCTATCTCGCCAGTAAAAAGTTTTAGAATTTTTGTTATATCTTTTGGAAGACTCCAAAGCTCCACATATTTATCAACCCACCTTTTATCTACTTGATTGAAACCTTGTGGATTACTAACTAATTTTACTTGTAAATTTTGTAAATCCTCTTGAGATTTTAATTTGATTACAATTCGTATTTTAACTTGTATATCTGCCTTATATTGTCCTCGCACTTTTGAGGCTTTAACATATTCAATATCAGAAACATCATAGCTCATTGCATTAAGCCATTCTTTGGCAATTTTATCATTTTCCCAATCATTAAATCTATCAATGACATCTTGCTCATTTTTAAATCCGCTCTTAGCGGTTTCTGATCCTAATTTTACTAAATCTTTATTTTTCATAATATTATTTGTTTATAAAATTCAAAAGGCTTTTACCAAAATCTCTTGCCACATTTACCGTCATTGCATTTCCAGCTTGCCCTAATAAATACATATCAGCAGTTTTGCCTTTAACTTTGTTTCTTAATTCTTTTGAGAAGCCTTGTAATGATAGAGCTTCACAGCCAGACAATTTTCTGAATTTTCCATTTCTAACATATAAAATTCCATGTCTTCCTGTTCGTAAAGTCGGCACTTTGCCACGATACAAACGCAAATCAGATTGTCTTGTGTCTATTACCAAAAAATCTTCCTTTAATAAATTTTTAATTAAAAATTTATCTTTATTGTATTTATTTTCTAAGTACCTCAAAAAAGTTTCGTAAGTACTTTTTTTCTCATTAAGTTCAAGTTCATCCGTATCTATTAAATACTCACTTAATTCGGGTTTAGCTATTTCTTTTGGGAATTCAAAAACATTTTCATTTTTTACCAAATCTTTTCTAACCCCTACAAAATAAATTCTTTCTCTCATTTGCGGAACGCCGTGATATAAACTACTTGTTAATTTCCAAAATACTTTATATCCTGCTTTATCTAATTCGTCCAAAATAACTTTCATTGATGAGCCACCGTCATGATTCAAAAGACCTTTTACATTTTCTAAAATAAAATATTTTAGATTTTTTGCTTTCAGTATATCTATTAAGCCATAAATAATTTGCCCTCGGTCGTCTTTCATTCCTTGCCGTTGTCCGATAACAGAAAAAGTTTGACATGGAAAACCCGCAATCATTACATCAAACTCTGGCAAGTCATCAGGGTTAATTTTCATTAAATCCCCATAATTTGTTTCATCTTTACCAAAAAAATCTCTATATGTTTTTTCAGAATTTTTATCAATTTCTGAAAATCCAATGCATTGCATTCCTACAGATTCTAAACCAACTCGTCCGCCACCGATACCAGCACAGAAATCAATAAATTTTAGATTGTTATTTTTAGTCTTTGTCATAAGGCTATTTTATTAAATCCTCAATAGGAACACCAAAAGCTCTGGCAATTTGATCCATAACCATAACTGACGGTTTTTTTATTACACTACTTTCAATTTTTGTTAAAGTCGTATATTTCACGCCAGATTTTTGAGCAAATTCTTCTTGCGATAATCCAAGCTTATTGCGTAGCTTTTTTATATTTTTACCGATTGTAATTTCTTTTGCCATATTTTCAATAATTTGATAGTATTATAATGATGTGATATACTTTCAATATAATGATATCAAATAAAATGTATTTAGGCAAACAAGCTTTTCTTTTTCCGTCGCTCGCTCCGCGAGCATTCCAGTTTTTTCTCGGACGGACGGCGGAGCAAAAGGGCAAAAAGGAAGGGGGTTGGGGGAAGGAATTTTTGCCCTTTTGCGAATTGAATTAGAGCGTTTCCGCTTTCCTCTGATTAAGAGGAAACCAAAACAGAAAATTTTTCATCTCCTATTAAAAGAAAAAAATGGGGGGGGCGAAAAAATAAAAAATGTAATGAAAAAATTTCTGTTTTGGTTCGCCGTAGCGAAGCGGAGGCGAGCGGAAACGCACCGACAGAATTACCACGCTCTACGAGCGTAAAATTAAGTTCAGAGCCACCACGCGCTCGGCGCGTGATTAGTCGGGGTTCTGTTCAAAAAAAGTTAGAATTTCAACCAAAAGGTACCGCCAATTTACAATTTCAGAGTTTTTGGAAGTTTTACGCACCTGCGGTGCGGTC
>CAYQVD010000021.1:0-12391 GCA_964421125.1 uncultured Bdellovibrionales bacterium
AAAAAGAGAAAAGTAACATAGTTATTTATCAAGCTAAAAATGGAGCGATTGAGCTTCAAAGTGATTTTAAGCATGAGAATATTTGGGCAACACTAAATCAGATCGCTAATGTTTTTGATCGTGATAAGTCAGTTATTTCTCGTCACATTAAAAACATTTTTGAAGAAAAGGAGTTAATAAAAAAATCAGTTGTTGCAAAAAATGCAACAACTGCCAGTGATGGAAAAGTTTATCAGGTTGAGTATTATAATTTAGACGTTATTATTTCTGTTGGTTATCGTGTTAATTCAAAAACGGCTACAGAATTTCGTAAATGGGCAACGAGTGTTTTGAGAAAGCATATTATTCAAGGTTACACAATCAATAAGAAGCAAATTGCCAAGAACTACAATGAATTCATGAAAACTGTGGCAAGTATTCAAAATCTTTTACCAGAGCATGTCATGCTTGATCCAAAAATGATATTGGAGCTTATTAAGGAGTTTGCTAGTACATGGGTGGCTTTGAATGCTTATGACAAAGAAGCTCTTAGTGTGGTTGGTTCAACCAAAAAAACGATTAAATTATCAGGCGAGGAATTGACAAGTGCAATAGCTGATCTTCGTAAGAATCTTATGAAAAAAGGTGAAGCTTCAGATCTTTTTGCACGAGAAAAAAGAGATGGAAGTATTGAGGGAATTGTGGGAAATGTGATGCAGTCCTTTGATGGTAAATCAGTTTATGCAACTCTCGAAGAAAAAGCGGCTCATTTGCTTTACTTTATGGTGAAAAATCATCCATTTGATGATGGAAATAAGCGTTCCGGAGCGTTTGCTTTTGTGTGGTTTTTGCGAAAAGTAAAAATAAGAGGGATGAGAAATATTAATCCTAGCGCTCTTACTGTTCTTACGCTTTTAATCGCAGAAAGTAATCCGAAAAATAAGAATCAAATGGTTGCACTTGTGACGACATTACTATCTGTTAAAAAATAGAAAATATTTAAATAATTAAAAAATATGAAAAAAATAATAAACATCAAGGAGGAAAAAGTTTTGAGAGCACTTCGAGGTTTCTTTTCTCGGAATAATAAGATGCCGTCGATTAGAGAACTTGGAAAAGAGTTGGTTAAGTTTGGGTTGGATTTGAAAAGCACCAAAAGTATTCAAATCTATTTAAAAAAATTAGAGGAAAAAGGTTTTATTAAAAAGAACGCTGAAAGAAAATATGATTTTATTGGTGTGTGTGAAAGTTTGCTAGTGAATATTCCGATTTATGGAGGAGCAAATGCGGGAGCGCCAACTTTGATTGGAGAACAATATTTGCAAGGGACGTTAAAAATTTCCAAGAGTTTTTTGAAAGGTGGAAAAGAGGATGATTATTTTGCAGTAGAGGTTTCGGGAAATTCAATGAATAAAAGTTTGATTAATAGGAAAAAGGTTGAATCAGGAGATTTTGTGATTATCGATAGTGGTTATAAAGAATATAAAGGAGATGGAAGTGAAAAAGTTTTAGCGATTATTGATGGACTAGCAACAATAAAAACATTTAAAAATATTGATGGAGAAATGATTGGATTATTTCCGGAGTCAACAGAAAAAAAACATAAACCAATATTTATTTCACAAGAAGATGAATTTATTGTGAATGGGCGAGTTGTTGATGTTTTTAAGACATAGATTAAGAAATAATTTTCAATTTTCAATTCACAATTTTTAGTAAATTTACAATTAAATAATTTTCAATAAAAATTTTAGTAGTTGGGCTAATGAGTTCCGCACTGAATGTGAGCTGACATATAGGAAAGATATATCTATGAAAAATGTGGTCGGATTTTTCTAAGGAGAAGAAATAAAAATTAAAATCGAAAGATTAAAATAAGAAATCCGCCTTCACCAAAGGCTATGGCGGACAAAGAAAATATGGATAACTGGTGCAAGTTTAAGGATCTATTGGACAAGTCTTCAAGAAAAAAATGGATTTATTTGTTAGCAGAAACATCTTGTAGTAGTAGGGGGACAGAAAGAAAGTCGATGTTGGTTAACAAGATCAATCCTCATTGCGAAAAAGTGCAATAAAAAAACGACCTGAATGACATAGAAATATCATACAAGTCGCTTCTCTTCATCTGAAGTATATCACAGTATTAAATAATTGTGAATAGTATAATCGGTTTTAAATTAATATTAACAAAAACACATATGAATATTTATCAGGATAGCGTTAGTTTAGATAACTATTTTCAGCAGTGCTATATCGCACCATTAAAAGTGAATGTTGAAAAACAAGATCGTCATTTTACTGAGCAAGCAAAAAGAGCTTTGCTACCTCATTTGCCAGGCAAAAAAGATATTATTGCATTAACTGCGATTACGGGAAACTATGAAGCATTTCAGTTTGCTAGTGAAATAAAACAATTTCTAGAAAAGGAGAATTATAATGTAGGAGAAGTTAATCAATCTGTTTTTAACCCACCAATCAAGGGGCAAACTATCGAGCCAAGAAATATGGGTGGAATTAGAATTATTGTTGGTAAGGCTTAATAAAAAACGATTTTTAACAAAAACCAGTTTGGTGCGAACTGGTTTTTTGTAAATAAATGTGATTGTTTTTTAGAATAGGCAAATGAAAAAGAATTTGACAAAAAGGATAAATAGTGTTAGAAAGTAAGCAAAGTTAATTTTTAGAAATTATTATGCAACAGCGTAATTATCAACTGAATATGAATTACAAAACCGTTACTGGAAACGGCTGTATTTTCGCGTCTCCAATTAGCAAAAACATTCTGTTCAGCTGGAATTACCTAAGGCATAAAAACTTTTTATATATAAAATAATTTAAATTTTTACACGACTCTTTAGATAATCCCGGCTGAACAAAATCCGGATTTTTTGTCTTTTGTTCGAGCGTGTTTTTTAACAATTTAAAATAAAGAAAGGAGTTTTCGTAGCTAACCCTCCCTTGTATTTGTTACTGGCAAATGCGAATCCCTTAAACTAAGGGAGGGGATAAGAAAGAAAATACAATTACTGTAAACTGGATTCCCGTTTTCACGGGAATGACAGGGAAGAAAATTGGAGTTTTTATAATAACCCACCTTAATCCTCCTTTATAATAAGGGAGGAGATAGGAAAAAAGGAGAATGATTATGCCTACTTTGAAAGGAAAAAGAGTTGTTTTGCGTGTTGTTGAGAAAAAAGATCTACCATTATTGTTGGTGTGATTTAATGATCCAGAGGTTATTAAATTTCTGCAATTTTATCTTCCACTTACGGAACTGTGTGAAGAAAAATGGCTGGAAAGAAACAGTCTTTCTGAAAATGACATGGTGTTTGTCATTCAAGTTGTGCAGGAAGATGGAAGCCTGAAGCCCATTGGAACCTGTGGATTGCATGAGATTGAGTGGAAGAATCGCAGAACAACTGCTGGCATTGCAATTGGAGTGAAAGAATTTTGGAACAACGGCTATGGAACTGAGGCTGGTAAAATTCTTATTGAATATGCTTTCAACGAATTGAATCTTCAACGAATTGAATCTTCGGTTTATGATTTTAATGAAAGAAGTATTGCTATGCAGAAAAAAGTCGGCTTTCAAATTGAAGGTCGACGTCGTAAAGCGATTTTCAAAGGTGGTCGCTATGTTGATGAAATTATTCTTGGCATTCTCAGAGAAGAATGGAAGGGGTAGTTTTTTGTAACTAACCCTCCCTTAAGCTAAGGGAGGGAACAAGATTGCCGTAAACTGGATTCCCAATCAAGTTGGGAATGACAGCGGATAGTTTTTAATTTGTTTCAAAGGAGTCAAAATTGACTCCTTTGTTAAATTTGTTTAAAAGTGCCTATAAATAAAGGGCTTTCGGTAAGTTTGGCAATATTTGAGAAGGGTATTTTTGGGGGGATTTTGTTGTTGACAAAACTGTTTTTAAATGATATTATTTAATGTCATTGTTTTTTGAAAATTAAATAGAAAATAAAGGCATATAGACCCAAATAGGACCTACTATGTTAAAATAACCCAGTATTTAATTAGGTTATTTAACATTCAAACGTATGAACAACAAAAAATGTCCTTTTTGTAACTCTCCAGAATGTATTAAAAAAGGATTTCAACAAGGACACCAGAGATGGCAATGTAAAAAATGTAAAACAAAATTTCAAGCTAACAAAAAAGTTCCACAGAGGGTCACTTCGCTCATCTTAAAGTTAGAGTCGGAGTACATAGAGGTATTTCATTAAAAAGAAAACAAAGAATCATCTATTTGGTTCTTCTAAATTCCTCTGCTTCATATGAAAAAGATATGCATAAAAAGTTGTTTTAGGTCCTATTTGGGTCTATATGCCAAAATAAACCATGTTTGAAAGGAGCTAGAAAATGAAAATATCAAGATTTAAATATTTTCTTGATGATTATTCCTGGCTTCTTAAGTCAGTAATAGTTATCGCATTATTATTGTGGGCGATGCAGGGGCATTTTTTGATTCAATATATGTATCAAGATATAAAAAATCAAATTCCAAGAAATTTAGAATTAGAAAGGGATTTAAATAAGGTTTTAATTTCTTTTCTAAAAGAAATGATTGAGGACGCGAAATTAAAAGGAGAAAAATATGGTCCTGGCGATTACTTTAATGATCTCAAAAGATTTAAGATTAAAAAATATGAGATTGGTAATGGTTATGACTACGAGCCCATATTTTCAAATAGTGAAATTGCTAGATTGCAAGATTGTTTTATTTCAAATACTGGGGATGATCGTCCTTTTAGTTATAAAGATTTGGATAATGCAAGGAGCCGTTACAGTGAATGGGCTGATCGAGGGGATGTATGTGGAGATAAGTTTCATTCTGAGATTGATAATAAAATAAAAAAAGAAGGATTTTTGAAGACGATAGTTTTCCCAGGGTTGCAATGGGCTTGGATTGGATATTGCCGGGGATTTTTTCTGGTATTCCTTTTGTTTTTTATCCGGATGGCAACTAGAAGGGGGATCATTGAGATTATTCTGGCTGATAAAAAAAGATTTTTCTTTGCGATTTTTCTTTGGCCAATTTTTTTGTTGGAATATCCTCATAATGTTGTTAAGGAAATTATTGTTGAAGTTGAGCTGAGGAGAATAAAGAGTGTTTTTCGAAGTCTTTCTGATAAGGAAAGAATGTTTATTCGGAAAATTGCTACAAATAGTGATTTCTAGGGTTGGTTGGTCATTTTTCAAAAAGAACACAGACTAGTTTTTCAGAGATCATTTGCAGTCGCTCTTTTGGCGGTATTTTTAATTCATTTGCTTCCATCTATATCGGAGGCGAGATTATTTGAGGAAAAAAGAGAAACTCCAATTATTTCTGTATCAGTGGAGATTACTGAAAACGCTTTTTTGAATGGTAATGATATTGATCAAATGCAGGATGACTTTGACTGGGGGAGCTTTATTGGAATTAATCAGGGAATTTCTCTAAACTTTTTTGATAAAGGATTATTTTTAAGGCTATTTAAGAAAATCGTTACTTTAAGATTAATCGTCAAGGAAATAAAGCATGTTCCAATCGGAGGCTGTTTATTTTTATATTGATAAAGTTTTCATAAAAATAAATAGTCGAAGATGTTTCCTTTTTCTTCGGCCTGAATTTTAGGAAGGAAGAAAAAATGAAAACGTATGCTTTAACAATTGTTGCGTTTATTTTCTTGACAGTTCCGGTGAGTTCTTGGGCCGAAAAAGCTCAAGATGAAAAGGTGAAAACATTTGCTTGTTTTAGGGATGATTGGGTGAAAACCGAAGGGAAGGAAAGTTTTCATTCTCAGGAATTTCTTGTCCATTGGACTTGGAAAAAAATTGGTGCTGGGATTAACGTAGTAACTGTTCCCAAGAAGGATTTTATTTTAGTAAAGCCCTTTGCAACGTTCAAAATTGCAGACGGCCCAATTTTTTTAGTGGGAGGTCCGATGACCACTAGTTCTTCAGATTATCTTCATGGGGGAATTTGGATTATTACTAAGTTAAATCAATTCGATGTGTTCATTGATTTGAGAGAATATGTGGAAATTTCTGGTGGGGAAAATAGTGATTACCTGGATTTCTTTTGGGAAATCACTTACCCTATTTTGAACAAATATTCCTTAGGGGTAGCTGGGTTTTATGATTATTGGTGGCAAGACAATGGTCATGATCAACTGCTTATTGGTCCGGTAGGTCTTTATCATTTTTCTGAAACCAGTTCGTTTTTTATTCGGCCTTCTTATGACTGGGAAAGTCAAAAAGGGGAAACAAAAAGGACTGCAAAGGTACGAGCTGGGATGAGATTTATTTTTTAATTAAATTCAGGGAAATCCTGAGTATAGACAGGTGATTCCATTGTGGATCACCTGTCTTTTATTTTTACTAAAATCTGCTTATAAACAAAGGGCTTTTGGTAAGTTTGGCAATACTTAAGAGAGTGTTTTTTTGGGATTTTGTTGACAAAGTTGTGTGGAATTTATAGACAAAAACCGGAGGCCTGCATTGCAAGCTCCCGGTTTTTTTGTGAGAAATAGGAAAAGGAGGATAAACCTATTTCTTTGAGGTTTATTTGACTGAGACATTTATTATTTTAGCGGAGTCTGTTAGAGTAGCTCTGCCAAAAAAAGTGCTTGTTGGCTTGAAATATTCAAGATTCCAGCCAACGATGTTCCCCTCTTTTGATATATCATAATTAATTTGTTTAATTTTATATTTACCATAATAAACAGTGGATACATAAAGAGAAACACGTGATCTTCCATTTTCATATTGGATTGACGTGTTTAGAATGGGGCAGTCCCATATGCCAGTCATATCAAGTTCATAACTTTCAAAGGTAATGGTTTTCCCGTGCCAAGACTTTAAATTTTCAGGGGGCTTGAGAATTTCTTCTTCGCATGTAGCGAGAGAGGGAATTATTAACAAAACAAAGAAACAAATGAATAAAATAGTTATTTTTTTCATGATGAAAATCCTTTCAAATTTTATTTTTTAAATGAGTGACTTTATTTCGGCGAATTAGGTTTCGACAGTTATTAGGCCAAGTTTTTCTTTGAGAAATTTTTCACGTTCGATGTATTTCTCAAGGAGTCTTTTGTCTCTTTTATATTCTTCGACTCTGAAAGTGTGTCTTTCTTGTTCGTTAGGTGATCCACGATCAAATGCTTCTTCATGAATTTTCTGGATGACTCTGCCTTCGTATTTAATATCTTTAGAGATTATATTGATATTTTTTTGAACAAAACTCAATTCTTCTGTCCAGATTTTCACTCTGTATTTAAGATTGAAGTGGAATTTGAAAAAATCTAAAATTGTCATAGGAAAGTCTCCTTTTTTAATAGGTTTTCAAGATGCATTCAAAATAAATTTTTGAAAAGTTAGAATAGCATTGATTTATTGTTTTGTAAAGTGTAGAATTGTGGTATTATTAGATTGTTTGGAAGAGGGTTAGTTTTAAAGTGGAAAGGTTCAAGGCGGGAGCCATTGAACCTACAAGGAATTAGTGAGATATTGCAATTGCTATAAACTGGATTCCCGCCTCCGCGGGAATGACAAGGGGAGAGAAAGGAGTTCTTGTAATAACCCTCCCTAACCCTCCCTTATTATAAGGGAGGGAAATAAGAAGAAGAGAGTTTTTTAATAGACTACCTTAGCCTGCTCTTATGTTAAGAGGCAAGATAAGTAAAATAGGATAATTGCTATAAACTGGATTCCCAATCAAGTTGGGAATGACAAAAAAGGTTTAAGGCGGGAGCCATTGAACCTACAAAAAATCCTTTTATAATAAGGGAGGGAGTAAGAAGAAGATTAAAGTTTTTTAAAATAAAGTAAAATTAGTATGGAAGATCAAAACTCCGCCTCTGTCAAAAAAGTTACGGCGGACAGGTCGGCGAGACAAGGAAAATTTAAAACAAAAAAGATTTTAATAACGGTGATTGTTGTGGTGGTGCTTATAATTATTGTTTTGCCAGTAGCTTTGTATATTTATAATCCTTCTGCAAAAACAACACGATCAATTTTTAAGGTTTTGCCTTATCCGGTGGCGATTGTTGATGGAAGGCATGTTGTTACAACAAGGACCTTATTGGCTGATACAGGTGCTGTGAGACATTTTTATGAATCACAGGACCTTGGAGCTGTTGGTCTTCGAGTTGATTTTTCTACAGACGAAGGTGAGATGCGACTTAAGATTAAAGAGAAAGATGTTTTAGATAAAATAATAGAAGATGTCATTATTAAAGAAGCTGTTAAAGAACGAAGTTTTTCTGTTTCAATGGAGAAAGTACAAAAAGACATCCTTGCTTTAGCTCGAGAAAAAGGAAGTATTGAAATTTTTGAGCAAAGTTTGAAGGAGCTTTATGGTTGGGATATGGATCAATTTAGAGATAAAATTGTTATTCCTCAGTTATATCTTGATGAGTTAATCGATTATTATATTAATGAAGAGGAAAACGATAGTAATTCCTGGAAAAAAATTCAAGAAGCTGAAAAGAAAATTAATGATGACAGTTCTAATTTTTGTGAAGTAACTGCTAAATATTCAGAGAGTAAAAGTGCTGAGAGTTGCGGGGAAGTTGGTTGGTTTGAAAAAAAGCATCTTGAGCCAGAGATTGCTGATGTTGTTTTTAATATGACTCCTGGTAAAGTTTCCGATGTGATTAAAAGTTCCTTAGGTTATCATATTGTTTTTTTAGATGAAACTAGAAACGTTGAAAAAGAAGAAGTAGATGTGGAGGAAGTAAAATTGAAACAAATTTTTATTGTAAACGGCGGATTTTTAGAATGGTTTAAGAATGAGAAGAAAACTCATCGGGTTTGGGTTTTAATGAAAGACTATAAATGGAACAATGAAGAGGCTTTGATTGAATTTCGAGATAGTCGATTGGAAATAAATGAAAAGAAGTTACGTATTAAGTCGGAGGGTGACCCGAGTTTTTAAATAATAAATTAAAATATAAAAAATGAAGGTAGAAATTAATAAAGACGCTTGTATTGGTTGTGGTGTGTGTGTGAATCTTTGTGGTGAATGTTTTTCGCTAAATGAAGATGAGATGAAAGCTGAAATTATTAAGGAGGATGGTAGTTGTGATATGAATGAAATAGCGACTAGTTGTCCTGTTGGAGCAATTGTTGTTAGTGAATAGGGAGTGATATTGATATTGATATAAAGAGTTTTTTAATAAGTAGTGCTTAATAATATGAATTGGGATAAATTTAATCGCGGAGTCTTTTTGGTTAATGTTTTGGGGATTTTGTATAATCCAAAAACAAAAATGATTTTGATTGGAAGGAGAGAACATGATCCTCATATTGAGGAACTTACCTGGGGTTTTCCAGGAGGAAGACCTTCTTATGAAAAGGAAATGGAAGATTGTTTGAAAGATGGAATTAAGGTTAAAACTGGACTGGATATTCAAAATGAAAAAATTATTTTTGCAAAAACTTATCCAGAAAATAGAGAGTTCATTTCAATTTATTATTATTGTGAAATAGCAGATGATTCTCAAAAATGTGTTTTAGGAGAGAAACTTGTGGAGCTTAAATGGGTGAAGCCAAATGAAGTTGAAGAATATTTTACAACGTCTTTGCATCCGACGTTAAAGAAGTTTTTGATAGAATTAAAATAGATTATTTAAATAATTATTAATATAAAAAAATGGGATTTATGGACATGTTTCGTGGGGGAGAAAAAAAGGATGTTCCAGACGCAGTTGTTAGCGCAGGGAATGAAGAACTGGCAACAGATGAGAATCTTAAAAGAATACTAGAAGGTGGTGATGATCCAATGGCTAGTGAAGAAGCAAGAAAGGCTTTGGCGGAAAAGAAAGCTGATGATTTTGAAAATTTAGAGAAGCGTAGAAAAGATATTGAAAAGACTGCTGAGAATAAAATTGTCAATTAAGAGTTTTATAATTCTTGGAAACAGGGCTTTCGGCCCTGTTTTTGTTTACAAAGTTTATTTTTTTTGGTTTAATGGGGGAGTGATTTGATTGTTTTGTGTTTTATGTAATTTAACTAAAAACTAAAAACTATCAACTAAAAACTAGAATGGGAAGTAGCCAAGCGGTAAGGCACATGGTTCTGGTCCATGCATGCGGGGGTTCGAATCCCTCCTTCCCAGCCAATAAAAAAGAGAAAGAATTTTAAAAGGTTGCTGGTTACAGTAATTTTTTGATTTATTAAATAAATAGGGGTAAAATGTACGTAATGTATTACCCCAGTTAAATAGAAGGAGATTTAACGGGGTAAACTTACATGGAAAATGAGTTAAAAACATCCCAGTTAAATATTCCTGATTACAGTAATTTAACGGGACAAGAAAAAATGCCTACGAGGAAATTTAAAGATAGGGGTATTCGGAAATTGACTAAAGTTGGAAAACAATCAATTGCGGTGACGATTCCGATTGAGATTGTGCGGGAACTTAAATGGAAAGAAAAACAGAAAGTGACCGTCAAAAGAGTTCGAGGAGGAATTTTAATTAAGGACTGGAAAAATAAATAAAAAGTAGGGACTTCCATATGGAAGTCCCTTTTTAAATAAAGTTTTTGAGATAATATGACTATTTTCGGATAACATCATCAACTCCGAAAAGTCCAGTTTCTCCTTTCAGCATTTTTTGATGCAGGAAGTGGACGCATCTCACGACATTGGGGCCGTAAGCTTCGCGGCCCAACACATTGTGTTCAAGATTGATAGAAAGTGTGCCAGTCGGATCTGTCAGGAAATAGGTATGAAAACCGTGGCCGTCCAGGAATTCTTCCGTGACATTCATTTTTAATGATCCCTCGCGATCACGAACGGAATCGAACTGCTTTGGATCAGTAACGTCGATCATGGCTCCCATTTCTATAAGCAATTTGGCGAAAGCCATGCCCGTTCCGCTAGGATCCTTTTTTTTGGCTTGGTGTGATTCTTTGATTTTCAATGTCCAGCCGAGCAGGGGTTTGTCATAGTTCTGTCCGGCCCATTTCAACATACCTGCCAACATTACAATTTGTGACACCATATTGGGAGCGACAACAGCTGGTATGTCAGAGGTGCGAATCATTTCTTCCAGAAGCGTGCGGTTGCCACCGGTAGTGCCTATCAAAAACGGAATGCCTGTTTTAATATAGGAGGTGGAATTGGGTATGACAGCAACTGGCGCTGTGAAATCAATGGCAATGAATGATCCGATGTCTTTTTTTGTATTTGTCAGGATTGATTGCATATGCTCATCGTCTGTCGGATAGATGATGCCAATATTGTTTTTGCGTGCATTGTCCCATTGTAAATTATCCCAATCATCCATTTTTGCCAAAACAAAAGGCAACACATTAATTTCCGGATCATCCCGAAGATGTTTCAAAAGCACCTGTGCAACATTTCCAAAACCGGTCAATAAGATGTTAATTTTCTTTTTCACGTTTAATTCCCCTTTTCTTTATATGGTTTTTGCTTTGGAATGAACTTTTAGCCTATTCTTAGGTTAACCTCATCATATACAATTAATAGACATAAAGTCAACAGTTTTTACGGTTAACGCTAATATGCATATTTTTTTTGATTTATTTTAGTTGAGAAAAGTTTTTTTTGGTGGTAGGATGGGGATGTGAGGATTTTAATTAAGGATATCCTTTTTAGTTGGGGATTAAAAAAATAAACTTGTTGGCAAATGCAATTCTTAATGGAGAAGTCAATAAGAGCACATAAGTTCATTAACATATTGCAATAAATGTTAGAATTTTAGTATAATAAAATTTTTTATTTAATGTTTTTTAACAAAAAACGAAAGGGGGGAGTTATGGCTAAAAAATCTTTTACCAAAATCTTGAATTCTATTTATGCTGATTCAAGAAGAGCTTCCGAAGAAGCTTGGCAGGAACTTTTTGATGCTTGTAAAACATTTCATCATTTTAAAGAAGCTCATTATTGTGCGGAGGACATTAATAATAAATGAGCAGAAACTTTTATGAAGGGAATGAAGAAAAATGTGGATGAGGAGAATCCTGTTCAGCTCAGAGTTCTTTTGAGAAAAATGGATCCATCTTCAGGTGATTATGAAAAATTCATCGAGAGGCTTGCTGGGATTATGAAAATAGACTCTTCTAGAAGTGGCTGGACTGAGTTTATTGAGTTCATTAGATTATCGCCAGTAAAATACTCCTTAAAGCTGGTTAAAGATTAACCGGAAAATAAATTTTCAAAACATATTGAAGAGAAATCGGCTTGCGCTTATTAAGGTAAGCTGATTTTTTGATTTATTGGATAAATGGGGGGGGTAAAAGTTGATTTTTGTTGAAATTAGAGTAGAATAGGAAATCAGTACTTTAATTTAAGAATAAGTCAAAACCTTTAAGGAAGGAGGAAATTATGAAATGGCCCATTTGGTTAATCATGATGAGACACGATGTCTCGGTGTATAATGTTTTAAGGGATAAA
>CAYQVD010000022.1:0-11870 GCA_964421125.1 uncultured Bdellovibrionales bacterium
AATTTGCTAGGTAGTTTTTTTATTCCGTGTCTACTTTAAAGGGTACACTTCAGTTGGGCCTAAATTGTCTGTAGTATTCATTTTTGTACTAGACGAATATTTCTTTTGGGAAATATTTTAAGCGATTGTTTGTATTTTAATTATATAATAAATTTATCGATTTGTAAAGGGGTGGGAAAATAGTTCATTTGATTTTATTTGATGTTTATGCTAAATTACAAAATCCAAATGGCAAAGTGCACTTTAACAAAATAATATATTACCTCATTTTTGAGGTAGAAAGTGAGAGTAATATGCAAAAAAAGAAGAGAAACGTCAAGTTGGTTTTAACTGATAAAAGCTTGATTAATAACTTTAAAAGAATCAAGCATCTAATCAGAAATTATTCTCCGGAAAAAGAGGATGAAATCAATGATCTTTTGGAAATTCTTCAAGGAGAAATACCAGAAGAAGGCACTGATTGGATTTTCTTGGAGAAGCTTTCTGAATTCTGGAGAGCTAAGATGCAATTTTATTTGGATGAGACTTGGGGTTTTTTATGTAAAAGAATTGAGGATAATCTTAGTAACAAGTTCATCCTTTCTGCTATAAATAAAATTTCTCAGATTGCTAAGGAAGGACAAAGGGAATTTGAAAAAAATCTTAAGCCCAAGCAGGTTGGAAGATTTTTTTCTGCAAGTAGATATGACATTAATGTTTTTCAACTTCAATCGCATTTTGATGATCCTCCTCTCCCTGGAGAAATTCGTTTTATTGTTAAAGAATTTCTTGATGAGATGGAAAAATCTTGGCTATACAAAGTGGTCAAGATTGACGAAAGTGATAAGGGACGTGATTTAAAAAATGTTACACCCAAGGAAGAGATTTCCGATGAATTTCCAATGGCACAAGTGCTCCAAGATATGGGGCTTGTCTTGCATCGGAACTTAGGCAGGATTGCATTTGAAGAATGGAATCTTCCCTTGATTGAAACGGAAAAAAAGCAAATTGGGGTTCCTGTTGAAGAACTTCTTGTTCTTTTTGGGGGATGTCCCTATGGGCGCGTTAGCGATCATGATAAGGGTATCTTTAATAAAGGATTTAATATTAAAGATCGGCATTGTGAATGTCCGTTGAGGTTCTCTTGTATTGGTTGTGAGCTAGTTAGTGCTGGAACTCTCGGGGCTTTCGCGAAGCAACTTCGAATAATTAAAAAAGGGAAAGCGGAACTTTGGAAGTTTTTGAAAATAGAAAAGAAACTTTTGGATTTATCTTGAAAGAAGGAGAAGGTATGATGAAAAAAGATGACGATGGTTGTTATGAGGAAGAATGCTTCCAGAGGGTGAGCAGATTGGACAGTTTGAGGTCTCCTGTTTTTGGTCTTTCTAATGAGGAAGTTCGAATCTTGCTTCTTAAGGCAGGGGTTATTAAGACTCAGTTCGACCGTGGACCTGGATCTGTAAGTTTAGGCTACCAAGAAAAAGATGAAAAAATCCTCGAAGGTGAATCGAGAGAAGCTATTAGTGTTCATAGCGGAAAGCGTAGCTTTATGGTTTTTTCTCATGACACTTTTTCATGTAAATTACCTGAAAAACTTTGCACAGTTTATCGGGCAAAATAACTCTTTGTTCTTTGTGTGGACCTCCTTATCGTCAATGACGGTGGGGAGTTGTTTTTTTTCAGGGAAAAAGTAGAATTATAATGAGAGGAGGAATAAATAGTAAATTTTAATTAAGATGAAAGTGATTGAAAGTGTTGATAATGGTAAAATTAAATATCTCAAGAAATTGGGGAAGAAAAAGTTTCGGGATGAGACTGGGCAGTTTTTGGTTGAGAATTTGAGAATTATTCATGATGCGATGAAGGATGGGTTTATGCCTGTTTCATTGTTTGTGACAGAAGAAAATGCTAATTCTCAAGATGAAAGATTGAAATTTGTTATTGAAAATATGGAAGAGGCTTTTATGATTAATGAGAAAATTAATAAAAACTTTTCTTCACTTGTGACGCCTTCGGGAATTTGTGCGGTTTTTGAGAAAGCGGAAAATGAAATTAGTGATGGCAATGTGGTGTATTTGAATGCAATTAATGATCCAGGGAATCTTGGAACAATTTTGCGGACAGCTTTGGCTTTTGGAATTGAAAATGTTGTGGTGGATGAGAAGTGCGCGGATGTATATAATTCAAAAACAATTAGTTCAGGAAAGGATGCGATTTTTAAGGTGAATTTAGTTGTCGATAAAAATTTAGAATTTTTGAAAAAGATTAAGGGTGAGAAGAAAATTCTTGCAACTCGACTTGAGGATGGAATTGGTGTTGATGAATCATTTGATTCTGATAAGAAGGTCTGTGTTGTTTTTGGCAATGAGGCTAATGGAATTAGTGAGGAAGTTGCTGAGTTGGCAGACGGATTTGTAAAGATTGATATGAGTGACAGAATTGAATCTTTGAATGTTGCGATTTCAGCTGGGGTTATTTTTTGGGAGATTTGGAAAAACAAATAACTTTTATTCAATAGCCTCTTTATTTATATGAAAATAAGCCTAATGGATTCCTGCTCGCCTTGCCGTCCGCCTCGGATCGACCCGAGTCGAGGCAGGCCTCCGCAGGAATGACAAAATAGTATGAATATTTTTTTATTGATATTTTTTGTGATAATTTTATTTATTGTGGCATTGGCATTATTAATTTTTACAGGAAAATATTTCCTGTCTTTTGTTTTGATGCCTTATGGACCAATTTTTGTGGCTAGTTCTGACAACAGATTGTCCGTTATGCTTGAATTAGCTGAAGCTAAAAAGGAGAGAAAATTCTTGACATAGGATGTGGAGATGGAAAAATTTTATTTGAATTAGCAAGGAAAGGATATTAAGTGAAAGGAATGGATATAAACCCAATCTTAGTAAGGAAGTGTAAAAAACGTGCTAAGAAATTGGAATTGGAAAAATTAGTGAAAGTTGAAAGAGTGAATTTTTGGAAGATGGATTTTGCTGAATATGATTTAATTTTCCTTTTTGGGGTTCCTTATATTATGAAAAAGCTTGAGAAAAAGTTTTTAAAAGAATTGAAGCCTGGTACTCGAGTTGTTTCTAATCTTTTTGAATTTCCTGATTGGGAAGCTGAGAAAATTCAGGGTGATATTCGGGTTTATCGGAAGAAATAAAAATTTTAATTTTAATAACAAACTATCGTTCTTGAGAAATTTGGAAATACAGAAATTAATTTTTATAGATGTAGGCTTTAATAATCAATGAATCATCTAGAACAATAAAGATTTCTGCCTAATAGATTCCTGCTTCCGCAGGAATAACAAGGACAGCATTTTTTTCTGGACAAAGGGGATGGTTTGTTGCTATTATTTTATTATTGAGGAGAGGTTGTTTTTTAACATAAAAATAATTAAATTGAAAAGGGGAGGGTCTTATGTCTCAGCGTGGTATCTTAAGGAGTACAAAAAGAAAGATGACTGGTTCTTTGCCTAAAAGCCAAAGAAATTGTATTCTTTTTTTAATTTGCGTCGGGTTGTCTTTTATGGCTGTTAATGCCAGTGCTGACTATCTATTTGCCGATGATCCTATCTATGTGCTTGGTGGTGTTTATATGGTAAAAAAAATGGATACCATTAATCTTTCCATGGAAGTGGCAAAGAAATTTCCCAAACTGGATAGCGATATTAGCTATGCCATGGATACACTTTGCATTAGAGGTGTTGTCCTTAAAAGGGAGATTTCATTCTCTCAATCTATATTAGGAGAATGGATTGGTTTTGAGGGAGATCTCCATGAGAACCCCAGGGATGTTTTGATAGTGGATGTTTTTGTCGAAGGACAGAAAGATTCAATCAAAATTGTTTTTTGCGGGGATGATGTTCTTTTGCATAAGTCATAAACTATCTTTACTTTTCAAGTTAAGTCTTCGAGCCCACCTAATCATCAATTGATGCAATTAGGTGGGTTTTTGTTCTTGGGAGTAAGTTGGGGATCTGGATCCCCATTTTTATGGGAATGAGAATTCTTAAGTTATGTTGAATTAGCTTGATTGTTTTTAAAGTGATATAATAATGAAATAAAAGATAAATATTTTGAATAATAAAAATAAAATGATTGATTTAAAAACTTGTTGATTTGCAGAAGACTGGAGAAGTTGGGTATTTTTTGTTTAGTAGAAAATTTTGTATTTAAATTAATTTAAAAAATATGAAAAACATTGTTAATTTTTTCGGGGGAGTGCTTGTGGTTTTTGGTTTGGTTTTTTTTGTGGCGAATGTGAAGGCAGAATCTTCTTTGGGTGGATATGAGGTTGAAAATTATGAAGTGGAGATTGTTGTTAATGAGGATAGTAGTTTTGAGGTTGAAGAGAGAATTTCAGTAAATTTTCTTGAGCCGAGACATGGGATTTATCGCTTTATTCCGATTAAGTATAAAGATGATAATAAGTTTCAACATAATTTTCGTTTTACTTTGATTTCAGTAGAAGACGGAGATGGTAATGAGCATAACGTTGCGGAAAAAGGGAAACAAGATGGTGATTATATGATTAAAATTGGGAATCCAAATGTCACTTTTGAGGGGCAGGAGGAATATGTGATTAAATATGAAGTTCAAAATGGATTTCGATTTTTTAATGATCATTCAGAGCTTTTTTGGAATCCGATTGGAACGCAATGGGATGTGCCGATTAAGAATGCATCAGTTCGAATATTTGCGCCAGAAGGAGTTGATTTTAGAAATTATGAGCAAAATTTTGTTTGTTACACTGGATCATTTGGTTCAAAAGAACAGGACTGTACAGGTGGATTTATTGGAACAAGTGAGCTTTTGATTTCTGCAGACAGGACTTTAGGTGCAGGAGAAGGACTGACGGTGGCAGTGAAATTTTTACCAGAAGATATTAAGGAATCTTCTTTTATGACAATGCTTCTTTGGTTTTTGGTTGATAATTTTGGATTTTTATTGCCTATTATTGTCTTGATAGTAATGTATTTGCTTTGGCTGAAAAAAGGAAAGGAAATTAATTTAAAAAAAACAGTAATTGTTCAATATGACGCTCCGGATGATTTGACTCCAGGAGAAATGGGTTATTTATTAAAAGAGAAATATAATTCAAAAATGATTGCGGCTGATATTATTGATTTGGCTGTAAAAGGATATGTGGAAATCATTGAATCGAAAAAAACATTCGGAAAGAAATATGAAATTAAGAAAAAGAAAAAGGATATCGAAGAAAATTTAACGGAACACCAAAAAGAAATTATATTATCTTTATTTTCAGGAAGGGATGGTGTTGTTGATTTGTCAAAAAAGAATAATGATTTGTATGCAATGGTCACTCGATTACAAAAGAAGATTAAAAAGCAGATAAAAGCGAGAGGTTATTTTTATGGTGGAATTTGGAATAAAAAAAGTTTTTATTTAGGAACAATAACACCCCTTTTATTTTTTGCTGTTCTTTTTGGTGGATCCTTTAAAAGAGTCGATATAATTATTGGATTATTTATTTCAGGATTTTTTATTATTATTTTCGGGATTTTTATGTCAAAGAAAACTAAAGAGGGAGCAGAGGCTTCTTGGCACGCAAAAGGTTTTCGAGAATATGTTAATACTGCCGAAAGATATCGGGTGAAATTTCAGGAAGAGGAAGATCTTTTTGAGAAGTTTTTGCCTTATGCGATGGTTTTTGGATTGGCAGACAAATGGTCAAAAGCTTTTGATGGAATTTTAAAAGAAAACCCAAATTGGTATCATGGGTCTGGCGGAGTGAATACTTTCAGTCCTGCGAGCTTCGGATCTTTTGCAAATGGATTTTCTTCTCAAACCAACAGTTCATTCACTCCTCCTTCAAGTTCATCTTCTGGATTCTCCGGAGGTGGATCATCTGGCGGTGGAGGTGGAGGTGGAGGGGGAGGGAGTTGGTGATTTAGTTTTTAGTTGATAATAAGTAATTTGTAGAAAAAATTAATAATTAACTGGGGAATAATATTTTTATAATTTCTTGATATTAGATATTTTTTATGTAATAATTTAGTTATAAAAAATGTTTTATAGTTGTTCTTAAGAATCTAAATAACGATAAGTGAGAATTAGATAAAAGGAGAAATGGGCAAATGGATAGACATGAAAAAGAACGTAAAATAGTTCATGATGATCTTTATACAATGGTAAGCTTTGATAATATAAAAAATCTTTTTTTCTGGTTAAGGATGGTTTGTGAAAAAATCGGCTTTGAAAAAATTCTAAATATGCAAATCGAAGAAGAAAAGATTGTAGAAGGCCTGCCGTTGTGTTATCTCAAGTTTTTTAAGAAAGATTTTGAGAAGTATATACAACCAATTCTTTAAGTAAAAAAGGGAGGCGTTATGAAAATCAGATTAAAAGATAATGGCAAAAAAGTTGCTTTAGTTTTTTCTGATGAAGAAAAAGCTGTTTCTTGTCTGGGAT
Organism: uncultured Bdellovibrionales bacterium; assembly: GCA_964421125.1. Classification (GTDB taxonomy): domain Bacteria; phylum Patescibacteriota; class Minisyncoccia; order Moranbacterales; family DUUL01; genus UBA2193. The sequence continues at coordinate 6,417 of CAYQVD010000022.1, forward strand.
CTTCTCTTGGGGGCGAAAGAGGAGTGAAAAGAAAGAGTGAAAAATTTTCCGACGGCATTGCTGTCACGGTAACGGCAGAATATTATAATAAAAATCTGCGGAAAAAAGTAGCCCCAATTTTAAATGTGTAGAGGAATAAAATAATGAAGATTTTTAAAACTCTAAGAATCTTTGGAACCAGCTTTTCTTTTGAGGGGCTGGTTTTTGTTTTTCGGGAGTTTTTGGTGATTCGGTTTTTAGGTGGCTTTTTAGGATTTCAAAAATTCTTTGAAGTTCGTTTTTTACTTCATCGCTATCATAATCAGCTCCATGGGCGGTTTGTCCTTCGTAGCGAGTTTTAGTTTGGTCAAGATGCATATCGATTGTGATTTGATCTGGATTTTCTTTTGTATAGACATGGAATCGAGGGTAGTGTCCAGTGGAAATTTTTCTTGTAAAACTTTCTTTTCCTGATTGACGATCGAAGATTTTGAGGTATCCAGCTTTTCGGAGAATATTAAATGTGTTGGTTGTTAATTTGTTGGGAATTTGAATTTTCATTTTATTAGATTAAGATTATTTATTTTTATTATGTTTATACTACTAAATTGTTTGTTAAAAAGAAAGTCTCACCAATCGAATTTGATTGATGAGACTAACTGATTGGCAATAAATATTACTGAGAAATTGGCACTTGCGTAGAATTTACAAGGAAGGCAAAAAAGGAGGGAATTAAAAATCCAGAAATCAACTGGATTGATCCAAAAAAAATAGGAAGATCACATGACTTGTCCACGAGAGTGTTTAATCCAATTTCCAAAAGAATTCCTCCAAGAATGAAGCTTATTGAAATAATCAGAATGGACACTTTTTTTTGTTTTGTGACAGTATTCATTTTTCAATCCTTTTTTAAAGAGGGTTTAAAGAACATTTTTTGTGAAATATATAATATCATAATAGAAATAATTTATCAACTAATTAACGTACTTAAAGAGGCAGGAGTGGAAATGAAAAAATTGCTTTTAATAGTGATTTTTGATAAAATATAATTAATTAAAGTTAATCATATGAGAATAGGAATTGATGCCAGGTCAATATTGAATCCAGAGAAAAATCCAGCGATTGGAGTGGGGCATTATACATACCAATTAGTTAGGCATCTTCTAAGAATTGATAAGGAAAATGAATATGTTTTATTTTTTGATTATCGAGTTAGAGAAAAAGATGTTAAAAAGTTTTCTCAAGAAAATGTTAAGATAAAATATTTTCCTTGGTCTGATTATAAAAAATATTTACCAGGAGCTTATAGTGAAATTCTTGGATTAGCAACAATGGTTGGAAGTAACTTGGATTTGTTTCATATTACATCTCCAGACATGAGAGTTCCTGTTGGACATCGAGGAAAAGTGATTTGTACCTTTCAGGATTTGGCCGTTTATAAACAACCAGAACTTTTTCCGAGAGTCTATAGAGCAAAGGCTAAATATAATCGTCAGGCAATGGCGAAAAGAGCAAATCAAATTATTGCAGTTTCTGAGAATACTAAAAATGATTTGAGTGAAATTTTTAAAGTTTTAGATAAGAAGGTTAATGTTATTTACAATGGAATTGATGAAAGATTTTTTTCTGAAAATAATAATACAAAAGAAGATATTAAAGATTTTCTTAAGAATAAATTTGATATCACCGAGAAATACATTTTGTTTATTGGGACGATAGAACCGATTAAGAATATTACGCGTCTTTTGAGGGCATTTGCAATGTTAAAGGAGAGTCTTAAAAAGAGAGGCGTGAAAGAAAAGTATCAACTTGTTCTTGGTGGAAAAAGAGGGTGGTTGAGTAATAGTTATGTTCAAATTGCTGAAGATCTTGGAGTAAAAAAAGATGTGAAGTTTTTGGGATATGTAGATGGGGATGATCTTAAGAGTCTTTTCGCTGGTTCGGAGTTTTTTGTAATGCCATCTTTGTATGAAGGCTTTGGAATGACTGTCCTTGAGGCAATGGCAAGTAGAACTCCTTGTATTGTTTCTGATTTAAAAACATTAAAAGAAACTTCTTCGGAAGCAGCAATCTTTGTCGATCCTTTTGATGTAGAAGGTTTTGCTAAAAAAATGGAGGAGCTTATTGGTGATAAAGAAAAAAAAGAAAGAATGATTAATGATGGATTTGTTCAATCTCGAAATTTCTCTTGGAATAAGTGCGCAGAGGAAACTTTAAATGTATATAAGAAGGTTTTGAATAAATAGTATTTTCATAGGCACTTATTGTCCTGGACAAAAGATTATTCTTTGTTATAATTCATTTTGTTGTTTTTAATTTTGCCTTAGGGCTTAATTTTTTTAGAAAGACAATTGGATTGGGTAGTTTTTAATTTAGTAGAGAAAGAATTAAACCAAAATTAAGGGCGATTAGCTCAGGTGGTTAGAGCGCAACACTGATAATGTTGAGGTCCCAGGTTCAAGTCCTGGATCGCCCACAGTAAATGAAATAAAGATGTTTATGGGCCAGTAGCTCATCTGGTAGAGCGCTTCCCTTGCACGGAAGAGGCGGCGGGTTCAAGTCCTGTCTGGTCCACATTTAAAAATCGCCTTACTGGCGATTTTTTATTAGACGACTAGTTTTTTTTGAATTATACTAAGTTTATTGTAAATTTAATTATAAAATTATGACAAAATACATTCTTAATTCAGGTGGCACATCAAGTCATCCAGAAAAGGCTTTTAAATTTTTTAATGAGATCGTAAAAGATTTAGGAAAAAATCCTAGGATACTTTTTTGTTTTTTCGCTCAAAAAAGGGAAGATTGGGAAGAAAAATTTGAAAAATACAAAAAAGGATTTAACGAGAAGATGCAGGATGGAATAAATCCAGAGTTTGAACTTGCGTTTCCTGATAAATTCATTAATCAGGTAAAGGAAAATAATGCTATTGTTATTTTTGGTGGTGATGATACATTAGTGCAGTATTGGCTAGGAAAATTTGATTTGCCAAAAATTTGGGAGAATAAGGTTGTGGCAAGCAATTCGGCTGGATCAAATGCATTAGTTGAAAGTTCTTGGACTTGTGATTGGCGAAAGTGCATAGACGGATTAGGAATTTTGCCAATTAAATTTATTCCTCACTACAAATCAACCAAATATTCCAAGAAGGATCCGAGAGGTCCAATTGATTGGAATAACGCTCTTAAAGAACTTGAGGAATATGGTGACAAGTCTTCACCAATTCACGCTTTAGAAGAAGGTGATTTTACTGTTATTGAAAACTGATTTATGAATCTAGAAAAATTAGATAAAATTTTAGAAAATGAGCCAGCTTTCAGAAAAAAGCAGGCTTTTAAATTTGTGTATCAAGATTTAAATGAAGATTGGGAGGGTGCCACAATTTTTTTAAAAGAAACTCGAAAAGAATTGAAAGATGATTTGTCTTTGAATATAGATGCAGAAATATTATGGGCTGAAGATGGACGCTCAGCGAAGGCATTGATCAGATTGAAAGATGGAGTGGCAATTGAAACAGTTTTAATGAAGGGGGATAAGAGGAATACGGTTTGTGTTTCCTCTCAAGCAGGTTGTCCTCTCGGATGTGTTTTTTGTGCAACTGGAAAAAATGGATTTATCAGAAATCTTGAGTATTGGGAAATTATTGAACAAGTTTTAGTTTTTGCAAGAATTTTAAAAAATGATTTTGAAGGAGAGAGGGTGACAAATATTGTTTTTATGGGAATGGGTGAACCTTTTTTAAATTATGAAAATGTAATGAAGGCGGCTAATTTTTTTAATTCAAAAGAAGGTTTTGAAATAGCAGCTCGAAAGATTTCAATTTCTACGGTTGGTATAGTTCCTGAGATTATAAAATTTGCCGATGAAGGTAAGCAATTTAATTTGGCAATTTCTTTGCATGCACCAAATAATGAGATTAGAAAAAAACTTGTAATAGTCAACGATAAATATCCAGTTGAAAAAATTATGAAAGCAGCTGAATATTATATTGAAAAAACAAATAGAAAAGTGATGCTTGAGTATCTACTGTTTCAAAATGTGAATGACAGTAAAGAACAAGCAGGAAAGCTTGTTAGTTTGATAAAAAGAAAACAGTATTACTTAGTAAATTTAATCGAATATAATGAATATGAAAAAGATGAATCAGTTGATATTTCATTAAAAAAATCCAGCAAAGAAGCAGTAAGTAAATTTAAAGAAGTTTTAAAAGAAGGTAGCGTTGAGTTTTCTGAGAGATTTAAGTTTGGTCGTGACATCAAAGGGGCTTGTGGTCAATTGGCAGGAGAGCAGAATAAATAGGTGTTTAAAATTTTCTTGTCTTAAGAAATGGAAAGGATTATAATAGCTTTGTCTTGAGTGAAGTAATAAATAAAACAAAAAATATGAAGGTCGTTAATCACATTATTAAGCTTTCAACAAAGGCAACTTTAGACTTTATTGATGTTACGGATAAAGTTAAGAAAATTGTTAAGGAAAATGGAATTAAAGATGGAGTAATTAATATTCAATCAATGCATACAACAATGGCGGTGATTATTCAGGAAGCCGAGCCTCTTTTGATCGGTGATTTAAAGAAGATGTTAGATAAGATTGCGCCAAGAACAATGAAATACATGCATGATAATTTTGATATTAGGACAGTTAATATGCATTTAAATGAGCCAATAAATGGTCATAGCCATTGTAAGGCAATGTTTTTAACTCCAGGAGTTTTTTTAAATATTGTTGGATCAAAATTACAAATTGGACAATGGCAAAGAGTTTTTGCAATTGAACTTGATGGTGCAAGACAAAGAAAAATTGCCTTGCAAATAATGGGGCAGTAAGTTTGACAAAAGAAATCGTTATTGATATTCTTTCATCAATCAGGCACTTGATTTGCCAAATTAATAATTTAAAAAATTAAAAATGAAAAAAGTACAACCAATAGGAGAGAATATTTTAGTTGAAGTTGTTGCTCAAGAAAAGATGACTAAAAGTGGGATTGTTCTTCCTGACACTGTCAGTGAAGAAAAACCACAAGAAGGAAAGGTTATTGCAGTTGGTGACAGCAAGAAAATTAATGAAAATATTAAAAAAGATTCTTTAATTATTTTTGCCAAATATGGTGGAACGGAAATTGAAATTGAAAAGAAGATTTATTTAATTTTGAAAGCCGAAGATATTTTGGCGGTTATTAAATAGTCTCAAGCAACTTATGGGAAAGCGTTATGAAAGTCAAAAAGGATAAGAGAGAAGGAAAGGGGAAATTAGAGAATTGGGCATTACGGAAGAGAAAAACTCCATTTATTCAACCCAATGATCCATTTGCAAATTTGTTCTGTAGAGTGTTTGATTCAGCTCTTCTTAATCAAGAATTGACCATTCAGCAAGCCAAAATAAAATGAAATGAATCTTAAAAAATTGTGATTCAAAAAACAGCCCTGTTTGATCTGTACCCCAAAAAGTGGACACGGTAAAAAACCGTCGTCCACTTT
>CAYQVD010000023.1:0-11732 GCA_964421125.1 uncultured Bdellovibrionales bacterium
TTGCTGGAGGAGAGAAGATTGTTGTTTATCGAAATGGAGATGGAGATTTTAATTTAAGCGATGAAGGGGATGAAGTGAGACTGATTGATGAAAAAGATTTAATCAAAGATTCTCATGAATTTGAAGAGACTCCAGAAGGAAAAACTATTGCTAGGTTCCCTGATGCAGTTGGTCCTTGGGTTGACCCAGAAGGAACTCCGGGGGAAGAAAATGAGATGACTGAAGTTGAAATGGAAGAACAGATTTTAGTTGCCTATGAAAAATGTTTTGATAAAAAAAATAGATTAGATGATGATGAAAAATATGAACCGATTTGCCAGGTAGAATATCTTCATTATTTAGGCTTATTGGACGAATTAGATGATGAAAGCGTTGACATGAAATTGGTTAATGAAATATTAAACAAGTTAGAAGATGACATTATTGTTAATGAGGAACCCGATTCCGCTGAAGCTGTGACGGGCAAGGAGGATGAAGCTGAAAAAGTTGTCCCTGTTGAAGTTGAAGATGTTCCAGCAGTAATAGAAGAGGATTTAGATATACTCAACGAGGAAGATATTTTAATAGAATTAGAAGATGATGAGGAAATTGTTGAAGAGGATGAGTCTGAAAATATTTCTGAAGTAATAGAAGGGGATGAAGCAGAAGAAACGGAAGAAGAAGATGAAAAAATTGTCGAAGAAGGTGAGTCTGAAGATATTCCTGAAGTGATAGAAGGGGATGACGAAGAAGACGTTGATTTATTAGAAGAGGATAAAGTAGATGAAATGGAAGAAGAAGATGAGGATGACGACAAGACTGAGGAGAATAATGTGGAGGAGGATCAGGAGGCAATTGAAAAAGAAGAATCTGACTCTGCTGAAGCTGTGACGGGCAAGGAGGATGATGAAATCGAAGAAGAGATAAAATAATTATCGATAAATTTTTAGTATGAAAAAAAGGATTAGAAAATTTAAATTAAGCGGAAACATTTTGTTTTTATTGGGAGTAATAATTTCCCTTGGTTTTTTTGCTAATATTGTGAATGCAGAGGATAAAATAGATGTTGAATATCCAGTTGGGGATAATATTAATGGAGGGAGGATTTATAATGAAACGAATATTCTTCCTGGATGGGAAGGCTCAGAAACAATCCGAATAGAAAATGATAGTGAAAATGAAGAGGTTGATGTTTATTTTACTTTTGATGTTAATGGTGATAAGACTTTGGCTAATGAATTGAAGCTTTATGTGGTCCGAGTTGAAAATGGAAGTTATCGAATTGGAGGAGCAGGGGATCGTCAAGACCTTAAAGATGTTGATGATGAAAGACTATTTGTTGATCGGTTGAGCCCAACAAAGGGAAAGGAATATCGAATAAAGATAGTTTTTGATAAGGATGCGGGAAATGAATATCAGGGGTTGGAAACTAATTTTGACATTGATTTTAGAATCGAAGCTGAGTCAGCAGATACTCAAACAGTGGCAGAGGTTCTTACTGGAGAAGGAAGGATAGTCACTGGCGAGGAGCCAATAGAAGAAGCTGGTGAGGAACCAGAGGTCCAAGGAGAGCAAGAAGGAGGACAAGGAGAGGTGACTGTTGGTGGAGCAGAAAATGAATGTCAGTGGTGGCCACTCTGGGTTTGGGTTTTGGCGCTAGTTATTTTTGCATTCTTGTTTGCATCTTCATTATTCTATAAATTCAAAGAGCAGAAAGAAAATGATTATCCAAGAAGATTTGTACCACTTGTTTTGACTGTAGCTGTTCTGGCTTTCTGGTATTTCTTTGATAAATGCGATGAGCATCGATGGTTTGCTATTACCTCAGTTGTTGGTGCACTAGTTGTCTATTTGATATATTTATATATGTTTAAAAAAGCAGTTTCTTCAAATCTTGAGATCAAAAAAGACGTTGAAATTGAGTCTGGAGAAATTGCTGATAATAAAAAATAAAATAAATTTTTTCAAAAGGAGGTGCCCACAATGCTGGTCATAACAAAAGAAAGAATTATTTCTTTTATGGCGGATGTCGTTGTTAGCAGTCTCATTACTGCTGATAATTTCTATAAAATTATTATAGGGAGAAGGGATAAGATCATTGACTAAAATACAAAAACCAAAAAGAGAAAGATGCTTGCGATTAAACTTTTTATGTAAGCGTCTTTTTTGTTTGATTAAAGATGATAGATAAATTAGAATATTAATAGAAATAGGATAATAATTTAAAGTAATATTATGTGTGGAATTGTTGGATATATTGGGAAAAATAAAGCAATGCCGATTCTTATGGATGGATTAAAAAGACTTGAATATCGAGGTTATGATAGTGCTGGAATGGCAGTGATGGAGAGAGGGAAAATTTTTAATGTGAAAGCAGTAGGAAAAGTTTCTCAGCTAGAAGAAAAAATGAAGAAGGCAGAAAGTTCTGGTCATATTGGAATTGCTCATACACGTTGGGCAACACATGGAAAACCAAATATCTCAAATGCTCATCCTCATGCGGACTGTAAAAATGAAATTTTTGTTGTTCATAATGGAATTATTGAAAATTATCAAGAGCTCAAGGATCAGCTCAAGAAAAAGGGACATAAATTCAAATCAGAAACTGACACTGAAGTCGTCGCTCATTTAATAGAAGAATTATCTAAAAAAAATGATTTTATAGAAGCTTTTAAAAAAACATTGAGAATGATTGATGGAACTTACGGGTTAGCGGTGATTAATAAAAAAAATCCAGGAAAAGTTTTTGTGGCAAAAAAAGGGAGCCCTCTTATCTTAGGAGTAGGGAAGGATGAATACGTTATTGCTTCGGATGCTTCGGCTATTGTGAGTTATACTCAAAAAGTAATTTACTTAGAAGATGGAGAATTTGCTGAAATTGGCATGGATGGATATCAAATTGCAAGCCTCGAAAAAGGTGATCTTGAAAAGAAAATTTCGAAATTGGATTGGTCAATGGAAAAAGCACAGAAACAAGGATATCCACATTTCATGTTGAAAGAAATTTTTGAACAACCCGCTTCTATAAAAGATGCAATTCGAGGAAGAGTTGATAAATTCACCAAAGAGAATTCAAGTTTTATGATTGGTGGACTTTCTCAGGTAAAAGATCGTCTTCGAGATATAGAAAAAATCATTATTATAAGTTGTGGAACTTCCTATCATGCAGGTTTAGTAGGTGAGTATATGTTTGAAGAATATGCCGGAATTCCAACGGAAGTCGAGTATGCCAGTGAGTTTCGTTATCGGAAGCCGATAATGAACAAGAAGACTGCAGTTTTGGCTATTTCTCAATCTGGGGAAACAGCCGACACACTTGAAGCAATTCGTGAGGCAAAAATGAAAGGAGCTTTGACTCTCGGTATCGTGAATACAGTTGGTTCAACAATTGCTCGAGAAACTGATGCTGGAATCTATAATCATGCTGGTCCGGAAATTGGAGTGGCTTCAACAAAAGCTTTTACTTCACAGCTTAGTGTTTTAGTTCTATTAACGCTTGCTCTTGGAAGACAACGACAAATGTCTTTTGTAATGGGAAAGAGGATTGCAGAAGAACTTAAAAAAATTCCAGAAATGATCGAAGATATCTTGAAGCGAAGTGGTGAGATAAAAAAAATTGCTAATAAATATAAGAAATATGAAGACTGGTTGTATTTGGGCAGAAAATATAATTTTCCAATTGCTAACGAAGGAGCCTTGAAGCTCAAAGAGATTTCCTATGTACATGCTGAAGGTTATCCAGCAGGGGAAATGAAGCATGGTCCAATCGCGATGATTGATGAAAATTTCCCCTCGCTTTTTATTTGTCCAAAAGATAGCGTTTATGAAAAAGTTGTTTCAGGAATTGAGGAAATTAAAGCTCGTTCTGGAAAAGTTTTTGCCGTTGCTACAAAAGGAGATAAGCGAATTGCAAAAGTGGCTAATGATGTTTTCTATATTCCTAAAACACTTGAAATGCTTACTCCTCTTCTTAGTGTGATCCCTTTGCAACTCTTTGCTTATTATGTCGGAGTTGGTCGTGGTTATGATATTGATAAACCTCGAAACTTGGCTAAGAGTGTGACGGTTGAATAAGTTCATTAAAACTTGAAATTGTTATTTTTGGGTCAAAAATTTGATTTTAGTGATTTTCAAGAGTTTGCAAACTTTCCGAAAAGCTCCTATTAATGGCGTTTTTTAGTTAAAAATTAGAAAAAATATAAAAAAAGCGGGGAAGTTGTATTATCTTCTCCGCTATTTGATTTTGTATGAACAGTATATATTAAAACTGTTCAGGGGGTTTTAGAAATTGCTGCCGTGACCAGCGTACATAGTTTTGTGGTCACCGGTTCCATATCCTTCGGGCGTGTAGAGGTACTTGAAGTATCCTGCATAAAGCCCGTTAAAAAGGAATCGGAGATCGAATTTTTTGTCTTCCCTGATCAGCGTTTGATCACAGAGGATGTCGAGGAATTCGATTCCTGTTGACCAGGTTATTTTAGCCTTGGCAATTCCGGTTCCTTCGTCTAGGATATCCAGGCTGACTCCTTGCCCATTTGCATTTTCTTCATAGTATTGAACGATAGGCCACTGCCAATTTTCCAATCCTACGTAATGGGCTTCGCTGTCACATTGAGGATCGTCAATGGTGGGCCGCTTGTTGTACAAGACGCATACAAGTGGAAAATCACCGGTTCCAGATTCTTCAGGTCTGGCAATGTACTGAAAGGTATGAGTGGGGAAAATATCCGCCACATCTTTTAGTACACAATTTGGATCAAGGAAAAATTTCGTGGTTTTGCGAAAAGTCATTTCTTCTGTCTCATTTTTCATGTAAGACAGTTTGGCTTTTACTAAAACCTTGTTGTCGCAGGTCTGTGTCTGTCTCGGAGAAACTTCCTCAATTTTATTATAAACGCTTCCTTTGGGAGTTAATCCGTCGCGGGTTTGCCATGGGTTTTGAATTTTATACAGATCGTTTTTTTCATTGACGATAAGTCTCTCATAACTAATATTACATTCTTCTGTGTTACTTGAGTTATCGTTTACATTTTCGGATCCGTCATCAAGATCAACATTCCCAGTTCCGTTGTCCACTTTTTCGCTGTCATTATTAATGGTGATTTTGTTATCACTCGATCCGCTATCGCATCCAGTGATTCCGCTGATAAAAAAAGTCAGCGTTACGATTGCCATTAAAACAAAAATTCTCTTAGTCATGTTCATGGTGTCCTCCTTGAATGATTGTATGTTTTTGTTGTTTTAGTAGATTTTCAAAGGTCTTTAATTGCAATCACCGCGAAAGCAATCAAGCTTGTTTGTTTCTGAGGTGAAAATTTTAGAAACAAATAAGTTTAACGACTTTTTGAATGTATAATGTAATACAATTAATTATTTATCTTGAATATGAAATACTAGCACAATGCTTTGATTTTGTCAAGCTTTGGAAATTCTGCTATTGACAAAAATTCTGTTTTGTGTATAATATAGTGTTTTAAGAAATAATTAATTAAAGAGTCTATTTATAGGTTTTTATAAAGCATTTTTATGCAAAAGAAGAAACTATCAGTAATTATTCCGACAAAGAAAGAGGACCTGGATCTTGCCGAAGGGGCAATTCAGTCTGTTTTATGGGCGGATGAAATTCTAATAGTAGATAGCTCTTTTTCAAAAGAAAGCAAGGAATTGGGGAAAAAATATGGTGCAAGAGTTTTGTATCATGAATATGTATATAGTGCTAAACAGAAAAATTGGGCAATTCCAAAGGCAAAAAATGATTGGATCTTGCTTCTTGATAGCGATGAGATTGTAACTGAAAAACTTGCAAAGAACATCCAAGTAATGCTTGAGACTGGAGATATTGAAGATTTTGAAGGATATGGAATAGCGCGAAAGCATTTCTTTTTTGGAAAATTTTTACGATGGGGAGGAAGATATCCTTTATATAATGTGAGACTTTTTAGAAAAAGTTGTCGTTACGAAGATCGAGATGTTCATGCTCATATTGTTCTTGATAAAACTCAGGTTAAAAATATTAAATCAAAAATTGGCGGAGATATGCTTCACTTTAGTGACAGAACATTCGGTCAATTTTTTGAGAGATTTAATCGATATAGTACCTATCAAGCAAATTATATTCAAAAGGTGGTTGAACAAGGAGTTGAAATAACTTGGGTTAAGTTTTTTACAAACTTCTATTATTTCAAGGCAATTATGAAAGACATCTGGTTTTTCTTACCATTTGCCTCATTTCTTCGATTTTCTTGGATGTATTTTGTGAGATTTGGATTCCTTGATGGTAGAGAGGGGTTTACTATCGCTTTATTTTATGGATTTCAGGATTATGTTTCAAAAACAAAGTATAAGTTGAAGAATAATCAGAAAGCTCATTTAAGGATTAGAACTCAAAGTTATTTAATGAAAGGTATTGTCCCTGCTTTTTTAAGCAAAAAAAAGATTAGAGAGGAATTTTTTAGAGACAAGGAATCGTATATTTCAGCAATGAAATTAGGATAATTAATTAGTAATAATTTAAATTCAAACATAATGGAATTTTTAAGAATAGTTAAAGATAAGTGGCAAACAGTTTTAGTGATAACAGTGCTTGTTGCTGCCATTGTTTTTTCAATATCAGCTTTTATGAAGCCTCAGTATGGATCTGAAGTGAGCATTTTAGTGATTCAGAAACAACCGAGTGATAACGTAGATGCTTTTTCTGCTGCAAAATCAGCTGAATATCTTAGTGATATTTTAGCTAAAGTTGCTTATAGTGAATCTTTTATTGAAAATGTCTTAGATTCTCCATATGATGTTCAAATGAATTTTCCTATTGGAGCTGATAAGAAAAAAGAATCTTGGAAGAAAAAAATTGATGTTGATCAAGTTAATAATACAGGAATTATCAAAATAACTGCTTATGATCAAGATAGAGAAAATGCCGAAAAAATAGCTGAGGCAATTTCATGGGCTTATATTATTCGAGGTCATCAGTATCATGGGGGAGGAGATCGTGTGGAAATTGAAAAAATTGATGGACCAATTACACCAATAAATCCTTTAAAACCAAATTTAATTTTGAATACTTTTTTGGGGATTATCCTTGGGTTTGTTGGCTCAGTTGCTGTTATTTATTTTTTTGAAGATTTTGAATTGAAAATTTTTAAGAAAAGAGTTTCAGTAGTGAAAGATGAAGATGATGATCAGGATTCGGATCAAGGATCTACAGGTGGAATTATGAAATTTAGAGAGAAGCACAAAGATTATGCATCTTTTGATGAGTATGTTTTTGATAAGCAGAGAGATTTAGCAAAAAAAGATGTTGATTCGGACGAGGTAGCTATGGATAAAAAAGAAATTGTTGAAAAAGAATCAATTAATGAGATTGATAAGGTAGAAGCAAAAAAAGAAAATAAGGTTAAAAATAATAATAAGAAAAAAATTATTGAAATCAAGGAGCCTTATTGCTTTGAAGGAGAGCTTTCTTTTGAGAAGGCACTTGTTGGGGGAGATAAAAAGGTAGAATCAACAAGCACTGATATTCAAGGGAATGGGACTCCTGGAAATCTTCCTACTTTTGTTGGTGATATGAATTCTTTGGTGAAGAGTGGGAATGAAGATATAAAAGAAAATGGAGACAATGATGGTAGTGAAGTTGACAAAGTAGATGAAAATTCATATGATAAAGAATCAACAGAAGCTGAAGTGAAAGAGAGGTTGAATAAGCTTTTAAGAGGAGAAATGTAGAGTTAGTTGTTAGTTCTTAGCGAGTAGTTGGTAGTTTTTAAGATGACAGAGTTAGTACTTTGAAAATTTAATAAAGCCTAACTGCCATTTTGGGATTTGAATTTTTTTCGATTTTCAAAATGGCGGTTAGACAAATGAACAGGCTCAACATTGAGTCTAATATTTTGAATTTTTATAAAAGGAGGGGTTTAATTATGTTTTTTAAAAAATTGTTTTTTGTGGTTTTGGTGGCATTTTTGATGATAGGAGGATGCGCGATTATTGGTAATGACGGTTATTCTCTTTTCGCTACTAATAATTATTATAACGATGGAGAACTGGAGTTGGTTCTTGCGGGGGCAAATGAATCAGTTTCCCTTGCCGCTACTGATGCGAAAAAATATGATCTTGAGGTTGGTGTTGATTTCGGATTGCTTATTACTGAAGATCATCTCATCAAAGATGGTAAGGAAGGGTTTTATATCTTTCTCAATGGCAAAGAAATTGGATTTATCCAAACTTCCGGCAAGGTAATTAAAGACGGCGAGCTTTGTAAGAAGCAACGAGAGCAATTCAAAAAGATTATTGAGGAGTATCTTAGCCTTCGGTCAAAAAATGAAGAAAAGGAATGTTCCGATATTCCGGATCCGGCGTCTAAATAATTTTATCTGTGAATTGTGGAGAGATTTACAAGTGTAGAAAGGGGGAGTGCTTAAATCAGCACTGACCCTTTCTTTTTTTATATGAGCATTTGTGGTATATTTTAGATATGAGGAAAAGGCAAAATAAGAAGTCAAAAAAGATTAAAAAAGAAAATAAGGTTAAAATATTTTTTAAGGATATTTTTTCTTGTTCTGTTTTTCAAATAATTATTTTTGTATTGGTTGTTGGTGCTATTTTCTTTTTGATTGGAATTGCTGTTTGGGAAACTAGGCAGTTTTTTGTTGGGCAAATTGAAAATGAAGAGCAGGAACATAGAGTGAGGATTGAATCGAAGCTTTCTGAAATAGAGAACGAGATGGATTTTTTTGGAAAAACATTAAGTAGGATTGAACAGAATAATTTGATTATCGAAAAAGAAAGCAGGGAAATGAATAATAATATTAGAAGTCTTTCGGGGAAGTTAAATGATATTGATCGATATTATCTTGATCGGAGATTTGATTACTCATTAACTTTTTTTGATTTTAATTCATCGGAAAGTGATGTTCAGTTTGAGCAATTAAAAAGACTCACAAGAGATGGTGAGTTATTTCTGGATGATATGATTTTTATTAGTTTATCGTCTAGAGCGGAGGAGAGGATGACGGAAGTAGCTCTGTATAATTTTAAGGTTTTTAAGGAAAGTTATTTTGAAGCTTTAGGGAAATTTTGATTATCTCCTAATGGATTCCTGCTTTCGCAGGAATGACAGGGGTGATGCAAGGGCGGTTCCGATTAGAAACCAAAGGGTCCATTGAGTGGCGGTTCCTCGGAAGATGTTGCTACTTATTGAAAAAATAAATTCTGAAACAATAAGGGCGAATATTAAAAGCAAGAAAAGTTTCTTGTTTTTTTCTTTTGTTTTGATGAATTGAATGAAAAGGGTGACAATTGTTATGATCCAAAGAAGAGAGAATGTGATTACTCCCAAAACTCCAGTCTCAAGTGCGCTTCTCAGGATATCATTATGAGTATAAGGATTTCCTGCGTAGAAACCAAATTCTTTTTCATGGATGATTATTTCGGTTCCAGCTCCATATCCCTTAATTGGATTTTCAGTGTAGATTTTATACATTTTATCCCACTGTTGGAATCTCCACCGAATAGAGCTGTCGGCTGGTGGATTGTATATATCCTCTGTTCTGTCTCTGAAATCTTGTGATGTAGCGAAGACGATGACAAAAAGAATTACTGCGAAAAGAATGTATTTTGGTGATTTTAGTAAACTAAGAATAAAAATAAAAACAATAAATGCAAGTAAGGCGCCACGGCTGAAAGTTGCTAAAAGAATAATAATTGAAATGAACAAAGTCGCATAAAGAATCCAATTTGCTATGTTTTTCCCCTTATTATTTTTTTCTTTAATAATAAGAAATACAACTAATGAAATCATAATCACAACAAAAGATGCGAAAGCGTTTGGGTGAGTAAATGTTCCGAAGAGACGACTTTCAAGTCCATTAGATCCAATTCCAGAGCCAGTAACCATTTGATAGAGAGCGAGAAGAACAGGAAGGATTGCTGAGACAAGAACAGCATAAATAGAATAAGTAAAATCTTTTTTATTTCTTATTAAAATTAAAGCATTAATAAATATCATGAAAATGCTTAAAACTCGAATAAATTCGTAGAGAGAAATAGCCTTGTCGATTGAGAATATAATACTTATTAGTATTGATAGTAAGTAGAGCATCCAAAAAATTAAAAGAGATTGACGAGGAATTTTTTTAATTGATTTTGAAAGGAGTATTATAGAAAGAATGATCAAAAGGATTCCCAAAAAAGAAGATCCGCTTAAGACTAGAGTGTCGCCAATGTTTATTGAAAGTTTTTCACTGAACTGATCTATTGAAGGTCTGATTGTTATAAAAAGCAAAATTCCCCAAAGGGGATTATATAAATAAATTACAGTTAGAATTAAACCAGCTGATAAAATTAATCCAATAGAAATTGGTTGGATTAAAAAGATATTTAATGCTAGAATTATCACAAGTCCAGTTGCGATAAGGATTCCAGCAAGTTGTTTGGAGATAATATTCATACCATCCTTATTTTAGGAAATAAAAAGGTTTTTGTAAAATTATATATAAAATATCATGAAGATATTACAGATACATAAATATTTTTCAAAAGAAAATGGAGGCGGTTCAGTGACTGCTTTTTTTGAGACGATTCAACTTTTAAGGAAAAGAGGGCATGAAGTTGTTGTTTTTTCTATGGAGGATGAAAAAAATGATCCTAGCGAGTATAGTAAATTTTTTGCTGAGCATTTTGACATTAATAAGGCAAAAGGATTTTGGGAGAAAATAAAACTTATTCCAGGGGTTGTTTGGAATCATGAAGCTCAAACAAAACTCGAAAAACTTTTGGAAGTTGAAAAGCCTGATGTTGCACATGTTCACAATATATATCACTATTTGACGCCAGCAATTCTTCACACTTTGAAAAAACATAAAATTCCAATTGTCTTTAAACTTTCTGATTATAAAGTGATTTGTCCGAATTATAAGTTGTTTATCAATGGGGATGTTTGTGAAAAATGCAAGGGACATAAATATTATAATTGCTTTTTTAACGTATGTTTAAAGAAGAGTTATTTATCTAGTTTTATTGGAATGATTGAAGCTTACGTGCATTGGATGAAGGGGTCATATAAAAAGATAGATTACTTTTTGGCTCCAAGTGAGTTTATGAAAGAAAAATGTGTTGATTTTGGGATTAAAGAAGATCGAATAAAGATTTTACGAAATGTGATTAATACTGAAAATTTTAATCTTGAACAAGATTTTATTGAAGAAGATTATATTTTAAGTCTTGGGAGGGTTTCAGAGGAGAAGGGAATTGATTATTTGATTTTGGCTTTTAAGGAATTTGTTGATGAATATCCAGAAATAAAAACGAATTTGATGATCATTGGAAGGGGGCCACAAAGGGATGCATTGAAAGATCTTGCAAGGAAATTGGGGATTCTTGATGCGAGAGTTATTTTCCCTGGATTTATTAGAGGAGAGAAGCGAGATGATTTGATTAGAAAATCTAAGGGGGTTGTTATTTCTTCTATCTGGTATGATAATTCTCCTTTAGTTATTTCTGAGGCACAACTTCTTGGAAAGCCAGTTATTGTTTCTGATCGAGGGGGTTCAAAAGAGATGATACTAGAAAATGAATCAGGATTTATTTATTTAGCTCAAAGCGTTGAAGAGTTGAAAAAAGTTATAATTAAGTTTCTTGCGTTGAGTCCAGAGAAGAGAAAAGAAATGGGAATTAAAGGAAAAGAAAATATTTTAAAAATTAATAGTGAAGAAGAGTATTATTTAAAATTAATGGACTTTTATCAGCAAGCGATAGAT
>CAYQVD010000024.1:0-9974 GCA_964421125.1 uncultured Bdellovibrionales bacterium
AGTTGAGAAAAGTTTTTTTTGGTGGTAGGATGGGGATGTGAGGATTTTAATTAAGTTTCCCCTGTTAAATTGGATTTATGTTTGATAGGGGATCGGAAAAAATAATATTATGGAAAAATTTGTAATAAAGCCATTAAAAAATAGTGAATTAGTAAAATTTTTAGATGATAAAGCAAAGGATATAATAAAATATTTTATTATTAAGTCCTTGTTTTCTCAACCTGAAACTAAAATTGGCCAAAAAGATCTTCCAATTCAGATACCAAAAGAGCATATCGAACAATGGTTTACGCAAGCATTGAATGTTAAGCCTGTTGGAGCTGGTTCATATCCTGTAGATATTTATAATGATCGAGAGAATTGGGGTGCAGATATAAAAATGCTTAATGTTAAAGTTGATGGAATAGGAAATGTTCTAAATTCAGGAAGCGGGGAGGCCTCGTTGGGCCAAAATTTTGCAGATGCTGGTATTAATTTAGATGTTTTATTTTCAACAAAAAATTATGAAGAAATTAAAGATAAGTGGGTAAAATTATATAAGAAAAAATATGGAGATTTAAAAAAAGATTATCCATCTATAAAAAAGATTTATTATTTTTTCATACTTAGACCAGGCGTGCAAAAAGCAGGTGCAGATTTTTATTTTGCTGGTGCAGTCTTAGATTTAAAAAATTTAAAGTCAGTAAGTGTCGATACAGCAAGGACAACTGAGAAGTCTGTTTTTTTGAACAATTTCATATCTGATGATTTTGGAAATACAAAAATATACAAAGCTAAAAAAAGACTTGAATTAAGACTTCATCCAAAAAAGTGGATAGAAAATAATAAAACTATAAAGATAACAACATCTTTTAGTCCTATTGAAATTAATTTAAGAGAAAAAAATATTAATGAAGAATATTTGCAGGAGCAAATAGAGAAGATGAAAAAGATTAAATTAAATTTTGAAATTTAAATATTTATTTAAATGCCATCATTATTTGAGTTGCGATTGCTTCGATGACGGGGACACTAACAGAATTTCCAGCTTGCTTGTATAGTGTTGAGTCAGCTAGGTCTTTTGGAAGAGTGAATGTCTTTGGAAATCCTTGAAGTCTGAAGCATTCAAGAGGAGTCAGTTTTCTGATTCCTTTTTTGTCTTTTATAATCGGGACATTGTGTCCACCTGTTCCCATGTTTGCCGTTAAGGTAGGACACACACCTTTTTTATTTTCTCTGACATATTTTCTTCTCCATTGATAAACTTTTCCTTCTTCATTCACAGAATCTTTAATCTTTTCAAAAAGAGGTTTTCCATTGTAATAGTATTTTTCAGGAACTTTTTTCTCTAAAAGATCAGAAACTTTAACTTTTAGTTTTCGTGGTTCTGGAAATTCAAATTTTTCTGTATAATTTTTATTTTTAAATCCTATCATATATATCCTTTCTCGATTTTGTGGAACATTTCCATACTCCATGGTATTCAAAACTTTAGTTTTCACATAATAGCCTAAGTCCTCCAATGTTTGAATGATTATTTTAAAGGTTTTTCCTCCGTCGTGTCCTTTTAGATTTTTTACATTCTCTAGTAAAAATCCTGCAGGATTGCGTGCCTCTAGGATCCTAGCAACATCAAAAAATAAATTACCCCGATCTTTTTCATCGTTGAATCCTTTTCGGTGTCCTGCTATTGAAAATGCCTGACAAGGAAATCCTCCTAAAAGAAAATCAAATTTTGGTAAATCATCAATGCCAATTTTTCTCATATCTTCCACAATAAGTTTTGATTTTTTAAAATTCAAATCATAAGTAACCTTACATTGTTTTTCAAAGTCATTTGCAAACACAGTGTCGAATCCTGCGTTTTCAAATCCAATTCTTATTCCTCCAATCCCAGCAAATAAATCTAATGTTCTGAATGATTTTTGTTTCAATGTTTGATTGTTGTTCTCAAGACTTCTTTTTATTTCAACAACGACTCCTCTGATTTCAACTTCTTTTCTATAGAAAGGAAGCATCGTTTGATTAGCTGGTTGTAATCTGAACCTATCCTTTTCTCGGTAAATTTTTTTCAAAGTAGCTTCATTGTCATCAATGATTGCGACAACAGTTTGTCCGTTTTCAGCTGAGGATTGTTTTTTAATGATCACAACATCTCCATCGAATATTCCCTCGTCGATCATACTGTTTCCTTGAACCTTAAGGGCATAGTATTCTCCTGATTTATTTACGTTGCTTGTAGCAATCATTACATTTTCACCTCTTGTCTCAATAGCTTCAATTGGTTCCCCAGCAGCGATAGTTCCGACTAGTGGTATTTTCGTTAAATTATATGGATTCTTTTTCTTTAATTCTATCCCTCTGGCTGAACTTCCATTTTTCTCTAGAAATTCTTTTTCGACTAAAGTTTCAATATGCTGGTGTACAGTTGAAAGGGCAGATAATTTGAAATGTTTTTTTATTTCCTCGAAGGTTGGGGAGATTCCATTTTTCCTTATGTAGATCTTAATATAATCCAAGATTTGTTTTTGTCTTTTTGTTAGAGTTGCCATTTTTTTGTTTTGACTTATTTATTTTTTGATTTTATAATGTAATTATAACCGAAGATTTACCGAAGTGCAAACTTGAGTTATCCACAGGCTTGTGTTGCAAGAAATATCGAGGATTTTGAATGCATTGAGGTTGACGGCGACTATGATTTCATTAATAATAAAGATAAATTGAGTGTGCTTGGAGAAATAGAGTAGTTTTTAAGAAGTTAATCTCGGGGGAGATAAAAAAATGTTTTCAAAAGATGCATTTACGTTATGTAAATTATTAGAAGGATTTGAAAGTACATGCGAGAAGCAAAAATCTTCAAGTTCTGTTGTTAGTCCAGCATTTATAATGAAGTTCCATTCATATTTAGTAGATTATTCTAAAATATTGAAGGATGAACGATTATTGGATTATAAAATGCCTGTAAATGCCAGAGTTTCTTCGAATGGCACAGAATATTATTGGGTATCAGAGTTTGAGGCGATGCTTAGTCAGGCAATTATTCATTTAAAGGCAAGGTATAAGTTTGATTATTCCGTTGAGATCGAAATGATTAAAGATGAGCAATTGAAAATTAAATGTTATTCTTTGTTCAATAGTGAGTATAACAAGGATACAATTATTATGCAGGCGACCACTGTCTTGGAAGATAGATTGAGAAATTTAGCTAATTTAAAAAGAAACAAAGACAACAAAGGGCTAAAGTTAATCGATAAAACATTGAATCCCCAAAGTGGGCTATTAAGAGCTTCGAATATAATGAATGAAAGAGAGGGAATTTTCCAGATTTGTCGTGGTTTGTATTTGGCTTATAGAAATGAAACACATCATGCAATACTTGATGATATTAATATGGAGAATGCTTTTAAAATAACAATGATGATAGATCAAGTTTTAATAATTCTTAATAAAACTAAAAATCATGAATCAACAACATCAATCACAGAAAAATCAAATCCAAATTAAAGCTTCTGACGAGAAGTTGAAAGGGGAGTATTCAAATGCAGTGCAGATCATGCACACCAAGGAAGAAATTGTTCTTGATTTTTTCAATGTGTTTCCACCAACTGGAACTTTAAATTCAAGGGTGATTCTTTCACCAGGACATTTCAAGAGAATGATCAAGGCGATGCAGGATAATCTTGAAAAATATGAAAATTCTTTCGGCAAAATCGAAGAATCTGAAGCTCCAGAAGGACTTGGATTTAAAGGGGAATAAATGTTTTTCATGTATGCATTAAAAATTACTAGGATTTGTTCTTAGTGGTTTTTTGCTATACATTTTTGATTTATTGGGGGAAAGGGTTTAAAATGTAAGTAATCTATTACTTACATAAAAAATAAAAAATTGATCTATTTATCAAAAACAGACTTTAAGGAATATTTTTTATAAAATGAAATAATTTTACCTTCTTGACAGTATTTAATATTGTGGTAGGATTATACCACAATAATAAATAATAAATAAAACATATGAAAACAAACAAAAATTTGGAAAAATTTGGTAAGCTTTTGTATGAATTAAGAATCAAAAAAGAATTAACACTTCGAGAAATGTGTCGAAGAGTGGATTATGACCCAAGCAATTTTAGTAAAATTGAGAGAGGCAAAATGATTCCTCCGTCTGAGAAAAAAACGTTGGAGTTTTGGGCGAAAACTTTGGGACTCAAAAAAAAGAGTGAGAAATTTGAAGAATTTATTTATCAAGCCAATGTGGCGCAAAATATAATTCCGTTGGATGTTATGCAAGAAAAAGAATTAGTGGCGGCACTTCCAGCATTTTTCCGGACATTGAAAAATAAAAAGCCAACAAAGAAAGATATAAATAAAATAATCAATCTAATCAAAAACGCTTAAAGTCTTATTAAATGAAATACAAAAGTATAACTGTTCCTTTCGTTGGAAATTTCCACATTAAAAAGAAAGCTGATGAATTTAGATTAAAATTTTGGGGGAACGAAATTCCTGTTGAAATTGAAGAGATTGTTGAGTTAAAGCTTAAGATAAGAATAATTCCTATTCCAGACTTAATGAATCAATGCGGAGTTGATGCACAGATAACTTCTGATTTTAAGTCAATCTATGTTGATCAGAAAAATTACGAAAAGGATACTAATCGATTTAGGTTTTCTTTGTCTCATGAAATTGGTCATTTTATTTTGCATAAAAAGTTTTATCAAGACTTAAAAATATTAAACTTTTCTGATATTAATAATTTTATGGAAATGATTAGCGAGGAAGAATATTCATATCTAGAAACGCAGGCTAATAAATTTGGAAATTATCTTTTATTGCCAAGAGAAGAGTTATTAAAAATACGTGAAAAAGTTATTAAGGAGGTCAACAAGAAGCACGATATTAAAAGTATTGATGAGAAAACATTAAATTCATATTTAGCAGGAAATATTTCTCAGCAATTTTTAGTTTCATCAGGAGCAACTGAAATCGCGTTGAATGATTTAAATAATTCTTATTAATCTTCATGGATAAATTATATCTATCAAAAACAGACTTTAAGGAATATTTAATCTGCAATAAGTGTCTTTGGTTGAAGAAGAAAAGACCGGAAGACTATATTGAGGGTGAATTTTCGGCTTTCTTGAAAAAGTTGATTAAGGATGGATATGAAGTTGAAGATCATTTTCAAAAACTTTTTAGTAGTGGAACTTCTGTTATTGGAACGAGGAAGGAATTAATTGAAAAAACCAAGGAGTTGGTTGAAAATAAGAAAACAATTTTTCAGGCCACCTTTGAAACAGAGGAAGGGCTTTTTGCTAAGATTGATGTTTTGGAATTTAATAAGGAAAATGGAAATTGGAATCTTTATGAAGTTAAATCTGGATCAAGTATTAAAACCGATCTATTTCATAATCATATTAAAGACATTACTTTTCAGAAAATAGTTCTTGAAAGATCAGGAATTGAAATTGGAAAAAGTTTCATAATTTACCTAAATAAAGAATATACTAGAAAGGGAGAAATTGATTTGAATGAGTTGTTTGTTTTTAATGAAGTTTCAGCTGAAATTGATTTAGTTAAAAAAAGAGTTGAAATTGAAATTCAAAAAGCGTTGGATCTTTTGAAAATTGATGATCTTGATACTCGGGGGTGTGAATGTATCTATAAAAGTCATGGACAGCGATGCGATTGTTTTAAATTTTTTAATCCAGAGATTCCAGAATATTCAACCGCTCATATCTTTAAAGGAAGAAAATTAGAAGAGCTTGTTAATGATAATATTTTTGATATCAAAGATATTCCAGATGATTTCAAGGTCACAAAAAAACAACAGATCAAAATTAAACTGCAGAAAACCAATCGTCCTCAAATAGATACAGTTTCAATAAATAAGATTTTGTCGGAATTAGAATATCCATTATATTTTCTTGATTATGAAACATTTGGAAAGCCAGTTCCTTTTTTAGATGGATATAGGCCCAGTCAACAAATAGTTTTTCAATATTCATTGCATGTTTTGCATGAAGACGGAAAGTTGGAACATTTTGAATATTTAGCGGAGGATCTGGAGAATGCAACTAAGAACTTGTTGAATTCTTTGAAAGCCAACATCGGACCAACTGGAAACGTGGTGGTTTGGTATGAATCTTTTGAGAAAGGCCGGAATGTTGAATTGATGGAATTGCATCCGGAATTTCGAGATTTTTTAGAAGATTTGAATTCAAGGGTGTTTGATTTGATGAAAGTGTTTAAGAAAGACTATTTGCATCCTGAATTCAAGGGAAGTGCTTCGATTAAAAAAGTTCTACCAGTTTTGGTACCAGAGCTTTCCTATAACGATCTTGATGTACAAAACGGAACAATGGCCATTGAAGCATGGGGCAAAACGATTTTTGATAATGTTTCGGAAGATGAAAAAAAGGAGACAAGAATGAATTTATTAAAATATTGTGAGCTGGATACTTTGGCGATGGTTGAGATATTGGATAAATTGAAAAGTTGAGTTAGGTTTATTACAGGGTTTCAATAGAAGTTTTCAGACTAATGGATCCCCGCCTACGCGGGGATGACAAACTTATAGATATTTCTTAATTTGAGGTGTTTACACATGCAAGTAAATTATCGATAGGACATTTTGGTTAATTATGATTTTGTGTTATAGTATTTGTGTAACTTTTTAAATAAATATAAAAATTAAATTAAACTATTTTTTGACAACTTTTTAGTTGGCAAGGAGTGGTAAGTAAAATTATGTTTGTAATTGATTCGATGTTTGATTTAAAAATAACTATCGCGTTATTAATTATCGCATTAATCATTTCTATTATCTCGGGCATTTTTAAGAAAAATCTTTATTTTGCGGCTGTTCTTTTTTCTGTTTTGGCCAATGTAATTTTTGTGTTAGCTATTTTTGTACAATCTACGATGTATGATTTTTATAATATTCGTTGGTTAATGTGGGTATCAATTACCGCTTGGCCACTATTAAATATTTTTTTAATATTAAAAAAATGCAAAAAATCAAAATAGGAATTAGAGTATTAATTTTTTCTTTAGTAGCTATTCTATGTTTTAGTCCTTTTGCTTGGAAGAAAATTTTTCGAATTCAGGCAGTGGAATTTGTGGAAATAACAGAAGACACAGTTTGGTCAGAAGATAAAGTGGTTGATGGAATGATATCAATCTCAGACGGAAGTACTTTGACAATCGAAAAGGGAGTTGAAATTCTTTTTAAGAAAAATTCTAGGATTATTGTAGAAAGAGGTTTATTTTTGGTGCGAGGAACTAAAAAAGAACCAGTCTTGTTTGATTCAGAGGATGAAGAAAGTGGTTATTCGGTTATGATAAATTCTGGAGGGGGTGGAGATATTCGTAATGCTGATATTAAAAATGGTGGAAATGTAGTTTCGCTTATTGCGAATAATTCATTGATGCAGAGTGCTTATGGAGCAGAATATATTGGAGCAATTTCGGTTTATAATGGAGGGTGGCTTCAGGTAGAGGGTTGTAGTTTTTACAATAACAAAGTTGCTGTTTCTTTGAAAAATGCTTATGGAGATCGAGTAAGTGTTAGTCGGTCTAGTTTTTATGATAATTCGCAATATGATGTTTATAATAATTCATCTATTAGCAAGGGAGAGGCAATTTTTGATTATAATTGGTGGGATAGTTCAAGTGGTCCAAAAGAAGACAAAATTTCAGGAAGTATTCGTTTTGATTATTGGGCAAAGAGTGGAGACTTTAAAGATCCAGTAATTATTATTCCTGGAATTTTAGGGTCTCAAAAAAAAGATGGTCAATGGCAAGTTGATCTTATTTTTCATACTTACGATAATTTTTATAATGCTTTTGTGAAGGACGGTTATGTTCCAGAGTTAGATTTATTTACTTTTCCTTATGAGTGGCGAGATAGTAATATTGAAAATGCAGAACTTTTGGCTAGTAAGATTGAAGAAATTAAAGAGATTGCAAATTGGCCCAAGGTTGATATCGTGGCTCATTCTATGGGAGGAATTTTGTCGAGAGAATATATTGAAAGTGATTATTATCAAGAAGATGTTGATCAATTAATAACATTAGGAACTCCTCATTTAGGTGCTCCTAAATCTTATCTCTCCTATGAATCGGGAAATTTTTCATTAGGGTATACAAATATTCTGACTCGATATGTTTTTAAACAGGAAGCTGAGGAAGGCGGATATGACAACCTTTTTGATTATATTCATGGAAGACCTATTGATTCTATTCAGGAATTACTTCCAGTTTATGATTATATTTTTGATAAAGACACAGAAATGACGAGGACTTATCCAGACAATTATCCCCAGAATGAATTTTTGGAGAATTTAAATTCATTGGAAATGACAGAAAAATTAAGAAAAGTTGAATTTAGTAAGATTGTTGGAAGTGTTGGTGGGAGTGAAAGTACTTTAAGCGGTTTTAATGTTATTAATGAAGACTTTGGAGAATACTGGGAACATGGTTATCCTCAAGGAATTGAAGTTTATCCACTTTCGAAAAATGGAGTTATTTTTGATTATGGAGATGAGACAGTCCCTCTCATTTCCGCAAAAAGTGAAGATATTTTTTCAGATTATTTAATTGAATTGGAATCATCACATGGTGGGCTTTCAACTGATGCTCAAAAAGACGTATTAGAATTGTTGACTGGAGAAAGACCTGTCGAGGAGGTTAGAAATTCTTTAGTAGAAAATATTTTAATTGTTTCTGTGTATTCTCCAGTTGATGTTCAAGTAATTGATCCGGATGGAAAAGTTATTGGGAAGGATTTTGAAATGGGGGAGGCGGTGAATGAAATTGAGGGGGCATACTACACCGGATTTGATACGGAAAATGAATTTGTTACTATTCCAAATCCGAAAGATGGGGAATACAAAATAAGAACTCAGGGGACAGGAAATGGAAATTATCGAATTGAATCAGTTTTGATTTCTGAGAATGATGAAAATCCCTTGGGGGCAGACGAATCAATGGTTGTGTTTGAAGGCGAGACACAAGTTGGTCAAATTGAAGAAGGATCAGTGGATGTTTCTGGTAATGAAGTTCTAGAAAAAGAATCAGATATTATTCCGCCAACAATTTCAATCAGTTCTCCAGAAGATCAAGATTATTTAAACACAGGAAATCTTGAAATTAGTTTTAATGTGGAAGATAATGTTTCGATAACTGAAAATATTCTTCAAGAAATTAAGTTGGATAATGAAATTTTTACAGAAGAAGAGCTGGAATTGCCGATGATGTTGTTGGGAGAGCATGAACTTAAAGTCACCGCAAAGGATATGGCAGAAAATGAAGCAGTGGAGACTGTAACTTTCAATTTGAAAACTAATATTGAGTCATTGATTGAAAATATTGATTATTATTATGACAATGATTTGATTGATAAAAAATCAACGAAAAGATTTATTGAAAATCATCTTCGACAAATTAAGAAATTAATTGATCATAAAGAAAAAGTTTTGAATCATTTTAAGTTTCATAGGAAATATAAAAAAAGACTGGAACGTGTTTTTGATAGGATTATTAATAAAAGAATTGATTTGTTGATTAAGCATCTTAATCGACAATCTGAAAAAGAAAAAATTAATTTCTTTGTGATAGAAAGATTGATTGAGGGACTGGAGCATGTTAGGCAATGATTTTTTAAAAGTCTTAAGCTGATTGGATCTCTGCTCACCTTGCCGTCGAGGCAGGTCTTCACGGGGATGACAGGAGAGAGTTTTTTATGAGCTAAGAGATTTTGAATGATATATTTTCGAGTGTCAGGCCATTCCGATGGGATTTTGGGAGAAAACATATCATTCAAAATCTTCTCTTGGATGTCTTTAGTAAATGCAGATTCTTGCGACATGCGGTTGCAGGAATGACAGGGGAGAATATGGTAACGTAAGGACGCACGTAAGGACGTACGTCCTTACGTGCGTAAAAAAACAAAAACCGGCTTGAGTGAAGTGTACCCTTTAAAGTAGACACGGAAT
>CAYQVD010000025.1:0-8846 GCA_964421125.1 uncultured Bdellovibrionales bacterium
TGAGAAAAGTTTTTTTTGGTGGTAGGATGGGGATGTGAGGATTTTAATTAAGGATTGGAAGAAATAAAATTATGGCAAAAATAAAAGATTTAGCGCGTCATGAGATGCCGAGGGAAAAGTTGATGGAGAGGGGCGTGGAGAATCTTCGAGATAGCGAATTAATGGCTATTCTTTTGCGAACCGGCGTGGCTGGTAAGGATGTTATGCAAGTTTCGTGTGAAATCTTGCAAAAATTCCCGACCAAAAAATTATTAGCACTAGATTTTGAAAAGCTTTCTAAGATTAAGGGTGTTGGCCCAGGAAAAGCCTGTCTGCTTTTAGCGGCATTTGAGTTAACAAAGCGAGCATTGGAAGTAGAGGATAGTAATTTGCCAATCATTAATTCTGCCAAAGACGCCGTGGCGCAACTGCAAGAACTGCGCACGGCCAAAAAAGAACATTTAGTAGTGCTTTATCTAAACGCTAGAAACCAACTTATTCACAAAGAAACTATTTCTATCGGAACATTGAACACCAGTCTTATCCATCCGCGCGAAGTTTTTAAACCGGCGATTGAGAATTCAGTAGCTTTCATTATTGTGGCTCATAATCATCCTTCTGGGGATGCTGAACCCTCTGACAATGATCTGGCAGTGACAAAAAGATTACAAGAAGCCGGAAAAATTATGGGGATTGAAGTGATTGATCATGTGATCATGACCAGAAAGAATTATTATAGTTTGAAAGAAAAGAACATTTTAAAATAATTTTTTAATTTATCTATAAAAATATGAAGAAAAAACAATTGTTGAAATTTATTAGTAATGAAGACTTATTTAAACAAGTGGGTCATGTCCTTGATGTGGCTAAGCGTACTTCAAGTAAAGCTGGAGAACGATTATTCACTAATACAATAGATCCCTTTTCTGCCTTGTTTGATGCTATGCATCAAGGTATATCGCTGGAACAATGGCTGGACCAGGAAAAAGCCAGGCAAACACAAAAGACTCTGCAAAACGCTCTTGGTGGATTTCATCAAGAAATATTAGGTTCGATTCCAGGATGGGAGAGTATGGGTACGGGAAATGTTTTTGATCTCAAAAATGATAAATTGAAGATAATTGCGGAAGTAAAAAATAAATATAATACTACCAAAGGAAATCATAAAGTAGCTATATATGATGATCTTAAAGATCAATTAAAAACAAAATATAAAGGATATACGTCATACTATGTTGAAGTTATACCTAAGGGTAAGACTGTTTATAATAAACCATTCACCCCTCCAGATAACCGTACCCATAAAAGAAGGGCAGTAAGAAATGACATCCGAGTCATTGATGGAAAAAGTTTTTATGGCTTGGCCGCTGGCGATTCCGAAGCTATTAAGAAATTTTACAATGCTCTACCTATTGTTATAAAAGAGTTATTAGGAAAAAATAAAACTGTTGGTGATTATACTCACAAACGAGGGAAGGGACAATTTCTTGATACAAGCATTGTTAGTGATTCGCCAAAAGATAAAAAAAATTCAAGTAGTGATTTAAATCAGGATTATTCAAAGTTATTTGAAAGAGTATATTAAGTTTATAAGCAGGACTGTTTCAATAACCCTTGCATTATGCAAGGGTTATTTGTATAATAAAGATATAAAAATATAACCAAAACAAATATGCAAAATTTATGTACTATTTCTGATGCAGCTTTGCAAATAGGCGTTTCGCCTGACACGATAAGGAGATGGGACAAAAAGGGTCTGATTAAAGTTGATCGTTCAGATTTGAATTACAGGCTTTTTAATGTTAACGAGATCAGGAGAATTCATAATAAAATTTCTGGAAAATCTACTGTTAATAATTATAAAATCCTCAGGACTAGAAAAAAGACAAAATATACAACTATCGAACTTTTTGCGGGAACGGGAGGCACAGCCATTGGTTTTGAAAATGCTGGCTTGAATCATGTATTATTGAATGAATGGGATAAGAATGCAGTGGAAACTTTGAAAAATAATAAACCCAAGTGGAATGTTATTGGTGGGGATATCGCAGATATTGATTTCAAAGGGATGAAGGCGGATATAGTGCAGGGAGGTTTTCCATGTCAGACATTTAGTTATGCTGGAAAAAAAATGGGCTTCGAAGACACGCGAGGCACGATGTTTTTTGAGTTTGCGCGATGCGTAAAACAAGTTCGTCCGAAAATCGCGGTAGGAGAAAATGTGCGAGGACTTTTACGACATGATAATGGGAAGACACTGGATACGATGGTGAAAATTATGGAAGATTTAGGATATCGAGTAATGTATCGAGTGGTAAGATCTCAATATTTGGATGTGCCTCAAAAAAGAGAACGTTTAATTATTCTAGCGGTGAGGGATGATCTTAAGATGCCTTTTGTTTTTCCAAAGGAAAAAGATTATACCATTTCATTAAGAGAAGCTTTGAAAAATTGTCCGAAGTCCCCCGGCCAAGAATATCCAGAAAAGAAAAAGAAAATTTTAAAACTTGTTTCCCCAGGTGGTTATTGGCGTGATTTGCCAGTTGAAATCCAGAAAGAATATATGGGTGCCAGTTTTTATATGGGTGGAGGAAAAACTGGCATGGCAAGAAGATTATCTTGGAATGAACCCAGTTTAACATTGACTTGTAGCCCAGCACAAAAACAAACTGAAAGATGTCATCCGAAAGAAACACGTCCGCTAACTGTTCGGGAATATGCCAGAATACAAACATTTCCAGATGATTGGAAATTTTCTGGATCAGTCTCGTCACAATATAAACAAATCGGGAATGCTGTGCCATGTAATCTGGGGTATCATATTGGAAAATGTCTGATCGCAATGCTTGAGAATAAGCCGGACCTAAAAACTATGGATGTCATTTTCCCAAATAACTAGAAAGAAAAATTGAAAAATAATATTTACATAGGGTAAACCCTAGTTAAATACTAGAAAATTTAACCAGCCTCGACTAGATGTTGAGTCTAGGCGGGCGGGGTAAACCCTAGTTAAATAGAAGGAAATTTAACTGGGAAGTCTTACATAAAAAATATGGCTGATAAAGTAGATATATCAAAAATTAATATTGATTTTGGAGAAGATGACAAATTGAAGGATAAATATTTATTAAAACTTTTATCCAGGGCTTATAAGGGTGAAAAAATATGTCGTCATGCCAATATTAAGATGGAATCAATCATTCCATTCACTGATGATGAGCCAGAAATTTCAGAAGAATTTAGAAGCCATTTTATGAAAAAGGCAGAAGAAGAGAAATATATTCCTATGTTTGTTTATCAAAGAGACGGGAAATTTATAATGAGTGATGATTATAATTCATATTCAATTTATAAAGAACTAAAACTTGATGTAGTTCCTTGTGTAATAATTGGAGACATAACTGATGTTAAAAGCGTGGTAAGTATGGGAGAGTTATTTCAATTGGAAGCACCAACGGTTCAAAGGATTTAATGAAAATAATTTTATGAAAGAAGTTTATTAAGTAACACTTTTAAAAAATAAAAAATGAAAAAATTTCAAGAAGAAATGGAAAAAATTATTAAGAGGAATAAGCTTTTCTCAATTATTTACTATGGCCCTTCCACGACAAGTGTGGAATACTCTTTTCCTAATTGGGGAGAAATTACTAGATATTGGTTGCGTGAATATATCGAAAAAAATATCGGAAAATATTATTGGAATTTACAAACTATAAATAGAGGATTGAACGGGGCTAGTTCTGGCGAGCTCTTGGAGAGATTTTCGCAAATGATTGAAGGTTTGAATCCAAGTCTTATTATTCTTAATGCTGGGAAGAATGATTATTATTACAAGATTGACCAAGAGATTACAGGGAAAAATACTAGAGAGCTTATTAGAAGATCATTGGAAAATAAATGCAAGGTTGTTTTTACTACGCCGGTGCCAGCTTTGACTAACAGATTAAATGAGAACATAAAAGGATATGTTGAGATGGATAGAGAAATTGCTCAGGAGTTTGCAGATAATGAGGATTTCATATTTATTGATTTCTATAAGTTCTTTACTGAGGATGATTTAAAGCGGTCATATACTTTAATTTCTGAAGAGGGCAACGAAGTAGTTGGAATTGCTCCTGGGGAAGTCGATTTAATTCATTACAATAAATATGGTAATGCATTGGTAGCGGAAATTTTATTAAAAGAAGTTTTTGGAATAGATTTTGATCACGAAAAGTTTATCCAAGATCTTTCAGATAACACTAAGAAGTATCCAGGAACTGTATAAATATTTATATAAATTTTTGTTAAGTAACTTGTTCAGTAACACTTTTTAAAAACAAAAAATGACCATTTAAATGGATATTTAAATAGCTATTTTTTTTGAGAGGTTTGTTTTATTGGTTTTAGTAGTCGGACGACTGGATCCCCGCCTACGCGGGGATGACAAAATGGGTGGACTTTTGTTTTTTATGGGGTGGTTTGATTGAGGATTATTCGGAGTTACTGGATCCCCGCTTTCGCGGGGATGACAGGAGAAATAGAACTTTTTGTTTTTGTAATAACCCACCCTTTACATCTTTCACTGGAAGATGTAAACCTCTTACCCTAAGAGGGGGAATAATAATTGGATTATGTCTGAGTCTAACCCTCCCTAACCCCCTTTTCATCTGTCACTGGCAAATGAAAATATAAGAGAGGGAATAAAGAGGGGGCGACAAGGGTGTAAAGAAGTTTTCGTTTTGATTTGTTTGTTGTCTTTTGACGGGTGGGGATGGGGGTAGTATAATATAAGGAATGTATTACTCCAGTTAAATAAAAGGAAATTTAACGGGGTGAACTTACATAGATAATAAGTTTAAAATATCCCAGTTAAATGGTGTGAAGTATTACAATTTAACAGGACAAGAAAATGAGTGTTATTGAGGTTCGAAATTTGACTAAGGTATTTGATGACATCACAGCTGTTGATGATATTTCTTTTGATATTGAAGAGGGTGAGATTTTTGCGTTTCTGGGTCCAAATGGAGCGGGGAAATCAACGACTATTAAGATGTTGACGACTTTGACTAGTTTGACTAAGGGGCAGATTATATTAAACGGATTTGATCCTGTTAAAAATCCAAATGAAGTGCGGAAGTCTTTTGGAATTGTTTTTCAAGATCACAGTCTTGATGATGAATTGACTGCAAGAGAAAATATGGAATTTCATGGAGTTTTGTATGGCGTTGATAAGAAGCTTCGTAGAAAAAGAATGGAGGAGTTATTGAAGATGATGGATCTTTGGGATAGGAAAGATGATTTAGTGAAGAAATTTTCAGGAGGAATGAAACGACGACTTGAAATAGCACGGGGACTTTTGCATCATCCGAAAGTTTTCTTTTTAGATGAGCCCACTCTTGGTCTTGATCCTCAAACCAGAAATCATATGTGGAATTATTTAAAGGATTTGAATAAAAGAGAGGGGACAACAATTTTTTTCACTACTCATTATATGCAAGAGGCTGAATTGTATGCTCAACGAATTGCAATTATTGATCAAGGTAAGATTATTGCTTCAGGATCAGCTGATGATTTGAAAAATCAGACAAAAACTGATTCTTTGGAAGATGCTTTTTTGGAGTTAACTGGCAAAGAGATTCGTGAGGAGGTTGGTTCTGGATTGGATAGGATGAGGATGTTTCACAATAAGAAAAGTAAATAAAAAAATGAGTACAATTTATATTCTTTGGATTAGGCAAGTTAAGAGATATCTTCGATCAAAGTCGAGAATAATTGGCTCATTGATGCAACCAATTCTTTTTTTGATTGCGTTGGGGTATGGATTTGGATCTATATATCAAAAAGCTGGGGAAGGGAATTATATTGAATTTTTGGCGCCTGGAATAATTGGAATGAGTATTATTTTTACCTCAGTATTTTCCGGAATGGAAGTGATCTGGGATCGTCAGTTTGGATTTCTTAAAGAAACTTTAGTGGCACCTGTTTCACGGTTTAATATTATGTTGGGGCGCACCTTGGGAGGAGCGACTGTTGCGACTGTTCAAGGGTTAGTGGTTTTTATTATTGCTATTATTGTAGGATTTCGTTTTGATAATTTTTTGGCAGTTCCGATTCTTGTTTTAGTAATGCTTTTAACAGCATTACTTTTTACGGCCATTGGGACAATTATTGCTTCTTTTCTGGAAGATATGCAAGGGTTTCATTTGGTTGTGAGTTTTTTAATTATGCCTTTGTTCTTTTTGTCAGGGGCTCTTTTCCCTTTTCAAGAAGCTCCTCGAGCGATTCAAATTTTTGCAATGTTTAATCCTCTTTCTTATGGAGTTGATGCGATGCGAGGTCTTTTAACGAATCAATATTATTTTGGTCTTGGCACTGATTTAATTGTTTTGTTTCTTGTAACTTTCGTCTTTCTTTCTATTGGAAGTTATTCTTTTTCTAAGATACAGGCTTAGATTTTGCTTGACTTATAGAATTTTTTGTTTTATAATAAAATATTACAAGAAAATCACTTGACAACTATATAAAAAAAGAAGGAGAGGACAATGGGAATTGTAAATGATGTTAGACGTTTGGCATATGGAAAATATGGTAAAATTCAGAAGAATGGAGATTTTTCTGATCCGATTTCAATGCTTCGAAATGTTCAATGGAAAATCCCTCAGGGAGAATCAATTTCAAATGAGGTTATGGGCAAATGGAATCTCGAGCTTGATGAAAGAGGTTGTTTGGGACGGCTTGCGAAAGCAGCTGTTTTGGTTGAACGATTTTTTCCGGAAACTGAATTTTATGCAGGAGAAGTTCTGGAAGATTTTTTTCGAAATGAAGTTTTAAAGATTCTTCATTCTACTCCTAATCCTCCGGATGCTTTGTTCTCTGATATATTAATTTATGAGGAGCCACATTCAGTTATATTGATTGATGGGCAACAGTTTGATCCGATTTCATGTGTGGTTGAAAGGGGTGGTGATCATCCCAGAGTTAAGCAGTGTTCTCTCTGGGAGCATGTGGCTAGTTCATTTTTGGTTTCAATCGCAAACATGATTTCGAATCCGTTTAAAAAATTGGATACCTTAAAAGAAGCTGGTAAGATTTCGCCAGAAAGTCCCTTGGTAATGGAAAACAGTCTTCATCCTTTGGTTGATACTGGTAATTTAGCAGAAGCAATCAAGGTCTTAAAGGTTGTTACTCAAGAAAGACCAACTGCCAGGTCACTTTTTGTTCTATGAACTTTAACAGAAGATGATGTTTTTTTAAGGATATTACTTGATGAATACACTGAAGGAATTGCTCAATTTTTAAGAAAGGAGGTTGAGTATGAGCGACAAAGACAGTTATAGTGAAATGTTTGAGCGTATTAGAAATTTGCCCAAAGAAGACGCCAAGGAGCTCTTTGATACGATTATGGCGGGACGCATGAAGGGGGCTGCAGTCGCGATTATGGCAAGAAACTTCAGTCATGGAATTGGATCTACTCCTCTGAAAAAAAAATACTTAAAAAGATTTTGACAACGATCAAAAAAGAACTCATGGAAATGGGTTCTTTTTTATTGATTTTTTGATAATTAAAAGGTAGGATTGAGGTGAAAAATGTTCTTTTGTTTATAATTTAAATTATTTCAAGGAGGGGGGATAATGAAGAATTATAAGGTGACTGGTAAATTTTATTTGATTTGTCTTGATAATGAGCGGATTATAGATGATGCAGTTTTTCTGAATAAGATAGTTGAGTCTAAGAATCATAAAAAAGCATTGGACACTGCCATTGAATTCATGAAAGAAAAGCTTGCAAAAAAATTTCATTATTTTGGTTGCAGTAAGATGGATTTACGACAAAAGTCAGATGTTTTAGTTAGAGTGGTTTAAGGAGGGGAAATTAAATACGAAAAAAATAAAGCAGACAACTTGTCTGCTTTTTTGCTTGTGAAAAAGATTGTATTTAGTGATGATTATTTTGCAGAAGCTTCTATTTGGGAAGAAAGGAATGTGTAGGCACCGTCCACTTCACTTGTTTTTTGGGTGATTCCTGGGAGTCTGTTAACTTCCATTAGATATGGTTTTTGGGTATTTTTGTCGATAATAATATCAGAGCGAGACCAAGATAATCCTAGTGCGGTGCTGACCTTTATCGCCATTTGTTTTATTTCTAGTGGTATTTTGCTTGTGTCTATAAAAACTTCTTTTGCACCATTGCAAGTGTTGTTTAGGAATTCTCCTTTTTTAGGATAACTTTTTTCTCCAGAAACTACGACTCCATTTGCAACTAAAACGCCCCAATCATATTCATTGGGAATAAATTTTTGAAAAAGATATTTTTTATGTTTTGGAAGTTCGGCAATTTTTGCGATAAGGTCTTTTTCGTCGGTAACAAGTCTTGAGAATGAACCTCTGGAACCCTTAACGTCTTTTATGACCAATGGGTAGTCACACATTTTTTTAATCAATTCTAGATTGTCACGAAGATCTTTTTTGCCAAAAAATAAGGTAACGGGAGATGGAATTTTTGCTAAAGCAAAAACCATGTG
The DNA here is from genome assembly GCA_964421125.1 of uncultured Bdellovibrionales bacterium. Taxonomy (GTDB): domain Bacteria; phylum Patescibacteriota; class Minisyncoccia; order Moranbacterales; family DUUL01; genus UBA2193. The sequence continues at coordinate 8,484 of CAYQVD010000025.1, forward strand.
ATCAGTTATCTTTGAAGTTCCTTTTTCTGCATAGGTATAGGGAATGTTATGACGTTTTAGGTAGAGGTGGACGGCGTAGGCAAGGTCACGAGTAGCCCATGAAGAAGAAAGCCAAACAAAGGAGAATTCTTTTAGATTGACTCCTTTGTGGGAAATATTAACATTTTTGTTTTCGAACACGATTTCAAGCTCCTTAAAGTTTCCTTTTGTTAGGTCAACGGGGTAGGAAAATTTGTTTATTACCTGTTGTATGCTTATGTTTGAAACTGATGGCAGGATTAATAATTTTACTTTCTTTTCTTTCATAGAATTTTATTAATAATAAAAAAACAGCCTGTTTGATCTGTACCCCAAAAAGTGGAC
>CAYQVD010000026.1:0-7571 GCA_964421125.1 uncultured Bdellovibrionales bacterium
TCATGATGAAACTACTGAATTTACTAATGGAACTAGTACTGGAGTATTAATTACTAATGATGAGATTAAGTTGGATTTGCCTTAGATCCTTAGATTATGAAGGTAAAAGATAATTTGATGTTTAATTATGTTGGAATATATAAAATAATTTTTTTATGGATTTTATTAATACTATAGATCAATATAGAAAACTTATAAATCAAGAGTTGAAAGTTTATTTTGATAAAAAAAGAAAAGAATTGCCTGTTTTTGGCAATTCTTTTGTAGAAAAACAAGTTGATTTATTAGAAAAATATTGTTTAAGAAATGGAAAACGATTACGACCTATTCTTACTTTAATAGTATACGAGGCAGTTGGGGGGAAAAATAAAAAGGATATTTTATTTCCTTCTTTAGCCTTTGAAATATATCATAATTACACACTTATTCATGATGATATTTATGATGAAGATAAATTGAGAAGGGGAGAATTGGCCAATCATATTCTTTTACAAGGTTGGTTTGAGAAAAATTATAAAATGGACATTTTAAATAGCGATCTTTATAAAAATTCAGTAGTTCGTTTTGGTGTAATAGCCGGATTTATTAACGGTAAATATTTAGAAACTTTAAGTGGATTTCCTATTTTAGAATCGGATATTTCAAATGAAAAAAAAGTTCTTGGACTTGGTCTTTTGCGTGATGTTTCTATTTATGATAATACTGGACAGGCGATAGATTTGGTTTTTGAACTTGAAGATGTGCAAAAAGTAAAGGAAGAAGATTATTATAATATGGCGCTTTGTAAAACCGGAAGACTTTTTAGATCAGCAATTGAATGGGGGGCAATTTTAGGTGATGCTAATGAAGAACAGATTAAAGCGCTTAGAAAATATGCCGATGAAGTTAGTTTAGTTTTTCAAATCAAGGATGACCTTTTAGATATTGCATCAGGTGGAGATAAAAGTCGTGGATTGGGATCTGATATTAAAAAAGGTAAAAAAACATTATTGATGATTCATGCTTTGAAAAAATCAAGTCCAAAAGAAAAAAATAAGATTCTTAAGATATTTGGAAAGGTTGAAGCTAAAGATGAAGATATTGAAGAAATTATTAACTTGTTTTATAAACTTGGTAGTATTGAATATTGTGAAAAAATTGCGCTCGAAAAAGCCAAGCAAGCGATTAGCTATTTGGATAATATGAATCCTAAATTAAAAGATAAGCAACGAATATTTTTGGAAGAATTGGCTTTTTTTATGCTCAAAAGAAATAAATGAAATTTTTAATATTTGAAATTATAAAACACAATTTAAAATTATTAACTTTTTTCAAAGAAAAGGAAGTGCGAAAATTACCATTTCGAGTTTTATGGCAGTCATTTCGCTTAATGCAGAATGAAAAAATTACAAAAATTGATGGAAAGATTTTTATTAATAATTATATTCCCCCTTTTCCTAGCAGAGCGATCGGAGCTCATTTCAGGGGATATCGAGAAATGTCAGAAGGGAAATTTAGCTCGCAAACTGCTATTATTTCTCTTACTAATAAGTGCTGTTGTAATTGTAAAATTTGTTATAATAGAAATTATGCAGGGGAAGAAATGTCTTTGGTGCAAATAAAAAAAATCATCCAAGAAGTTCAAGAATTGGGATTTTTTCGGATAGCCTTATCAGGAGGAGAGCCAACTTTGAGAAAAGATTTAGAAGAGATTATTAACTCGATTGATGATAGGTCTTTTCCTGTTTTGCTTACAAATGGTATTGGGCTTACAATAAAAAGAGCTAAGGCTTTTAAAAAAGCTGGTCTGCGAGTTATTAAAATTAGTCTGGATCATTACGAAAAAAATAAGGTAGATGAAAAAAGAGGATTTGCGGGGGCATTTGATGGGGCTATTTCTGCAATTAATATTAGTAAGAAAATTGGACTTTACGTGGTTGTGACAATAGTGATAACAAAAGATATTTTAAATTCAGAAGAAATTTACAAATATATTGATTTTGTGGAAAAAATTGGAGGAGACGAAGTTTTCATTATGGAACCTAAGCCCTATTTTATTTTAGAAGAAAAATATTTACTTAATAATAAGGATAAGGATAAATTATATAAACTACAATTAGAGATAAATAGGAATAAAAAAAGAAAGATAACGGTTTCTGTTTATAATTATCACACTCATTCTTTCAAATTTGGCTGTAATGCGGGGTCGCGTTATTTATATATAAATGCAATGGGTGGTGTATCTCCTTGTCCATCAGTTGGCTTGAGTTTCGGAAATATCAAGAACGAATCGATCACGGATATTTATAAGAAAATTAAAAATCTTTTGCCTTATCCGAGGAAACATTGTTTGTTTGTGTCAACCAAAAGAGAAGTCGAAAATAATTTTAAAGGGAAATTTCCTTTGGGTGGAGAAATTTCTAGAAATATTTTTAAAAAAATGAAGTTGGGAGATTTACCTAAGGAAAATAAAAGAATTCTAAGAAGTAAAGTTTTAGAAAAAATAATGAAAGTATAATGAAAAATTTTATCGACAAAATAGTAGCTATTTTTCAAAATATAATTGAGAGCCTAGAAAATAAAAAAATCGGCTTGATTTCTTGGTGTATTACAGTGTTAATTTTTTCCTTGATGCGAGGATTTCTTGAAAATATTTCTGTTGGCTTTGATTATATTAATCAAAAACAGTCTTTATTTTTATTTTTTCATTTTCCAGCCTTTTATTTTATTGCATTTTCTTTGTTTATTTTGCTTTCTTATGTTTTGACAAAAGAAAAGATTAAAAAAATAAGCAAAGCGTCACTTGGTCTTTTGCCTTTTATTTTATTGGCACCAATTTTTGATTTTTTGATTTTTCAAGGAAAGTTTACAATGACTAAATATGCCGAACCTATTTGGCAAAAAACATTAGGAATAGGAGATATGATAATCTTTTTCTTTAAGTATTCCTTATTTGGGCCTTTGGGGTTTTTAAATTTCGGTGGTAGCATTTCTTTTTTTGATAATCAGCAGAATTTGTTTAGTCTAAATTATATCTCTAATTACGGGCTTAAGATAGAGTTAATTTTGATTATCATGTTTTTTTCTTTCTATATATTACTCAAAACAAAAAATATTTGGAAAGCTTTTTTAGCGGTATTTTTATCTCAAGTACTTCTTTTTTTAATAGGATATTTTCCTTTTATTATTACTAATTTTTTAAAACTTCCTAATTCGACCCTTTCTTTTCATAGAGTTTCAAAACTTAACCCGATATTTGAATGGGATTATATAGTGATTTCTATTTTTCTTGTTTTTGTTACTATTATCTCTCTAGCTTGGTTCTTTATTTATGACAAAAGAAAATTCCTTGCTTTCATCAAGAATATGCGATTGCCAAGGCTTGGGATGTATTTAGGAGCCTTTTGGTACGGAGTTTATCTGGCTGATATACCATTTAGCTTGAATTTTTTTGATTATTTAATTCTTATTATAGCTAATTTAGCCATCATTCTTTCTTGGATGTTTGCTGTTGGATCTAATGATATTGTAGATGAGCGGGTAGATAAAATTTCCAATTCAAATCGGCCATTAGCCTCAGGAATTATGAATAAAGAGGAAATTAAGTCTATTAATATTATTCTTCGTGTCGCATCGTATCTTACTGCTTTTTTAACAGGTTATGCATTTTTTGTTACAATTATTATTCGTTCTTGTATCTCCTATCTTTATTCTAATGAGCCTTTTAGGTTGAAGAAATATCCAATTATTTCAACCTTTTGTTTGGCTTTATCAGTATTGTTGGGAACTATTGGAGGGTATTTAATTTTAAGTTCTAATACTATTTATGACTTTCCGGTAAAGTTAGTCGTTTTAATTTTAGTTGTTTTTACTTTATCAATGAATGTTATTCATATCAAGGATTATGAAGGAGATAAAGAGGATGGCGTGAGAACAATTCCTGTTATTTTTGGTTTAGAAGACGGAAAATTGATAGTAGGTATTATGTCAGCTCTTTCTTTTCTTATACCACCTTTAATGTATCAAGATAAATTTAACATTCTTATTATTCCATCAATAGTGTTTTCTTTTTTAGCATTTTTCCTTATTAATCGTAAAGATTTTAAAGAATGGCCAGTATTATTGCTTTACTATATCTACACTTTACCAGTAATGTTTTATCTTTATTAAAAAATATGAATTTATCTAAACAAAAAATTAGAAAAATAATTGAGATTATCTTAGTGATATTATTAGTTTTATATTTTTTTAAAACTTTATGGGTAAACATTATGTCATATGATAAAGTATATAGGATTCCTCGAACGGATATTGAAACAGAAGAGATAATTAATAAAAACAATCAATATGAAAAATCTAACTAGCCTTTTTAATTTCAAAAACAAAAAATTTAATTTTCAAGAAGTAGATATTCCTAGAATGAAATCTAGTGATGTCTTGATTGAAGTTAAGGCGTCAGCACTTTGTGGAACTGATTTGCATGTTATGGATGGTGATTTGATTGATAAGGCTTATGATAAAAAAAATATTACGCTAGGGCATGAATGGGCGGGCGTTATTACTAAAAAAGGAACGGGCGTGAAAAATTTTGAAATTGGTGACAAGGTTTTTGGTACTCCTCATATTTCTTGTGGAAAATGTAAAAAATGCAAAGAAGGAAAGGATAATCATTGCGAAAAACAAGGAATTTTTGGTCTCAGTTTTCCAGGGTCTCACGCAAAGTTTTTAATTGCTCCCAAGACAACGGTTATTAAGATGCCTTCGGAAATGAATTTTGTTTTGGGTTCGCTTTTAGGTGATACTGTCAGTACTGCTTATCATGCTTTTAATAGAGCTCGAATTAGTCAGAATGATAAGATATTAATTCTTGGAGTAGGTCCAGTTGGTCTTACTATTGGCTTGATTTTAAAATTGAAGAAAGTTAAGAATATTTTTGTCTTAGAAAATGAAAATTATCGATTTTCTTTGGCTAAAAAATTATTTAATGCTAAACGAATTACTAAAGATAATTTTTTGAAAAATCGTCGTACTTTTAATTTTGTTTTTGAAACAACCGGTTCAAAAGATGCATTAGAATTAGGATTTCAAGCGCTTGAAAGAGGGGGAGAATTGATTTTGATAGGTGTTCATAGTGAAAAGTATTCACTGGATACTCTAAGGATGATGTATAGAGAAATTTCTATTAAAGGTTGTTTCGGTTATACACATAAAGAAGCCGAGGAATTTATAAAGCTATCAAGAAATAAGTTTCTTCAAAAGGATTTAAAGACTATAATTACTCATGAAATTCCATTAGAAGAAATTGAAAGTGCTTATAAGATATTTAGAAGTAAAAAAAGCGGAAAGGTGGTTTTGGTTTGTGAATAAGTTTATTTAATTTTTTAAGCTTTTTATGTTATAATATTGGTAGAAAAAAATTTGATTATTTTGTGGATTTAATAAAAATATAAATATAAAATGTCTTTTAGTTTTAAAATAAAAAACAATAAATTATTGATTTTTTCAATGTTAATTTTGAGTAGTTTTTTGTTTTTTCCAAATCAAGCAAAAGCTATTTTTACTTGCGATAGTGGAACTTTAAATGACACTTGTACGATTTCAACTGCTCATAATCTTGAATCAGGAGATACTCTTCTTTCGGGAACAGGAGATTTAATAATAACTGGAACAGGTTCTATCGTAGGTTACGCTCAACAAGCTACTGAAATATCTGTTGCTAATCTTGAGATCCAAGCAGGAGGAATTATTAATTTTAATGGCAAAGGTCTTACTGGCGGAGCAAGAGGAGAAGCAGGATTAGATGGAACAGATGGAAACACTTCTGGTGTTGGGGGTGGGGGTCATGGGATTGTTGAAGAAGATGATGGATGGGGGGCTAATGGCGGAGGCGGAGGCGGAGGCGGACATGGAGGAATTGGAGGACAAGGAAGAGATGCTGGAGCGGGAGTTGGTGCATCCGGGATAGAACATGATCAAGCTAATATTCATCAACCAACTGCGCTTGGTTCGGGTGGAGGTGGAGGAGCCGGATCAACAACTCCAGCAGTCGGTGGAGCCGGTGGAGATGGAGGTGGAGCAATTAAATTAACAATTTCTGAGACATTTAATAATGATGGGGCAGTAACTGCTAATGGAGAGCATGGCTCTACGCCTACGAGTAGTTCAAACGCTGGTGGCGGAGGCGGAGGCTCTGGAGGATCAATTTGGATATCTGCTGGATCAATAACGGGCTCAGGAACAATTGGCGCTATTGGAGGAAGTGGTCTTGATGTAAATATGATTAATCGGGGGGGGAGGTGGATCAGGAGGAAGGATTGCAGTTTATGGCGGAGGAGTAGATTTAACTGTGACTGCAACCGGAGGAGCCGGCTACGAAGCCGGTGAAGATGGCTCAATATATTATTCAATTTCAGGAGATCAAGTTTCCGAAGTCCTAAACCTATCCGATACCAGAACTTTTACCACTCTCGACTATACCACTGCCGATACATTAGTTAATGTTAGGACTGTCAAAGTTTATCTTCGAGCGGGAACTACTGCTGAAGGCTCTAGTAATCCAGATAGTTGGGCATATCAATGGACTGAATTTGCCAATGGAGCCAACATCACCGCCCTCAACGGTAATCAATATGTTCAATATAAAGTAGAGCTAGCATTAGTTAGCACTACCGGCGTGCCGACTGTGTCGCCAAGTGTGACTGATATTTCAATAAATTATATGGGCTACAATGATGCAGATTTAACCTCCTCACCCTACAACACCACCGACGAAGCCAATATCCTCGGAGGTATACAATGGAACGAAACTCTAGCTACTAGCACTAACATTAAATTTCAACTAAGTACCTCAGCTGACAATATTACCTGGACAGATTTTCTGGGACCAGATGGAACAACTTCAGACTACTTCGATGACGACGATGCTAATTGTTCAGAGTCTGGAGGCACAGTCACTTGCGATGATAATTCTATTCCAGATGAATTCAAAGACGGAGCCACCGGAACAGCTGATCAATATATTCAATACAAAGCCTATTTAGTAAGTGAAACCGGAACTTACACTCCAACTTTAAACGAAGTCACTTTAACTTACGTAGTAAACGCTACCCCAGAGCTTCAAAACGTCACTGCCACTCAAAACTCCAACGGCACAGTCACCATAGAATACGAAGCCAGAGACCCGGACACCACCACTGGTTCAGAAACTCCAGATGAAGTAGCTCCAAGTTTTGAATACTACGACGGCAGTGCCTGGCAAGATTGCACCACTCTCTCTGCCGGAGCAGAGGATCAACTAACAGTAGAAGAAGAAGACTGGACATTAACCCAGACAGTAACTTGGTACTCCAACACAGACTTCAACGAAGAATATCTCACTACCGCTAAAATTAGAGTCACAATAGATGACGGAGAAGCAGCTAATAACACAGCTCAAACAGAAACAACTGAATTCACGCTAGACACCAAGGCTCCAGCCCTCGGAGCAAACCCTATTCTAGTAGATGCCTCCGAAACTCCAGCTGACATAACTCTTTCTGCTAGCGACAACTCTACTCTCTATCAAAGAACTGCTACCGGAGAAGATAATACTG
>CAYQVD010000027.1:0-6966 GCA_964421125.1 uncultured Bdellovibrionales bacterium
TTAATTCAATTGCCTCACACTGAAAAACAAACAAAAAAATGACAAGTTGCGGAGAGTGTGGGATGATGTTGGAACCTTATTAATGGCAAACTAACTTTTTAAAATTTAAAAATATTCAGAAATTTCTTTAAAACCATAACTATTTGCAATAACATTTTTTATATATTCTAAGTCTAATTTATTTTTTTTATTAAACGGCATAGGTATTTTCATTTTTTTAAGTTTTGTTAAGTTTAATTTTCTATAATAATTATATCTCCATTGATGATTTTTTATCATTACTGAAATATAAAATAATAAATATGGATTATATTCATTTTTTAATGTTAGAACTGCATTATCTCCGCTAGTTATAAAATCATCAAATTGAAAAAATGTTTCTCCAACACTTCCATTTAATGCTACTGTTAGACATTTACCTTTAAAATTTGGATCTTCATCGTAATAACCCGATACTCCATTGTTTTTTGAACTTGTTGTTACATATGGAGTATTACCATCTTCAAGTTGATTTTGTGGCAAAGCAGTTTTTTTGTTTAGTTCGCATAAGCCATTTTCTTGATTATCTTTTAAATAAATAACTGGGATTAATTTAATATTTTTATTTTCTTTGATTTTTTGTTTTTTGTTTTTCTTCGGCGTATTTTTTTTTACAAAAGTTTCATAATTTATTTTACTTTCTATAAGTTTAATTTCTTGTGCCTTGATTCTTTTAGGTGTAATTTGTCTACCATATTTATACTTCCATTTATTTAGTCTAATTTGATATGCAATTTGATATAATTTTTCAGTATCAATATTTTCTTTTGGCAAAAGAACCATGCAATTATTATCAACACAACAATCTTTATCTTGAACAAAGGCTTGACCAATTGTTCCAACTCTTGGAACTGTTATAAATGGAGCTTTATAATAACTTTTTATGTTATAAAAATTATATACACCATTTTCATCTCCTTTGGATGATATTAATGGAATATTGCCATTTTCTCCTTCAAGAAAACTTTTACTCTCATACTCCTGTTGACCATATTCAACATCAAAAAGAGAGCCGATAGTTGTAACTTCTTTATTAGTCATGTTGATTTAATTGGTTATAAAATTTAATTTTGAAAGCAATCGATTCTCTTATCATTTCTTCAACTCCATTTTCTATTTCTTCATGTGTTGGAATTTTGCTATCGATATAGGCTTCTGGCACTAATTCATAATGTTTATCATCTACATCAAGCTTACAAATTTTCTTAAATTCTGGAATACCTGCAAATTTTAAATTTTGATTAACTAAAAATGCTTTCAATTCTTCTTTAATTTCTTTAATTTGATTTCTTTCTCTCTCATCAGTTATTCTTTTTCCTTTCTTTTTTCTAAAACCATCGGTAACACCTCTTGCAAAATATACATTTTGACTATCAAAATTATGGGAAATTCCTTTTTTTATAAACACTCCTATCGTTCCAACACTAACTGGATAAAAAAGATCCTCTGGCAAAGTAACAACTGACAATAAAGTATTGTTTTCTAATAAATCTTTTCTCCATGATTTTCCACCACCACCTTCAACCATTACAGAAATTGGAATAATAGCAAAAAGAATACCACCGTCTTGCATTTGAGATAATGCATGATCAATAAAATGTCTTTCTTTCTCATCTCCTTTTTTAAGAGCAAAAGGAGGATTCATTAGCACTTTAGTGATAACTGGATTTTTAGTTAATTCGTTACTTGTTCTTTTTGTAAATTCACCTGTTTGATTTCCTTTTTTATTAGTTAATTCTATATTTTTTTGGAAACAATTACCCTCGCTCATATTATTTCTTCCATCTCCTCTAAAAATCATATTTACAAGTGCAAGTGCTACAACTTCATCATCTTGTTCAATTCCAAAAAGATTATAATTTTTAAATTTTTCTATTTGTTTATCGCTTGAATTTTTTTTGATATGATCAAAAGAAGAAACTAAAAAACCACCGGTTCCACAAGTTGGGTCAAGAATATAATCGTTATGATTTACATCTAAAACCTCAACTGCAAATTCTGTTATATGTCTAGGGGTTAAAACAATTCCTATTTCTTTTGCTCCATTACCATATTTCAAAAATTTTTCATAGAATTCTCCTAGAATATCTTTTCCAGAAGCCATTGCATTCTTAATATCTAAAGCCTCTAGTTCTTTAATTGTTTCCTTGATTGCGTCCCTATATTTTATATGATTCTCTCTGCTTGGTGGTAGTTCTAATTTTAGAAAGTTAAAAAAACTTTCTTTTTCTACTTCTCTTAATTTTTTATTAATTAATGAATTAACACTTTCAACTAACGTTGTTGTGTCATTTTCTTTTAGATTGATAAACGAATTATCTGCCAAAGAAAGTACAAGACCTGCAATAAATCTAGCCCTTTTGTTTTTATTTATCCCTGCATTATGTAAAATTTCATTTATTTCCAATGCTGAATCTATATATTTTTCTTCTGGTAAATCTGGAAATTCTGACCATTCGGGCTTATCATGTTCTAAGATATATTGAGCTTGCTTTTTAGAAAGTAGAATGTTTTTTATCTTACCTTTTTCTAAAAGTACATCTTCCCATTTTCCATTTTTTAAATATTGATTTTTAACTATATAACCATCTGTATCATTCCCAGCTACTCCAGAGATTAAAACACATTTGATTTTTTTACTTTTATTAATCTTTTTTGCATATTGATTTTTAGCCTCATTAAGAGCTTGTTCAATCATGTCTCTATCTCTCTTACTTTCAATCGCCCAAAATTCTTCACTATTAAGTTTTACTACCGCTTCTGGCATATCTCTATCCAGAAGATTTTTTAGTTCTTTATGGTACAAAACTTCATTTTGCTTATAAACTTCACCATCAGAAACCCTAGCTGGATTTTTAACGATCCAACCAAGCTTATCTAACTCTTCTTTTATGTAACTATAAGCGTCCACTTCGCTATTTTTAGGTCTATTGTTATGCATGTATTTTTGTATTTGAATTAAATTTATATTTTTATTATACTTTCGAATTTTAAAAATTGCAATAAAATAACCCTTTTCTTCTTATTAGCCTCTTTGCAAGTTCTTGCCCGCAGTCAATGAAGCAAAGCGTAATTGACGGCACCAGGGCGAGAATTTGCTAAATTCTTTTTCAAGAAGAAAGAAAGGTTGTTTTTTTGTGACAATTTGTTTAAAATAAAATCATAACTGAATAACTTAGGACTTTAACGAACCTAACCCAAATATTTATTTGGCATGGTTTGTCCAAAACACCTATGCGATATAACAACGGTCTTCTGATCGGTACTTATCGCATAGGTCACACTCGAAAGGGTGTGGGTAGTTTGTAAGAATTATCGCCGACGGAAGACCTTTTTTGTTTGGTTTTAAAAATTAAATAAATAAAATGGAAATTTTTAGAACTTCTGATTTTAATTCAATTTGGATTGTTTTGGGATTCACTCTTTTGGCGATTATTGTGTTAATTGCATTGAGAATTATTTTGCAAAAGTTATTTAATAAAATTAAAGATAAGATTAAAAATAGAAAAAGATAGACATTTTGAACAAAGTTAGCTACAATGAACCACTAATTATTTAGTGGTTTTTATGTCAGAAAAATCATACATCAATAATCTAAGCTTGAAATCTTTAGAAAAGATCTTTTTGGTTTTGGATGATATTAAATATAATATGGAAATTCAGAATAAGACTACTTGGCTTGATATGAAACAAGTTGAAGGAATTGAAGGGGTGCCAAAAGATGAACATAAAAATATTATGACTACTCTTCTTTCTTGCGAGGGAATAACCTCAATGACAACTGCTAATGGTGATTGTTGTCTAGATGTCGATATCAAAAAATTCAATAAGCTTTTAAAATCAGTTATTGATAAAATTGATGAATTAAAAACTGGCAAACCTCAATTTAAAAACACTAAGAATCAATTAAAATATAATTCGGAAGAAGGAATCCTTTTAATCAACAGTTACGAAATTAAATTTTCATTAAGAGATAAAAAAACCATTGCTCAAGATATTTTAGAATACATTTTTACTAATGAAGAAATTAGTCTGGAAGAACAATTTGATTATTCTGATATTGCCTTTAATCAATTTAGAGATGAAGAATACACTAAGAACTCAATTGCTTGGCGAAAATACTATACAGCCTGCATGGATATCCAGGATAAAGTTAGAAAACAAACTTCAGGCAAAATAGAAGATTTTTTAATCTATAATTCCAGTCAAAAAGGTTATGTAAAAATTAACCCAAAATACCTTGTTTTAAATAAAAACAAGCCTTTAGCAAAACTTTAAGCTTAATTTTGCTTAAACCCTTTCGTCTATCATAAAGCCATAATCAATTTATGGTTTTTTTGGTGCAATATAAATTCAGTCAAAAACTAAGAGAAAGGATAATCAGATATTTTGAAAAATATCATGGTTTGATTATTTCTGATGAAACAGCAGAAGAGTTTTTGAATTCTTTGGCTGATTTGTATCAGTCGTTTTCTGCTTGAGTTGGGGCGGAACTTCGCCAAGGGCGAAGAACGCAACAGCTCAAGAGTGGACTTGATAATAATAACACTTAATGAGAAAACAAAATGAAGTTTAAAACTAATATTAAAATGGTTAGGTCTGGCGATAGGTTGGAAATTACTCGCTATAAAGATGCAGTAATCTATGGACAGCCTCCTAATCTCATAGTTTCAAATTTAAAGCCTAGAGAGAAAAGCTATGGTGAAAAAGTTCTTTCCCGATATATTTCCGCTAAGCGATCAAAACAAACATTTACTCGCTTAGTTTATGCTAATGCTTATCAATGGAAAAGTATAAAAGGAAAATTTATCAAACCCACTCTTTTGACTTTAACTTTTAAAGAAAACATCAAGGAGGTCAAAAAAGCGAATGATGAATTTACCAAGTTTATCAAAAGATTAAATTATGAGATTACTGGTGAGAAAATAAGTTTTTTAAAATATATTACCGTGATTGAATTTCAAAAAAGAGGGGCAGTTCATTATCACGTCCTTTTCTTTAATTACTCTTATCTTCCTAAAAAGAAGTTGTCTGAGATTTGGCGACAAGGTTTTATTAAGGTTGAAAGAATTAAAACTCAGGATATTGGAATGGCTATTAGCTATCTTTGTAAATATATGATTAAGGATTTAGGAGCAGACAAACTTTGTGGACAAAAAAGTTATTTCGCTTCGAGAGATTTAGAAAAGCCAGTTATTGCTAGGAATCAGGTAAGAAATGATTTTTTCTTAAGTCTTTTTAAAGAAGATTTAGAAACAACGGAAGAATTTAGAAAAAAATTTAAAAGTGCATATTGTGGAGAATTTGATTATTCTGTTCATAATCTTTATAAAAACAAAAACTTTAAAAAAGGAATCCTTGATTTTGAGGAACTTTTTGGTTACACTAAGAAACTAAGTAAGTAAAACCTATGCGATATATAATTTATGCCCGTAAGTCTTCTGAGAGTGAAGACCGACAAGTGCAATCAATTGATGATCAAATCAATTTTTTAAAGAAACTTGCTAAAGATGAGGACGTGGAGATTGTTAAAATCTTTTCTGAATCAAAATCAGCTAAAAAACCAGGGCGTGAAATCTTTGAGGAAATGCTTTCATTTATTCAGAGTAAAGAAGCTTCTGGTATTTTATGTTGGAAGTTAGACCGTTTAGCAAGAAATCCTTTGGACGGTGGAACGATTCAATGGCTTTTACAAGAAGGAGTTATTGAGGAAATTAAAACTTCAGATAGAAATTATTTGCCTGATGATAATGCTCTTATCTCTTCGGTTGAATTAGGAATGGCTAATCAGTATATTCGGGATTTAAGCAAGAATGTAAAAAGAGGAATTAAATCAAGATTGGAAAAAGGAATCTGGCCTAATCTTGCTCCAATTGGATATTTGAATAAAAGAATTTCCGATAAAGAAACAAGTCTGATTGTTGATAAAGAAAAATCTAAATATATATTGAAAGCTTTTGAATTATATTCTTTGGGAAGCTATAGCATTAAAGAAGTCGCTAATATTCTTTTTGATGAAGGTTTTCGTTCTCGGGCTGGTTATAAATACAATAAAAGCAAGCTTCACAAAATTCTTTCCAATCCTTTTTATTATGGGGTGATGTTTATGCATGATGAATATTACGCTGGCAATCATAAACCAATTATTTCTAAAAAACTCTTTGATAATGTTCAAAAAGTTTTAGCAGGTAAACATCACAGTAAAAGGCAAAAACATTTCTTTGCTTTTCGTGGTTTTTTGTATTGTGATAAGTGTGGTTGTCTTTTAACTGCTACTACTAAAAAAGGATATAATTATTATTATTGTACTAATGGAAAAGGAATCTGTGACCAGCATAAGAAATATTTAAGAGAAGAAGAAGTCGAGAAGATTCTAGCTAGTCCTTTGGAAAAATTAAGTTTTAATCCTGAAATGGTTGAAATTATGTATCAAGCGGATAAAGAAAAACACGGACATAAAAGAAATTATAAAGAGAAGGTTCTAAATTCACTCTCTAATCAGCTTAATTTAGTTGATAGTAAGCAGGAAAGGTTGCTTGATGGATATTGTAGTGGAAAAGTTTTAGAAACAGCCTATGAGAGGAAAAACAAGCAATTAGGGAAAGAAAAAGCTGACTTGGAAATTCAAATCAGTAAAACGAAGATAAAACTAAGTAGGGAGTCTTCAACTTTGGAACGTAGGAAAAAACTCTTTTTAAAGGCTTGTTCTGCGAAAAAACTCTTTTTGAAAGCTAAAAAAGAGGAGCAAGCAAAAACGCTCCAAAACTTACTTTGGAACGTTACTATTCAAAATCAAAAAATGGCTTCTGTTAGCTTCAAACCAGTGTTTCAGTTGATAGCTAATGAGCCTAATTTAGATGATTTTGACAAACTGCGGAGAAGGAGGGATTTGAACCCCCGAGGCCTGTGAAGACCTAACGCTTTTCG
>CAYQVD010000028.1:0-6095 GCA_964421125.1 uncultured Bdellovibrionales bacterium
TCAAAAATATAACAATACTGTGAACAAACTTTTGTTTGTTTAAAAATAATTCTCTCCACTTTTACTTTTGCTTCTTGTAGAAGTTGTTTTGCTTCTTTTTGAGAAATAAAAACATTCTCTTAACTCATTATTGATATTTAAATTGATTATCGGAATAACCTAAATTTCAAAATAATTATCAATTTCTTCTCTAACTTCTTTAATCAGTTTTTTCTTCTCATCTTTTAGTTCAAATGCTTCTTTTATAAGTTTGGTAATTTCATCAATAAAATTTTTATCTAAAATTGGAATTTCAAAATCAAGAATACGATTTGATATTGTTGGTATTGTTGATTGAATTACAGTATATTTCTCTGCTTGATACCTCGCTACTTCTTTTATTGTTAAAACTAAAAATAAATATTCAGGTGTTAAATTATATTTTTCTGCTTCTTTTTTAAGTCTTATTCTCTTAATATGGCTTTGAATAATTATTTTATCTTGCGGTGTCAACATTGCGACAAGTCCAATTTTACCATCATTATTAAAAAGCACATCTCCAGCCTTAATATCTTGTTTTAATTCTTGATAGATTTCTTCAGGAATATAAAAATCAGGAAATTGATCTACCTCATAATTTACTAAATCAGAGGTTCTAATAAAAGGAACATCCGAATCTTTTTTATCTAAATATTTGTTGTAATTATCACTTCCAACTTCATCACCTTTTTTTACTGTTACTATTTTCCCAATATGAATAGTTTCCCATTTCTTTTTAATTAATTTTAAAGTATTTACATAAAGAGGAAATGAATATTTAGGAGTCCATAAATCTATATCTTTAAAATCAGAAAGATTTACAGAAAAGTATTTTTCCTTTTTAATTTTTATAAAATCAATATTAAGTTTTTTATAGAAAATATTTTGAGCATGTTTTAAGATGTCAGCAGATTTAACTTGTAAAGTTATTGTTTTCTTTACTTTCTGCGAAATATTATCAATCAATTTTTCATCATATAATACTTTAAGTTTCTTTAAAGAGGGGTGATTAATTCCTGAGGCAACAGCACCAGATAAATTATTTATTACTTGTTCAAAAAAAACTTTGGAATTAAAAAAGGCAACTAAATAATAAGGATCATACCCTTTTTTTATTCTTAATAAAATGGCTTCTGTCCCAATAACATTATCCAAATCCTGATGTGTCGTTATAACTGCAATCCCAGGAGTTCCTTTTCTTGAAATAAGAATATCTTTTTCTTGTAGTTGTATTTTTTGAGGAATTTTATTTAATTCTACTTTCTTTATGTCAGAATAAGAAATAAAAAATCTTTTCATATCAGAAATTCTAATATAATTTTTTCCTTTTTCTTTAAAATTTCTTAAATCAATTCCATTAGTTGGACCTTTGAAAATAAAATTTTCTAGAGATATTGCTTTAGGAGATAATTCTAATTTTTTATAAATATAAGAAAATTTTGGAGTCCACTTTTTATTCTCAATCACAGATTTATTAATTGTAACAGTTTTTATCATATTTATACCTTAATAAAATTAAATTTGTTTTCTTTCACCCATTCTTTAAATTTGTCAGGAATTTTAGAAATATCATCTTCTTCTTTAAGGTGTCCTCTTCTGTCATGTCCACAAGTTTCTGCAATTGCCATAAATATGGGATAATCTTTTGGTATTTTATTTTGAGGTAATTTTTGTAAAATTAAAATTGTTGTTTTGGTTGGAGTATTAGGCATAAAGGTTTCTACAGGTACATCAATAATTGCCACTATTCTTGCTTTTTTTAATATCCATTGTCTAATATATCCTAATTGGTTATTCCCATATATTCCATCAGGCAAAACAATAGCCATTCTCCCATCGTCTTTTAAGAACTGCAAACATCTTTCAATAAAAATAATTTGCGGAGCTTCTTTGTCTTTTAATTTCCCCTTTTCCCATTCGCCAGTTTTTTTGTTTAATTTCCATTTATGTCCCAATTCAAATTGTTTTAATTTTTCTTCTCCGCAAACAGGAATCTTTGAACCAAAAGGCGGATTAGTTAAAAGAACACTAAAATCTTTTAAGTGAATTTTTGTTTTTGTTAGAGCTCCCCAATTTTTAGGATTTTCTAAACTATCCTCGCAAAAAATTCCGCTTTTACCGTCGCCAATTATCGCCATATATGCTTTAGCAACTTTGGATAAGAAATAATCTTTATCAATTCCTCTAATTTTATTTAAAGCAACTTCCATTTTTTCTTCTTGAAGACTACTTTTATTCCAATTATATTTTTCTCCTTCAGCGTCAAGTTTTTTCCAAACATGCCTTAATGCTTCAATTAAAAATCCACCACTACCACAAGCAGGATCAATTATTAAATCCTCATCATCAGGGTCTAAAATATTAACCATCATTTTAATAACATTTCTCGGGGTAAAAAATTGCCCTTGTCCGCCTTTCAAAGCATGTCCTATAAATGTCTCAAAAGCATCAGCAACAACATCCCTTTCTGCATCTATTAGACAATAATTTTGTAATTCGCCAACAATATAGGAAACGGAATTTGCATCTAAATTTATTACATCATTTTTATCTAAAACTTCTTTATATTTTCTTTTTACTGCTTCAAATAAATCTAAAATTCTTTTCTTTATGTCTTCTGATTTTTCTTCAACGCCAGCTCTAAAAGTAACTATATCATTAGGCTCTGTAAATCTTTCATCGTAAATTTTACAGAAAATAATATTAATAAGTTGCTGTGCTAAAACTTCATCTCTTGTAACTCCAATAGTATTTGCAGCTAAATGATTTCTAATCGCTTTAAAAGTTGCTTTAAGATTATGTGTAGGTCTAAGGTCTTTTCTTCTAAATTTTCCAATATCTTCTACTTGTTGCCCAAATTGTGGAATATTCGGTATTTCTTCAAAAAATATTTTCCCGTGCTTTTCAATTTTTCTTAAAAATAATCTCTCTTCTCCATTAAACCAAACACCTAAATATGCTTTGGAAAAATGCAAGTAATCTTCCAATTGTTTCTTACCATCCTTTCTACTCCTTTTCTTACATTCAATAAGAATATACTCATTATCAAAAGTGTGGTTATCTGAGGAAAAAACAGCAATATCAACTGGGAAATCTTTACCTCCAGAGGGCCTCTGTTTTACGCGATATTGTGGTCTGGTTTGAATATATTCTTTTGGATAATTGTAATCCTCAACCAACTGTTTTACAAAAATTTGAACAGCTTCAATTTCTTCAGGCGTAGCTTTTATAAGACGACCAGAAATATAATCTCTTACATATCCCTTTTTTTCTAGATCATCTACTCTTTGATATTTTACTGGACTCATAGTTTCATCCTTCTTTTATATTCTTTTTCGTAAGCATCAATAATTCCCTCGTCAGCAAAACTATAATGCTTTTTATTACCAATTATTATATGGTCGTGAACTTTAATACCTGCAGAAATACAGGCGAAAATAATTTCTTTTGTAAGTTTTTTATCATCTTCACTTGGTTTTGAAATTCCAGAAGGATGATTATGGACAATAACAATAGCTAAAGCTGAATATTTAAGAGCTAATTTTATTATCTCCCTTGGATAAACGCTGGAAGAATTTATTGAACCTCTAAATAAATCTACAATATTTATTATTTGATTTTGACCATCCAAAAGGATTACTTTCATTAATTCATAATCTAAGTCTTGCATAGAATGATGAAGATAATTTAAAACTTCCTTTGAGCTTTCAACAATTGATTTTTGCTTAACATCTTCTTTAAGATACCTTTCAGCGAGTTCTAATGTTGCTTTTAATTGAGCAACTTTTGCAACACCCAATCCCTTTATATTCAACAAATTTTCTATCTCAGCAGTACATAATCCTCTAATCCCTCCAAATTTTTCTAATATTTCTGCTGCAAGTTGAATTGCACTTTTGTCTTTAACCCCTATTCTAAGAAAGATAGCAAGTAATTCCGAATTGGAAAGATCCTTAGAACCAAACTTCAAAAGTTTTTCTCGTGGTCTTTCATACTCTGGTCTATTTTTTATCCAACGTTTCTTATTCATAATTTATTGATTTCATTTCTGCACAATCTGATTCATTTGACTAATTTTTGTAAATATTTTTGTTCATTATTTTTCTTTCTCTTTTAAATTTTTCAATCGATATTTAAAAATCATTTCATCATTTTCCAATAACCTTCTTTATTGAGTCTAACTTTTTATAAGTCTGTTTCTAATCAAGTTAAACTTGTATTGGTAATTTTTTAGAATTTTCTAAATCTTTGATAAGTTTTTTATAACAACTCTCTATTGTAGATGGAATATTATTATGAAGATTTTCAATAAAACTTTGTAGTTCGTAGCCTTTTTCATATTTAAAAGGTTTAATTTTAGGATTATCGGGTAGAGGAATTTTTTTTAAGGTTTCTTTTCCTACTGTTGCATCAAAAGAAGTCTCTATTTCCTTTGCTATTATTGCTTCATGAGTAATTGCATTTCTAAATTTACCTAATGTTTTCCACCATCTTTTTTTCGCTAAAATTTCTGATGTATATTTATAAAATTCAGAATTAGGCATTTTCTGTTTAAATTCATTAATAATTGTATAGAAATAAATTTTTGTATTAGGATCAGAACTTAAAAACTTAAATAGAGTATTAACTTCATGAGCAAGCGAATCAAAAATACTCATAGCACTCATAAAATAGCCATCAATATAAAGATTACAATATCTTGTTATTTCTAATTTATTTAAATTTAAGCCAGCACTTATTGTGGCTGTTTGAATTGTCTCACCTTGATTGTCATAGTAAGCAAAGTCATTTTCATAAAAATTTGCAATTCCGTTCCTATAATGTTTAGATTCCCACAACTTTTGCTGAACTGAAAAATGGAAAATATCAAAATTGCTCTTTATAATAGATTTTTTGTTCCTATTATAATAATATTCAATTTTTTCTTTAAATTTTTTACTTATAGACTTTCTTATAACCATAAGAAATTAATATTCTCCTTTTAATTCTTTTCGTTGTATCCACTTTGCACCTTCCGGAGTAATTACTAATACATCAATATGACCACCTACATTTTTGGAACGAGCTTGAAAACGTATAATGTCAATTGTAGTACGTATTGCATAAATTGAAAAATCAACTGCATCTTGAAGGGACATTGCACCCCATATAATTGGATATTTTTTCATTGTAAGGGCTTTACCTTTGGGTCCTGTAAGTGAGGGTGGTTGTAGAATTCCAGCAAGAACATCGATTTGTCCTGACCAAGTTGCACCATAATTTAGACTACCATCTGGTTTAACATTTTTCCTTTGATTAAAGATATTCTTACCCACATGACAATAATAAACATATGGAATGCTCTTTTTATCCTCTTTTTTGTATCCAACCACATGGAATCCTGTATCAGCAGTGGGAAAATCCTTTCTAAAAAAATTCACTAATTTTTTAGGAATTGTGGTTACACTATCTTCATCTTTTAATTTTTCTTCAACAAATCTTTTAATGTGACTTGAGGTTGAGATTCCTCCTAAGAGATCTTGACCAAAAGAGTTTACTCCTACTTGAAAAATTGGATCGATTGATTTATTAAATCTTGGTAAAAGAAAAGTTTTGTAAACATTATCTGAATTAATTGTCTCGATTTTTTTTAAAGATTTTCCATCAGGTGATTTTGTTTCAATAGTTATTACTTGACGGCTATCAGAAGCCATAACAATGCCTTCTGGCACAAAGGTTGTTATTACTAAACTCATATTTTACCTCCATTTGTTATTTGTTTTTTATTCACTATTTAGATATAATTAAATATTTATATAAAAGAATCTTTGTTTTCTCAAAATTATTATCTAAACTCCTTGGAAGTGTCAACTTTTTCCATAATATTTCTTTATCCTCTCTCTATCTTCATTCTCTTTATCACCTCTATAGTAAATTTCGATAATATATATTCTTGTCCAATTTTTGTAATTATTTTTACTCATAATTTTTTACCTTTTTTGTTTTTAAAACCCGACTCGGGTTTTTTGAACTCGAGTCGAGTTTCTTTGCATAATTGTGAAGTTAATCGTGAGCCTAATCGTGAAGTAAATCGTAAA
>CAYQVD010000029.1:0-5498 GCA_964421125.1 uncultured Bdellovibrionales bacterium
CTTATCCACGCCGCCAGCGTTCATCCTGAGCCAGGGTCAAACTCTCAATAAAAATCTAAAATTTCGTAGAAATTTTAGCTAATTTTATTAGACCTCGCCAAAGCTTAAAAAGCGAAGGCGGGTTAATAAAAAATATTAAAGAATTCTGTGACTCTTTTAATTGACTCATCTGCTCATTTCCATCCCGAGGGATTTCTATGAACAAAGGACTAATCGCAAAAAATTGTGATTGTTATTATTCAAGTTCCTAACGCTTGAATAAATATATAGATTAATTTACATAAATTTTCAAAGTTCTTAGTTGTTCATAAAAAACAACCAACTTCAATCCTGATCATTCGGACTAAAGTTGACTGTCTTCCCCACAAATTATACTACCTTCGTAACTTGCGATTTATATTATCGGAAAACCTTATTGTTAACTTCTAACCAACTGCTTGAGTAATTTAGCAAACTAAATTTCAGTTGTCAAGAGATGGCTTAGTTTATAGTTTTTAGTGAGTAATTGGTAGTTATTAATTAAGAAAAATTAAGAATTTTTAAATTAAGAATGTTCGTTTTTAAAAAATAATCACCCCACCGGAATATTAATTGGTGGGGTGAAAAACGTTGTTTGAAAAAAAAGATACAGTTAATAATGGCTCTGTTGATCGGGAACGTCAACAGAAACGCGAAATTCCGCCCTTTAACAGCCCATTACACGAGTAACAGATTGAGAGTCGGCAACGGCATCTTGGATACCTGTTCCTTTCCCTTCGCCGGGTTCAAACGGTGATTGATAAACACCAAAACCAGAGACGATACCAATAACAAAAAAACACGGGCGATCATTCATAAATACCTCCTACAATCAATTGTTGCCAATCTAACAAACGATTGGCTTTAAAGTAGGCCTGACGAAAAACATCAAGCGACGGTCACGTCGGTACTAACCTGAAATATATATTAAGCTGTTTTATAAACAGCATCTTTTTCAAAAAGAACAACTTTTATTTCTGTATAAATAATAATATTTATTCAAACTCCTGTCAATAATCTTTATTCACAATTTTCAACCTCTTCCATGGAGGTGGCTTAAAAAACTCCGACCACAAAAGTCGGAGTTTAATGAAAATATAAATAGTTTTTATTTTTTAAAAAGCATTATACACAGGAGCAACATTCCCATAATCATTCTCCCAATAAATATTGTCTCCAATTATTTTCAAACTTGAAAACCAATCATCATCAGAAAAAGCCTGTCTTGCCACTCGAGCAATCCCCCATCGATCATTTTTATATAATTTATTTTTTTCAATTTGAACAAAGCCTCTTTCTCCCTTGGTTCGAACTTCAATTCCATCTCGATCATTATTTCTAAAAGTATTTTTCTTAATATAAACTTCTGCCCCATCAACATTAACCTTCAATCCAACACCATCATTATCCTTAATTTGATTATCTCTCACACTTCCTTCTGAATCTCTGTCCAAATCAATTCCATCTTTCCCGTTATTTAAAATAACATTATCTTCAATTTTGAACTTTCTATTTTCCATATAAATCCCCGTCCAATCATTATTCTCAATTGTTGAATTGATAACTATTACTTCTTTCTTATGATCAACATCAGCTCCTTTAATACGAATTCCGTCCTCATCATTATCTTTAATCTTACAATCATTTATAAGAGCCTTGGCACCTTCTCGCACTTCAATTCCAACCTCTCCATCACGAACAGTCACTTTTCGAAGAGCTGAATCATAATACATTTTCACTACTGCCGTCTCGTCATCATCAGCAATAATAAAAACTTCATCTTTATCAGATCCATTCACTTCAATACCCTTCCATATTCGAATGTTTTCTCGATAAGTTCCTTTTCGGATTTTGACATCTTTCTCTTTTTTTTCAGCTTTATCAATTGCATCCTGAATTTCATCATACGGATGATCACTTGATCCATCCATTGTTCCATTAGCATCATCATCCACATAAATGTAATCACCAGCTGTCACTTGAAAACCAGAAAAAGTTCCAGCAATAATAATCAATGCTGTTAAAAACGCAATAATCTTCTTGTTCAATCGCTTTTTCATAAAATTTAATTAATTTTTATGGTCATTTATGATAGCGCCTAAATATGATTTTGTCAATGAAAAATCCATCAAATTTCTTATAATTACTACAATTTTATATATAAAAAATCCCGCCGACACCATAGTCAACAGGAATAAAATAAGAATACTTTAAATGAAATATTATTGTTTGTTATTACAACTACCAATATAAATAGCCAACGCCACCCAGAAAAATCCAAGCAACCATCCGGCATTAAAAAGATTCGGAATGACCAGCGCCACAAACACCAAGGCAACAAAAGAAGTATTAAACCAATTTATTTTTCTCTTAGAGGAAAACAAACTCACAAAAAGCTTCCACTTCACTGTAATGGCTGGCACGAACAAAACTAAGGACAAAATCGCCAACCCAAAAATACCAATTGAAATCCAGACTTCAAGAAAAATATTTGAAGCATTAAGCCCTGCCCCATCCTCATCTAGCCCCAAAATCAAACTAGAACTTCCAATTCCTTGTCCAAGTACCCAATGGTCTTTAATGGACCACCAAGTTTTTAAATAAACATTCTTTCGAATTTCAACATTCGGATCAGGTCGATAAACTTCTTTAATTTCAAATCCATCTTCCCTTTTCTGATCAATATCTTCTAAATTAATATGCTGACAACCAAATCCTTCAAGCTCTTCAATATTCTGAATCTTTTCTGAAACTTCTGATCCAGTCTCACAACTCACCGTAATTTTTTGCATTCCGCTAAATGAACTCTCAGCCCTATTACCAAGGTGGAATGAAGATAAATTAAAAACATAAATTAATCCCATCCCAAGAATAATTAGGATTATGAAATAAATTAATTCTGAATAAATAGTTGCAAAAGGGTTTTTGAAAAAAATATTCCAAGCCCATGTTCCTTTTTTCTGCCAAGACAAAAAAAACAAAAGTCCGAAATAAATAATTACTACTCCCACAAATCCAAGCCAAGCACTTCGAGCTACTGTTAAAACAAGCACAATGAAAACTAACAATAAATAAACGTCCAAAAGACGATTGCCAAATTTTTGTAAAGACCATCTTCCAATCATAACACTTTCCTCTGAAGCCCAAAGTAAAAATTTTAACCAAAATGCAACTGCTACCAAAAAGACCAAATACATTCCAAGCCAGTCTGGTTCAGTAAAAAACGAATTAATTCTTCCATTAAAAACCTCCAAATCAATCCAATCATTTTGAAAAGCTAATGCCTGAAAAATTCCATAAAAAATCACCGGCAACGATCCAACCACAAAAAACCAAATTGCTTCAAATTTATCTTTTGTTGTTTGAATATAATTTCTAGCTAACCAATAAAGCATCACAAACGAAGTTAAAATCACCGCCTGCTTAACTACGAACATCTCCCCAGAAGAATTAATTGTTGAAAGAAAAGCAAAAACAGGCAAAAGAAAAACCAACAAATCAAGTAAGTTAAAATGAGAAAGTTGCTCTTCCTTTTTTTCCTCTTTCTCAAAAAACTCACCTGGTGAATCTTTTTTCTTTTTTGAAGCAAGTATTCTTTTCAATCCCCGAAACATCCCTTGAAATCGAATTGGCACAAAATCATTCTTTTTAAAAATCATTTTAATCAAAACCGCTAAAATCAATAACCCACCAAAAACTTGAAAAGGTCTGAGCGAAATAAAATTACCAAGAGACAAAAATATCACATTCTCAAGAGCCAACAATGAAATAAATATCCAAAAAACTTGCCGAGGCCTCCAAAGTGTCAAAAGAAAAATTAGCACGATTAAAACGCCTGACCAAATCATCCCGAGAGGAAAGATTCCTCTAACATCAAAAACAATCAGCCCAGCTGAAATCAAAATCACTAATATTGTTGTTAATAAATATTTTCTCATATATAGATTGCAATAAAACGTTTATAATTCTATAAAATCCTTTTTCTAGTGATATAAATTTTGACAAAAAATTATATCACCAAAAGAATTAATCAATTTGATCTATTTTTTTAATATCCGATATTTCCTCTAAAACTTTTTGAGTAAATTTATCCCAACTAAATTTTTTTGAATCAATTTTAGATTGTTCAACTTTTTCTTGAACCTTTTCTTTGTCCATCAAAACTTCATACATCGCATCTGAAATCTCACTGGTACTTTCCGGATTCACAATAAAAGCATTTTGAGAATTAGCAATTTCAGGAATCGAAGAAACATTAGATGTAATCACTGGACAACCAATGCTCATTGCCTCAATCACCGGAATTCCAAAGCCCTCATAAAGAGATGGATAGCAAAGCATTTTTGCATTTGCATAAAGTTCCGGCAAATCTTGCTGGTCCAAAAACCCTATCATCTTAAATTTTTCCAAAGGAACACCAGATTCTTCCACAACTTTCTTAATTATTCCTGGAACATCATCTACTAGCGGAACAAGATGCTCATGAAAAGTTCCAGCCAACACTAAATCGGGAATTTTAATTTCTTTATTATACTTTTTCCAAAAATCTCCATAAGCCCTGATCAGCCCTGCTACATTCTTCCTCACATCAAATCCTCCAATATAAAAAATGTAATCTTCAGCTATTCCATATTTATCCAAAATCTCTCTTCTAGAATCATCTCTTAACTCTTTTCTAAAAATCGGATCGCAATCAATATGTCCAACACTAATTTTCTCATCGTCAACTCCAAAAAATTTAGCAATATCCTTCTTAGAATATTCAGAAACTGTCAAAAGCTTGTCTGCTCTCAAAATCGCTTTTCCAATAAAATAATAATAAATCTTTTTTCGAAGATTATTAATATATTGAGGAAAAACTTTCCAAACAACATCATGCACTAACATTAAATGAGGAATTCCCGGAATTATTGAAGTAGACTGATAGAGTGAAAGAAAACTATCACATCCATCCTTTCTTACTTCTTTTAGCAAAACAAACTTTTCCCACAAAAGCTTCCGCAATAAATCATCTCTTTTATATGAAGGTAGAATAATTTTCTTATCAAAGCCTCCTGGCAAATCCAAATCAATATCTTCTTCAAGATAAACAATAAATTTTATATCATTTATACTTTTATGAATTTTTATTAAAGTTTTCAGAAAATTCCAACTCACCTGGCCAATCCCAGAATCCTTCTTCCTTAAAAATGACCCATTAATTCCAACTAACATTTATTATAAGTTAAAAATCTACTTTTAAATTCAATTTATTAATCTAGTATAAAACCTATTTATTTTTTGAACGTAATGATATCAGGACGTAAAGCTTGAAATTAGAAAAACTAGAAAATAATTGACTGTCTTCATAAAAGATGAGTAAATTCAGTGAAAAAAATGAATAGGTTTTATACATAATATTCACAATAATCATCTATTCATTCCCATCTATCGCTTGCTGATAAAAGTCCATTAATTTTAAATAATACTCTTCTTCACTA
>CAYQVD010000030.1:0-4814 GCA_964421125.1 uncultured Bdellovibrionales bacterium
ATTCCGTGTCTACTTTAAAGGGTACACTTCACTCAAGCCGGTTTTTGTTTTTTTAATTTAATGCATGTTTTAAGAAAAACATTTGACATTATTTAAATAGTGTGTTATTCTTTTAGAAATTCATGGAAGTCTTGATTGCTTACTTTAAGTGATGTAATTAAGACTTTAAATAGATTCTAAATAAATTTTGATATTAGTAAAACTATGAATACAATAAAGGAAACAATAACAAAGAAAAAGAGTTCTTCTAAGCTGACATTTTCTAGATCAGATATTTTTTCATTGGCTGAAGAGGTTTTATCTGGAGTTAATGATCGTGCCCAAGAGATTCTTTCTGTTAGATATGGTCTTGAAGATGGAAATCCAAAATCTCTTAGCGCAATTGGGAGAAAAATGGGGATTACACGAGAACGTGTAAGACAAATTGAAGCAGATAGTTTTAAAAAGCTCAAGGATTTTTCTAAGAGTGATAAATATCATTCTCTTATTAAAAATGCTACTAAAATTATTGAGCAAAAAGGAGGTTTTTGCGAAAAATCTACTTTGAAAGAAAGTTTGGTTAAAGAGCCGATCCCAATTGAGAGAAATCAGTTAATTTTTCTTTTAAATAGTTCTTCTGAGTTGCATTTTAAAAAAGGAACTTTAGTATTAAAGGGTTTCTGGTATAAGGAGAAAGCCTTTAAGATTGATAATATTATTTTAATTCATGATGACCTTTTGAATTTCTTCAAAAAAGAGAAAGAAGTTGTTGAGTTTGATGATATTTGGAAATATATTCAAAATACTTCATGGGGAAGCTTTTTTGAGATTCCAGAAGGGAAAGAACGGCTTAGAATGATTTTGCTTCTTAGTAAAACAATTCAAAGTAATCTTCTTGGTGAATGGGGATTGAATAATTGGCGTTCAATTGCTGAAAGAGGAAGTCGGGAGAAAGCGCATTTGGTGTTAAAAAAATATGAAGAACCTTTGCACTTCAGAAAGATTACTGATTATATTAATTTACATTGGTCAAATAAAGAAGCCCTTTCACAAACTGTTCATAATGAATTAATTAAAGACGAGAGATTTGTTTTAGTTGGAAGAGGTATTTATGGTCTTACTGAGTGGGGTTTGAGCGGTGGAACAGTTCGAGAAATAATTATTAGTTTAATGGAAGATAAGGGATCACCACTTCATAAAGATGTGATTGTGACGCATGTTTTAAATAAAAAGAAAGTTAAGGAAATGACAATACTTGTAAATTTAGCTAATCAGAGTTATTTTAATAAGGACGAAGAAGGAAGATATTTTATTAAGGCATGAAAAAGTTTTTGATAACTTAGAAATATAATAATAAAACAAAATGGCAATCTTTGGCAAGAATGCCGATACTAGCTTACGTAATTTCATTTTAATCGCAATTTTTATTGGGGTTTTGATGTTTATTGTGATTATTCTCCTATTGTCTTCAGGGGATTATTTAGTTTTTAAATATATTGGAGCGATTATTGAAAATCTTTGGTGGGTAATTTTTCCTATTCCACTTTGGTATGGTTTTTTGATAGCTTGGGGTGAATATACAGAACTTATGTTTATAAGAAAACATGATAATGTGTTACTTGAAATTAGACCACCATCTGACACTGAAAAAAGTCCGAAAGTTATGGAGCAGATTTTTGCAGGACTTCATACTTTTTCAGCAATAAACAAATTTGAGAAATATTGTGGTTGGCGTCCTCTTCAAGAGAAGTTTACTTTTGAAATTGCTTCAGTTGAAGGGGTGGTTCATTTTTATATTAGATGTCTTTGGGTATCAAGAGATTTAGTGGAGTCTTTAATCTATGCGCAATATCCAGATGCCGAAATTTTTGAAGCAGAAGATTATACTAAGCAAGTGCCAAAAGTTTTGCCAAATAAAGATTGGGATGTTTGGGGGACAGCTTTAAGGCTTCATAAAGATGATTCTGTTCCAATTAGGACGTATCGATCTTTTAAGGAGGACGTTACTGGACAAATGATTGATCCACTTTCTTCTCTTACGGAAATTATGAGCACTTTTAGTAAAGACGAACATCTTTGGCTTCAATTTGTTTTTACTCCTCAACCAGAATTAGATTGGGAAAATTTAGGAAAAGCTAAGATAGAAGAAATTACAGGTCAAATTGATACTGTTTCTTTTAGTGCTATTGGTGATGTATTTAATAATATTATTAAAGATGTTTTCGGTAATATTTTTAGTGTGATTACGAAGGGAGAAACTGCCTTTAATGATTTGGCAGAAGAATTAGAAGAAGAAGAAAGAGATTTTAATATTAATCAATTAACTCCTGGTCAACAAGAGATGCTTCGTGCGATAGAAGAAAATATATCAAAAGAAAGTTTTGTGGTAACTGGTCGTATGGTTTATGTGGGAGATAGATCTGTTTTTAATAAGGCACGAGGAGTGGCCGGAGGATTTGGAACGTTGAAACAGTTTGCTGACTTGACGTTAAATTCTTTAGTTCCTGATAATAGAACAAAAACTTTCGCTCTTTATCATTTCACTGAATCAAGAATGGCTTATCGACAGAGAAAGATTATTCAAGATTATCGAAATCGGGCTTTTGCTGGAACAACCTTTTCTATGAGTATCGAAGAACTTGCCACTATTTATCATTTTCCTGATATGTCAGTTACGACACCAGCGATTCAGAAGATTCAAGCTAAAAAAGGAGATGCTCCATTTAATTTGCCAATTTCTGCGTAATTTTTTGTATATAATATTAAAGATTTTTTATAAAATAGTTAAAGTAATTTATGTCTCACGAAATAAATTTTTTCGGACAAACTAATTTTCGAAATAAAGAGCAAATTTTTGGAATAAAACTCGATGATCGTCGTCGGCATGTTTATGCTATTGGAAAAACTGGTATGGGAAAAACGAATTTGATTCAAAATATGGCGATTCAAGATATTCGGGATGGAAAAGGAGTGGCAATTGTTGACCCTCATGGTGAGTTTGCCGAAGAATGTCTTAAGTCAGTTCCAGCCAATAGAATTAATGATGTAATTTATTTTAATCCAGCTGATACAGAGTTTCCGATTGCGATGAATGTAATGGAGAAGGTAGGTCCGGAACATCGTCATTTAGTTTGTTCTGGATTAGTAGGAGTTTTTAAAAAGATTTGGGCGGATTCTTGGGGTCCTCGTTTGGAATATTTGCTTAGGAATGCAATTTTAGCGCTTTTGGAATATCCAACGTCAACTCTTTTAGGTGTTACGAGACTTCTTATTGATACTAAATATCGAGAAAAAGTTCTTGAAAAAGTAACTGATCCAGTAGTTAAAGCTTTCTGGACTGATGAGTTTACAAAATATCATGATCGTTTGATGGCGGATGCAATTGCTCCGATTCAAAATAAAGTTGGTCAATTTTTGTCGAGTTCTTTAATTCGAAACATTGTTGGTCAAACTCGTTCATCTTTTTCGATTCGAGAAATAATGGACAATGAAAAGATTTTGATTATGAATCTTTCTAAGGGAAGAGTTGGAGAGGATAACAGTGCTTTGTTGGGGGCAATGATGATTACGAAGATTCAGTTAGCAGCTATGGCTCGAGTTGATATTAAAGAAAAGAATCGAAGAGATTTTTATCTTTATGTTGATGAGTTTCAAAATTTTGCAACAGAGTCTTTTGCTGGAATTCTTTCTGAGGCTCGAAAATATCGTTTAAATTTAATTTTAGCTCATCAATATATTTCTCAACTTGATGAAAAAGTTCGAGATGCGGTTTTTGGAAATGTTGGAACATTAATTACTTTTCGGGTTGGAGCAATGGATGCAGATGTTCTTGAAAAAGAGTTTGAGCCAAGTTTTTATGCAACTGATCTGGTTAATTTAGCCAAATATCATGTTTATTTGAAATTAATGATTGACGGTGTAGCAACTAATCCATTTTCAGCGGAAACAATTCCGCCGATTGACATTAGTGATACATCTGGAAGTGTTGATAAAGTAATTCGGGTTTCGAGGGAAAGATATGGTTCTAAAAGGGAGGATGTTGAAGAGAAAATATCTCGTTGGAGTGGAGTGATGAAAACAGAAGTTCAAAATAAGGTGGCAGAACTTGTTAATCAAGGAACAGGTCCTTCTGTTTCCCTTAAGAAAAAAAATGAAAATTACAAGCAAAATGATAATATGTCAGTGGTTAATAAAAATGTGGAAGGCGTGTTTCAGCAAGCAAAAAAAGATTCTCAAGTAAAGGCGGACGTGTCAGCCATAAGTAATCAGACTATTGAGGAAAAGCCGTTAGTAGAACTTTTTCAAGCTGAATGTTCTGCTTGTGGAGTAATGGTGGAGGTTCCTTTTAAGCCAGATGGGAGAAGACCAGTTTTTTGTAAGGATTGCTTGAAGGAATATCGAAGACAGCAAGCTAAGCTTGAACAAGGACTTAAAGAGAACGAACAAGAAGTTAAGGTTCAATCTAACAATCCAATACAAAATTTATCTTCGAGAAATAATTCTAATAATAACGTGGATAATTCAGAGGTTTCTCCCGAAAAACAAACTAATAAAAATTTACCAGAAAATTCTTCTTTGAAGGGCATGATCAATGATGCAATGAAAAAAGAATGATGTGCAGTTTCTCATATTTTTATCTCAAAAACAGCCCTACTAAAGGGCTGTTTTGTTTTTCCAAGATTTACGTCCTTACGCACGTAAGGACGTCATACAAAATCTTTTTTAATCACTAACTAAAAATACTCAAGCACTAACTAAAACTTTGCCCCAAATAAAAAACCATGTTAAAATAACAACACAAAAGGACTTTTCTTAACAAGGAAATAGTTCCAATA
>CAYQVD010000031.1:0-4317 GCA_964421125.1 uncultured Bdellovibrionales bacterium
AATAAGAATATTTGTAGATGCAAGAAAAGAAATCGTTGATAAAAGAACGACTCAAAACAATCCTCAAGGATCGAATTTTCATTTCGCTTGTGCTTGGAGGGTTGTTTTTGAATATGATTGTTTTTGCAATTGCGATATTGTTTATTAACTTTGATCAATCAGCTTTCATTCTTCATTACAATGTTTTTTTTGGAATAGATAAGATTAATTTTGAATTTGATAAAAATCCTATTGAGTTATTTTTAGTTCCAATAGGAAGTGTTATTATTTGGCTTATTAATTTAATTATTGCCTTTTTTCTTTATTTGACTTCTTTACGAGAACAACTACAATATGTCGAAGCGAATAAAGACATTGCAGATAAAGAAGGGGGAGGTGAAAAATCAATTGAAAAGGAGCTTTACCCAAAGATTTTTGGTGCTTACTCATTACTTGTAAGTGCTTTAATTATAGCAGTTGTGATTGGAATTTATATAGTAGCTGTTATAATGGTTAATAAATAGTATGAATTAGAATTATGGAAGTGGAGATTGAAAAAGAGGTTTATAAAAAAGATTGGCAATATCCTGATCCGAAAACGAAAAATCCTCAAGAGCGTTTTTTGCAAAGAATATTTGAGATTGTTCCTGGGGCTTTGACTTGGGGAACGCTCTTAGGCATGTTTATCCTTTCATGGTTTATTCCGGCTTGGGTGGCTGTTTTTATTATTATATATGACATTTATTGGTTTTTACGTACAATTTATATTGCCACTTATTCAGTTATGGCTTATCACAAAATGAAGCGTTGGAAGAAGATAGATTGGATGTATAGACTTACGAATATTTACAAAGGGCAGGAGATGGTTGATGAGCTTCAAGAAGATCTTGCGGGTCTTCAAGTGCAACTTAATAGCGGTAAACTTGCAAAACCAGAAAAGAAAGAAGTTGAACAAGCAATTATTGAAAGAACTAATTTTATGAGAAGAGCGATATCAGATTTGAAAAATAGCGATAAATTTATTGAATGGCGAGATATTTATCATGTGATCATGTTTCCAACAGTAAATGAAGGAGCGGAAATTATTACCCCTGCCATTGAGGCAATTGAAAAATCAAATTATCCAAATGATAAGATAATTATTCTACTTGCTATGGAGGAGCGTGAGTCCAAAGAAGCCCGAGAGACGAAAAAGAAAATTTTGCTGGATCAATTTGAAGGTAAATTTTATGAATTTATTACTACGATTCATGAAGTTAAAGATGATGAAATGAAATGTAAGGCGGCGAATACTACTTATGCTGCTAAGAAATTAAGGAAATATTTAGAAGAGAAAAATATTCCACTTGAGAATGTTGTGCTTTCTAATTTTGATTGTGATACTCAAATTCATGCTGAATATTTAGCGGCATTAATGTATTCTTATGTGACTAATCCAAATCGTTTACGGAAAGCTTATCAACCGCTTCCGATGTATCATAATAATCTTTGGGAAACTGTTGCGCCAGTAAGAGTCATTGTGACGGGTTCTTCTTTTTGGCATATGGTTGAGTCAATGCGACCAGAACATATGGTGACATTTTCTTCTCATAGTGAGCCATTTAAGACGATTGTGGATGTTGACTATTGGCCGGTAAATATGATTTCTGAAGATTCGGTTATTTTTTTTAAGGGCTATAATTATTTTGATGGAGATTATGAGGTTCAACCAATTTACCTTCCAGTTTCACTGGATGCTGTTTTGGGAAGAAATTACTGGCATACAATTGTTAATCAATATAAACAAAAACGTCGTTGGGCTTATGGAATAGAAAATCTTGCTTTACTAGTTAGGGCTTTTTCTCAAAACAAAAAGATTCCTTTAAAGAAGAAATTTAAATATGTTTTCACGATGATTGAAGGGCATCACAGTTGGGCAACAGCTCCTTTTATGTTAGCTCTTTTGGGTTGGCTTCCATTGATTTTTGGAGGAGAACGTTTTAATGAATCTGTTTTGGCACATAATTTGCCATACATTACAAGATATTTGATGACTTTAGCACTAGCTGGCTTAGTTACCTCAATGTTCCTGAGTTTTCTTATTATGCCTCCTCGACCTGAAAAATATTCTAGAAAAAGATATTTTTCTATGTTTTTTCAATGGTTCCTAGCTCCCTTTATTGCTCCTTTTCTCGGAGCGCTTCCAGCAGTTGATGCTCAAACAAGACTGATGCTTGGTAAATATTTTGGAGAATTCTGGGTAACAGAAAAGATAAGAAAAAAATAGAAAATTGTAGTTTGATTTATGAAATTAACTTAGCTTCAAAACCCCTGTTCCATCAGGGGTTTTTCTTTTTCTATAATCTCACAAAAAAACTTTGGATTATTTAATTATCATGCTATAATCAACTTAACAAAACAATACTAGGAAGGACTGTTTAGATAATTTGATTAAGTTTAATAATAAGATGATCATTGTCATTCTCAGCTTGACTGGGAATCCAGAAATGAAAGAGGGACTGGATCCCCGCATTCGCGAGGATGACAAAAAAGAGTACCAAGCATTGTCATTCCCTTGAAAAAGGGAGTCCAGGAAGAAAGAGGAACTGGATCCTCGCTGGAGTTTATCCGCCTTGGACGGGAGAGGATGACAAAAGAAAGGGATTCACTCTATTAGATAAATTTACAATTCACAATTATGGCTCATTCCTCTGTGAAATGACAAAAAACAAAGAATAGACAAGTTTTAGTGAATAATGTATAATTTAAATAAGAATAAGTATTATTTCAGTTGGATATATTTAATAATATGGATAATTTAGTTGCTAAATTGTATCAGTCAAATAAGACTATCTTTACTAATGAAGAGTTGTCTTTACTTTGGCGAGAAAATGAAAAAGGCAATTTGAATTCTAAAATAGCTTATTATGTAAAAAAAAAAGCTTTGTTTAGATTGACCCGAGGAGTTTTTAGTAAAGATGAAAAATATGATTTTAAAGAATTGGCGACTAAAATATACACTCCTTCCTATGTGAGCTTTGAAACAGTCCTAAGAGAGGCTGGTGTTATTTTTCAATATTATGACTCAATTTTCATTGCTACTAAATGGCCTAAAAAAGTTGTTATTGATAAAAAAACTTTTGTTTTTAGAAAATTGAAAGATACGGTGCTATATAATTCAACTGGAATTGTTAATAAAGAAAATTATAGTATTGCTACCACAGAGAGGGCGTTTTTGGATATGGTTTATTTATTTCCCAATTATTATTTTGATAATTTGAGCATCTTAGACTGGGAAAAATGCTTTGAGATAGGGAAAATTTATGATAACAATCAATTAATTAAGAGGTTGAATAAATATCACGAAAATTATTTAAATAAACATGTTAAATAGAGAAAAACATCAACTTATAATGGGGCAAATTTTGAAAGATTTTTATACAGATTCTTCCATTGCTTCTTTATTGGGATTTAAGGGTGGCACTTGCGTTTATTTTTTTTATGATTTACCTCGTTTTTCGGTTGATTTAGATTTTGATTTGCTAGAAACAAGTAATGGAAGTCAAAAGTTGGTTTTTGAAAAAGTTATTAAAATTTTAGAAAAATATGGCCAAGTGAAAAATCAATATATTAAAAGATATACTATTTTTGCTTTAGTTTCTTATGGAGACGAGGATCATAATATTAAAATTGAAATTAACACTCGAGCCGTTAAAGACATAAGAAATTATTATGAAATGAAAAATTATCTCGGGATCACAATGCTAATAGCTAAAAAGGATTATTTGTTTGCGGGCAAGTTGCTAGCGTTAACTCTACGAACTGAAGTTGCCATGAGAGATGTCTATGATGTTTTCTATTTTGCTAAAAATAGCTGGGAAATAGACAAAAATTTTATAAAAGAAAAAACGGGAAAAAACTTAAATCAGTACTTAAGCGATTGTTTGATTTTTGTAGAGAAAATAAAAAATAATCAAATTTTACAAGGATTAGGAGAATTGGTAGATGAGAAAGAGAAAATGTGGATTAAGGAGAATTTGAAAAATGAAACTATTTTTATGTTAAAAAATTATATATCGACTATAAGATAGAATAGCTAATGCAGAAAAAAAGAAGACTGGATCTCTCATCAAGTGCGGGATGACAAAGGAGGGGATTTACTTTATATTAAGTAGAGGATGACAAAATAAAGAGTAATAAGAACTGTCATTCCCATGAAAATGGGAATCCATAAAAAACAGAATACAAATTTTGATTAAATAAGAAAACAAAATTTAGAAATTAAAAATTAGAATTTATTTAAAAATTATAAAATTATATTTAAATATATAAAAAAATGAATAAAGAAAAAAACAAAAC
>CAYQVD010000032.1:0-4228 GCA_964421125.1 uncultured Bdellovibrionales bacterium
GCGTTTATCCTACCAAATTGGCAGAATAAGAACAATAGGTTATATACACAAGTTGACTGTAATAAAATTTTTCAAAAAGAATGGCAAAAATTAAATTTATACATACGGCAGACCTTCATCTTGACACACCTTTTAAAGGACTTTCCAATTGGAATAGTGATTTAGCTGACAAATTAAAAAATGCAACCTTCAAAAGTTTCAAGAAAATTATTGACGTATGCATCAGAAGGAAGACTAACTTCCTAATCATTTCAGGAGATGTTTTTGACAGTGAAAACAAAAGCTTGGCAGCTCAACTAAAATTTATTTTTGAATTAAAAAGATTATCTGACAAAGGAATTCCAACTTATTTTATTTGTGGTAATCATGACCCCTTAAGTTCATGGCTTGACACACTGCAACTACCTAAAAATGTATTTCGTTTTAATTCTTCCAAAGTAGAGAATTATACATACAAAAAGGACAACATTTCCGTAGCTGACATATATGGAATTAGTTATCAAAATAAAGTTGTCAAAAAGAACTTAGCTCTTAAATATAAATTGTCAAGCAATCCAGCTCCAATTTCTATTGCCATTTTACATGGAACAGTTGGGGTTGCTGGCCCACATGAGAACTATGCTCCATTTAAAGTAGAAGATGTAGCTAACAAAAATTATGATTATTGGGCTCTAGGACATATCCATAAAAGACAAATCATTCATGAATTGAGCCCTACAATAGTTTATCCTGGTAATCCTCAAGGCAGAGATTTCGGTGAAACTGGTGCGAAAGGGTGTTATCTTGTTGAAATAAATGCAGGAAATTCTCCACAAACCGAATTTATACCTACACAGCTTATCAGATTTGAGGAAGTTGAGGTCGATTTAAGTGATGAAAATAACATAGACCGTTTATCAGATAAAATTGAGGAAGCTAAAGATAAAATTGCTGTTTTTGATGAAAACGCAAGTTATATATTAAGAATTACTCTTAAAGGAAGAACGCCTTTACATTCTCAACTAAACAAACCAGGAGAAATTGAACAACTATTAGATCTTTTCAATGAAGGGCAATTAAATCAAACAGGCTTCACCTGGATTGATCAAATTGAATTAAAAACCCAACCTGAAATTGATATTGAGCAGGTTAAAAAGGGTACAGATTTTCCAAGCGAAATTTTGAAAATGTTTAGCAAGTACGAAAAGGGGTCAGATAAATTGCAAGAACTGATAAATAATTTAGATGAAGAATTAACTAGCCCCCAAGCTAAGAGAGAACTTGCGGAACTTTCAGAATCCGAACAAAAAGAAATTCTTGAAAAATCAAAATGGATATTACTTGACCAACTAATAAGAGAGGAATCATGATTTTTAAAGAAATACATATTGACGGATTCGGAATATTCAATAGCTTTTCCTTGACCAATCTGCGGCAAGGTGTTAACATCATATTAGGAAATAATGAAGTTGGGAAATCCACTTTGCTAAAATTTCTAAGATATACTCTTTTCGGATACCCAAGAGCAACCGTCCAAAGAATGCCTCCGATAAAAGGTGGTGAGCATGGAGGTAGAATAAAAGCTATTCTCTCATCTCAAAAAGAAGTAATCTTTGAAAGGTTTGCGGGAGGAAAAGGAGGCAGTATCAATCTTCTGTTTGACGGAAAATCATCTGAAAATCAAAGCCATTGGTTTCAACTACTTGATAATGCAACTTCCGAACTTTACAACAATGTTTATGCCTTCTCATTGGATGAGTTAGTAGATATTAGTTCTCTATCTACATCAGGTGTTGAAGATAAAATATTCAGTGTTGGCTTGGGACTAGGAAATACTTCAATTGGTGTTGTTGAACATAATATTCAAAGTAATGTTAACCAAATTTATACTCAAAGGGGCAGCACACAACAAATACCCATAATACTTAAAGAGATACAATCTAATAAATCTCAGATAAAGGAAATTCAAGACAATTTACCTAAATACCAAGAACTCACCCAAGAGATTCAACAACTTGAAAGTGAAATTACCGACAATGAAAACCAATTAAAGGAATTTAGGACGGGAAAAAATAAGTTGGATAATTATCTGAAATGTTACGACAGTTTCGTTTCCATTGTAAAGATTGACGAGGAATTAGAAACATTACCTAAACTACAAGAATATCCTGAGGACGGAGTTGAGGGATTGAAAGAGCTTGAAAGAGAAGAACGAGAACTAAATGACAAAATTCAAGAATTAAAAAAAGGCAGTGAAGACAAAAAAGGAATTGAAGAATTAGAAAAAAACATCAACTCAATTTCATATAACACGGAATTATTAGCGGATGGTGATAAGGTAGAATATCTGAGAACAAACCTTAAATTATACAAGCAAACAGAAGCTGACAAAACAGAAGCTGATGGAAAGATTTATAAACTAAATAAATCAATAAATAATGGAATAAACAATATTAGTGCTAAATGGACAGAACAGAACGTAGCAGAGTTTTCTGACCTTATTGCACATAAAAATGAGATTGAAGATTTCAAAAAGAAATTTGAAGAAACACAAAGCAAAAAGAGAGATTTTGAAGCTCAACAAAAAGTTTTTCAAGCTAAAGAAAGTTCCATAAATGCGAATATTGTAGCAATTGTAATTTCAATAATCTTCTTTATTGGCTCAATACCTGCTTTTTATTATTCGCTGTATGTTTTGGGATTTGCCTTATTGGTAATAGCTTTAATACTATTCGTTGGCAGAAAGTTTTTCATAAAAGAAAGCTCGCAAGAAAATGTTCAACAACAACTCTCAGAACTGGATGATAAAGAGGGAAAAGTTAAAAATGACTACGAAGATTACTTAAAGAAGAACTTAAACCTTGAAAAATCTTTATCTATAGAATTCGTCTTGGAAATATTTCGGACAATTGAACAGATCAAAAAAGAAATTAATGAAAGGGATGAGCTAAGAAGAAAACAAGAAGAACAAAGGATTCCATTCATACAGAAATTTGAATTGGAAGCGGAATTACTTCAAAAAAAATTGAAGGTTCAAGAGGCTGCCGATAATAAGGAAGTAGTCGTAAATCAAATAATAAAAGAATTTGATGCAGCCAATCAGCAATCACAGGAAAAAGAAGAATTAGAAAAATCTTTGACAGGCAAAAAAAAGGAATTAGAAAGAACAAAAACTAAACTTGAAACAAACCAAGAGCAGCTCACACGATTGATAGAATCAATTGAAGGTAAAGACCGAAAAGATTTTAGAAAAAAATATGAAGAAAATAACAAAGTGCAAGAATTAGGTGAGAGCAGAAAAAGTGCTATCAAAACTATTGAAAAGATTACCGGACTTGATAAATCTGAAAAAGTAATTGGCTTTCTTAATAACAACGATAAAGACTACATTGAAAAAAGGGTTAAACAATTGAAATCGGAAATCTCAGATAAGGAAGAAGAACAGAATATCAGAAACAATGAATTGGGAGAAAAGAAGAATGAATTGAAACGTATCGAAGGGGAATCGGAGCTTGCAGAAGTAATGACCGAATTACAAACTGAGATACATAAGTTACATAATGCTTATAAAGATTGGCTTGCAGGTAAAATTGCTTTGAAAATCTTAACAGACGTAAAGGAAAAATACGAAATAGAAAAACAACCGGAAGTGATAAAAAAATCAAGCATATATTTCAGTAAAATCACTGAAGAAAGATATAAGAGAATAAGCGTGTCTTTGGACAAAGGGGATGTAGCCGTTTATGACTCAAACGAAGCGGCAAAAAAGATTGGACAACTAAGCAGGGGGACAAAAGAACAACTGCTCGTTAGTCTTAGGTTAGGATTCATTGAAGAATATGAAAAACAGGCGGAACCATTACCAATCATTGTCGATGAGGTTTTGGTAAATTTTGACCCATATCGCGCAGGACAGACAGCAGAAATATTCCAAGAGTTTGGAAAAGGTAGACAGATTTTAATTTTTACTTGTCATCCTGAGACAAAGGACTTCTTTGACAGTTCTACTATCAACCTAACTCAAATAAAGGAAAATGGATAACTGGAAAAAGTTGATTTGAAAAATTTTACATACAGCCAACATGCAATATAGCAAAAAGCGGTGAAGTGCTTAATTGGAGCGATTCTAACCCGTTCCAATTTCTTCACAATTTGATAGGAAATCTCTCGCATTCCGCTTCATGCCATATTGCCACCGTTGAAGTAAAAGATTTATTAATTGAGAGAAAACACAATGTTAAATAATATA
>CAYQVD010000033.1:0-1868 GCA_964421125.1 uncultured Bdellovibrionales bacterium
AATAATAGAGAATTGTAGCCGCCATTAATAGAGTTTTTCCGCTTCCTGTTGCCATATTAAACATTAGATGTGTTGGGTTTTTCTTATGATCTGATTCATAAACTAACAAATTTTCAAAGCCTTCTTTTTGCCAATCAAAAAACTCATATTTCAAGTTTTCTGAAATATGCTTTGATATTTCTAAAATTTCAGGTTTGTATTTTCTAATAACCTGCTTTTCTGTATCTATTGTTTCGTAAAGGTTTTTTACATTTGACATAATTAATCCTGCTAAATTAAAAAATCTCTCATTTTTCGGATTGATTCTTTTAGTTTATTAATATCAGCTTTTCCATTGTCTTTTTGATGATGAATTTGATTTCTCAAAAAAGTGTGAATACTTACTTCATTATCATTTCCTTTCCACGAATAATTTGCAGGTTCTTGCTTTTCTCTTTGGAAATAATCTATATCAAATTGCTTGATGCCTTGATTGTCTCCATTATGATACTTTAACTCTTCATAAAGTTCATTATGATATTCCTCAGTTGGCAAAGCAAAAGCTAGATAGTTAATCTCATTTGCAGAAACATAAGGTAGTACATTTCTATCCATCAATACTGTTTTTACACCATCTTCATCTTTTTTTAATATGTTTATTTTCGCATTTTCGTTACAGGAAATTTGTTTTACAAAAAGTGGTGAATGAGTAGTTAAAATAATTTGAGCATTCTTAGAAAATTCTAATAATATTTTTACAAAATCTTCTTGTAGTTTAGGGTGGAGATGCAATTCTGGTTCATCAATAAATATAATCAGTTGCTTACCGCTTTGTTGCGATAAATAAAAAGAATACAAAAGAGAAAATATCGTCTCATATCCTGACCCAAGCATATCAAGAGAAATATATTGTTTGTTGTCTTTTTGTATTCCAAAGAAAGCTTTATTATATGGTCTCCAGTTATCAATCATTCCAAGATTTATCTCTTCTTTACTAATTCTCTTGAATTTATTAATTGCATGTTGAAGAAAATCGTTATCAATTCCGTCTCTTATTTCTTTTAATTTTTCATTGAGATCTAAAATTTCACCATCTCTTTTAATATACTGATAATCAAAATCTTCCATCAAACGATCAAATCTTGTTGAGTTATATGTTCCTGAGCGAATTTGATAAGTGCGATTTTTGCCTAAAAATAATATGGCATTTTCGTTAAACCTTGTCCCTTTCCAAGGATTATTCACACCAACCCTTAAATCAGGAGTGTTATCTTTTGGCTTTTCTTCACCGTCTGCTTTTAGATATTTCTGGTCGCTTACAACAACCGATGATAAATAACTTTTATTGCCTCTTGATCTTATTCCTGCCTCAAATAAAAATCCTTTACCTTTGTATTTAACGCTTGGCATAGTGCCATCAAAAATAAAATTCTTTTCTGCAGTTACTTGAATATTAACCTTTTTCTCTGGATTAAAAAAATCATGTAAAGCAAAACTTTTTGCTTTGTATGAAAGTAACGGCAAAGCAAAAGCATCAAGTAATGATGTTTTACCACAACCATTTTCACCTACAAATAAGGTTAGTCCGCCTCCTT
Organism: uncultured Bdellovibrionales bacterium; assembly: GCA_964421125.1. Classification (GTDB taxonomy): domain Bacteria; phylum Patescibacteriota; class Minisyncoccia; order Moranbacterales; family DUUL01; genus UBA2193. Next base: position 1,575 of record CAYQVD010000033.1, read on the forward strand.
CGTTTTGTCCATCTGGAATATTAATACCATCTATTTCAAAATTATTTTCGGATGGAAAGAGCCTAAAATTGTTAATTGCAATTTTTTTTATAAACATTGTTATTTCTCCTTATTATAAAAACCATAAGTTAATTTTTGGTCTTCCTTGCTTATCCCAAACTTTTTATCTGCCATCTCCGTTTTCTGGACATACATTTGATTAAGATCAAGCATAGTCAAAAACATTCTTTTTTGTTCATCCAGAGATAATTTTTTAAAGTTTTCTTCTTTAATTACTTTTTCTTTAAACTCTTT
>CAYQVD010000034.1:0-1758 GCA_964421125.1 uncultured Bdellovibrionales bacterium
TTCCTTGAACAGTTTCTGTTTCTTCTAAAATTTGATGTTTAGGTAATTTAAAAGTCTCCCCAAAAATACTGTTGAATTTTTCGGCTATATCTCGAGCATACTCAACATGTTGTTTTTGATCTTTCCCTACAGGCACCACGTCTGAATCTTGAATTAAGATATCTGCTGCCATTAAAACAGGGTAATCAAATAAACCAACATTAATTTCCTTATTTTTAGCCTCCGCATCCTTAAAAGCATGGGCTCTCATTAAATATGGCATTGTTATAATACAATTAAAAATCCAGGTTAATTCCGTCACTTGTGGAACATCTGATTGTTTGAATAGAACTACTTTTTCTGAATCCAAACCAATAGCTAAATAGTCTAAAACCAAATCAAAAATTCCCGATTGCATTTTTTCTTTATTTTGAACCGTAGTTAGAGCATGAAGATCAGCAATAAAAACAAAGGACTCAAAGTCATTCTGCATTTCCACAAATTGTTTCATCGCTCCAAAGTAATTTCCAATATGAGGTCGTCCTGTAGGTTTTACCCCCGACAATAATATTTTTTTATTTCCTGGCATAAATAAGTTTTTATTTTTTATAATAATGTCGATAAACGTCCAAACTCGTCGTGGGCCCCTGGTCTTCAGCAATATTTTTTGCCTCATCAATTGTCTCGAAAATGGCCTCTGGTGAAAAAAACCAAAACTTAGTCAGTGATTTAAATATATCTTTAATATCCCCTACTGACATAATTTCACCATTTTTCTTCCTAATTTTAATATTTTTTCTTCACCCTCTTCAAATTCAAGATTATGCTTATAATCTGCAATCTTTTCATCATTTATTTTTACAGCCCCTTCATCCATTTTTCTGCGAGCTTCACTTTTTGAGCTAACTAAACCAGTCTCAACAAGCACTTCTAATAATTCAAGTCCGGCTGTTCCTGTTTTTTCTATCAAATTATTTGGAATACTCTCATTCTGAAATTGATCCACAAAAGCCTGTTGTGCTTTTTCTGCTTCTTGTTTATTATAAATTATTTTAACTAACTCGAAAGCCAATTGCATTTTCAAATCACGGGGATTAACTGTTTCCTCTTTCATCTGAATTCTCATTTCCTCTATTTCTTCTATTGGTTTATCAGTCAATAATTCAAATGTATTAGCAATAAAACCATCTGTTAAAGACATTACGATTCCATAAATATTTTCAGCTTTTTCATCCAAGAAAATAGCATTGCTTTCCGACTTACCCATTTTCTTGCCATTGTCATCAGACAATAGCTTCATAGTCAAAACAAACTTTTCTCGATTATTTACAACCCTCTGCAAATCCCTTCCTCGCATCATATTAAACATTTGATCATTACCCCCAATTTCCAAATCAACATCCATCGCCACAGAATCATATGCCTGTGCTAAAGGATACAGAAATTCATGCAAATAAATTGGCTTTTCTTCTTCAATCCTCTTTTGGAACATATCTCTCTGAATCATCTGTTGCACTGTAAAATTGGAAGACAATTCAATCAAATCTCTAAAGTTTAGCTTATCATTCCATTCACTATTAAATTTTACCTCAGCTGGATTTTCTCCCTCAAAATCTAGAAGTATAGCCGCCTGTTTCTGATAATTTACCAAATTTTCTTTAATTTTTTCTTTCGTTAATTTAGGACGAGCAGCACCCTTATCAGTCGGATCTCCTATTAAAGCTGTAAAATCACCCACCAAAAATATAACTTTGTGGCCTAATTTTTGAAATTGAGATA
>CAYQVD010000035.1:0-1560 GCA_964421125.1 uncultured Bdellovibrionales bacterium
TATATTATTTAACATTGTGTTTTCTCTCAATTAATAAATCTTTTACTTCAACGGTCCCGGCTATGAGTAGTTGCGTTGGCAGTAACTAAATTAGTAAAAGAAAACGAGCCAAAGGAAAATCCTGCGGATTTTCCGAGTAGGCTAGAACCAAGCAATTAATTATACACGTTGTTGTGGTGCGTTTTTTAATCCGCATCATCTGATAGTCCATCAAACTTTGCTTTCATTGTTGGATTTCCGTGGGTTAATTTTTTAATAGTTAATTCATCGGCTTTATTATTAGCCAATCGTAAGTTATTTTCCGAAGATAATAAAGCTTTTTTGGTTTTATTCAAATGACTAATAGTCTTATCTATTTCCTCAATAGCTGTTGTAAATTTTCGACTAGCTAAATCATAATTGTATGCAAACCCTTTTCTAAATGTATCAATCTTTTCTTCAAATTTGGTAATATCAATATTTTGATTTCTCATTAAATTCAGTTCTGCTTTGTATTTCAAAGAATTCATTGCTGCATTACGAAGAAGTGTAATAATTGGTATAAAAAATTGAGGTCGTATTACATACATTTTCTCAAACTTATGAGAAACATCAACTATTCCAGTATTGTAGAACTCGTTTTCCGATTCCAAAAGCGAAACTAAAACTGCATATTCACAGTTTTTTTCTTTACGGTCTTTGTCAAGTTTCGCAAAGAAATCCTCGTTTCTTTTTTTTGTAGCAGTTTCATCATTTTCATTTTTCATCTCAAACATAATTGAAATGATTTCATTTCCTGCATCATCAGTTTCTTTATATATAAAATCGCCTTTATTTCCACCTCTTGAATCATTATCTTTCTCAAAATAAGCATTTTGAAAAGCTGTTGCTCGCAGCTTGTTGAATTCAGTTTCACAATGTTGCTCTAAAGTTTCACCAACCATTTTTGTTGAAAGTTTCTGCTTAAAATCTTTTAAACGAGCAATTTCATCGTCTTTCATTTTGATGGTTTCATCTTTTATAACGAGTTTATTTGTAAACTGTTCCTTAATCGACTTTTCAAGTAATTGTGTTTCAGTTTCTTTAATTTTTAAATCATTAGCAAGGTTGTCACGTTCTTTCTCTATTATCTTAATTGCTTCAGATACTTCTAGTTTCTTTTCTGTCTCTGAATTTTGAATTTTAGATTTCATTTCAGAGATTTCCAATTCTTTTTCCGCTAATTTTTTGGCAAGTTCGTTACTGCTTTCAGCTTTTAACTCGATTAATTCCTTATCCTTTTTTGCTAGTTCTTCCTGCAATGAATTTTTAATGTTAGCTTCAGCGAGCTTAACTGCACTTTCTTTATCCTTTTCTGCAAGAGAAAGTCTATTATTTAGTTCTTCTTCAAATTGATGGTCACGAACTTGCTTAAGTATATCAGCAAATCCAGCCTCATCAACTTTAAAAGCTTTTTTACAATTAGGACAAATGATTTCGTTCATATTCTTTTTTTTCTTTAATGTTCGGATGTCTCTTCAAATGCACCACAACTTGTGTATATAACCTATTGTTCTTATTCTGCCAATTTGGTAGGATAAA